>NZ_JBITIP010000006.1:0-245063 GCF_044459125.1 Nonomuraea sp. NPDC050383
AAAAAAGGAATCCGTCACCGAAATGACGGGGTTGTGCATCATGCACTGGCTTTTAACACACTGTTGAGTTCTCAAGAAACGGACGCGTACTCCCCAGAACTGCGAGAGGCACAAACTCCGTATCGCTATCTTATCAGGCTTTCCGATCCGGTGTCAAACTCCAGATCGTGATGTCCTGCTAAGTTTCGCCGCCCCGTCTCTGGGGCAACCCGTCTAACTTACCGTGTCACTCTGGCCGTGTCGAATCAACCGGTTTTCCAGTGATGTGGACGCACCCAGAACGACCCGGACCGCACGTGACATGTCACGCCGGCCGAGTGGCTCGCTTTGAAGGGTTTTGCCTGGGGCCCGGCCGCCATCTGGCGTCCGGCTCACTCCCGGGCGAAGACAAAGACTAGGTCGACATCCACCACTCGTCAAATCTCGCCGCGCCCCGGCGCGCCTCCTGGCCGCCGTACCGGCTCTGACCTGCGCCGGCACAGCCACGGGGGTCAGGAGCGCGCCGTCAGGGAGCGTACCTGGTCCGCGGAGACGAACAGCTCCGCCGCCATACCGGCCTCGCGCGCCGCCACCACGTTCGCCTCGTTGTCGTCGAAGAAGAGCACGTCCGACGGGGACACCCCCATCCTGTCCGCGCAGATCTCGTACGCCCGCGGGTCGGGCTTGGCCACCCCGATCCGGCATGAGAACGTCAGCGCCGCGAACCTCCCCAGCCACGACCCGTGCCGCGTCTCCCACACCGGCACCAGGTCCTCGATGATGTTGGACAGGAGCCCGAGCCTGCGCCCCCCGTCGGCGAGCTCGCACACCAGCCCGACCATCTCCTCGTCGACCTGGGACCAGCTCTCCAGGTCGGCCCGCAGCAGCGCCGGCACGTCGGCGAACCGGGTCCCCAGGTGACCGGCCACCGTCTCCCAGTACGCGACGCCCTCCTGGCCCGCGTCGTAGGCGGGCCGGCAGGCCCAGTACGCCCGCCAGAAGTGCTCCGCCGGCACACCGGCCAGCTCGACCAGGCGTTCCCTGGCCGCCTCGGTCTGGGTCCGTGCGATCACGCCGTACAGGTCGAATACGATCACTTCAGGCATGCCTCCGAGCCTATGCGCGTATTCTGCCCCGGTGACGAGCGCCACCCTTGCCCCGAATCCCCCATATGCCCCGGCGGTTTCCGGTGCCCGCTGGTGGAAGGCATGGGCGATGGGCGTGGTGGCCGGGGTGGCGGCGCTCAGCGGATCCGGCACGTCCTCCCTGAACGGCGACGAGCTGGCCACGATCAGCGCGGCCTCCCGCTCCCTGGCGGGACTGTGGGAGCTGGCCCGGCACATCGACGGGCATTTCCTGCCGTACTACCTGTTCATGCACTTCTGGACCCTGATGGGCACGGCGGAGCTGTGGCTCCGGCTGCCGTCCGCGCTGGCGATCGGGGTGGCCGCGGGCCTGCTCGCCGACCTGGGGCGGCGGCTGCACAGCGGCCGGGCCGGGGTGACGGCGGCGGCGGTGTTCGCCGTGCTGCCCTCCGTGTCGTACTACGGGGCGTTCGCGCGGCCGTACGCGTTCGCGGCCGCGGCCGTGGTGTTCTCGCTGTGGACCCTCCACCGCCTCACGGGAACGCCGCGCCGGGGCGGGTGGGTGCTGTACGGGGTGTCGGTGGCGCTCGTGTGCTCGACGCACCTGTTCGCGGTGCTGACGTTGCCCGCGCACCTGCCGGTCCTGCTCGCGGCGGTGTCCCGGCGTGAGTTGCTGACCCGGGCCGCGCCGGCGGCGGTCGCCGGCTGCGTTCCCGCGCTGGTGCTCGGCCTGGTCGGGTACGGCGAGCGACACGCGGTGAGCTGGATCCAGGAGCGGGGGCCGGAGGTGCTGCTGAAGTTCCCCAAGATGGTGGCGGGGGCGGAGACGGCCGGGGTGATCCTGTTCGCCGTGGCGCTCGCCGGTGCGGCGGCACTGTGGCCGCGTGACCGTGCCTGGTCGGGGACGCTGGCGGCCTGGCTCATGGCGCCGCCGCTGCTCCTGCTCACCGTGTCGCTGCTGGTCACGCCGTTGTACGTGGACCGGTACCTGTTCGTCACGTCCCCGGCCCTGGCACTGCTGGCGGCGCTGGCCGTGGCGGCGATCCGGCCTCCCGTCGCGGCCGCGGCGGCGGGCTGCCTGCTGGTGGCGGTCACGGCGGTCGCGGGACTGGACCGGCACACGGAGCTGCGCTCCGCCAACGGGAGGTTCGAGGACTTCCCGGGCGCGGTCCGGCGGGTCGCGGCGCGGGAGGGCGACGCGATCGTGTTCGGGCAGAGCTCGGTGCGCGCCGGTTTCGACTACTACGCGCCTTCGGGTCCGGCGGCGGACGTGCTGCGGCTGGGCGACGCCCCGCAGGCGGACGGGTTCGGGTTCCCCGAGCGCTCGGACGTCGCCGGGGCGCTGCGGGACCGGCGGCGCGTCTGGGTGGTGTGGCGCGGCGCCAAGGCGGCGGGCGGGAAGCTGCCGAGGGTGAAGGCCGTCGAGGAGGCCGGGTTCGAGCGGGCGTCGGCCTGGCACTCGGCCGAGCTGCCGGGCCTGACCGTGGCACTGTTCACCCGGTCCCGGCGCTGACCGCACGAGTCCGGGCACGCGCGCGGGCCCTGCCCGTGAGGAGAGGGCCCGCGGCGAACGAACGGGTGCGTCAGCCGACGACGACGCCGCCGACCGACTTCTTGCCGCGCCGCAGCACCAGGAACCGCCCGTGGAGCAGGTCCTCGGCCGCCGGCACGTACGACTCGTCGGTGATCTTGACGTTGTTGAGGTACGCCCCGCCCTCCTTGACCGCACGGCGGGCGGCGGACTTGGACTCCACCAGCCCGCTCTCGGCCATGAGGTCGACCAGCGGCGCCCCGAGCGCCGGCACGACGGCCTTGGGCACCTCGGCCAGCGCGGCCTCCAGCGTCGCGGCGGGCAGCTCCTCCAGCGAGCCCTGGCCGAACAGCGCCTTGGACGCCGCGACGACCGCCGCGAGCTCGTCGGCGCCGTGGACCATCGTGGTGAGGTCCTCGGCCAGCGTGCGCTGCGCCTCCCGGGCGAACGGCCGATCGGCCACGGACTTCTCCAGCTCGTCGATCTCCTCGCGCGTGCGGAAGGTGAACACCTTGAGCAGGCGGACCACGTCGCGGTCGTCGGCGTTGAGCCAGTACTGGTAGAAGGCGTACGGCGAGGTGAGCGCCGGGTCGAGCCACACGGCGCCGCCCGCGGTCTTGCCGAACTTGGTGCCGTCGGCCTTGGTGATGAGCTTGCCGGTGAGCGCGTGGACGTGGGCGCCCTCGACGCGGCGGATCAGGTCGACGCCGGCGGTGATGTTGCCCCACTGGTCGCTGCCGCCGACCTGCAGGGTGCAGCCGTGCCGGCGGTACAGCTCCAGGTAGTCGTTGGACTGCAGGATCTGGTAGCTGAACTCGGTGTAGCTGAGCCCGTCGCCGCCGAGCCGGCTCGCCACGGAGTCGCGGGCCAGCATGCGGTTGATCGGGAAATGCTTGCCGACGTCACGCAGGAAGTCGATGGCCGACAGCTCGGCGGTCCAGTCGAGGTTGCTGACGAGCGCGGCGGCGGTGGGGCCGGGCTCGAAGGAGAGGAACTTCTCCACCTGCACCCGGATCTTGCTCACCCACTCGGCGACGACCTCGGTGGTGTTGAGCACCCGCTCGGTGCTGCGGCCGCTGGGGTCGCCGATCAGGCCCGTCGCCCCGCCGACCAGCCCGATCGGCCGGTGGCCGGCCTGCTGGAACCGGGTGAGGATCAGCAAGGTCGCCAGGTTGCCCATGTGCAGGGACGGGGCGGTCGGGTCGAAGCCGGCATAGACCGTGATCGGACCCTTCGACAGCGACTCGCGCAGGGCCGCGATGTCGGTGGTCTGCGCGAGGACGTCGCGCCATTCGAGCTCGTCCAGAATGTCGGTCACGGTGCTGGCTTTCCGATAGACGGTGGATGGTTACAGCCTGCCCGATCGTGGCCTCACCCCGCCACTTGGATACGCTCGGCAACCATGTGGAGGGTCCGTCGCGAGCTGGCCGTTTCGAAGATCTTAGGGGCTCTGGGGTGCGCGGGTCTCGCCGTCTTCTGGTACCTGAACGGAGACCTGCGCGGGGTGCTCCTGGCGGTGCCGGCGGCGCTTCTCGTGGGCGCCATGGGGCTGCGGGACGTGCTCGTCCCCGTGCGGCTGTCGGTCGCGGAGGACGGGATCACGGTGGTGCACGGGTTCGCGGGGCGGCGGCACGTGCCGTGGGAGGACATCCGGGACGTCAAGGTGGACGTGCGCCGCAGGTACGGCCTGCGCAGCGAGATGCTGGAGATCGACACCGGCGACCATCTGCACCTCTTCAGCGCTCACGAGCTGGGCGTCTCTCCCACCGAGGTGGCGGCGGCGCTGCGGCGGCGCGGCACGTGAGCCCGGTACGGCGACACGGTCGGGTCGCCGTCGATCCAGAACCTCCACGGCGTGTCCTTGGCCGTGGAGATCCCGGTGCGCGGGCCTGACCTGATCGTCTCGGGCTCGGGCGGGGCTCCCTCCAGCACGGCGGCGGCTCCGGCGGGCACGCCGGTCAGGCCGGCCGGGACGGCGTGGCCGCTCCCGCCCCCGCGTATCGCGTCGAGCCCGTTGTGCTCGCGCAGCAGGCCGAGGGCGGTGGCCAGGCGCGCGGGGCCCCGGGCCAGGTCGCGGTCGGGGACCCGGCGTGGCGCCGCGGCGGGGGCGCGGCCTTTGCCGGAGCGCCGCAGCCGGGCCAGCTCGTGCCCGGCCACGATCTCCCCGGCGCGCAGCAGCACGGCCGACCCGTGGCCCTCCGGCAGGCACACCAGGTTGGCGCAGAAGTGCATGCCGTAGGTGAAGTACACGTACAGGTGGCCCGGCGGCCCGAACATCACCGCGTTGCGGGGCGTCCTGCCCCGGTAGGTGTGGGCGGCCGGGTCCTCGCCCGGCCCGCCGTACGCCTCGACCTCCGTGAGCCGCACCGCGACCGTTCCGTCGGCGCCGCCGTGGACGAGGACGCGCCCGAGCAGGTCGGGCGCCACCTCGTGGGACGGCCGGTCGAAGAACGAGCGCGGCAGCGGCGCGGAGGTCAGGAGCCCGCCGCCCACGCCGCCTGGGCGTCGACGGCCTCGCGCAGCGCGGAGAGCTGGTCGCGCACGCGGTCGGGGGCGGTGCCGCCGTGCGCCTTGCGCGCGGCCAGCGCGCCGGGCACGTTGAGCACGTCGCGGACGTCGGGCGTCAGGTGCTCCGACACCTTGATCAGCTCCTCGTCGGTGAGGTCGCCCAGGTCCTTGTCGTAGGACTGGCAGTAGACGACCAGGTGGCCGACGGCCTCGTGCGCCTCGCGGAAGGCGACGCCACGCCGTACGAGCAGCTCGGCGAGGTCGGTGGCCAGGGCGAACCCGTCGGGCGCCGACGCCTGGAGCCGGGCGGTGTTGACCCGCATGGTGGCGACGAGGCCGGCCATCGCGGGCAGGACGAGCAGGAGGGTGTCGACGGCGTCGAAGACCGGCTCCTTGTCCTCCTGCAGGTCGCGGTTGTAGGTGAGCGGCAGGCCCTTGAGGGTGGTCAGCAGCGACATGAGGTTGCCGATGAGGCGCCCGGACTTGCCGCGGGCCAGCTCGGCCACGTCGGGGTTCTTCTTCTGCGGCATGATCGACGAGCCGGTGGAGTAGGCGTCGTCCATCTCGATCCAGCGGAACTCCTGCGAGGCCCAGAGGACGATCTCCTCGCCGAGCCTGGACAGGTGCACGCCGATCATGGCGGCGTCGAAGAGGAACTCGGCGGCGAAGTCGCGGTCGGACACGGCGTCCATCGAGTTGGGCGCCGCGCTGTCGAAGCCCAGCTCGGCGGCCACCGCCTGCGGGTCGAGCGGCAGCGACGAGCCGGCCAGCGCGCCCGCGCCGAGGGGCGAGACCGCGGCGCGCTTGTCCCAGTCGGTGATCCGGTCGATGTCACGGGCGAAGGCGTGGACGTGGGCGAGCAGCTGGTGGCCGAAGGACACCGGCTGGGCGTGCTGCAGGTGCGTCATGCCGGGCGCGGCCGTGTCGGCGTGCTGCTCGGCCTGCTCCATCAGCGCCGTCTCCAGCTCCACCAGCCGGGAGACGACGGTGCGCGCGTGGTCGCGCAGGTAGAGGCGCAGGTCGGTGGCGATCTGGTCGTTGCGGCTGCGGCCGGCGCGCAGCTTGCCGCCGAGCGAGCCGAGCCGCTCCAGCAGGCCGCGCTCCAGCGCGGTGTGCACGTCCTCGTCGGCGACCGTCGGCCGGAACTCGCCGGCCTTGCAGGCGCGCTCCAGGTCGTCCAGCGCGCCGATCATACGGTCGAGCTCCTGGTCGTCCAGCAGCCCGGCGCGGTTGAGCACGCGGGCGTGCGCGCGGGACGCCGCCAGGTCGTACGGCACGAGCCGCCAGTCGAAGTGCACGCTCACCGACAACCGGGTCAGCGCGTCGGCCGGACCCCCCTCGAAGCGTCCGCCCCACAGCCGCATCGGCTTCGCCTCACTCACCGTCATCTCCTCCTGGTCAACTTTCATGGTCGCGCCGGTGCGGGATCACCTGGGCGACCATAGTGCACGTCAGCCATGCCTGGCGTTCCGGGCCGCCGCGATCTTCGCGGGCAGGCTGAAGAGCTGGACGAAGCCCCTGGCGAGGGACTGGTCGAAGCTGTCACCGGTGTCGTAGGTGGCCAGCGAGAAATCGTACAGCGAGTCGTCGGAGCGCCGGCCGGTGACGGTGGCGCGCCCGCCGTGCAGGGTCATGCGGATCTCGCCGGAGACGTGCCGCTGGGCGTCGTCGATGAACGCGTCGAGGGCGTGCTTGAGCGGGGAGAACCACAGTCCGTCGTAGACGAGCTCGCTCCACCGCTGGTCGACGCCGCGCTTGAAGCGGGCCAGGTCGCGCTCGACGGTGACGTTCTCCAGCTCCATGTGGGCGGTGATCAGCGCGATGGCGCCGGGCGCCTCGTACACCTCGCGGGACTTGATGCCGACGAGACGGTCCTCGACCATGTCGATGCGGCCGACGCCCTGCGCGCCGGCGCGCCTGTTGAGCTCCTCGATCACCTGGTACGGGGTCAGGGAGCGGCCGTCGAGCTTGACCGGGACGCCCTGTTCGAAGGTGATGACGACCTCGTCGGGGTCGCGCGGGACGGACGGGTCGGCGGTGTAGGCGTAGACGTCCTCGCTCGGACCGTTCCAGATGTCCTCCAGGAAGCCGGTCTCGACGGCGCGGCCCCAGAGGTTCTGGTCGATCGAGAAGGGGTTCTTCTTGGTGGTCTCGATCGGCAGGCCCTTCTGCTCGGCGAACTCGATCGCCTTGTCGCGGGTCCAGGCGAAGTCGCGGGCCGGGGCGACGACGCGCAGGTCGGGGGCGAGGGCGGCCAGGCCGGCCTCGAAGCGGACCTGGTCGTTGCCCTTGCCGGTGCAGCCGTGGGAGACGACCGTGCCGCCGAACCGCTTGGCCGCCGAGACGAGGTGCTTGACGATGAGCGGCCGCGACAGCGACGACAGCAGCGGGTAGCGGTCCATGTAGAGGGCGTTGGCGCGCAGGGCCGGCACGCAGAAGTCGGCGGCGAACTCCTCCTTGGCGTCCACCACGACCGACTCCACGGCGCCGCAGTCCAGGGCGCGCTTCTGGATGGCCTCCATGTCCTCGCCGCCCTGGCCGAGGTCCACCGCGACGGCGACGACCTCCGCGTCCATCTTCTCGGCGAGGAACGGGATGGCCACGGAGGTGTCCAGACCTCCGGAGAACGCGAGAACAACTCTCTCGGACATGATCGGAAAACCTCTCAGAGTGGGTCAGGCACGGCGGTCGGCGACCTTGAGCAGGGCCTCGGCCACCGTCCGGCCGCCCTGCGGGTCGCGGCTGATGACGAGGATCGTGTCGTCACCGGCGACCGTGCCCAGGATGGACTCCCAGTCGGCGTGGTCGATGGCGGAGGCCAGGAACTGCGCGGCCCCGGGCGGGGTGCGGACGATGACCAGGTTGGCGGACGCCTCGGCCGAGACCAGGAGCTCCTCGGCGATGCGGTGCAGCCGCGCGGCGGGCGACTCCCCGGTGCCGAGCCGGGCCAGCGGGATCCGGCCGCCGCCCTCGCCGGGCAGCGCGTAGACCAGCGAGCCGTCCTCGGCGCGCAGCTTGAGCGCGCCCAGCTCGTCGAGGTCGCGCGACAGCGTGGCCTGGGTGACCTCGACGCCGCTCTCGGCGAGCAGTTTGGCCAGCTCGGGCTGGGAGCGCACCGCCTGCCGTTCGAGCAGGTCGGTGATCTTCGCCTGGCGGGCCACCTTGGTCATCGGGATGGTCATGCCGAGGTCACCAGCCAGTGCAGGAGCGCCTTCTGGGCGTGCAGGCGGTTCTCGGCCTGGTCCCACACGGCGCTGCGCGGCCCGTCGAGGACGTCCTCGGTGATCTCGTAGCCGCGGTAGGCGGGCAGGCAGTGCAGCACGATCACGTCGTCGGCGGCGTGCTCCAGCAGCTCGGCGTTCACCTGGTACGGCATGAGCGCGGCCACCCGCTCCTCCTTGCCGTCCTGCCCCATGGACACCCAGGTGTCGGTGGCGACGATGTGCGCCCCGGCGACCGCGGCGGCCGGGTCGGACGTCACCAGGACGGAGCCTCCGGTGCCGGCGGCGACGGCGGCGGCCCGGTCGAGGACGGCGGCGTCGGGCTGGTAGCCGGCCGGCGCGCCGATGCGCACGTGCATGCCGGCGGTGGCGCCGCCCAGCAGGTAGGAGTTGGCCATGTTGTTGGCGCCGTCGCCGAGGTAGGCGAGCGTGAGCCCGGCCGTGCGGCCGAAGCGCTCGCGGACCGTCTGCAGGTCGGCGAGGATCTGGCAGGGGTGGTACTCGTCGGTGAGGGCGTTGACCACGGGGACGCCGGAGGCGGAGGCCATGGCGTCGATCCGCTCCTGGCCGGAGGTGCGCCACACGATCGCGGCGACCTGGCGCTCCAGCACGCGGGCGGTGTCCTCGATCGGCTCGCCGCGGCCCATCTGGGAGGATCCGCCGTCGATGACGAGCGGCAGCCCGCCCAGCTCGCCGACGCCCACGGCGAACGACACGCGGGTCCGGGTGGACGGCTTGTCGAACAGCACGGCGACGGTCTTCGGGCCCTCGAACGGGCGGTGGCCGTAGCGGTCCTTCTTCATGGCTTCGGCCAGGTCTAGCACCTCCGCCTGCTCGGCGGGCGTGAGGTCGTCGTCCCGCAGGAAGTGCCGGGTCACGGGGTCGCCTCCGTCAGGATCGCGGGGAACGCGGACACGAGCGCGTCGATCTCCTCGCCCGTGACGACCAGCGGCGGGGCGAGCCGTACGGCGTCGGGCTGCAGGGCGTTGACGAGGAAGCCGGCGCGCGCGGCGGCCTCCTGGACGCGGGGCGCGGCGGGCTGCTCCAGCACGGCGGCCAGCCACAGGCCGCGGCCCCGCACCCCCTTGAGCAGGGGGTGGTCGATCGCCTCCAGGCCGTCGCGCAGCCGGCGGGCGGCCCACCGGACGTGGTCGAGGTCGACGTTGTCGAGGACGGCCAGGGCGGCGGCGCACGCGACGGGGTTGCCGCCGAAGGTGGAGCCGTGGTCGCCCTTCTCGAACAGCGTGCCTGCCTCGCCGAAGCCGACGCAGGCGCCGATCGGCAGGCCGCCGCCGAGACCCTTGGCGAGGGTGAGGATGTCGGGGGTGAAGCCGTCGGCCTGGTGGGCGAACCAGTGGCCGGTCCGGCCGATCGCGGACTGGATCTCGTCGGCGACGAGCAGCGCTCCGGTGGCGTCGCAGATCTCGCGGGCCGCCGCCAGGTAGCCGTCGGGCGGCGGGACGACGCCGGCCTCACCCTGGGTGGGCTCCAGGAAGACGGCGATGGTGTCGCCGTTCACGGCTTCCTTGAGCGCGTCGGCGTCGCCGTAGGGGACGAAGCGGACGTCCACCGGGAACGGGCCGAACTGGTCGCGGATGGCCTTCTTGCCGGTCAGCGACAGGGCGCCGATGGTGCGGCCGTGGAAGCCGTTCTCGGCGGCGACGAAGTGGGTGCGGCCCTCGCGCCGGCCGTACTTGAGGGCGAGCTTGTAGGCCGCCTCGTTGGCCTCGGTGCCGGAGTTGGCGAAGAAGACACGGGCGGGCGCGTCCAGCAGCTCCAGGAGCCGCTCGGCGAGCAGCACCTCGGGCTCGTGCAGGAACAGGTTGCTGGTGTGGGCGAGCGTCGCCACCTGGCGGGTGACCGCCTCGACCAGCGCCGGATGAGCGTGGCCGAGGGAGGTGACCGCGATGCCGCCGATGAAGTCGAGGTACTCCTTGCCGTCCACGTCCCACACGCGGGTGCCCTCGCCGCGGGCCAGCGCGACCGGCGGCACGCCGTAGTTGGGCATGAACGCCCGCTCGAACCTGTCGTACAGGCTGGGCCGGTCACTCATCGGGCATCACCATGGTTCCGATTCCTTCGTCGGTGAAGATCTCCAGCAGCAGCGCATGGGGGACCCGGCCGTCGAGGACGTGCGCCTGCGGCACTCCTCCCCGCACCGCGGCCAGGCACGCCTCCATCTTGGGCACCATGCCGCTGGACAGGCTGGGCAACAGGTCCTCCAGCTCCGCCGCGTTCAGCTTGTCGATCACGTCGGTGTCGTCGGGCCAGTTGGCGTACAGGCCCTCGACGTCGGTGAGGACGATGAGCTTGTCGGCGCCGAGCGCGACGGCGAGCGCGGCGGCGGCGGTGTCGGCGTTGACGTTGTAGACCTCGCCGTTCTCGCCGCGCGCGATGCTGGAGACGACCGGGACGCGACCGTCGTCGATGAGCGCGCTCACCGCGCCGGGCTCGACCCGGACGATGTCGCCGACCTGGCCGATGTCGACGGGCTCGCCGTCGACGATGGCGTGCTTGCGCTCGGCGGTGAACAGGTGGGCGTCCTCGCCGGACAGGCCGACCGCGAACGGGCCGTGCCGGTTGATCAGGCCGACCACGTCGCGGTTGACCTGGCCGACCAGCACCATCCGGACCACCCGCATGGCCTCGGGCGTGGTGACCCGGAGCCCCGCGGTGAAGGTGGACTCGATGCCGAGCCGGTCGAGGTGCTCGCTGATCTGGGGGCCACCGCCGTGGACGACGACCGGCCGCAGCCCGGCGTGGCGCAGGAAGACGACGTCCTCGGCGAAGCCGGCCTTGAGCGTCTCCTCGGTCATCGCGTTGCCGCCGTACTTGATGACGACGGTCGCGCCGTGGAAGCGGGTCAGCCAGGGCAGCGCCTCGATGAGCGTGCCCACCTTGGCGTACGCGCCGTTGGCGCGTGCCGTGGCGAGCGAGGAGCCGGTCATGAGGAGTACGCCGAGTTCTCGTGGACGTACGCGGCGGTCAGGTCCGTGGTGTGGACGGTCGCCGACTGGGTGCCCGCCGACAGGTCGACCGTGATCGTCACGTCGCGGGGGCGCATGTCCACCTTGGAGCGGTCGTCGCCGACGGCGCCGCCTCGGCAGATCCAGATGCCGTTGATGGCCACGTTGACCCGGTCGGGCTCGAACACGGCGCGGGTGGTGCCGACGGCGGCGAGCACGCGGCCCCAGTTGGGGTCCTCGCCGTGGACGGCGCACTTGAGCAGGTTGGAGCGGGCGACGGCGCGGCCGACGGTGACGGCGTCGTCCTCGGAGGCGGCGCCGACGACCTCGATGGCGATGGCCTTGGTGGCGCCCTCGGCGTCCACGAGGAGCTGCCTGGCCAGGTCGGCGCAGACCTCGGTGACCTTCTGCTCGAACTCGGCCAGGTCGGGCACGACGCCGGACGCGCCGCTGGCCAGCAGCAGCACGGTGTCGTTGGTGGACATGCAGCCGTCGGTGTCGAGCCTGTCGAAGGTGCGGGAGGTGGCCCGGCGCAGCACGGCGTCGAGCTGGCCGCTGGTCAGGTCGGCGTCGGTGGTGATCACGCACAGCATGGTGGCCAGGGCCGGGGCGAGCATGCCGGCGCCCTTGGCCATGCCGCCGACCATGTAGCCGTCGGCCCGCTTGAACGAGATCTTGGAGACGGTGTCGGTGGTGCGGATGGCGTCGGCCGCGGCCAGGCCGCCGTCGCGGGAGAGCTGGGAGGCGGCCTGCTCCACCCCGGGCAGCAGGGCGTCCATCGGCAGCCGCTCGCCGATGAGGCCGGTGGAGCAGACGGCGATCTCGCCGGCGGAGTCGCCGAGGGTCTCGGCCGCCTTCTCGGCGGTGGCGTGGGTGTCCTGGAAGCCCTCGGGGCCGGTGCAGGCGTTGGCGCCGCCGGAGTTGAGGACGACCGCCCGCACCCTGCCGCCGCGCAGGACCTGCTCCGACCACAGCACGGGGGCGGCCTTCACGCGGTTGGCGGTGAAGACGCCGGCGGCGGCGCGGCTGGGCCCGTCGTTGACGACGAGGGCGAGGTCGCGGGCGGCTCCGGACTTGATGCCGGCGGCGACGCCCGCGGCCCGGAAGCCGAGGGGGGCGGTGACGCTCATGGGGCGACTCCTGTCGTGGGGAGACCGAGCTCTTCCGGCAGGCCGAGCGCGAGGTTGGCGCTCTGGAGCGCCCCTCCGGCCGTGCCCTTGGTGAGGTTGTCGATGGCGATGACGGCGATGAGGCGGCCGGCGCGCTCGTCGAGCGTCACCTGCACGGCCGCGGTGTTGGCGCCGTAGGTCATGGAGGTGGCGGGCCAGACGCCCTCCGGCAGGAGCCGCACGAACGGCTCCGTGGCCAGGGCGCTCTCGTAGGCGTCGCGGACGGCCGCGCGGGTGAGGCCCGGAGCGGCGGGCGCCGAGCAGGTGGCGAGGATGCCGCGGCTCATCGGGGCCAGCGTCGGGGTGAACGACACGCGCACCGGTGTGCCGGCGACGGCCGACAGGCCCTGCTCCATCTCGGGGGTGTGGCGGTGCACGCCGCCCACGCCGTACGCGCTGACCGAACCCATGACCTCGCTGCCGAGCAGGTGGGGCTTGAGCGACCTGCCGGCGCCGCTGGTGCCGCTGGCGGCCACCACGACGACGTCGGGCTCGGCCAGGCCGGCGGCGAAGGCGGGGAACAGGGCGAGCAGGACGGAGGTGGGGTAGCAGCCGGGGACGGCGACGCGGCGGGCGCTCTTGAGCAGCTCGCGCCGGCCGGGCAGCTCGGGCAGGCCGTAGGGCCAGGTGCCGGCGTGCTCGCCACCGTAGAACTCCTGCCAGGCGGCGGCGTCGGCGAGCCGGTGATCGGCGCCGCAGTCGACCACGAGCGTGTCGTCGCCCAGCTCCGCGGCGACGGCCGCGGAGTGGCCGTGCGGCAGCGCCAGGAAGACGACGTCGTGACCGGCGAGCGCCTCGGTGGTGGTCTCCTCGATGACCCGGCCGGCCAGCGGCGCGAGGTGCGGCTGGTGCACGCCGAGCGGGCTGCCGGCGCTGGAGGCCGCGGTCAGCGCGCCGATCTCGAGCTCGGGGTGGCCGAGCAGCAGCCGGAGCAGCTCGCCTCCCGCGTAGCCGCTGGCTCCCGCGACCGCCGCCCTCATCCTGACCTCCACGCTTGCATAGTCATGCATGATACCTCATGTCCTTGCTAGGAGAAATGATGCACGGCACGGCAAGAACATGCAAGTCGGAAGGGGTGCGGCACGCCGCCGGGCCGGGTGTTCCCGCTGGGCAGCGGGCGAACGGAATGTTGCTCTAGCGGACCGTACCTACCGGTCGGTACTGTGAGGCTTCCGGACCAGCCGTCTCATCGCGGGAGTCTTGCGCATGACGCTCACGCATGCCCAGGTCGAAGCCCAGCTCACCGGGCCCGGCCAGCTGTTCGAGGTGGAGGAGATCGGCCGCACCGGGGTGCGCACCTGGAAGCACGCGCCCGCCCACTTCCGAGCCCTGCTCGACATCAGCCGTTTCCACGGCGACAAGGTGTTCCTCGTCTACGAGGACGAGCACATCACCTTCGAGGAGCACTACCGGCGGGTGGCGGCACTGGCCACCCGGCTCGTGGAGGACTACGGGGTCGGCAAGGGCGACCGGGTGGCCGTGGCCATGCGCAACTACCCCGAATGGGTCATCGCCTTCTCCGCCGTGCTCGCCGCCGGCGGCATCGCCGTGCCGTTGAACGCGTGGTGGACCGAGCCCGAGCTGGCCTACGGCGTCTCCGACTCGGGCGCCAAGGTGCTGATCGCCGACGGTGAGCGCGCCGCCAGGCTGGCCTCGACCGGCCTGCCGCTCATCGTGGCCCGGGGAGAGGCGCCCCCCGGCGCCCGCACACTCGCCGAGGTCATGGGTGAGCCCGGGCCCGACGCGCGGCTCCCGGACGTCGAGCTGTCACCCGAGGACCCGGCCACGATCTTCTACACCTCCGGGACGACGGGCCGGCCCAAGGGCGCGCTCGGCAGCCACCGCAACCTCGGCCAGTCCCCCATGACCGTCGCCTACGGCCTCATGCGCGCGGTCGCTTTGGCCGGCAAGGACGTCTCCGAGGTCGCCGGCCAGCGACGGGTGACGCTGCTGACCGTGCCGCTGTTCCACGTCACGGGGTGCTTCTCGGCGCTGACCACGACGATGTTCAGCGGCGGCGGGCTGGTGCTCATGTACAAGTGGGATGCCGGGCAGGCGCTGCGCCTCATCGAGCGCGAGCGCGTCACCACCATGATCGGCGTGCCCACCAACGCCTGGCAGCTCATGTCGCATCCGGACTTCGGCGCGCATGACCTGTCCTCGCTCACCACCCTCGGGTACGGCGGCGCGCCGGCCCCGCCCAAGCTGCTGGAGCGCATCACCTCGAACCTCCCCCAGCGGGCCACCTCCAACGGCTACGGCATGACGGAGACGACCGCGCTGGCCATCGGCAACGGCGGCCCCGACTACCTGTCCCGGCCCGACAGCATCGGCCTGCCCTCGGCCGTGGTGGACGTGCGCGTGGTGGACCCGGCCGGCAAGGAGCTGCCGCGCGGCGAGGTGGGCGAGCTGTGCGTACGAGGGCCGAACGTCATCATGGGCTACTGGAACAAGCCCCGGGCGACCGCCGAGACGTTCGTCGACGGCTGGCTGCACACGGGCGACCTGGCCTGGATGGACGAGGAGGGCTTCGTCTACATCGTCGACCGGGCCAAGGACATGGTGATCCGGGGCGGGGAGAACGTCTACTGCGCCGAGGTCGAGGCCGCGCTGTTCGAGCACCCGGCCGTGGACGACGCGGCGGTGATCGGCGTCCCGCACGACGAGCTGGGCGAGGAGGTGGGCGCGGTGGTCCGCCTGACGCCCGGCGCCTCGGTCACCGACGGGGAGCTGCGGGAGTTCCTGACCGGCCGCATCGCCAAGTTCAAGATCCCGGTGCACGTGTGGTTCCGGGAGGAGGAGCTGCCGCGCAATCCGGGCGGAAAGATCCTCAAGACCCGCCTGCGCAGGGAGATCCTCGGCTCGTAGCGCTGTCACCCCCTCCCCCAGGCCGCCGGACCCCCGTCCGGCGGCCTTTTTTCGCGCGCGTACGGGCAGGTCGGCGCGGAGATAGGCGCACGCATTACCTGAGGCGTAATCGCGGGACCCCCGCCCCCGATGACATCTTTTCGGTTGTCGGCACCGGGCACACCGGCCGGACCGGCAGACAGACCGAAACCGAGAAGGAGCCATGATGACCGCCGTGACCGCCGTGACCGTCACCACCGACCGGGCCAAGTTCCTGCGCCTCGCGCTGGCCGCCGACGCGGCCGTCACCGGGGTCAACGGCCTCGCCTACCTGGCCGCCGCGGGGCCGCTGTCCGGGCTGCTCGGGCCGGACGCCGGCCTGCTGCGCGGGATCGGGGCCTTCCTCCTCGTGTACGCCGCGGCCATCGGCGTGCTGGCGAGCCGCCGGGCCGTCAGCGTCGCCGGCGCCAGGGCGGCGATCGGGCTGAACCTGGCCTGGACCCTCGCCGGCCTGGTCGCCGCGGTCGAGGCGTCCGGGGAGTTCACGACGCCCGGCCTGGTCTGGACGGTCCTGCAGGCGCTCGTGGTCGCGGTCTTCGCCGAGCTGCAGATCATGGGCCTGCGCCGCCTCCGCTGATCCCCCCGCTTACCCCACATACACCGAAATTTCGTACGAAAGGTTGAACAATCATGAACGCTGAGCTGGTCGAGCGCTACGTCGCCGCCTGGAACGAGACCGACGCCGCCGCCCGCGCCAAGGCAGTCGCCGAGCTGTGGACCGAGGAAGCCACCTACACCGACCCGCTGGCCCAGGTGCAGGGCCAGGACGCGATCGCCGCCGTGATCGAGGGCGCGCAGGGCATGTTCCCCGGCCTCGTCTTCAGCGCCGGAGAGGTGTTCGACGCCCACAACAACATCGCCCGCTTCACCTGGCACCTGGGCCCCGAGGGCGGGGAGCCGGTGGCGGTCGGGTTCGACGTGGTGGAGGTGGCCGAGGACGGCAGGATCGCCCGGGTGCTCGGGTTCCTGGACAAGGTCCCCGGCGCGTGACCTTCCGCCGAACGGCCCCCGGGGTGTCCCCGGGGGCCGTTTCGCTTACCGGAAAAGTGTTTGCGGCGCCCGTCCGCGAACCGGACAATCAGCGCCTGTGCCGTCACGACTCCGCCATCTGCTCCGCCGCCTCATGCCCGACCTCGGCCCGCTGCGCGACTCCCGCGACTACCGGCTGCTGACCGCCTCGGGCGTGGTGACCATGTTCGGCACGTTCATCACCGTCGTGGCGGTGCCGTACCAGATGAAGGAGCTGACCGGCTCCCCCATCGCGGTCGGGCTGGTGAGCCTCGCGGAGTTCGTGCCCATGGTGGTGTGCGGGCTGTGGGGCGGCGCGATCGCCGACGCCCTCGACCGGCGCAAGGTCATCCTGCTCGGTGAGCTGGGCCTCGCCGTGACCTCGGCGATGCTCATGGTCAACGCGCTGCTGCCCGACCCGCAGGTGTGGGTGCTGTACGTGGTGGGCGCGCTCTCGACGGGCATCGGCTCCCTGCAGCGGCCCAGCCTGGAGTCCCTGACGCCGCAGGTCGTGCGGCACGACCAGCTCGGCGCCGCCGCCGTCCTGCAGAGCCTGCGCTGGAACGTCGGCGCGATCGTCGCCCCCGCCCTCGGCGGCCTGCTCGTGACCTCGTTCGGCACGGCCACCGCGTACGCGGCCGACACCCTCAGCTTCGTCGTGTCGCTGCTGCTGCTCCGGCGGACCACCTCGCGCCCGCCGGCCGAGGACGCCGCCCCCGCGTCGCTGCGCTCGCTGGTCGAGGGCGTCCGCTACGCCGTGCGCCGGCGCGACCTCATGGGCACCTACCTCGTGGACATCGCGGCGATGGTGTTCGCCATGTCCACGGCGCTGTTCCCGTTCCTGGCCGACCAGCTCGGCGCGGCGCGGGCGCTCGGCCTGCTCTACTCGGCGGGGGCCGTGGGCGGACTGGTGGCCTCGCTCACGGGCGGCTGGACGTCGCGGGTCCACCGGCAGGGCCTCGGCGTGATCCTCGCGGCGGCCGTGTGGGGCGCCGCCGTGGCCCTGGCCGCCGTCGCCTCCAGCGTGTGGCTGGTGTTCGCCTGCCTGGCGCTGGCGGGCGCTGCCGACATGGTCAGCGGCATCTTCCGGATGACGATCTGGAACCAGACGATCCCGGAGGAGCTGCGCGGGCGGCTGGCGGGCATCGAGCTGCTCTCGTACGCCAGCGGCCCGATGCTGGGCAACGCGCGCGCCGGGCTGATGGCCGGCTGGGGCGGGGCGAGGTTCTCGCTCGGGGCGGGCGGGCTGCTGTGCGTGGCGGCGGTCGCGGGTCTCGCCGCGGCGCTGCCCGGGTTCCGGAGGTACGACGCGCGCACGGACGAGCACGCGCTGGCCGAGAAGGCGCGCCGCGAGGAGCGCCAGGTCACCGAGGCCGGCACGGCCTGACCGGCGTCATCCGCTCTCGCGCCACCCGTCGTACTCCTCCACGAGGACGTCGACCCGGGCCAGGTGCGCGCCGTCGAGCCCTTCGGCGACGACGAGCCACTGCGCGTCCTCGGCGTCGTCCTCCCCGGCCAGCGTCTCCCGTACGACGCGGGGCATGCCGAGCTCGGGGAACCACTCGCCCAGCCTCTCCGCGACCTCCTCGGCATCGTCCCGCTCGGCGAACACCAGCAACTGCCTCATGCCACCGCATTGTGCCGCAGATCTATCAAACGCCGCGTGTTGCTGGGTTTACTTACCGTGAACGCGCTAGCTTGTTACCGTAGGACCATGACGGCAGAAGCGGTGAGCCTGGAGATGGAACCACCTTCGCTACCCGACTGGATCACTCCGCCACCGGGAGGCTTCAAGGCCGAAGACCTCGATCACATTCCGGATTTGCCTGCGCACACAGAGTTGATTGATGGAAGCTTGGTCTTCGTGAGCCCCCAGCGAGACTTCCACACCTCGATGCTGTTTCTCCTCCACAGCGAACTGCGCAGAGCGGCCCCGGCTGACTGTCGAGTGCGCCGGGAGATGAGCGTCATTCTGGGGCCGGAGCAGCGTCCGGAGCCGGACCTCATCGTCATTCCCAGCGCAGTCACGCAGCTCGACGCCACCTTCTACCACGGCAAGGACGTCATACTCGCCGTCGAGGTGGTATCACCGGAGTCGAGGGCCCGTGACCGTGAGCGCAAGCCGGTTCTCTACGCCAAGGCCGGAATCCCGCACTTCTGGCGGGTCGAGGAGGCCAAGGAGAAGCCGATCGTCTACGTCTACGAGTTCGACAAGGTCACCGACTCGTATGTCGCCACCGGAATCTTTCGCGACCGGCTCAAGCTGACCGTCCCGTTCGACATCGACATCGACCTCACCGAGATCGAGCGGATCTGACGCGCACGACGAAGGGCCCGGTACCTCCGTACCGGGCCCTTCGCATGCGGATCGTCAGGCGCCGCGGAGCTGGGCCCCCACACGGTCGGCCGCCAGCGCCACCGCCGCGTCACGCGCCGCCGTCGTCTCCTCGACCGTCAGCGTGCGGTCCTGGGCGCGGAAGCGCAGCGTGTACGCCAGGGACTTGTTGCCCTCGCCCACCTGCTCACCCGTGTAGACGTCGAACAGCCGGATCGACTCCAGCAGCTCCCCCGCCCCGTCACGCAGCGCCGTGGCCACGTCGGCCTCCGGCGTGAAGTCGGGGACGATGAGCGCCACGTCCTGCGTCGCCACCGGGTAGGCCGACACCCGGGGGGCGTCCACCGGGCCGGGCAGGGCGGACTCCAGCCGGGACAGCTCCAGCTCCATGGCCGAGGTGCGCGGCGGCAGGCCGTACGCCTCGATGACGCGCGGGTGCAGCTCGCCGGCGTGGCCGACGAGCGTGTCGCCCACGTAGAGGGCCGCGCAGCGGCCCGGGTGCCACGGCTCGTGCTGGTCGGCGACGACCGACAGCTCGATTCCGGCCTCGGCGGCGACGAGCCGGGCGGCCTGCACCGCGTCGGCCCAGCACTCCTGGCGCCCGTGCCCCCACCATCCGGACCGCTCGAACTCGCCGGCCAGCACGACCGCGACGCGGCGCGGCTGATCGGGCAGGGCAGCCTCGATCCCGGCCAGCTCCTCCTCCGTCGGCCTGCGCTCCACGCCGGGCGTCGGAGCGGTGTCCGGGCCGTCCTCGCGCGGCCGGTACACCGAGCCGGACTCGAACAGGGCCACGTCGGTGAAGCCGCGCCCCACGTTGCGGGCCAGCGTCTTGAGCAGGCCCGGCAGCAGCGTGGTGCGCAGCAGCGGCTCGTCGTCGGCCAGCGGGTTGACCAGCCGCGCGGCCCGGCGGCGGGCGTCGTCGGCCGGAAGCTGCAGGCGGTCGAAGTCGCTCTCGCCGATGAACGGGTAGGCCAGCACCTCGACGTACCCGGCGGCGGCCAGGGTCCGGCCGACGCGCCTGCGCAGCCGCTGTCCCTCGGTCAGCCCGGCCCCGGCGGGGGCCTTGGGCAGGACCGACGGCAGGTGCTCGTAGCCCTCCAGGCGGATGACCTCTTCGGCCAGGTCGTTCGGGTCGGTGAGGTCGGGCCGCCAGGACGGGGGCGTCACCGTGATCATGTCGGGGCCGCTGACGGCGAGCCGGGCCGCCAGCTCGCCGCCGGTCACCACCCCGGTCGGGTCGACGGCGCCCCTGCGCACGGCCGGCTCGTCGCCGTCGGTCACGGTGCAGCCGATCTGCTCCAGCCGGTGGACGACGGTCTCCTTGGTGTACGGGACACCGGCGACGACACCGGGGTAGCCGGCGGGGATGGCGATGCGCGGCGGCTCCGCCTCGGTCTCGGCGTGGGTGACCGCGTGGCCCGCGGTGCCGCCGCCCAGCTCGGCGAGGAGCCGTACGGCCCGCCACGACGCGGCCAGCGGCAGCTCGCGGTCGACACTGCGCTCGAACCGCTTGGACGCCTCCGACACCAGCTTGTGCCGGCGCGACTCGCGGGAGATGCCGGTGGCCGAGAAGTGGGCCGCCTCGATGACGATGTCGGTCGTGGCGTCGGAGATCTCGCTGTCCAGGCCGCCCATCGTGCCGGCCATCGACAGCGGGCCCGCCTGGTCGGTGATGAGGATGTCGTCGGGGTCGAGGTCGCGGACCACGTGGTCGAGCGTCTCCAGCCGCTCGCCGGGCAGCGCCCGCCGTACGACGATCTCCCCGGTCAGCTTGGCCCGGTCGAAGGCGTGCAGCGGCTGGCCGAGCTCCAGCATGACGTAGTTGGTGACGTCGACGGCCAGCGACACCGGCCGCATGCCGGCGCGCGCCAGCCGTACGCGCATCCACAGCGGGCTCTGCGCGGCCGGGTCGAAGCCGGTGACCTCGCGCAGCACGAACCGGTCGCAGGAGGACGGGTCGGCGATCGAGGCGGGCCAGGCCGTGCCCTCGGCCGGGGGCGGCTCGACCGCGGCGGGGTCGCGGAACGGCACGCCGAACGCGATCGCCGCCTCGCGGGCCACGCCCCTGATCGACAGCGCGTAGCCGATGTCGGGGGTGATCTCCAGCTCGATGACGTCGTCGCGCAGGCCGAGCAGCTCCACCACGTCGGCGCCGACCGGGGTGTCGGCCGGCAGCACCATGATGCCGCCGTGGTCCTCGGTCAGGCCCAGCTCGCGCTCGGAGCAGATCATGCCCTCGGACATGCGCCCGTACGTCTTGCGCGCGCCGACCTCGAACCCGCCGGGCAGCACGCCGCCCGGCAGCACGACCGGCACCCGGTCGCCGACGGCGAAGTTGGTGGCGCCGCAGACGATCTCGCGCGGCGTCGCCTCGCCCGTCTCGACCTTGCAGTGCCGGATCGGCTTCTTGAAGCCGGTCAGCTCCTCGATCTCCAGGACCTCGCCGACGACGACGTTCTTGACGTCGTGGCCGTAGGAGGCGATGGACTCGAGCTTGAGGCCGGCCGCGGTGAGCCGGTCGGCCACCTCGTGCGCCGTGACCGCGGGAAGATCGACATACTCCCGCAGCCAGGAGAGCGGGACCCTCATCAGATCTCCATTCCGAACGGGAGCGTGAAGCGCACGTCTCCCTCGACCATGTCGCGCATGTCCTCGGCGTTGTGGCGGAACATCAGCGTCCGCTCGATGCCCATGCCGAACGCGAACCCCGAGTATCTCGACGGGTCGACCCCGCAGGAGACCAGCACGCGCGGGTTGACCATGCCGCAGCCGCCCCACTCGATCCAGCCCTCGGACTTGCAGGTGCGGCACGGCGGGTTGCCGGGCACCGCCGAGGCGCCGCGGCAGACGAAGCACTTGAGGTCCATCTCGGCCGACGGCTCGGTGAACGGGAAGTAGTTCGGCCGGAACCGGGTCGTGATTCCCTCGCCGAACATGACCTCGGCGAAGCGGTCGAGCGTGCCCTTGAGGTGGGCCATCGTCAGGCCCTCGTCCACGGCCAGCCCCTCCACCTGGTGGAAGACCGGGGTGTGGGTGGCGTCGAGCTCGTCGGTGCGGAACACCTTGCCCGGCGAGATCACGTACACGGGCAGCTCACGCTGGAGCAGCGCGCGGATCTGCACCGGGGAGGTCTGGGTGCGCAGCACCATGCCGGAGCCGGCGGAGCCGACGAAGAACGTGTCGTGCTCGGAGCGCGCCGGGTGGTCCTGGGCGATGTTGAGGGCGTCGAAGTTGAACCACTCGCCCTCCAGCTCGGGGCCCTCGGCCACCTCGTAGCCCATCGCGACGAACGTGTCGGCGATGCGCTCCTGCATGGTCGTCAGCGGGTGGCGGGCGCCGCGCGGCCGCCTGTCCCACGGGAGGGTGACGTCGACGGCCTCCTCGACGAGCACGCGCGCGTCACGCTCGGCCTCCAGCTCGGCCTGGCGAGTCGCGAGGGCCTGGCCGATCGCCTTGCGAGCCGTGCCGACGCGCTTGCCGGCCTCGGCGCGGGCCGCCGGGGGCAGCGCGCCGATCTCACGGTTGGCCAGGGCGATGGGCGAGCGGTCACCCGCGTGCGCGAGGCGGGCCTGCTTGAGGGCTTCGAGGCTGCCGGCCGTCTTGATGGCGTCGAGGGCCTCGGCCTCCATGCGGGACACCTCGTCGGCATGCAACGGTGTCACCTCGACGGGGTCGTAGTCAGACAAGAGTGAGCTCCGTATCCAGGGCTTGAGCGGTCAAGAGTCTAACGGTGGCGGGCCCACCGGCCGACTCGCGCGTCAGGCGAAGTCGGGCGTGCCGGTGGGCACGGTAAATCGGAACTCCGCACCGCCCTCGGGCGCCCGCTGCACGGTGATCGTGCCGCCGTGCGCCTCGACCAGGCCCTTGACGATGAACAGGCCGAGCCCCGTGCCGCCGCGCCGGCGGCTGTTGCCGCGCCAGAACTGCCGGAAGACGCGCGGAGCCAGCTCGGGCGCGATGCCCTCGCCCTCGTCGCGCACCGACACGGCCACTCCCCATCCGACGGACTCGATGACGATGGTCACGGTGCCCCGGCCGTGGCGCACCGCGTTCTCCACCAGGTTACCGAGAATCTGGTCGATCTTGTCCTGGTCGAGCCACATCTCGGGCAGGTCGTCGCCCGCGACGAGGCGGAAGCGATCCTCGGGCTCACCGGCCGCCACCCGCCCGGCGACGGCGCGGCGCGCCCGCGCGGCCACGTCCACGACCTGGCGGCGCACCTCCAGCCGGCCGGACTCGATGCGGGACACGTCGAGCAGCTCGGTGATGAGCCGGGTCACGCGGTCGGCGTCGTTGTTGACGGTCTCCAGCATGACGCGCTTCTGCTCGTCGGTGAAGCGGGTCCACTTGGCCAGCAACGTCGCGGTGAAGCCCTTGACGCTGGTCAGCGGCGAGCGCAGCTCGTGGGCGACGGTGGAGACCAGGTCGGCGCGGCTGCGCTCCAGCCTGGCGCGGGCCCCTCCGTCGCGTAACGTGATCGCGACCCGCGCGACGTCGCCGCCGCGGGCGGGCTCGCGGACCAGCCGGGCCGCGACGTGCAGCTCCTGACCGCCGGGCAGGTGCAGCGGGCGCTCGGGGACCCGGGTGCGGGTGCGCAGCCCGCCCTGCGGGTCGAGGGCCTTCCACCACTCGCGCCCGTCGTGGTCGCGGAACGGGAAGACCTCGTCCATCTCCTTGCCGACCGCCCGCGCGGCGGGCACCCCGGTGAGCCGGACGGCCGCCCGGTTGACCGCCAGGACGCGGCCGAACCTGTCGGTCACGATGAGGCCGTCGGGGAGGTCGTCGACGGCGATCGAGCACGCGGGGACGATCTCCTGACCGCCGGTGTCCGCTCCGTGCACGACCTCGCCTCCTCCGCCTACAAGGCCGACAATAGCGGGTTTCCCGTCGCCTAGGGGACTCGCCGCGAGGCTGCCTATGGCAGGGGCGTGACCGCTTCATGCCATCGGCCGCGGCCACCGTCTCCAGCCGTCCCGCGCCCTTTCCCGCCGAGCGCACTCGGGTGAGCGCGCTCAGGTGGAACGCACTCGGGTGGAACGCTTTCAGGCCGTGCGTTGGGCACGGGCGGAGGCGTACAGGCAGACGGCGGCGGCGGTCGCCAGGTTGAGGCTCTCGGCCTGCCCGTAGATCGGCACCCGGACCACGTCGTCCGCCTGGGCCAGGATCTCCTCGGGCAGCCCCCACGCCTCGTTGCCGAAGATCCACGCGGTGGGGCCGGACAGGTCCACGTCGTCCAGGGTGTGCTTGCCCGCCCCGTCGGCCGCGAGGACCCGCAGGCCGCGCTCCTTGAGCCGCCGTACGGCGTCGGACACGGGCGCGCCGATCACGACCGGCAGGTGGAACAGGCTGCCGGCGCTCGCGCGCACGCACTTGCCGTTGTACGGGTCGACGGAGGCGTCGGTGAAGACCACGGAGTCGGCGCCGGCGGCGTCGGCCGCCCGCATGACGGTGCCGGCGTTGCCGGGGTCGCGTACGTGGGCGAGCACGGCCACCAGCCGCGGCTGCGCGGGCAGCGCCTCCTCCAGCGGCACGTGCACCAGCCGGCAGACGGCCAGCAGCCCCTGCGGGGTGACGGTCTGGGACAGCTCGGCCATGACCTCGCCGCTGGCGCGGTGGACCGGGATGCCGCGCGCGGCGGCCTCGCCGACGATCTCGGGGTGGCGCAGCTCGGCGTCGGCCGTCGTGAACAGCTCCACCGTCACGTCGTCGAGCCTGAGGGCCTCGCGCACCGCCTGCGGGCCCTCGGCCAGGAACTTGCGGTCCTGGTCGCGGAAGGCGCGCTTGGTCAGCCGCCGGGCCGCCTTCACGCGCGGCGACTTGACGTTGGTCAGCTCGGATCCCGCCATGCTCTCCCTGCTCCCCCTGCCTGTGGCCTGCTCGCGCCGCCGGTGACCGGCTCGGTCCGCCCGTGCGGACGACCCGCCGGTGTTACAACCCGTCCCCGCAGATGGCGAAGGGCCCACCGTGAGGTGGGCCCTCGGCTGGAGCCCGGGCCGGGCTCGTCACATCTCTCGGCTCGCGTCGCTCAGCCGGCGGCCGGAGCGTTCACGTTCGCCGGCAGCGCCTTCTTGGCGGCCTCGACGAGCGTGGCGAAGGTCTGGCTGTCGTTGACCGCGAGGTCGGCGAGGATCTTGCGGTCGACCTCGACGCCCGCCAGGCGCAGCCCCTGGATCAGGCGGTTGTAGGTCATGCCGTTCTGGCGGGCCGCAGCGTTGATGCGCTGGATCCACAGACGGCGGAAAGCGCCCTTGCGATCCTTACGGTCGCGGTAGGCGTAGGTCATCGAGTGGAGCATCTGCTCCTTGGCCTTGCGGTACAGCCGCGACCGCTGGCCACGGTAACCGGCCGCCCGCTCGAGGACGATCTTGCGCTTCTTCTTGGCGTTGAGCGCCCGCTTCACGCGTGCCATGTTTCTTCTCCCCGGGGGTTCGCGCTACTTGCCGAGCAGCTTCTTGATCTTCTTGGAATCGGCGTCGGAAAGGACGACCTCGTTCTTGAGACGGCGCGTCAGCGTGGACGACTTCCACTCGTTGTAGTGCGCGCGGTTGGCGCGGCGACGCTTGATCTTGCCCGTGCCGGTGAGCCGGAACCGCTTCTTCGCACCGCTGTGCGTCTTCATCTTCGGCATGTCGCCGTCTCTCCTCAATTCGGTCGTGCCGGTGGCCGGGCCGGTGCTGGCCGACCCGGTCGCGGCGTCTTCGTCATGCTGTGGCCGTTAGGGGTGCGCTGTAAGGCTAACCCCTACCAGGGGTCACGCTTCCTGTTCGGAAGGCTCCTCCTGGGCGGGAAGCTCCTCACCGTCACGCTGTGCCTTGGCGGCGGCCTTCTCGGCCTTGGCCTCGGCCTTCTTCTTGTGCGGGCCGAGCACCATGATCATGTTACGGCCGTCCTGCTTGGGCTGGGACTCCACGAAGCCGAGCTCCTGGACGTCCTCGGCCAGCCGCTGCAGCAGCCGGAAGCCGAGCTCCGGACGGGACTGCTCGCGACCACGGAACATGATCGTGACCTTGACCTTGTCCCCCGCCTTGAGGAACCGCACCACGTGACCCTTCTTGGTCTCGTAGTCGTGCGGGTCGATCTTCGGCCGGAGCTTGATCTCCTTGATGATCGTGTGCGCTTGGTTCTTGCGCGCCTCGCGCGCCTTCATCGCGGACTCGTACTTGAACTTGCCGTAGTCCATGAGCTTGCACACGGGCGGTCGAGCCGTCGCCGCGACCTCGACGAGGTCAAGGTCGGCTTCCTGGGCGAGCTTCAGCGCATCGTGAATGGACACGATGCCGACCTGCTCGCCGTTCGGGCCCACGAGGCGGACCTCGGGAACTCGGATACGCTCGTTGATGCGGGGCTCAGTGCTGATGGGGCCTCCTAGGTTTGCGATCCCTACGTGCTCGTCGTGCCGGAGAGCTTCACGCAGACGCGAAAAGCCCCGCACGTCGCGCATGCGGGGCCACTGAGCTTTTCGGCGGCGTGGCCTCAAGCTCCCCGGAATAGTCCGGCGTGATCCTTGACCCGGCTACCTCTCGGCGACCTGGGTGGGAGGGAGACCTCCGCTTGCGCGTCCAGCAAACATGCCGGACCGATCAGAGAGCTACGTTACCACAACCGCGGGACCACCTCGAATGTTCCCTCCCCCGGCGACCTCCGGCTCGGCTACGGTCTGAGCAAGGGCGGATTCTGTCCAGTCTGTCCATATTGGAGGAGATGATGGCGGTCTGGCAGTTGCAGGAGGCGAAGCAGCGCTTCAGCGAGGTGGTGCGGCGGGCGCATGACGAGGGCCCGCAGATCATCACGCGCCACGGGGAGGACGTGGCGGTCGTCATCGACATGGCGGAGTACCGCCGGCTCAAGGGCGACGAGCCCGACTTCAAGGAGTTCCTGCTCAGCGCGCCCGACCTGAGCGAGCTGGATCTCACGCGTCCGAAGGACCTGCCTCGCGAGATCGAGCTGGGTGATGCCTGGTGAGTTACCTGCTCGACACCAACGTGGTGTCCGAGATGACCAAGCGCACCAGGAGCGCCGGCCTTCAGGCGTGGTTGGACACGATCAACGGCCCGGCGCTGCACATGAGCGTCCTCGTCCTCGGCGAGATCCGGAAGGGAGTCGAGCTCCTGCGCCGACGCGACCCGGCGCAGGCCGGAGCGTACGAGTCGTGGCTCGACCACCTGCAGCGGGAATTCAGGACACGCATCCTGCCGGTGACCCTCGACGTGGCCGAAGAATGGGGGCGCATGAACGCCAGGCGCCCCCTCCCCGTCATCGACGGTCTCATCGCGGCCACGGCCCGTGCGCACGGATGGATTCTCGTCACGCGCAACGTCAAGGACTTCGCCGACCTCGACGTCAAGATGGTCAACCCGTTCGCATGGCCCGTCTGAGGAGCTCCGCTTCGCCTGCCGCGCGCATGGCCTCCACCGGGACGTCCGTGCGGCCCGTCATCAGCTCCACCTGCCGGACCGCCTGGTGCAGCAGCATCGCGAAGCCGCCCACCACCGTGCCGCCCGCCGCCCGCACCGCCGAGGCCGCGCGCGTGGGCCAGGGCGAGTAGACGACGTCGAACAGGGCGGGCACCCCGGCCAGGGCCTCGGCGTAGGCGTCGGCCGCGCCGCCGGGCAGCGTGGAGACGACCAGGTCCACCCGCAGCGCCGCGTCGAGCTTGTCGAACGTCTCCACGGACAGCGCCACGCCGATCCGTTCGGCCGCCTCGGCCGTCTCCCCCGCGCGGGCGGGATCCCGTACCAGCAGCGTGGCCGCCTGGAGGCCGAGGCCGCGCAACGCCGCCAGCGCCGAGGCCGCGGTCGCGCCGCCGCCCAGCACGGTGGCCGAGCCGGGAGCGGGCACCCCCGCCTCCACCAGGGCCTGCCGCACGCCGTGGACGTCGGTGTTGTGGCCGTGCGCGGCGCCGTCGCGGAACACCACCGTGTTGGCGCCGCCGACCTCGACGACCGGCTCGGTCACGGTGTCCAGCAGGGGCAGCACGGCTCGCTTGAGCGGCATCGTGAGAGACAGGCCCGCCCAGGCGTCCCCGTCCCCGGGGGCCTCGCCGCGCACCGGACGAAGCCGCCGGAGCGTCTCCGGCAGCGCCGCCTCGTCGCACTCGATCGCCTCGTAGCTCCACCCGGCCAGCCCCATCGCCGCGTACGCGGCCCGGTGCAGACAGGGGGAGAGCGAGTGTGCGATCGGTGAGCCCATCACCGCGGCCCGCATGATCACCTGCTCCTTCGCGCCTTTCCGAACTGCGAGCACCCTATCGCCCCCGACCTCGCCCCCGACGCAGGCGCCATGCCCCCTCGGGGCTCGCCGACCCGCGGACATGACGAGGGCCGCCCGCGTCCGTGCGGGCGGCCCTCGACGGCCTTGGCGGAAGGGCCGGGCTCAGCCGCCGTTCTTGCGGTACTCGTTCAGGAGCGCCTGGAACTCGGCGTCCGTGGTGGCGAACTTCGTGATGTTGCTCTTCGGGTCCGTGGCGACGAAGTACAGCCAGTCGCCCTTGGCCGGGTTGAGCGCCGCCTCGATGGCGTGGTCGCCCGGGTTGCCGATCGGGCCTGGCGGCAGCCCGGCGTGCATGTACGTGTTGTACTTCGTGTTGATGCGCGTCTCGGCGAGCGTGGCGGCCGTTCGGTACTTGTTCAGCCCGTACATGACCGTGCTGTCCATCTTCAGGTTCATGGGCGGCTGGCGGTCGAGCCGGTTGTAGATCACGCGGGCGATCTTGGGCATGTCCTCGTACCGGCCGGCCTCGGCCTGGATGATGCTCGCGATCGTGACGATCTCCCCCGGGGTGTGGCCCAGGCTCCTGGCGCTCTCCTCCAGGCCCGCCTTGTCGGCCGCCTCGCCGAAGCGCTCGACCATCTTGCCCAGGATGTCCGCCGGTGTGTCCTTCGGCTGGAATTCGTACGTCGCCGGGAAGAGGTAGCCCTCCGGCTTGCCCTTCGCGTACCTGGGCAGGTCCAGCGCACGCGCGTCGCGGGCCGCGGCGAGGAACTCCTTCTGCGGCTTGCCGGTCTTCTGCGCTAGCTGAGTGAGCGTGTCGGACAGGCGCAGGCCCTCCTTGACGGTCACCCGTACGAGCAGGCGGTTGCCCGAGTCGAGCAGCTTGACCGCGTTGGCGGCGGACATGCGCTTGCGCATGGTGTACGAGCCGGGCTGGAGCTTGGAGCTCATGTTGGCGCTGGCGGCGGCGTTGGTGAAGGCTCGGGCGCTGGCCACGACCCCCTGCCGCTCCAGCTCCACGGCGACGTCGGAGGCGCTCTGGCCCTCCTTGATCTCGATCACCACGTTGCCCTGGCCCTGCCCGGTGTAGTCGTCGGGGACGAGGGCGCCGCTGATCCACTGGTAGCCGAAGTAGCCGCCGCCGCCGATGATGCCGGCGAGGATGATGAACGCGAGAAGCGGCGCGATGAAGCGGCCGCGGCTGCGGCGTCTGCGCCGCCTCCGGTTGCCGCGTCCGCCGGAACCACGGGACCGGCGCCGGTCACGACCTTCGTCGTCGTCCTCGGCGCCCAGCAGGAAATCCATATCGAGCTCGCTCATAGGTGCGCTGGCCAATCTCCCGGTTCGGTGCGCCCGCCGTCAAGCGGTCGGACCGAACAGTGGGGGGTCACCGTACGGAACGGGGGAATCCGCCGGTCATGCACCGATACCCCCGGGACGTCACTCTCCGTAGCCGTGCGGGGCAACGAGAAGAGCGCCGGCGTCCCGGCTCCGTGACTCCGCCCGGGGATCTCGCCGATCCTGCGGGAGGTGGGGGGCGTCGCGGGGAGCATCAGTTCGTCCCGAGGTGTTCGTTCAACTCTTCCCGGTATCTCACGAACTCGCTCTCTTTGTCGGTGAATTTGGTGATTCTATGCGCCGGATCCGTCGCGACAAACCAGTACCAATCACCCTTGGCCGGGTGGAGGGCCGCCTTCAGCGCCGTCACCCCGGGGTTGGAGATCGGCCCGGGCGGCAGCCCTTTGCGCGTGTACGTGTTGTACGGCGAGCCCGCCCTGGTGCCGCTCCGTGACGGGCGGGCGGTCCGCTTGCCCAGGGCGTACAGGATGGTGGAGTCGATCCGGAGCGACATGTCACGCCTCAGCCGGTTATAGATCACCCGGGCGATCTTCGGGTAATCGGCGTCCTTGGCCGGCTCGGCCTGCACGATGCTGGCCACCGTGACGGCCTGGAGCGGGGTCAGGCCCAGCCGGGCCGCCCGCTCCTCCAGGTCGAGCCGGTCCGCGACGGTCGCGAACCGCTGCGCCATCGCCGTGAGCAGTCCCCCGGCGGTCGTGCCGGGCTGCACCGCGTACGTGGCGGGGAACAGGAAGCCCTCCAGCCCCTGGGCGTAGTCGGGCAGGCCGACCTGGCGGGAGTCGACCGCCCGTAGGTCCGCGAGCGGCACGCCGGACTGCTCGGCGATGTGCCGCAGGGTCTCCCCCAGCCGCATGCCCTCCGGCAACGTGACCCGCCGGACGGCCCGCGAGGCGGGCGCGAGGAGCAGGTCGAGCGCCTCACCGGCGGACATGCCGGTGCGCAGCTGGTAGAAGCCGGGCTTGAGCTCGGCCGGCTCACGCTGTTCGGCCGCCGCCACGAAGGAGCGGGCGCTCGTCACCACCCCGCTGGCCGCCAGCAGTTCGCCGACGTCGGCGGCGCCGGCGCCGGGCGTGATGCGGACGGTGACGGCTGCGGCGTCCCCGTGGTCGTCCGGGTTCACGTACGGCCTGACCAGCGCGTACACGCCCGCCGCCAGGACCAGCGCGGAGAGCGTGACGCCACCGGTGACGACGGCCCGGCGCACGCCTTCGCGCCGCCCCACGGGCAGGGGCAGCGTGTCCGCCTCGTCGTCCCCCGGTTCAGCGACCGGTCCAGCCGCTTCGCCGCGGTCATGGCCGTCCTTCGCCTGCTCGGTGTCCTCGTGGCCGCCGGTCGCGGGCGTCGGGGACTCCGCAGCAGGCGGATTCGGGTGGGAGGCGTCGGCGTGGGGATCCTCGTCGGGCCCCCGCGCCGCTCCCCCGCTCATCGGCGTGCTCCGTGACCGGAGCGGCCGTGCCCTGTCGGAGGGCGGGTCATGAGGTGGGCCCGGCGTCCGCCGCGGACGGCGGATCGACGGGCCTGCCCGGCGGAGCGCCGGTGGCTCTCTCGACGTCCAGGGCGTCCTGCAGCAGCACCACCGCCGCCGCCTGGTCGACCACGTCGCGCTGCTTCTTGGCCCGTACGCCGCTGGCCCTCAGCCCCTGCTGGGCGGCCACGGTCGTCAGACGCTCGTCGAACAGCCGGACCGGGGTCGGCACGAGCCGCCCCGCCAGCGCGCCCGCGAACTCGCGGGCCAGCGCGGCGGCCTGCCCCTCCCTGCCGGACAGGGAGGTCGGCAGGCCGACGACGACCTCGATCGCCTCGTGCTCCGCCGCGATGGCGGCGATGCGGTCGAGGTCGCCCTTGCCGCGCCTGACGGTCTCGACCGGCGTGGCCAGCATCCCCGACGGGTCGCTGCGGGCCACGCCGATGCGGACGGATCCGACGTCGACGCCGATCCGTGAGCCGAACCGCATGTCAGCCGAGCTGTCCTTCGATGGCCTGCTCGACCAGCCGCAGCGCGTCGCCGATCGCCTCCGGGCGCGTGCCGCCACCCTGCGCGACGTCGTCCTTGCCTCCACCGCCACCCCCAAGAGCCTTGGCGGCGACGCCGACCAGTCTCCCGGCCTTGAGCCCTCGCTCGCGTCCCGCCTCGTTGACCGCGGAGACCACCACGGGTCGGTCGGAGGGGACACCGGCGATCACGACGACCGCAGGCCTGTCGGCCGGGAATCTGCCACGCACATCAAGCGCGAGCTTACGCAAATCGTCCCCGGTCGTGCCATCAGGCGCGCGGTGTGTCACCACGGAGACGCCCTGCTGGTCACGGGCCTGGGAGGCCAGCTCGCCGGCCACCTGAAGCACCTGCGCGGAGCGGAGCCGCTCCAGGTCCTTCTCGGCGGTGCGCAGCCGGGTGACGATGCCCTCGATGCGCTCGGGCAGCTCCTCGCGGCGCGCCTTGAGCTGCTCGGTGAGCTGGGCGACCAGCACGCTCTCGCGGGCCAGGAAGCGGAAGGCGTCGATGCCGACGAGCGCCTCGACGCGGCGCACGCCCGCGCCGACCGACTGCTCGCCGAGCACCTTGACCAGGCCGAGCTGGCCGGAGCTGTGGACGTGGGTGCCGCCGCACAGCTCGCGGGAGTAGTCGCCGATCTCCACCACGCGGACCTCGTCGCCGTACTTCTCGCCGAACATGGCCAGCGCGCCCATCGCCCGGGCCTCGGCCTGGGAGGTGTAGAACGCGTTGACCTTGAGGTCGTTGATGAGGACGGCGTTGACCTCGTCCTCGACGTCGCGCAGCACGCTCGGCGGGACGGCGCCGGCCGCGGTGAAGTCGAAGCGGAAACGGCCGGGAGAGTTCTCCGAGCCGGCCTGCGCCGCCGACTCGCCCAGGGCGTTCTTGAAGCCGCGGTGGACGAGGTGGGTGGCGCTGTGGCTGCGCGAGATCGCGCGGCGCCGCTCGACGTCGATCTCGGCCTGCGCCTCGTCGCCGACCCGCAGCTCGCCGGAGCGCACCTTGCCGCGGTGGACGACGAGGCCCTTGATCGGCGACTGCACGTCGACGATCTCGACCTCGGCGCCGGCCGTGCGGATGACGCCCTGGTCGGCGAGCTGGCCACCGCCCTCGGCGTAGAAGGGGGTGCGGCCGAGCACGACCTCGACGGTCGAGCCGGCGCCCGCCGCCGGGACGGGCACGCCGTCGACGAGGACGCCGACGACGGTGGTCTCGGCCTCCGTCTCGTCGTAGCCGAGGAACTCGATCTTGCCGGCCTTCTCCAGGAGCTGCCCGAAGACGGAGATGTCGGCGTTGCCGGTCTTCTTCGCCGCGGCGTCGGCCTTGGCCCGCTCCCGCTGCTCCTTCATCAGGCGGCGGAAGCCCTCCTCGTCGACCGCGAGGCCGTGCTCGGAGGCCATCTCCAGCGTCAGGTCGATCGGGAAGCCGTAGGTGTCGTGGAGCTGGAACGCCTGCTCGCCGGAGATCGAGGAGCCCGCCTTGCGCTTGGTCTCCTCGACCGCGACGTCGAAGATCGCGGTGCCGGTCCGCAGCGTGCCGAGGAACGACGCCTCCTCGGCGTCGATGACACCGTGGATCTGCGGCGCGTCGGCCTTGAGCTCGGGATACTGCTCGCCCATGACGTCGATCGCGACCCGGGTGAGCTCGTGCATGTAGCGCTCGTCGCCGGAGCCGAGCAGGCGCAGGTTGCGCACGCTGCGGCGCAGGATGCGGCGCAGGACGTAGCCGCGGCCCTCGTTGCCGGGCATGACGCCGTCGGCCACGAGCATGGTGCCGGTGCGCACATGGTCGGCGATGACGCGCAGGCTCACGTCGGCGCGCGTGTCGCGGCCGTAGCGGGTCCTGGTGAGCTCGGCCGCCCGGTCGAGGATCTTGTACGTGGTGTCGATCTCGTAGATGTTGTCGACGCCCTGCAGGATCGCCGCCATGCGCTCCAGGCCCATGCCGGTGTCGATGTTCTTGCTCGGCAGCTCGCCGCTGATGTCGAAGTCGATCTTGCTGCGGACCTGGCTGAGCTGGTACTGCATGAACACGAGGTTCCAGACCTCGAGGTAACGGTCCTCGTCGGCGACGGGGCCGCCGTCCTTGCCGTACTCGGGGCCGCGGTCGTAGTAGATCTCCGAGCAGGGACCGCCGGGGCCGGGCACGCCCATGTGCCAGTAGTTGTCCTCCAGGCCGCGGCGCTGGATGCGCTCGGCGGGCAGGCCGACCTTGTTGTGCCAGATGTCGAACGCCTCGTCGTCCTCGTGGTAGACGGTCGCCCACAGCCGGTCCTCGGGGAAGCCGAAGCCGCCCTCGGACTCGGAGCGGGTGAGCAGCTCCCAGGCGAACGGGATGACCTCGGCCTTGAAGTAGTCGCCGAAGGAGAAGTTGCCCAGCATCTGGAAGAACGTCGCGTGACGGGTGGTCTTGCCCACCTCGTCGATGTCGGGCGTGCGGACGCACTTCTGGGCGGTGGTCAGCCGGGACGCCGGAGGCTTGCGCTGCCCCAGGAAGTACGGCTTGAACGGCACCATACCTGCGTTGACCAGGAGAAGCGTCGGGTCCTCTGCGATCAGGCTGGCCGAGGGCACTACCGTGTGCCCACGCTCCTCGAAGAAGCGCAGGAAGCGGCGCGCGATCTCTGCCGACTCCATGGTGGCCATCCTTTGCGTTAGTCGTATGTGGTCGATCCGGTGGCGCTCAGTCGCCCTGACCAGACTGGTCAAGGCCGAACCTGGCCCGCAACTCGGTTTCGCGGTCGGCCGCCTCGCCGAGCGCGTCGGAAGTAAAGTCTCTCACCCGCGCGAGCATGCCCGCCGCGCCGGCGGCCGTGCGACGGGCCACGTGGTCGGGCTGGAGCGCCTGCAGCTTGCGCATCACCCACAGGGCGAGGAACGCGCCGAGCGACAGGTAGAACAGGCGGCGGATCACGGGCGCCTCCCGGCCTGGCGAACCGCCCGACCCGCTGCCTGGCCTGTCGCCTGGCCCGCCGCCCGGCCGCCCGTGGCGCGCGGCTTGCGCGGGCGGCGGGCCTCGATGGCCCGGCGCAGCCCGTAGCCGAGCGCCGACACCTTGATCAGCGGGCCGGTGAAGATGGTCTGGGTCACCGCGCTCAGGCGGGCGGCGTGGCCGCTGACCTGCTTGAGGTCCTGCGCGATCGCCTCGACGGCGACGAGCTGCCGGTTGGTCTCGTTGACCGTGACGCTGACGTCGTCGAGCAGCGGCGCCACGCGGCTGCTGAGGTCGGAGACCGCCCGGGTGGTCTCGGTCAGCAGCCTGGCGAGCCTGACGAGGACCATCGTGAGCACGCACACCAGGACTATCCAGCCCGTGGCCGCGATCAGCCCGGCGACCTCTCCAGCGGTAAGCATCCGGTCATCTCCCTCGTACGCTGCGCCGGAAACGCAAGAACCCTATCGCGTTCGGGCACCCAGGCTACTGGGCGCAGGGGGCACCGCCGGATCCGCCGCACCGTGATCACCTGGCCCGTGCCGCCCCGCCCGTGGTCTCCTCCGCCCGCCCTTGAGGTCGCCGGCCTTCCGCGTGAGGGGCCCGGCGGAGAGGTCAGGTGCCCCGGAGGAAGTCGCGGATCTTGGCCCAGCGGTCCGCGACCGGGGCCTCGGCGCCGTGCCGGGTGGGCTCGTAGTAGCGCCGCTGCCGCACCTGCTCCGGCGCGTACTCCTGGCGGACGAGGCCGTGGTCGAAGTCGTGGGGATACTTGTAGCCCTCGCCGCTGCCGAGCTTGGCGGCGCCCGGGTAGTGGGCGTCGCGCAGGTGGACCGGCACCTGGCCGATGAGGCCGCGCCGCACGTCGCCGGCCGCGGCGCCGATGGCCTTGACGACGGCGTTGGACTTGGGGGCCAGCGCGCAGTGGATGACGGCGTGGGCCAGGTTGATCTGCGCCTCGGGCAGGCCGATGAGCTGGACGGCCTGGGCGACGGCCACCGCGGTCTGCAGGCAGGTCGGGTCGGCCATGCCGACGTCCTCGGAGGCGAAGATGACGATGCGCCGGGCGATGAAGCGGGGATCCTCGCCGGCCTCGACCATGCGGGCGAGGTAGTGGAGCGCGGCGTCGGCGTCGGAGCCGCGCATCGACTTGATGAACGCGCTGATCACGTCGTAGTGCTGGTCGCCCTGCCGGTCGTAGCGGACGGCCGCCTTGTCGACGGCCCGCTCCACCACCTCGACCGTGATCTCGTCCTCCAGCAGGGCCGCCGCCTCCAGGTACGTCAGCGAGCGGCGGGCGTCGCCGCCGGCCAGGCGTACGAGGTGGTCGAGCGCCTCGGGGGCCAGGGTGGCGCGGCCGCCGAGCCCGCGCTCCTCGGCCGCGGCGCGCTCCAGCACCGTCCGGATGTCGTCGTCGGACAGCGACTCCAGCGTGAGCAGCAGCGAGCGCGACAGCAGCGGCGAGATGACGGAGAAGAACGGGTTCTCGGTGGTGGCGCCGATGAAGGTGACCCAGCGGTTCTCCACGGCGGGCAGCAGGGCGTCCTGCTGCGCCTTGTTGAAGCGGTGGACCTCGTCGACGAAGAGGACGGTCTGCCGGCCGGTCATGCCCAGCTCGCGGCGGGCCTGCTCGATGGCGGCGCGGACGTCCTTGACCCCGGCCGAGACCGCGGAGACCTCGACGAAGCGGCGTTTGGTGACGTTGGAGACGACGTAGGCCAGCGTGGTCTTGCCGGTGCCGGGCGGCCCCCACAGGAAGAGCGACATGGGGGCCTCGCTCTCGACGAGGCGGCGCAGCGGGGTGCCGGGGCCGAGCAGGTGGCGCTGGCCGATCACCTCGTCGAGCGAGCGCGGGCGCATCCGGACCGCGAGCGGCTGAGGTGTGGCCTGCTCGGCCGCCGAATCGAACAAGCTCTCCACAGCGTGAGATTACACGCTGGTCCACGCCCGGCGATCCATCACAGGAGGGCCGCCGGGGACTACGAGCTCCCGCCCCACACGGCCCTCGCCCCGGAGTCACCGGCCCGGAAGACGAAGTAGGCGGCCGTGACGGCGAGCACCACGGACAGGGCGGACAGGCCCAGCGTGGCGCCGCGGCCGAAGCGGTCGCGAGTGGAGCCGCGCGCGGACGTGGTGGCGTACACGAGCACCAGCGAGGCCGCCGCGAGGCCGGCCACCGACAGCAGGAGCGGCCCGGCGAAGCTCTCGTGCGTCTCGATCCGCTCCCCGAGCGTGCCACCGGCCGCGGCGAAGCGGGCCTCCCTGAGCCGCTCGCCGCTCTCCTTGGCCGCGAAGACCGCGACGGGCGCCGCCAGGGAGAGCAGCACGAGGGCCCAGCCCAGCAACGCGCGCCTGCTCGGCAGCACCGCGTACGCGACGGCGACCCCGGCCAGCAGCGGCGTCAGGACGACGGCGAAATGAATGATCAACGCGTGCGCCGGCAGCCCCAGGATCTGGTCGAACATGGCTCGCACCTCTTTAGTCCTTATTTCAACCACGTACGGCAGGACGATATGGTTCACGACCTGCCGCGCAACAGTGGCCTGGTTCCTTCACTTACGCCCATCACATTCCGGTGCCGGTAGCATTCGCGGAGTTGTTTGGTCATGTGTAGGCAAAGTGGAGGACATACCGGTGAGCGGCGAAGACCGCCAGAGCCAGCTGGCGCGGGAGCACAAGGAGCGGCAGGCGGAGCGTGCCGCCGCGCAGTCCGCCAAGGCGAGGCGGAACACCTTCATCGGCGCAGGCGTGGCCGTCGTCGTGGTGGCGGGCGGCATCTTCGCCGCGACCACCCTGATCAACCGGGAGCCGGCCAGGACCGTCGCGGCCGAGAGCACGCCGTCCGCCTCGGCCACCCCGTCGGCCGCGCTGCCCACGGCCCCGGCGTCCCCGACGCACGCCGGCCCGGTCACCTGCACCTACAAGCGGGACACCTCGGACGTGCCGCAGAAGTACGTCGGCATGCCGGGCAAGCGACCCAACCTGAAGCTGAAGACGATGACCGTGGTCACCAACCACGGCAACATCGTCATCGACGTCGACCCGAACATCAGCCCGTGTTCGGTCAACTCGATGGCGTTCCTGGCCAAGAAGCACTTCTACGACAACACCAAGTGCCACCGGCTGGTGACGCCCGAGACCTCGGGACTGTTCCTGCTCCAGTGCGGCGACCCCAAGGCCAAGGCCGACGGCAAGAACCCGACCGACGGCCAGGGCACCGCGGGCTACGTCTTCCCGGACGAGGCCGTCGGCGCCGTCCCGTACACGCGGGGCGTGGTGTTCCTGACCCAGCCGCCGGACGCGGCGGGGCAGAACAGCAGCCAGTTCGCCATCTCGGTGTCGGACGAGAACGCGCAGATCGAGCCGCAGTTCTCGGTGCTCGGCATGGTCCGCTCCGGCCTGGAGATCATCGAAAAGGTCGCCAAGGACGGCGTCATCGTCAACGATCAGGACATCACCGGCGACGGCGGCTCCACCGCGCCGAAGAACCCGATCATCATCAAGCGGGTCGTCGTGTCCTGACCGTCGTCAGGCCCGAGCCGGCCGCCTCCCCGGAAGCCCTCCGGGAGGCGGCCGGCTGCTTTCCGGGGCCGGACGACGCGGGCGCCCCGCCTCCGCGAGGGAGACGGGGCGCCCGGTGCCGCCTGGGACGGCCTGTAACCGGTCTGTGACTACGCCTCGGCCTTGGGCTGGGCGTCGACACCGGCCTCCTTGCGCTGGGCTCCCGTGATGGGCGTGGGGGCTCCGGTGAGCGGGTCGAAGCCGGAGGCCGTCTTCGGGAAGGCGATGACGTCGCGGATGGACTCCCCGTCCGACAGCAGCATGCAGATGCGGTCCCAGCCGTAGGCGATGCCTCCGTGCGGCGGGGGGCCGTACTTGAACGCCTCCAGCAGGAAGCCGAACTTGCTCTCGGCCTCCTCCTTGGAGATGCCCAGCACGTCGAAGACGCGCTGCTGCATCTCGGCGCGGTGGATACGGATGGAGCCGCCGCCGATCTCCATGCCGTTGCACACCATGTCATAGGCGTAGGCCAGGGCCTCGGCCGGGTGGTCCTGGAAGGTGTCGGCCCACTCGGGCTTGGGGCCGGTGAACGGGTGGTGGACCGCGGTCCAGCCGCCCTCGCCGTCCTCCTCGAACATGGGGGCGTCCACCACCCACAGGAACGACCACTGCGACTCGTCGATCAGCCCGCAGCGGCGGCCGATCTCCAGGCGGGCGGCGCCCAGCAGGTCACGGGAGGCGTTGCGGGCGCCGGCCGCGAAGAAGATCGCGTCGCCCGGCTCGGCCTTGACCTCGGCGGCCAGGCCGGACAGCTCCTGCTCCGACAGGTTCTTGGCCACGGGGCCGCCGAGCGTGCCGTCGGCCTGCACCAGCACGTACGCCAGGCCCTTGGCGCCGCGCGAGCGGGCCCACTCCTGCCAGCCGTCGAGCTCCTTGCGGGTCTGGGAGGCGCCGCCGGGCATGACGACCGCGCCCACGTAGTCGGCCTGGAAGACCCGGAACGTGGTGGCCGAGAAGTACTCCGTCATGTCCACGAGCTCCTGGCCGAAGCGCAGGTCGGGCTTGTCGGAGCCGAAGCGGGCCATCGCGTCGGCGTAGGTCATGCGCGGCAGCGGCATCGGGATCTCGTAACCCAGCACCTCACGCCACAGCCGGCCGATCAGCTTCTCGCCGACCGCGATGACGTCCTCCTGGTCGACGAACGACATCTCGACGTCGATCTGGGTGAACTCGGGCTGCCGGTCGGCGCGCAGGTCCTCGTCGCGGTAGCACTTGGCGAGCTGGTAGTAGCGCTCCAGGCCGCCCACCTGGAGAAGCTGCTTGAACAGCTGCGGCGACTGCGGCAGGGCGTACCAGTTGCCGGGCTGGAGGCGGACCGGCACGAGGAAGTCGCGGGCGCCCTCGGGCGTGGAGCGGGTGAGCGTCGGCGTCTCGACGTAGACGAAGCCGAGCTCGTTCATCACCTCGTTGGCCAGGTAGGTGGCCTTGGAGCGGGTGCGCATCGACTGGGCCACCTGCTGGCGGCGGATGTCGAGGTAGCGGTACTTGAGGCGGGCCTCCTCGGAGACGCCGACGTTGCCCTCGATGGGGAACGGCAGCGGCGCCGACTCGCTGAGCACCTCCACCTCCTCGGCCACCACCTCGATGGCGCCGGTGGGCAGGTCGGGGTTCTCGTTGCCCTCGGGGCGCACCCGGACCTGGCCGACGACCTTCACGCAGTACTCGGCGCGCAGGTCGTGGGCGTGGTCCTCCTCGCGGAAGACCACCTGCGCCGAGCCGGAGGCGTCGCGCAGGTCGATGAAGACCACGCCGCCGTGGTCACGGCGCCGGGCCACCCATCCCGCGAGCGTCACCTGCTGCCCGGCGTGCTCCTCACGGAGCGACCCGGCCGTATGCGTGCGAATCACTGCACTTTCCCTTTCAGAACGTCGACGACCTGGGCCAGCGGCACCTCGGTCTGCTCAGCGGTGGTCAGGTCTTTCAGTTGGACAGCCTGCGCGGCCAGGTCGCGCTCGCCGAGGATGAGGGCGAAGCGGGCGCCCGAGCGGTCCGCGCCCTTCATAGCGCCCTTCAGCCCCTTGCCCCCGAAGGCCATGTCGGCGGCGACCCCCGCCGCCCGCAGCTCGCTGAGGAGCCTGAACATGGCCCGCGCCGCCTCCTCGCCCAGCGGCACACCGTACACCTCGCAGCGGGGCGGGGCCGCGGGGGCGACGCCCTCCCGCTCCAGGGCGATGACGGTGCGGTCGAGGCCGAGCCCGAAGCCGATGCCGGGCAGCGCCGGCCCGCCGATGGCCTCGGAGAGCCCGTCGTAGCGGCCGCCACCGCCGATGCCGGACTGCGCGCCGAGCAGGGGGTGGTCGAACTCGAAGGTGGTGCGGGTGTAGTAGTCGAGCCCGCGCACGAGCCTCGGGGCGTCCTCCCACGGGATGCCGAGATCGGCCAGGAGCTGCTTGACGCGGTCGTGGTACGACTTGCAGTCGGCGCACAGGTGGTCGCCGATGAGCGGCGCGTCCTCGACCTGCGCGCGGACCTCCGGACGCTTGTCGTCGAGCACGCGCAGCGGGTTGATCTCGATCCGCTCCCTGGTCGCCTCGTCGAGGTCGAGCCCCCGCAGGAACTCCTGCAGCCGCGCGCGGTAGATCGGCCGGCACTCCTTGCAGCCCAGCGAGTTGAGCAGCAGCCGGACCTGGGTGAGGCCGAGCGTGGCGTACCACTGCCAGGCCAGCGCGATGGTCTCGGCGTCGACCGCCGGGTCCTCGCTGCCGATCGCCTCCAGGTCGAGCTGGTAGAACTGCCGGTAGCGGCCCTCCTGGGGCGCCTCTGCGCGGAACACCGGCCCGTCGGTCCAGACCTTCACCGGGAGCTGGCCGCGGTGCAGGCCGTACTCCAGGACCGCGCGCAGCACACCGGCGGTGAACTCCGGGCGCAGCGTCAGCGACCTGCCGCCGCGGTCGGTGAAGGTGTACATCTCCTTGCTGACGACGTCGGTGGACTCACCGACCCCGCGCGCGAACAGCTGGGTGTCCTCGAAGACCGCCGTCTCCAGGTAGGCGTAGCCCGCGCGCCTGGCCGTCTCCGCGAACGCCGCGCGTATCGCGGAGAACGTCGAGGCCTGCGGCGGGACGTATTCCTTGACCCCTTTGGGTGCTTGGAAGTTCATCAGATCCCTCGTGTGGGACCGGCGTGCGGGGCGGCGTCCTTGAGGTAAGGATTGCTGGCGCGCTCGCGGCCGATCGTGGTCTGTGGTCCGTGGCCCGGCAGGACGACCGTATCGTCAGGCAGCGTCAGGCACTTGGCGGCCAGGCTGCGCAGGATCGTCGGGTGGTCGCCGCCCGGCAGGTCGGTGCGGCCGATGGAGCCGGCGAACAGCAGGTCGCCCGCGAACATGATCGCGTCGCCGGGCAGCCGGAAGCTCACCGACCCCCTGGTATGGCCGGGCGTGTGGTCGACCACGAACTCCAGGCCGGCCAGGGGCAGCGTGGCCCCGTCCGACAGCTCCCGCACGTCGTCGGGCTCGCTCAGCGTGATGCCGCCGAAGATCTGGGAGCTCGTCGGCGACCAGCCCGCGGCCGGGTCGGACAGCAGGTGACGGTCCTCGGGGTGGATCCAGGCCGGCACGTCCCGCGCGCCGCACACCGGGGCCACCGACCAGACGTGGTCGAGGTGGCCGTGGGTGAGCAGCACCGCGACCGGCTTGAGCCGGTGCTCGCGCAGCAGCTCGTCGACCCCGTCCACGGCGTCCTGACCAGGGTCGACGATCACGCACTCCTCGCCCGCGGCGGGCGCGATGACGTAACAATTGGTCTGGAAGGCCCCTGCGGGGAAGCCTGCGATGAGCATCTGCCTCAGGTGATCTCGTCAAAAAAGCCAATGGGAATGTAACCGAAGGGTACCGGTGCGGGTCGCCGGGCTGCGAATCATCGCCCGTTGGCCGATACGATTCGCCCACCTCAGTTGATTGACTATGGGAGGCAAAGCGGTGGCCACGGGGAAGGACCGGCAGAAGCAGCTGGCACGCGAGCACCACGAGCGGCAGTTGCAGCGCCGCATCGAGCGCGAGCAGCGGGCCAAGCGCACCGCGATCATCGGCTCCACGGTGGGAGTCGTGGTCGTGGTAGGCGGCATCGTCGCCGCGGTCGCCCTGCTGGGCGGCGATCCGAACAACGAGGCCGCGGCGACGCCCACCGCCTCGGCGCAGGACACCTCCGCGCCTCAGGACACCGCCTCGGCGTCCCCGGCCGCGCAGCCCAAGCCGTACGACCCGGCGACCGGCACGTGCGGCTACGTGGCCGACACCGGCGGCGGCAAGGTCAAGGACGTCGGCATGCCGCCGGCGAAGGTGTCGCCCAAGCCCGCCACGAAGACCATGACGCTGGTGACCAACCTGGGCGACATCAAGGTCGAGCTCGACAACGCCAAGGCGCCCTGCACGGTCAACTCGCTGGCGTTCCTGGCGAAGAAGAACTACTACGACGGCAGCAAGTGCCACCGGCTGGGCAGCGACAAGTTCCCGATGCTCCAGTGCGGTGACCCGACGGCCAAGGCCGACGGCAAGCCCGGGCAGGACGGCTCCGGCGGCCCCGGCTACGTGATGGCCGAGGAGAATCTCAAGGGAGCCACGTACAAGCGCGGCGTGATGGCGATGGCCAAGACGCAGGCGCCGGGCAGCACGGGCAGCCAGTTCTTCCTGGTCTATGGCGATATCGGACTTACGCCCGATTACACGCCGGTGGGTACGATCACGAAGGGGCTCGACATCCTGGACAAGGTCAACAAGGCAGGCGTCATCGGTGACGCCGGGGACGGCACGGGAGCACCCAAGGAAACCGTCGAAATCAAAGACGTGACAATAGCTGGCAAGAGCTGACGTAATACAACAAGGGACGACATGTCCCGAAGGGTCTGATGGAAAGTGCGGGAGGACACGGTGAGCACCGACCCGTGGGGCCGGGTAGACGACGACGGCACCGTCTACGTGCGTACGGCTGAGGGAGAGCGCGCCGTCGGCTCCTGGCAGGCCGGTGAACCCGAGGAAGCGCTGGCATACTTCCATCGCAAGTACGACGAGCTGGCCGGCCAGGTCCAGCTGCTGGAGCAGCGGGTCAAGGGCACCGACCTGGCGCCCGCCCAGGCCGAGTCCAGCATCGTCAAGCTGCGCGAGGCCGTGGCCGAGGCGCACGCGGTCGGCGACCTGGGCGCGCTGACCGCGCGCCTCGACGGCCTGACCGAGCTCGTCGCGCACCGCCGCGAGGAGGTCAAGGCCGCCCGCGAGAAGGCGCGCGGCGAGGCCAGGGCGGTCAAGGAGCGCATCGTCGCCGAGGCGGAGCGCATCGCCGAGGAGACGACGCACTGGAAGTCCGGCGGCGAGCGGCTGCGCCAGATCGTCGAGGAGTGGAAGGCCGCCGACCGCATCGACCGGGTCACCGAGGCGGCCCTGTGGAAGCGGCTGTCGGCCGCCCGCACCGCGTTCGCCAAGCGCCGCAAGCACTACTTCGCGGGCCTCGACGAGCAGCGTGAGGGCATCCGCGCCACCAAGGAGCGCATCGTCCAGGAGGCCGAGGCCATCGCCGGCTCGACCGACTGGGGCGGCACGGCCGCGGCCTACCGCGACCTGATGCAGCAGTGGAAGAACGCCGGCCGGGCCTCGCGCGAGGTGGAGGACGAGCTGTGGGCCCGCTTCAAGGGCGCCCAGGACGAGTTCTTCCAGGCGCGTTCGGCGGTGTTCGCCGAGCGTGACGCCTCGCTGGCGGCCAACGCCGAGGTCAAGGAGCAACTGCTGGCCGAGGCGGAGAAGATCCTGCCGGTCACCGACGTGCGCGCCGCCCGCGCCGCGCTGCGGCACCTCGTGGAGCGGTGGGAGGCCGCCGGCCCGGTGCCGCGCGACCAGCGAGACCGCCTGGAGGGCGGCCTGCGCAAGGTGGACGACGCCGTCCGCAAGGCCGAGGAGGCCGAGTGGAAGCGGTCCAACCCCGAGGCGCGCGCCCGCGCCCAGAGCACGGTCGACCAGCTCCGCACCTCGATCGAGCAGCTGGAGAAGCGTCTGGCCAAGGCACAGGACGCGGGCCGGGCCAAGGACGTCAAGGAGGCCGAGGAGGCGCTGACCGCCCGCCGCTCGTGGCTGGAGGAGGCCGAGCGAACCCTGGCCGAGTTCAGCTGACCCGCTCCGCGGCCGGCTCGGTCTGACGGCTCATCAAGCGGGCCGCGGGCTTTCGCGGGCGACGGGGGTCGCCTGCGGGTCCGCGCCACCGTGCCGTACGGCGGGCGTCCCCGTACGGCGGGCGGGATGTCAGCTTCCCGCGCCGCTGACCCGGTAGACGTCGAAGACGCCCTGGATGTTGCGCACGGCCTTGAGCACGTGGCCCAGGTGCTTCGGATCGCCCATCTCGAAGGTGAACTTGCTGACCGCGACCCGGTCGCGTGAGGTGGTGACCGACGCGCTGAGGATGTTGACGTGCTGGTCGGACAGCGTGCGCGTGACGTCCGACAGCAGACGCGGCCGGTCGAGGGCCTCCACCTGGATCGCCACCAGGAACACCGAGTCGTCGCCCGGCGACCAGCTCACCTCGACCAGGCGGTCCGGCTGCTCCTTGAGCTGCTGCACGTTCGTGCAGTCGGCCCGGTGGACCGAGACTCCGTGGCCGCGCGTGACGAAGCCGACGATCTCGTCCCCGGGCACCGGGGTGCAGCACTTGGACAGGCGCACCCACACGTCGGCGTCGCCCGCGACGACCACCCCGGCGCCGCCACCGCCCCGGGGGCGGCCGCGCAGCCGCGTCGGGAGCGACGTCTCGGCGATGTCCTCCTCGGCGCTGTCCACCCCGCCGATGGAGCTCACGAGCTTCTGCACGACCGTCTGGGCGGCGACGTGGCCCTCGCCGACGGCCGCGTAGAGCGCCGACACGTCGGGGTAGCGCAGGTCCCGGGCGAGGGCCAGCAGCGACTCGCCGGACATCAGCCGCTGCAGCGGCAGGCCCTGCTTGCGCATGGCCCGGCCGATGGCCTCCTTGCCCGCCTCGATCGCGGTCTCGCGGCGCTCCTTGGAGAACCACTGCCGGATCTTGTTGCGGGCCCGGCCCGACTTGACGAACTTCAGCCAGTCGCGCGACGGCCCGGCGTCGGGCGACTTGGAGGTGAAGATCTCGACCGTGTCGCCGTTGCCGAGGCGCGACTCCAGCGGCACCAGCCGCCCGTTGACCCGCGCGCCGATGCAGCGGTGGCCGACCTCGGTGTGGACGGCATAGGCGAAGTCGACCGGCGTCGCCCCCTCGGGCAGGGCCACCACCTGACCGCGCGGGGTGAAGACGTACACCTCGGAGACCGACAGGTCGAAGCGCAGCGACTCCAGGAACTCGCCCGGGTCGGAGGTCTCCTTCTGCCAGTCGAGGAGCTGGCGCAGCCAGGCCATGTCGCTGCCCGGCTTGACCTTGCCCTGAGGCCCGGGAGCGGCGCCGACCTCCTCCTTGTACTTCCAGTGGGCGGCCACGCCGTACTCGGCCCGGTGGTGCATGGCGTGGGTGCGGATCTGCAGCTCCACCGGCTTGCCCTCGGGACCGATGACCGTGGTGTGCAGCGACTGGTACATGTTGAACTTCGGCATCGCGATGTAGTCCTTGAACCGGCCGGGCACCGGGTTCCATCGCGCGTGGATCGTTCCGAGGGCCGCATAGCAGTCGCGCACGCTGTCGACGAGGACCCGGATGCCGACCAGGTCGTAGATGTCGTCGAAGGCGACGTCGCGGGCGATCATCTTCTGGTAGACGGAGTAGTAGTGCTTCGGCCGGCCCTTCACCACCGCGCGGATCTTGGCGTCGCGCAGGTCGCCGGAGACCTTCTCGATGACCTCCTGCAGGAACAGGTCGCGCCGCGGGGCCCGCTCCGACACCATGCGCGCGATCTCGTCGTAGCGCTTGGGGTAGAGCATGGCGAAGGCGAGGTCCTCCAGCTCCCACTTGATCGTGTTCATGCCCAGGCGGTGGGCGAGCGGGGCGAAGATCTCCAGCGTCTCGCGGGACTTCTGGTGGCGCTTGTGCTCGGGCAGGTAGCGCATGGTGCGCATGTTGTGCAGCCGGTCGGCCAGCTTGATGACGAGCACGCGGATGTCGCGCGACATCGCGACGACCATCTTGCGCACGGTCTCGGCCTGGGCCGCGTCGCCGAACTTCACCTTGTCCAGCTTGGTGACGCCGTCGACGAGCGAGCCGATCGTGTCGCCGAAGTCGGCGCGCAGCTCCTCCAGGCCGTAGGAGGTGTCCTCGACGGTGTCGTGCAGCAGGGCCGCGCACAGCGTCTCGTCGTCGGTGCCCAGCTCGGCCAGGATCGTCGCGACGGCCAGCGGGTGCGTGATGTACGGGTCGCCGGACTTGCGCTTCTGGTCGCGGTGGTGGTGCGCGGCGACCTCGTAGGCGCGCTCGATCAGGCGCAGGTCGGCCTTGGGATGGGTGGCACGGACCGTGCGGAACAGCGGTTCCAGCACCGGGTTCATGGCCCCACCCCCAAACCGTCGCCGACGCGTCGCAGGGGCGCCGGCGGGCTCGGCACTTCCTGCATCGGTTACGTCGGGTACGACCGCGTCACGGGGCACTCAGACTCCTCTGGTTCGAGTCCAGGTCCCCCAGTGTATCCAGGCGCGAAACCTGGCCTCCCGCGGGTCCGGCTCAGACGATCACCAAGGAGCGCAGGTCGACTCCCTTGAGACGCTCGCGCCCCTGGAGAAAGGCCAGCTCCATGAGCATGGCCACGCCGACGACCTCCGCGCCGGCCCTGCGCACGAGCTCCACGGTCGCCTCGGCCGTGCCGCCGGTGGCGAGCACGTCGTCGACGATGAGCACCCGGTCGCCCTCGGTGAAAGCGTCGCGGTGCACCTCGATGGTCGCGGAGCCGTACTCCAGATCGTAGGACTCCTCGAGGGTTTCGGAGGGGAGTTTGCCCTTTTTCCGTACGGGCACGAATCCCGCTCCCGCGCGGTAGGCCACGGGCGCGGCAAGGATGAAGCCTCGCGCCTCGATGCCGACGATCTTGTCGACGGTGTGGAGCCCGGCCAGCTCGTCCACCACGGCGGCGAAGGCCCCGTGGTCGGCCAGCAGGGGGCTGATGTCCTTGAACAGCACGCCGGGCTTCGGGTAGTCGGGCACGTCCCTGATCCGGTCGAGGATCAGCGTGCGCAGGTCGGTCATGTCGGGACTCCTTCGGGAGGGCTCGTCCGGCGGCTGACGGGCTCCATGATGACGCATCGATGACGCGCCGATGACGGGGGTGCGGCCGGGGGTCGCGGGGGCGGACGCGCGGCGGGGGGGGGGGGGGGGGGGGGGGGGGGGGCCCCCCCCCCCCCCCCCCCCCCCCCCCCCCCCCCCCCCCCCCCCCCCCCCCCCCCCGTACGCCCGGGGGGGGGGGGGGGGGGGGGGGGGGGGGGGGGGCGGGGGGGGGGGGGGCCGGGGGGGGGGGGGGGGGCCGGGGGGGGGGGGGGGGCGGGGGGGGCCCGGCCCCGCCCCGCGCGTCATGCTCAGCCCTTGGCGACGGCCGCGTTCTCGGAGCCCTTGGCTCCCTTGCCGCTCTTCTTGCCGCCTCCGCTCGCGGCGGCGACGCGCCGGGCGATGGCCTGGTACTTCGGCTCCCGCTCCTTCAGCGTCACCAGCAGCGGCGTGGCGACGCACAGCGAGGAGTAGGTGCCGACGATCATGCCGACGAACAGGGCCAGCGACAGGTCCTTCAGCGTGCCCGCGCCGAGCAGCGTGGTGCCGATGAACAGGATCGCCGCCACCGGCAGGATCGCGACCAGCGACGTGTTCAGCGACCGGATCAGCGTGTGGCTGAGCGCGTTGTTGGCCGCCATCGAGTACGTCTGCTTGGACGTGGTGCCCAGCTTGGCCGTGACTTCCTTGATCATGTCGAACACCACGACCGCGTCGTAGAGCGAGTAACCGAGGATGGTCAGGAAGCCCAGCAGCGTGGCCGGGGTGACCTCGAAGCCGGACCAGGCGTAGATGCCCGCCGTGATGATGAGGTCGTGGACGAGCGCGACGATGGCGGCCAGGGCCATCTTCGGCTCGAACGCCATCGACAGGTACAGGATGATCGCCAGCATGAAGACGCCCAGGCCGATCCAGGCCTTCTGGGAGACCTCACCGCCCCAGGAGGCGCCGATCGACTGCACGTCGATCTCCTCCTTGACGCCGTACTTCTGCTTGATGACCTGCTGCAGCTTGGTCGTGGTGGCCTCGGACAGGTCCTCGCTGGTGATGCGGTAGCGCTCGTTGGTCGTCTGGACGATCGGCTGGTGGACGCCCTGCTCGAGGAAGGTGCCGCGGACGTCCTGGACCGTCGTGGCCACGGCCGGCTTGAACGAGATGACCGAGCCGCCCTTGAACTCCACGCCCAGGTTGAGCCCGTTGAACAGCAGGCCCGCGATGGAGATGATCAGCAGCAAGCCGGACAGGCTGTACCAGAGCTTCCAGCGGCCGACGAAGTCGATATCGATCTCGCCGCGGTAGAGGCGACGCCCCAGTCCCATGTCAGGCCTCCTGCGGGGTGTTCGGACGGCCGGCGGAGCCGGTGTGGTCGGCGCTCATGCGCTCGGAGTCGAGACCGGACAGCGGATGCCCCTTGGCGAAGAACTTCAGCCTCGCCAGCATCGCGATGAACGGCTTCGTGAACATGAACACGACCAGGATGTCGATGAGGGTGGTCAGGCCCATGGCGAACGCGAAGCCCGCCACGCCGCCCACGGCCAGCGCGTAGAGCACGACCGCGGCGATGAACATGACGGCGTCGGCGATCAGGATCGTGCGCCGGGCGCGGACCCAGGCCACCTCCACGGCGGCGCGCAGGGTCCGCCGGCCCTCCTTCATCTCGTCGCGGATGCGTTCGAAGTAGACGATGAAGGAGTCGGCGGTGATGCCGATCGAGACCACCAGGCCGATGATGTGCGGCAGCGAGAGCCGGAAGTTGGCGTTGTGGCCGAGCACGACCACGGCCGTGTAGGTGAGGATCGTGGCGACCACGAGGCTCAGCACGGCGACGATGCCGAGGCCGCGGTAGTACAGCAGGCTGTAGACGACGACGAGGGCCAGGCCGATGATGCCGGCGATCAGGCCGCCCTTGAGCTGGTCCTGGCCGAGGGTCGATGAGACCGTGTCGACCGAGCTGCGCTCGAACTTCAGCGGCAGCGCGCCGTACTTGAGCTGGTCGGCCAGGTCGGTGGCGCTCTTCTGGTCGAAGCCGCCGGTGATCTCGGCGCGGCCGCCGGGGATCGCGCTGATGATGTTCGGGGCGGTGATGACGACGCCGTCGAGGACGACCGCGACCTTGTTGCGGGGCTCGGGCGCGCTGACGGCCTGGCCGGTGAGCGTGGCCCACGCGCTGGCGCCCTTGGACTTGAAGTCGAGCTGGACGAGCCACTCGGTGGTGCCCTGGCGCACGCCCGAGCTGGCGGTGTCGATGTCGGTGCCGACGACCTTGGCCTTGTCGAGGACGTACTTGTAGCTGCCGTCGCTCTCGCAGGCCGCGTACTGCTTGTTGGGGTCGTCCTGGACGCCCTGGCCGCGCTTCTTGGGGTCGCTGCAGTTGAGGGCCTGGAACTGCTTCAGCACCGCCGGGTCGATGCCCGTGGTGTCGACGCCGGAGTCGGCCGGCTGCTGCGTGGTGGCCGGCGTCGGAGCGGCGGTCGGGGTGGCCTTGGCGTTCTGGCCCTTCTTCTGCTGCTGCTCCGTCTGCGCGCCCCGGGTGCTCTCCGGCTTGGCGGAGGCGCCCGTGGGGGCGGGCGTCGGCGCGGTCAGCGCCGAGGACAGCGCCTTGCCCGTCGGGGACACCGACGGGCCGGGCGTGCCCGCCGATCGGGTGGAGGTCGTCTGCGGCTTGGCCGACGGCGACGCCGTACCGGCCGGCGAGGCCGAGCCGGAGGGGGTGGCGCCCGGGGAGGGTGCCTGGGTGGGGAGCTCCTGCGGGAGCTGCGTGGCCTCCATGGCGAGCACCTGGCGGAACCGCAGCTCCGCGGTGGTCGCGACCAGCTTGATGGCCTCGCTCTGCCCGACGCCCGGGATGGAGATGACGATGTTGTCGCCGGACTTGGCGACCTCCGCGTCGGAGATGCCCCTGCCGTTGACCCGCTCGCGGATGATGTTGACCGCGCGGTCGAGGATCTCCTCAGGCGGAGCCGCACCGCTCTGTGTCACGGGTGACAGGGTCACCGTGGTGCCGCCGGCGAGGTCGAGTCCGAGCTTCGGCGTGAACGCCTTCTGCAGGAACATCGTCCCGCCCAGGGCGAGGATGAGCGCCAGGAGCAGCAGGAGCGTCCGCCCCGGCTTGCTGTGGCTGCTGGTCGGTCGGGCCACTGGTCGTCAGTTCTTTCGGATAGAAGTTGTCGCAGAAGCCTAGTCAGGACTTCGTGGTGTCCTGGCCGTCGTTGCGCTCGGGGGTGCTGCCGGTGGTGCCGGTGGTGCCGTCCTTGTCCGTTCCGGCGGTGCCGGGCACGTCGTCCGTCAGGGGCTCGTCGGCCACGGGGTCGTCGGCCGTGGGCTCGCCGGGGGTGACGACACGTCCGATCGCGGCCTTCACCCACCGCGTCTCGATGCCAGGGGCCACCTCAAGGACCACATCGTCATTCTCCACCGTCACCACGGTGCCGAACAGGCCCGTCGTGGTCATCACCCGCGCCCCGGGGGTCAGGCTGTTCTGCATCTGAGCCGCTTCCTGCTGACGCTTGCGCTGCGGACGAATCAGCAGGAAGTAGAACACCACCACCAGCAGAATCAGCGGCAGGATACTCGTGAGTTGACCCGTGTTCATAAGGGGCGACCTTCCATTGTCGTACAAGAAGTTGACACCGGCGTCGCGCCGGAAATTCCGGGCGGTGCCTCGGGGCCGCGCCGCTCAGCCCGTCAGCCTACACAGCCAGCCAAGCCACGGAGTGTAGGCCGTTGTTGCGAAACGCGGCAACGAGGCAGCGTTTCGCCGCGCGGGGAAGTTCCCAATTCGAAACGGTTGCAACCGTTCTGTAATCAGTCGAAAAGCGTGGCTCCGAAGGCGTCGGGGGGTGGCGTCAAACCCAGGTGCTGCCAGGCCGCGGCGGTCGCGACCCGGCCGCGCGGGGTCCTGGCCAGCAGGCCCTGCCGTACGAGGAACGGCTCGGCGACCACTTCGACGGTCTCGGGCTCCTCCCCCACGGCGACGGCCAGGGTGGACAGGCCCACCGGACCGCCGCCGAACTTGCGCAGCAGCACCCCGAGCACCGCCCGGTCGAGCCGGTCGAGCCCCTCGGCGTCCACCTCGTACAGGTCGAGGGCGGCGGAGGCGACGTCGCGGTCGATGACGCCGCCGGCGCGCACGTCGGCGAAGTCGCGCACCCGGCGCAGCAACCGGTTGGCGATGCGGGGCGTGCCGCGTGAGCGGCGGGCGATCTCGTAGGCGCCCTCGGGGGGCAGGGCCACGCCGAGCAGCCGGGACGACCGGTTGAGCACCTGCTCCAGCTCGTCGACCTCGTAGAAGTCCATGTGGGCGGTGAAGCCGAAGCGGTCGCGCAGCGGGGCGGGCAGCAGCCCGGCCCGGGTCGTCGCGCCGACGAGGGTGAACGGCGCGATCTCGAGCGGGATCGCGGTCGCGCCGGGCCCCTTGCCGACGACGATGTCGACCCGGAAGTCCTCCATCGCGAGGTAGAGCATCTCCTCGGCGGGCCGGGCCATCCGGTGGATCTCGTCGATGAACAGCACCTCGCCCTCGGCCAGCGTCGACAGGATGGCCGCGAGGTCACCGGCCCGCTCCAGGGCGGGTCCCGAGGTGATGCGGAGCGGGGCGCTCAGCTCGGCCGCGATGATCATAGCCAGTGTGGTCTTGCCGAGTCCGGGAGATCCGCTCATCAGCACGTGGTCGGGGGGCCGGCTGCGGCGCAGGGCGCTCTCCAGCACCAGCGAGAGCTGCTCGCGGACGCGGCCCTGGCCGATGAACTCGCTGAGCTTCTTGGGGCGCAGCGCCGCCTCGATCTGCAGCTCGTCGCCCTCGGCGTCGGGCGACACGAGGTCCCGATCCAGGCTCACTTCCCCGTCCCCCTCACCATCCGCGTCACGCTCGGCCTCGCGCGCTCTGCCCCGCCGCGTCCGGTGCGGGGGCCCTGCGAGAGTACGGCACCCACGCCGTTCACGCCCCTCCGGAAGCCGCGTCCCGGGGACGGCGGGGCCGGGGACGGCGGGGCCGGGGACGACGCTGTCGGGCGCGGTGCCGTCGGGGACAGGATCGGAGGCGGTGGGGTCATCGGACGCTCAGGGCGCGGAGGGCGGACTTGAGGAGCGCGGCGACCTGCGGCTCGCGGCCCTCGGCGGCGTCGGCCTCGGCCTGCGGCTCGACGGCGAGGATCGCCTCGTCGGCGTCCTTGGCGGAGTAGCCGAGGCCCACGAGCCCGGAGTGGACCTGCTCGCGCCACAGCGGGGCGGGGCGGTCGCCGTTGAGCGCGGCGTCGACGGCGGCGTCGGGCGTGCCGAGGCGGTCCTTGAGCTCCAGCACGATGCGCTGGGCGCCCTTCTGGCCGATGCCGGGCACCTTGGTGAGGGCCTTGAGGTCGGCGGCGGCGACGGCGGCGCGCAGCGCGCCGGGCGTGTGGACGGCGAGCATGGCCAGGGCCAGCTTGGGTCCGACGCCGCTGGCCGTCTGGAGCAGCTCGAACACGGCCCGCTCGTCGTCGGTGGCGAACCCGTACAGGGTGAGGGACTCCTCGCGCACCACCAGCGACGTGGACAGGCGCGCCTCCTCCCCGACCTTGAGCCGGGCCAGCGTGCCGGGCGTGCAGTGGGTGAGGATGCCGACGCCGCCGACCTCGATGACCGCGCCGTCGGGCGCGATGGCGGCGACCCGGCCGGCCACTGAGGCGATCACGGCGCCACGTCCTTCTCACGGCCGTCGCCGGTACGGCCTGCCGCCCCGCTACGGCCTGTCGTCGCGGTGCGGCCTGTCGTCGCGGTGCGGCCTGTCGTCCCGGTACGGCCCGTCGTCGCGGTACGGCCGGCGGTGGCCAGGGCCTGGGCCAGGCGGTGCTGGGCGCCGCCGCGCCACACGTGGCAGATGGCCAGGGCGAGGGCGTCGGCGGCGTCGGCGGGCCTCGGCATCTCCTTGAGCCGCAGCAGCCGGGTCACCATGGCGCCGATCTGCTTCTTGTCGGCCGTGCCGCTGCCGGTGATGGCGGCCTTGACCTCGGACGGCGTGTGCAGGGCGACCGGCAGGCCGCGCCGGGCGGCGCAGAGGACGGCGATGCCGGCGGCCTGGGCGGTGCCCATGACGGTGCGGACGTTGTTCTGGCTGAAGACCCGCTCGACCGCGACGGCGTCGGGCCGCACCTCGTCGAGCCACTGCTCGATGCCGGCCTCGATGCCGACCAGGCGCGCGCCCAGCTCCTCGTCGGCTCCGGTGCGCACCACCCCGACGGCCACCAGGGACAGCGGCGCGCCCGGACGACCCTCGACCGCTCCCACGCCGCACCGGGTCAGTCCCGGGTCGACGCCCATCACTCGCACCGTCGCGCCTCCCGCTCGTTCTCGCCCGCCGACCTGCCCGCACGACGTCCGCCAGTCACGGCGCTCGTCACGTCCGCCTGTCACAGCGCCCGCTCGCGCCCGCCGAACACCTGTTCGGCACGAGACTCTACCCCGGCTGACGTGCCCGCGCACCGGGAAACGCCCGTGCGCCGAGGGAGGACGGCCGCGCGGCGCGGCGACGACCGGACGCCCGTCCGCGCGGACGGGCGTCCGGTCGCACGCGGGGTCGCGCCGGCGGGGTCCGTCAGAAGTAGTCCAGCATGTACGGCTGGGCGGCGAAGGCGGTGTCCAGGGCCTCGTCGTGCGAGTCGTCCCCGGACAGGAGGCCGGTGCGGCGCAGCGTCGCCGTGGGGATACCGGCGTAGAGCGCGGACAGGCCGTTGATGCGGAGAGCGGGGCCGGCGCCCGCGTCAGCGGACAGGGCCTTGGCCTCGCCCCGGCCGCCGGAGACCGTGAGCCGCCAGCGTCCGGTGTTGCCGGGGCGTACCGGGTCCTCGACCTCGACCGTCGTGTCCAGCGTCGCCCCGGCCGGGAAGCCCCTTCGCTCCACCGCGGCCGCCACGTCGATCACCCGGAACATCCACCGCACCATCGTGACCTCCTCGACCGACCGCTCGCGCAGCAGCCAGCGGACGGGGTCGTCGGGCGCCAGCACGGCCGTGACGGTCTTGGCGACCGAGGAGGCGGAGCCGACCAGCGACCACAGGGCGCGGGCGGTCTCCTGGGAGCCGGCGACGAGGTTGTCGACGCGCATGCGGTCGCCGTCCCAGCGGTACACGGCATAGCCGTCGGGGGCCAGGTAGAGGAAGTCGTCCTCGCGGGCCAGCCGGCGGGCCCAGGTGCGCTCGTCCCAGGAGATCGGGCCGGAGGCTCGGGCCTGGCCGTGCAGGCGGTGCAGCAGGGCGACGACCTCGGCCGCGTCGCCGGCGTCCATGCGCCGCACCGGTACGTCGCCCGCCGGCCTGATCGCGCGCAGCGCCTCGGTGGGGATGGTGACCAGATGCTGGGCGCCCGCGTGCTCGTAGCCCGTCGCCCGGTAGAGGGGGGTGGTGGCCGGGTAGAGCGCGGAGACCGCGTCGCCCAGGTCGGTGGCCCTGCCCACGGCGGCCCGCATGACCGCGGTGCCGACGCCCCTGCCCCGGTACTCGGGGTTGACCGTGACGCCCGCGACGCCCGCGAGGGGCTGCGGCCTGCCGTGCCACCACTGGGTGAAGCCCCGCACCCGGGCCGAGCCGGCCAGCCTGCCGCCGTCGAACACGCCCAGGTAGCGGCCTTCGTTCAGGTCGGGGACGGCGAGGGCTCGCCAGCTCTCCACCTCGGCGGGCGGGACCGGTCCGAACGAGCGCCTGCGCACGTCGAGCAGGGCATCCTGGTCATCGGGGGTGAGGTCGCGAATCTCCACGAGGCAACACCCTACGCAGCGGGCGCGGGGTTTCCGGAACCGGCCCGTGGCGTCCCCGCGCCGATGGCCAGGCGGTGCAGGTACAGCACCTGGGCGGCGCCCGCGGCGAGCAGCGCGAGCAGCATGACGGGCAGCGGCGTGGCCAGGCTTGCGTCGGCCGCGGCGCCGTACTCGCTGATGCGGAGGAACTGGGCGGCGGGAGCGGTGGCCAGGCCGGGGTCGTGGGCGACGAGGAGCGGCCAGAGGAGGTCCTGGCCGTTGAGGAGGGTGACGACGCCGACGAGGACGGCGGCCATGGGCAGCGACGGCCTCACCACGCCGCCGGCGAAGTCGCCGCCGGAGCGCTCGGCCAGCCCCTTGCACAGCAGCGTGAGCACGAACAGGCACGGGACGCTGACCAGCACCGGCGGCACGAGCGAGACGAAGGTGTCGATCAGGCCCAGGTTGCGGATGTCGTTCCAGCCGGCCACGCTGAGCGGCCCGACGCCGACGAACAGCCAGGGCGCGAACAGGAGCAGCAGCCACTCGCTGCGCCGGCCGAGGGGCCGCAGCCCGCCGATGCCCAGAGCGCCCAGGTAGGCGACGCCCACGGAGACCAGGGCGCCGACGAGAGCGGGAACCCACGTGTTGACCTGGGTGGCGATGCCGCCGTCCCGCCCGTCGGAGGGTCCGGTGAGGGCCGTGAGCCAGGGCCAGATGAGGGCGAGGGTGACGGCGGCGTAGACGACGACGGCGGCGATGCCGGCGGCCCTCCCCGCGGCGGAGACGCTCCGCCCGCCGCTCTCCGGCCGCCCGCCGCTCTCCGGCCGCTCGCCGCCTGGCGTCCGCTCGGAGGGATCGCCGTGCGCGCCGTACGGGAACGCGCCCGTGGCGGACGCGGGGCCGTGCCCGGCCGTGCCAGGCCCGGGACCGGCGGCGGGGCCGGAGGAGACGTGGGCGCCGGACGGGGCGGAAGCGCCGGAGGCCCCGGCCGGTACGGCGAAGGCGTCGGAGCCCGCCGGGGCGTCCTCCGGCTCGTACGACAGGGCGGAGCCCTTCGGAGTGACCCACAGGCGGACGCCGGCCGCCACCACGATGATCGCCGCCGCGAGGCCGAGCACGCCCAGGATGACCCCCGTCAGCGTGGCGACGGCCGCGCCCATGCCCGGCCGGGCCTGGACGAACGCCTCGGTGTACTGGAGGCCGGCGAGGGTCTGCGTGGGGCGGGAGCCCCGCGTCAGGACCGTCGTGAGGGTGAACGTCTGGAGGCCCGCCGCGACCGTGGCGAGCGCGACGACGGCGCCCACCGCGAGCATGCTCCGGGTCACGGCGCCGCCGCGCAGCGCCGGCAGGAACGCCATCACGGCCAGCGCGCACACGGCGCCGAACGTGGCGGCGCCGAGGATCAGCCGCAGCCCGCCGGGGGCCGTGGCGGGGTCGCGGAGTGCGGTGGCGAGCGTGACCAGCCCGGAGGCGCCCGGGGTGAGGCCGTGCATCCACGCGACGGCGACGGCGGCCGGGGAGAACACCACGGGGGCGAGTGACAGCACGACCAGTCCGGCGCGCCGCGGCCCGGTGCCGGCCCGGTCGAGCGCCAGCGCGAGCAGCGGCCCGGCGATCAGCGCGACCAGCAGGGGCACGAGCACCAGCGACAGGCTGAACCCCAGGGCGCCCCAGAACCCGCCACCCGAGCCGAGAAGGCGCGTGTAGTTGTCCAGGCCCACGAAGGTGAGAGGGGTGAGCGTGCCGCCGGACTCCAGGCTGAGCCGGATCGTCTGGACGGTGGGCAGCAGCAGCGTGATCAGCATCCCGAGCCCGGCGGGCATGAGGAGCACCCAGCCGAGCGGGGAGGACGGGGGTCGGGGAAGGCTGTCGGACGTCACGTCCCCCGACCCTACGCCGATCTCGGAGCGCCCTGCACGCCGTGGACTCCGGGGGTGCGACGCCCGGCGCGCGCTACCCGCCCGGAACGGCGTGGAGGGCGCCTGGGAGGGCCGGAAAGCGGTCCAGGGCGTCCCGGGAGGCGCTCCCCTGCTTCCGGTGAGCAAGGCACCCGTGGCGTCCCGGAGAGCCGCCCGTGTGAAGGGCGGCTCCGGGGCACGCGGGAAGCGGGAGGCTCAGGCCTCCAGCTTCTCCATGATGTCGTCGGAGACGTCGAAGTTGGCGAAGACGTTCTGCACGTCGTCGCTGTCCTCCAGCGCGTCGATGAGGCGGAACACCTTGCGGGCGCCGTCCTCGTCGAGCGGCACCGTCATGGTCGGCATGAAGCCCGACTCGGCCGAGTCGTAGTCGATGCCCGCCTCCTGCAGCGCCTTGCGCACGGGGACGAGGTCGCCGGCCTCGGAGACGACCTCGAAGGAGTCGCCCAGGTCGTTGACCTCCTCGGCGCCGGCTTCGAGCACGGCCATGAGGACGGTGTCCTCGTCGAGGCCGTTCTTGGGCACGATCACGACGCCCTTGCGGTTGAACATGTACGACACCGAGCCCGGGTCGGCCAGGGAGCCGCCGTTGCGGGTCAGCGCGACGCGCACCTCGGAGGCGGCGCGGTTGCGGTTGTCGGTGAGGCACTCGATGAGCACCGCGACGCCGCCGGGCGCGTAGCCCTCGTACATGATGGTCTGCCAGTCGGCGCCGCCGGCCTCCAGGCCGCCGCCCCGCTTGCGGGCCCGCTCGATGTTGTCGTTGGGCACGGAGTTCTTCTTCGCCTTGAAGATGGCGTCGAAGAGGGTGGGGTTGGCGTCGGGGTCAGGGCCACCGGTCCGGGCCGCCACCTCGATGTTCTTGATGAGCTTCGCGAACAGCTTGCCGCGCTTGGCGTCGAGCGCGGCCTTCTTGTGCTTCGTCGTCGCCCATTTGGAGTGGCCGGACATTACCTAGAGCTCCCTCACCATGTCTACGAAGTATCGGTGCACCCGCGTGTCCCCCGTGAGCTCCGGGTGGAACGAGGTCGCGAGCAGCGGCCCTTGACGGACCGCGACGATCCTATCCCCAGGCTCGGCCATGCCCAGCACCTTGACGTCCGGTCCGATGGATTCGACCCAGGGGGCGCGGATGAACACCGCGTGCACGGGCTCGCCCGCGAAGTCGAGGTCGGCCTCGAAGGAGTCGATCTGGCGGCCGAACGCGTTGCGCCGGACGACCATGTCGATGCCGCCGATCGTCTGCTGGCCGGACACGCCGTCCTCGATGCGGTCGGCGAGCATGATCATGCCGGCGCAGGAGCCGTAGGCCGGCATGCCGGCCTTGACCCGACCGCGCAGGGGTTCGAGCAGCTCGAACGTGTCGGCGAGCTTCCACATCGTGGTGGACTCCCCGCCGGGGATGACGAGCCCGTCGACGGCCGCCAGCTCGGCCGGCCTGCGCACGGCGACGGCCGTCGCGCCGGCCTCGGTGAGCATCCGCAGGTGCTCGCGCACGTCGCCCTGCAGGGCGAGCACCCCGATGGTGGGCGGGCGGCTCGCGGGCGCTCCGGCGGGCTCGCTGGCGGGCACGGTGGCGGGCACGGTCGTCCTTCCGTCGGGGTGCGGGGTCCGGTTCATTCAACACCACCGCGGGGCGGTGTCTTCCGCCGGGGACCGGGCGGGCGCCGGGTCACGGGACGCCGGGTTCAGGCGGGCGCCACGTCGTGGACCGTGTGGTCGAGGTCCACGCGCGCCAGGGACCTCAGGTGGTGGCGGCGGGTGTACAGGACGGTCATGCCGGCCGCGCAGCAGACGGCGCCGAGGACGTACGGCACGGCGACGCCGATCTCCTCGCCCAGCTTGGTGGCGATGAACGGGGCGAGCGCGCCGCCCATCCAGCGGACGAAGTTGTAGCCGGCGGAGGCGACGGGCCGGGGCGCGTCGGAGACCTCCATGGCCGACTCCGTGAAGACGGTGTTGTTGAGGCCGATCGGGATGCCGGACAGGATCGTGCAGACGATGATCCCGGTGCGGGCGCCGGCACCGGCCGACACGGCGATGCCGATCTGGAGCACGGCGAGCAGGGCGAGCGCGAGGTGCAGCACGTTCACGGAGCCGATGCGGCGCTGGAGCGGTGGCGCGCCGAAGACCGAGGCCAGCGCCACGCAGACGCCCCAGCCGAAGAAGACGGCGCCGATGCCGTACGGCGACATGCCGAGGATGAACGGCGTGAAGGCGAGGACGGTGAAGAACGCGAAGTTGTAGAACAGCGCGGTGAAGGCGGTGGTGGACAGGCCGCCGTGGGCGAGGGCGCGGATGGGCGCGCTCAGCCGGGTCTTGACGGCCGGCCGGGAGGTGGTCTTGAGCAGCGTGACGATGAGCACGAAGCCGGCGGCCATGAGGGTGGCGGTGCCGAAGAACGGCGCGCGCCAGTTCCAGTCGCCGAGCAGCGCTCCCACCAGGGGGCCGGCGGAGATGCCGAGGCCGAGCGCGGCCTCGTACAGGATGATGGCCGACTCGGCGCCGCCGCTGGCCGCGCCGACGATGACGGCGAGGGCGGTGGCCACGAACAGCGCGTTGCCGAGTCCCCAGCCGGCGCGGAAGCCGACGAGCTCGGCGACGCTCGTGGAGGTGCCGGCGAGCGCGGCGAAGACGATGACCAGGGCCAGGCCCACGAGCAGGGTGCGCTTGCCGCCGATGCGGCTGGACACCCAGCCGGTGACGAGCATGGCCACGGCGGTCACCAGGAAGTAGCTGGTGAACAGCAGGGACACCTCGCTGGGTGTGGCCTTCAGCCCTTGGGCGATGGACGGGAGGATCGGGTCGACGAGGCCGATGCCCATGAAGGCCACGACCGCGGCGAACGCGGTGGCCCAGACGGACATCGGCTGACGCAGGATTCCGCCACCGGATGACATGGTGCTCCTTCTCCGGGTCGTACGGGTGTTTCTGGATGTGTTGGCTAGAGGCGGCCGAACTTGGCCAGTACCGGCAGGGCGGCGGCGAGTGTCTCGCGCTCCTGCTCGCTGAGCGCCGCGAGGTCGCGGCCGAGGCGGGTGATCCGCGCCTCCCGTACGGCGAGCAGCCGGGTGCGGCCCTCTCCGGTGAGCTCGACCGTCCTGACGCGGGCGTCGGCGGGGTCGGCTCCGCGGGCGACCAGCCCCGCGTCCTCCAGCCGGTTGATCTGCACCGTCATGGTGGGCAGCTGGACGGCATGCTCCTCGGCCAGCTCGGTCATCCGCCGCGGCCCGTGTTCGAGGGAGCCGAGGATGGCGTACTGCTGGGTGGTGACGGGCTGGCCCGCGGTGGTCCGCCTCAGGAGGAGGACCAGGTGGCGCAGGACCGCCGACACCTGCTCGGCGAGCACGTCCGGATCGCTGGACTCTTTTCTGTCGCCGGAGTCCGTGTCGCTGGGGTGGGCGCTCATACTTAGCTCAACTAACTTAGCTCAGCTAATATTCCGGGCCCGTCCCCGGAACGCGCGAAGCGGCGCCCGCTGATGCGGGCGCCGCTCCTCGTGGGGTCACGGGGTCAGGGGCGTTCGGTCTCCAGGCGGACCGTCTCCTCGATCGACGGGGCGCCGAGGGTGCGCGCCGCCGGGTCGAGCGGCCGCAGGTAGGTCTGCTGGACGCCGGGTACCCGGTCCTCGACCACGAACGTGGCCTTGGTGTGGACCTCGGCGCCGGGCTGGCGGACCTGCGGCACGACCTTGAAGTCGGCGGTGAGGGCGTCCCGCTCGATCTTCGTCAGGACGTAGCCGCGCTGGTTGTTGTAGAACTTCAGGTGCGGGTTGATCTTGAGGAACGGCTGCGAGGCGGGGTCGGAGTCGGCGCCGTCGCCGCCGGTGGTGATCGAGGTGGTGACCAGCTCGGAGCCGACCGAGGGCCCGGTCGGGTCGTCGTAGTCGAGCTTGAGGTCGCTGGCCCAGTGGGCGTGCACGTCGCCGGTCAGGACGACCGCGTTGCGCACGTCGGCGTCGACCCAGCCCTGGGTGATGCGGCGGCGGGAGGCGACGTAGCCGTCCCACGCGTCCTGGCTGGTGATCTTGGCGGGGCCGGCGTTGTTGTCGCGCTGGGCGAAGAACACCTGCTGGCCGATGATGTCCCACTGGGCGCGGGACTTGTGGAAGCCGTCGATCAGCCACGCCTCCTGCGCGGAGCCGGTGATCGACCGGTTGGGGTCGACGGCCTCGGGGCAGTCGCGGTAGCCGTCGCCGCAGCCCTGGTCGTCGCGGTACTGGCGGGTGTCGAGCATGTGGAACGTGGCCATGCGGCCCCAGCGGATCCGCCGGTAGAGCTGCATGTCGATGCCGCGCGGGATCGAGGTGCGGCGCAGCGGCATGTTCTCGTAGTAGGCGCGGAAGGCGGCCTCGCGGCGGGCGAGGAAGTTCGGCTGCGGCACCTCGGGCTTCTCGGGGACCTCGTCGGCCCAGTTGTTGTCAAGCTCGTGGTCGTCCCACACGACCAGCCACGGCGCGGCGGCGTGCGCGGCCTGGAGGTCGGGGTCGGCCTTGTACTGGGCGTGGCGCTGGCGGTAGCCGGCCAGGGTCTCGGTCTCCGGGCCCTCGTGGTCGCGGACGTTGCCGCCGGGGATGGTGTAGGTGTCGCGGGCGTACTCGTACTGGTAGTCGCCCAGGTGCAGCACCAGGTCGGGGCGCTCCTCGGCCAGGCGCAGGTACGAGGTGAACAGGCCGTGCTCGTACTGGGCGCACGAGACGAACGCCATGGTGAGCGGCACGCCGTACGCCAGCGGGTGGGGCGCGGTGCGGGCGCGGCCGACCGGCGAGACGTACGGGCCGACGCGGAAGCGGTACCAGTAGTCGCGGTCGGAGCTCAGGTCGTCCACCTCGACGTGGACGCTGTGTCCCCACTCGGGCGCGGCGACGGCGACGCCGGTGCGCACGACGCGGCGGCCCTTCTCGTCGGCGTAGACCTGCCACTGCACGGTGAACGGCCGCTGCGGCATGCCGCCGAGACCGTCCTCGGCCAGCGGCTCCTGGGCCAGGCGGGTCCACAGCACGAAGCCGGAGTGGTCGGGGTCGCCCGAGGCGACGCCCAGGGTGAACGGGTCGGTCCGCAGGCCGCGCGAGGCGAGCGACTGGGCGGTCTCGGCGGCGGGGCCGGAGGTGGGGCCAGGGGTGGGGTCGGCGTGCGCGGCTCCGGCGGGGAGCGCCGCGGCGGCTCCGGCCGCTAACCCGGTGACGAGGAAGTGCCGCCGGTTGAGCTGGGACATGCGTGGCTCCTGGGACGATCAAGGGTGGAGGACGTCCCGTAGCCTGACTGAGCACCGTGACGCCCCGGTGAACGCCACACAACACGAAAAAGGCGACATCCTTCGCGGATATCGCCTTTTCGGAACTTTCCCTCATGGAGGCCGGCGCCCGCCGTGCAGGATCATGCCTTACGACGGCGGTGCGACCTGCTGCGACGCGCCGATGATGATCGACGAGTCGCGTCCGGCCACCCGTTCACCGAACGGCGGCGGCCTCCGGGCGGGTCACCAGCCGCGCTCGGCCAGGCGGTGCGGCTGCGGGATCTCGTCGACGTTGATGCCGACCATGGCCTCGCCCAGGCCGCGCGAGACCTTGGCGACGACGTCGGGGTCGTCGTAGAACGTCGTGGCCTTGACGATGGCGGCGGCGCGCTTGGCCGGGTCGCCCGACTTGAAGATGCCGGAGCCGACGAACACGCCCTCGGCGCCGAGCTGCATCATCATCGCGGCGTCGGCCGGGGTGGCGATGCCGCCCGCGGTGAACAGCACGACCGGCAGCTTGCCGGTGCGGGCCACCTCGGCGACCAGCTCGTACGGCGCCTGGAGCTCCTTGGCGGCGACGTACAGCTCGTCCTCGGGCAGCGAGGTGAGGCGCTTGATCTCGCCGCGGATCGTCCGCATGTGGGTGACGGCGTTGGAGACGTCACCGGTGCCGGCCTCGCCCTTGGAGCGGATCATGGCCGCGCCCTCGGTGATGCGGCGCATCGCCTCGCCGAGGTTGGTCGCCCCGCACACGAAGGGCACGGTGAACTGCCACTTGTCGATGTGGTTGGCGTAGTCGGCCGGGGTGAGCACCTCGGACTCGTCGACGTAGTCGACGCCCAGCGACTGGAGCAGCTGGGCCTCGACGAAGTGCCCGATGCGGGCCTTGGCCATCACCGGGATCGACACCGCGGAGATGATGCCGTCGATCATGTCGGGGTCGCTCATCCGGGAGACGCCGCCCTGCGCGCGGATGTCGGCGGGCACGCGCTCCAGGGCCATCACGGCGACCGCCCCGGCGTCCTCGGCGATCTTCGCCTGCTCGGGGGTGACGACGTCCATGATGACGCCGCCCTTGAGCATCTCGGCCATGCCGCGCTTGACGCGGGCCGTTCCGGTGACGGGGCCGGTGGCCGGCCCGGGGGTGGACGGGGCTTCGGGCGTGCTGCTGGACACGGTCTTCCTCACGAACTCTCTGGTCGGGTGTGCCGCGCCCGTCGTCCCGTCGCCGGGGGTCGGGGCCGGCTGCCTCTCCTGCGCCTACAGTCAGTTATCAAACCCATGGTAGGTCCTGAAGGGGCCCGCCCCCGACACACCACAATGTCACGATATTTCGTGATATTTGTACGTCACGGAGTGACGGGCTTGCGGCTCGCCAGCGCGACCCACACCTGACCCGGGGAGAAGTTCATCGGCTCGCCGCTCTCGGTCGTGAACGTCGTGCCCTCCTCCTCGGACTTCCGCTCCCACCGCGCCTTGTACGCCTTGCCGTCGCGCAGCACGATCGCCGAGCCCTTGCCGACGGAGTGGACGAGCGGCGTGTAGCTCTGGTTCTTGTCGTGGAACTCGGAGCGCTCGGTCTTGGTGTACTGCACTACCACCGTGGGCGCGCCGAGCTGGCCGCCCTCGGCCGCCATGTCCTTCTTGCCGTCCTGCCAGATCAGCCACTGCTTCTTCTCCTCCGACCAGGCGAAGGTGAAGCGCGCGCCGGGCCAGCGGACCGTGTACGACGACTTGTCCACGCCGCCCTCGGCCGGGGCGTCGCCGAAGGTGAATCCGATGTCCTTGGCCTTGCTCGCCTTGGGCGCCTTGGCCAGGAGCTGCTTGGTGTTGGCGAACAGGTTGTACGGGGCGAAGCGGCCCGGCTGGCGGAAGTACGCCCCGGGGGCGCGGCTGTCGGAGACGTCCCACAGCGACGCCTGCGCGATGAACGGCAGCATCTTGGTCTGCGCGCCCGAGTAGGCGAAGGCCGGCTTGCCGAACTGCGGCACGATGTGCAGGTCGGAGATGCGGGCGCTGCGGACCGGGCCGACCTTCGGCGGGAGCTTGGACGAGAAGATCGCCATGAGCCGGGTCAGGCCGGCCTCGACCTGCTCGACGTAGACGATGTCGGCGCTCTTGAGGCCGAGCTGCGGCTTGCCCGCGGCGGTGTTCTCGATCTTCACGGCGAGGACCGGCTTGAGCGCGCCGGTCGGCTTCCCGGTGAAGGGATGCAGGTCCGGCTCGGCCGTCGGCTCCTCGGCGGCCGGCGAGGAGGTGGCGGCCTGCGGGACCTTGCCGGGCGCGGGCTCCTCCGACGAGCAGGCCGCCAGGGGCGGCACGACGGCCGCTCCCGCCAGCGTCACGGCGATCAACCGGGATAGGCGCACCTGTACGACTCCTCCGCTTAGGCCCGGAAAATGGAAGAAGCTTACCGGCCGGGCCAAATCGGGGTCATTCAGTTGCCATGGCCGCCGGAGGATCGTCGTCTATCTCGAAGAACTCGGGGAACTCGGTGTGCCCGGCCAGCCGCAGGGTCCTGGCCAGCCAGCGCCGCTGGGCCGTGCGCGTGACGCCCACGGCGTTGTTGTAGAAACGGCGGGAGTAGACGACCTTGGCCACGGCCGCGTCGAGCTCCTCCAGCAGGTCGGGGCCGCCCGGCGCCTCCGACAGCTTCTCGCGGAACCGTTCCTGGTCCACGGCCGCGCGCAGCGCGCGCGACAGGTCGCTCTCGGCGTGCTCGCGCTCCTCCGGCCCGGCGATGCGGGCCTCGTGGGCCGCCGCGGCGAGCACCAGCGAGGTGGCGGGGTCGAGCAGCCGCGAGCCCGCCAGCTCCAGCACGACCGCCCGGCGCCGCACCAGCGCCGCGTCCAGCGCCTCGCGGGCCAGCTCCAGCCGGATGTGCAGCCGGTCCAGGCGGCCCGCCCGCCAGGAGACGTAGACGGCGGTGAGCACCACGACGATGCCCACGACCAGCACGATCAGGGTGGACGTCACAGATCTTCCTCCACGCGGCCGACCACGGCCGGGACGTCTCGTGTCACAGGTCCTCCTCGACGCGGCCCGCGCCGGCCGTGGTCACCGTCTCGTACACCCGGACCACGTCGCGCGCCACCGTCGACCAGTCGTACTTGCGGACCGCGACCAGCGCCTCCTCGGCCAGCTTGGCCCGCCGCTCGGGGGCGTCGAGGAGCGCCGCGGCCTCGCGCGCCAGCGACGAGGGGTCGCCGTTGGCGAACAGCGCCCCGGCCTGCCCCTCCCCCAGCACCTTGCGGAACGCCGGGATGTCACTGGCCAGCACGGTCGCCCCGGACGCCATCGCCTCGGCCAGCACGATCCCGAAGCTCTCGCCGCGCGTGTTGGGCGCGCAGAAGACGTCGACCGAGTGGTAGGCGCGGATCTTGTCGGCCTCGCTGACCATGCCGAGCACGGTCACCCGGTCGTGGAAGTCCTTCGGCACCCGGTCGTAGACGTCCTTGGCGTCGCCCGGCCCGGCGAGCAGCAGCTTGAGGCCGGGCCGGGCGGGGGCCAGCTCGGCGAAGGCGTCCAGCAGGATCGGCAGGCCCTTGCGTTCCTCGTCCATGCGGCCGAGGAAGCCGATCGTGGACCCGTCGGGCCCCCACCCCTCCAGCGGCTCGGCGTCGGCGTAGCGCGCCACCGTCACCCCGTTGGGGATGAGCACGGTGTCGCCGCCGAACTGCTCGACCAGGCTCTTGCGCGCCGCGTCGGACACCGCGATGCGGCCGCTCAGCTTCTCCAGCGCGCTGCGCAGCAGCGGCTCGGCCACGGCGATCGCCCGCGAGCGGGAGAACGACGCGTGGAAGGTCGCCACGATCGGCCCCCTGGCCGCCCAGCACGCCAGCACGCCGAGGCTGGGGATCAGCGGCTCGTGGATGTGCAGCACGTCGAACTCGCCCGTGCGCACCCAGCGGCGCACCCGCGCCGCCGACAGGAACCCGAACGACATCCGCGCCACCGACCCGTTGTACGGCACGGGCACCGCCCGGCCCGCGCCCGCCACGTACGGCGGCAGGTCCTCGTCGTCGGCGGCCGGCGCGATGACCGACACCTCGTGGCCCTGGGCGATGAGCGCCTGCGCCAGGTCGTCGATGTGCTGCTTGACCCCGCCCGGCATGTCCCAGGAGTAGGGACACACGATGCCGACTCTCATGGCGCGGCTCTCATCGCTGGAGATCCTCCAGCCAGAGGCGTTGCAGCATGTGCCAGTCCTCCGGGTGGGCGGTGATGCCCTTCTCGAAGACGTGGGCGAGGCTCTGCGCCATCGCCGCCACCTTCTCCTGCCGGGTGCCCTCGGCGGGCACCGGGATCTCCTCGTGGATGTCGATGCCCCAGTCGTCGCCGTGGAAGTAGACGGTCGCCGGCAGCAGGGCCGCCCCGGTCTGCACCGACAGCAGCGGCGGTCCGGCCGGCATCTTGGTGTGGGCGCCGAAGAACTCGACCTCGACGCCGCTCCTGGTCAGGTCGCGCTCGGCGGGCAGGCAGACGATGCCGCCCCGCCGTACGCGGATGGCGAGGGTGGCGAAGTTGTGGCCGTCGCCGCCCGTGAGCGGCAGCACCTCCATGCCGAGGCCCTCGCGGAAGGCGACGTAGCGGCGGAACAGCGACTCGGGCCGCAGCCGCTCGGCGACCGTGGCGAACCGGTGGCCGACGCCGACCAGCCAGGCGCCCGCCTGGTCCCAGTTGCCCATGTGCGGCAGGGCCAGCACGACCCCGCGGCCGGCGGCGACGGTGTCGAAGATGTGCTCGCCCCCGGTCACGTGGGTGCGCCGCACGATCTCCTCGACCGGCATGGACGGCAGCCGGAAGATCTCCTCGAAGTAGCGGAAGTAGGAGCGCATGCCCGCCCTGCTCAGCTCGCGCAGCTCGGTGCTGCCCGGGGCGAGCCCGGTCACCCGCGCCAGGTTGGACTCCAGGCGGAGCACGGACCTGCCCCGCCGTGCCCACAGCCGGTCGGCGGCGAACCGGAACGCGCCCCTGGTCAGCCGGCGCGGCAGCAGCGGGACGAGCCGCCAGCCCGCCGCGAACCCCGCGGCGACGGCCCTGTCGGTGACGGACGCCTTCTCGCTCATCGCTCCCTCGTCTGCCGGTGGACGTGGACCACGCGCTGCACCACGGTGACAGCGCTGGCCGCCGCGAGCAACCACATGCCGGCCGCCAGCACGTACGGCACGCCGAGCCCGGCGAGGAAGCTGGCCACCAGCGCCACCACGAGCCGTTCGGGCCGCTCGGCCACGCCCACGTCGCAGGTCAGGCCCAGCCCTTCGGCGCGGGCCTTGGCGTAGGACACCAGGGTGCCCGCGACCAGGCAGAACAGTGTGACCGACGTCATCAGCAGGTCGTCGAGCGAGATGAAGTAGAGGATCAGCCCGCAGAAGATCGCGGCGTCGGCCACCCGGTCGAGCGTGGAGTCGAGGAAGGCGCCCCATGTGCTGCCGCCCCCGCCGCCGAGCCGCGCCACCACGCCGTCGAGCAGGTCGAACAGCACGAAAACGGTGATCACCAGCGCGCCGGCGGCCAGCAGGCCCAGGGGATAGAACAGCAGGGCCGCGGCGACGGTGCCGAGAGTGCCGATCGCCGTGACGGTGTTGGGTCCGATCCCGTGGCGGACCAGGGCCCTGCCGAGCGGGGTGAGTATCCGGGTGACGGCCGGACGCAGGAGTTTCAGCATCGCGGTCCGATCGTAGGCCATCCCGGGCCCGGCCACTTTCTTTGCCTCCTCCCCCTTGTGATATCCGCCACACGGGTATTTGGTGAACACACCGCGTCTGTCCATGCGGTCCTGTTCACCCTCCGCGCGGGCGCGGCGTTGGAACTCAACCGACGACACGGGAGAGGAGGCCCGGCCGGGTGCCTGGCCCCAGGTCAGGCCGACGGAGCGGGCCGGCTCGTCCCACGAGACCGGAGGCGATGTGGCGGACAAGAATCCCGGCGCGGCCATGGGAGCCGCGGGCAGGGCACCATCGGCCGACAGGGCGGACGCGATACGCAACGTCGTCCTGGTCGGCCATTCGGGAGCGGGAAAGACGACCCTCACGGAGCAGCTTCTGACCGCCACCGGCACCATCCAGCGGGCGGGCCGGGTCGAGGACGGCAGCACGGTCAGCGACTTCGACGAGGTGGAGGTGCGCCAGCAGCGGTCGGTGAACCTGGCGCTGGCGCCGCTGACGCACAACGGCGTGAAGATCAACCTGCTGGACACCCCTGGTTACGCCGACTTCGTGGGCGACCTGCGCGCCGGCCTGCGCGCCGCGGACGCCGCCCTGTTCGTCGTCTCGGCGGCGGAGGGCGTCGACGGGCTCACCCAGATGCTGTGGCAGGAGTGCGCCCGGGTCGGCATGCCCCGCGCCGTCGTGATCACCAAAATCGACCACCAGCGGGCCGACTTCGACGAGGTGCTCGCCGCCTGCCAGGACGTCTTCGGTGACGGCGTCGCCCCCCTCTACCTGCCGGTGATCACGAACGGGCACGTGAACGGCCTGATCGGGCTGCTGTCACAGAAGTTCTACAACTACGCCACCGGCGCCCGCACGGAGAAGGACCCCGGAGCCGAGTACGAGAGCCGGATCGAGGAGCACCGGGGCGTCCTCATCGAGGGGATCATCCAGGAGAGCGAGGACGAGTCGCTCATGGACCGCTACCTCCAGGGCGACCCGATCGACACCAAGGTGCTCATCGAGGACCTGGAGAAGGCCGTCGCGCGCGGCAGCTTCTACCCCGTGCTCTGCTCCGGCATCGGCGTCGGCGCCATGGAGGTGCTGGAGCTGATCACCCAGGGGTTCCCCTCGCCGCTGGAGCACCCGCTGCCCGAGATCACCACGGTCGACGGCAAGCCGGTCAAGGACGTCTCCTGCGATCCCGGCGGGCCGCTGGTCGCCGAGGTCGTCAAGACCACGAGCGACCCGTACGTCGGCCGCATCAGCCTTGTGCGGATCTTCTCCGGCACCCTGCGCCCCGACATGACCGTGCACGTCTCCGGGCACGGCCTGGCCGAGCGCGGCCACGAGGACCACGACGTGGACGAGCGCATCGGCACCCTCACCTGCCCGCTCGGCAAGCAGCAGCGGCCCGTCCCCAAGGCCGTCGCGGGCGACATCGTCGCCGTCGCCAAGCTGTCGCGGGCCGAGACCGGCGACACGCTGTCGGAGGTGGAGCGGCCGCTGCTCATGACCGCCTGGCAGATGCCCGACCCGCTGCTGCCCGTGGCGATCCAGGCCAGGTCCAAGGCCGACGAGGACAAGCTGTCGCAGGCGCTGGCCCGGCTCGTCGCCGAGGACCCGACGCTGCGGCTGGAGAACAACCCCGAGACCAAGCAGCTCGTCCTGTGGTGCATGGGCGAGGCCCACACCGACGTCCTGCTCGACCGGCTGTCCAAGCGGCACGGCGTCGAGGTGGAGCGGGTGGAGCTGCGGGTGCCGCTGCGCGAGACGTTCGGCGGCAGGTGCCAGGCCATGGGCCGCAACGTCAAGCAGACGGGCGGCCACGGCCAGTACGCCATCTGCCACATCGAGGTCGAGCCCCTGCCCTCCGGCGGGGGCTTCGAGTTCGTGGACAAGATCGTGGGCGGGGTGGTGCCGCGGCAGTTCATCCCGTCGGTGGAGAAGGGCGTGCGCTCCCAGATGGAGCGCGGCGTCGTGGCCGGCTACCCGATGGTGGACGTGCGGGTGACGCTGTACGACGGCAAGGCGCACTCGGTGGACTCCTCCGACATGGCCTTCCAGATCGCGGGGCAGCTCGCGCTGAAGGAGGCCGCCGCCAAGGTGTCGACGCTGCTGCTGGAGCCGGTGGACGAGCTGTCGGTGCTGGTCGCCGACGAGCACGTGGGATCGGTGATGTCCGACCTGTCGTCACGGCGCGGCCGGGTGCTCGGCACCGAGCCGGTCGGCACGGGTCACACGCTGGTCAAGGCGGAGGTGCCCCAGCTGGAGATCATCCGGTACGCCATCGACCTGCGGTCCATCTCCCACGGGACGGGGACGTTCACGCGCACGTTCCTGCGCTACGAGCCGCTGCCGTCGCACCTGGCGGGCAAGGTCGCCGCCGAGTGAGGGCCGGAGAGGCGTGCCTCCCGGGGGCACGCCTCTGACCCCTCACATGCGCTTCCTTCACTCCGGCATCACGAATCGATTTCTCTTTTCGGGCCGGAGCATCCGGGAGGCGATGCGAGACTGGGGACATTATGCGAACCGGACGCCCTCTGCTCGCCGCCGCCGCGCTGGCCGTCCTCACCACCGGCGCCGCCTTCCTGTTCGGCCCCGGCCCCGGTGAGCCGCCCGCGGCGGGATCCGCCAAGAAGAAGACGACCGGCGTGCCCGCCGCGGCCTGCACGGCCGACGCCCGCTACCCGAAGCGGCAGCTGCGCGGCCTCTGGATCGCGACGGTCAAGAACATCGACTGGCCCTCCCGTACGGGGCTGACGCCCGAGCGGCAGCGCGCCGAGTACGTGAAGATCCTCGACGGGGCGGTCAAGCTCCGGTTCAACGCCGTCTTCGTCCAGGTGCGCCCGGCCTCCGACGCGCTCTACCGCTCCTCCATGGAGCCGTGGTCGCAGTACCTGACCGGCACCGCGGGCAAGGACCCGGGCTGGGACCCGCTGCCGTTCCTGGTCGAGGAGGCGCACAAGCGGGGGCTGGAGTTCCACGCCTGGTTCAACCCGTACCGCGTCGCCGACGACACGGACCTGGCCAAGCTGCCCGCCTCCCACCCGGCGCGGCGCCACCCCGGCTGGACGGTCACCTACGACGGCCGCCGCTACTACAACCCGGGCCTGCCGCAGGTGCGCGAGCACGTCGTCAAGGTCGTCACGGACGTGACCAAGCGCTACGACGTCGACGGGATCCACTTCGACGACTACTTCTACCCGTACCCCGGCTCCGGCGGCACGTTCGACGACAAGGCGGCCTTCGCCAAGTACGGCAAGGGCCAGAGCCTGGCCGACTGGCGGCGTCAGAACGTCAACACGCTGGTCGCCGAGGTCGACGCGGCCGTCCACGCGACCAAGGGGTACGTCAAGTTCGGCATCAGCCCGTTCGGCATCTGGCGTAACAAGGCCCAGGACCCGGCCGGCTCCGACACGACGGGCATGTCGGCCTACGACAGCATCTACGCCGACGCCCGCGCCTGGATCAAGGCGGGCACGGTCGACTACGTGCTCCCGCAGCTGTACTGGCCGCGCGGCTTCAAGGCGGCCGACTACCGGGTGCTGGCGCCGTGGTGGGCGCGCCAGGTCAAGGGCACCGGCGTCGACCTGTACATCGGCCAGGCCGTCTACCGGGTCGGGGCGCGCGACGACAAGGCGTGGACCCGGCCGGGCGAGCTGTCGGCGCACCTGACGCTCAACCGCAAGTACAAGCAGATCGAGGGCGACGTCTACTTCAGCGCCAAGAACGTCATGGACGACCCTCTCCGAGCCATGAGCCGCCTGGCGGCCGACCACTACGCGCGGCCCGCGCTGCTGCCGCTGATCAAGGAGCGCGGCGGCGCCGCCCCGGCCAGGCCGGCGGGCCTCAAGGCGGCGGGCGCCGCGCTGACGTGGACGCCGGCGCAGGGGGCGCGGTCCTACGCGGTCTACCGGCTGCCCGCCTCGGGCGCCGACTGCCACACCACGGACGCCCGCGACCTGGTGGCCGTGGTCACCGCGCCGTCGTTCACCGCGCCCAAGCCGGGCACGTACCTGGTGACGGCGCTGGACCGGCTCCAGCACGAGAGCGACGCGGCCACGGTCACGGTGCGCTGAGGGCCACCGCTGAGGACGTGGGTCAGCCCCAGGCGCTCGCGAGGACGTCGCGGGTGTCGCGCAGGAGCTGAGGGAGCACCTTGGTGCGGGCCACCACCGGCATGAAGTTGGTGTCGCCGCCCCAGCGCGGCACCACGTGCTGGTGCAGGTGCGCGGCGATGCCCGCGCCGGCGACGTCGCCGAGGTTGAGCCCGACGTTGAATCCCTGCGCGCCCGACGCCTTGCGCAGCGCCCGCAGCGCCCGCTGGGTGAACTCCCCCAGCTCCAGCACCTCGGCCCGGTCCAGCTCGTCGTAGTCGGACACGTGGCGGTAGGGCACGATCATGAGGTGACCCGAGTTGTACGGGTAGAGGTTGAGCACCGCGTAGACGACCTCGCCGCGGGCCACGACCAGGCCGTCCTCGTCGCTCATCCGCGGGATGGCGTCGAAGGGGCACCCGTCGCCGGGGCCCGTGCCGGTCGGCTTGCCCTCGCCCTTGATGTAGGCCATGCGGTGCGGCGTCCACAGCCGCTCGAAGTTGTCGGGGTCCCCCGCTCCAGGCTGATCGTGCATATCTAGCAGCATAGGGCTCCCTCCGGGATGCGCCCCTTCCCGTGGTCGCCGAACACCCCGGCTCGCCGCGTCGTCGCTATTGCGGAGGGTGGACCCGGATGACGACCAGCCTGTCGCCGGCCTGGAGCGTGGCGGCGCGCGGGTCGGCGTAGGTCATGATCTCGCGGCCCCGCACCACGGCCACCACGATCTCGCCCGCCGCCTGCGTGGGCCGGCCCGTCTCGCCGGCGCGCACGTCCCGCTCGTAGAGGTCGAGGCCCTTGCCGTAGACGAGGAAGTCCTCGATCAGCGAGCTGACCGCCGGGCTCTGGGTGGCCACGCCCAGCATGCGGCCGGCCGCGTCGGAGGAGGTGATCACCACGTCGGCGCCGCTCTGCCGCACCAGGGGGTCGTTCTCCGCCTCGCGCACGGCGGCCACGATCGTGGCGGTCTCGTTGAGGCTGCGGGCGGTCAGGGTCACCAGCGCCGTGGTGTCGTCGCGCTGGGTGGCGATGATGACCTCCCTGGCCGTGCCGAGGCTCGCGCGCCTGAGCACCTCACCGCGCGTGCCGTCGCCCACGACACCGGTGAAGCCGTCGCCCGCGGCCTCCTCGATCGCCGCCCGGCTCGGGTCGACCACGACGATCGAGTCCTTGGACCGCTCGCTCTCCAGCAGGGTGCGGATGGCGGCCCGGCCCTTGGTGCCGTAGCCGACGATCACTGTGTGGTCCCGCAATCTGGCTCTCCATCGCTGGATTCTGATGGCGTCGCGCGTGCGCTTGGTGAGCACCTCCAGCGTGGTGCCGACCAGCACCACGAGGAACGCGATGCGCAGCGGCGTGACCGCCACGATGTTGACGACCCGCGCCTCGGTGGTGACCGGCGTGATGTCCCCGTAGCCGGTCGTGGAGAGCGACACCGTGACGTAGTAGAGGGCGTCCAGCGGGGACACCGCTCCGTCGGCGTTGTCGCGGTAGCCTTCGAGGTCGATCAGGACCAGCGCGTACATCGCCAGCAGGATAAGCAGCGCGACGGCCATCCGGCGCAGCACCGCCCGCAAGGGGCTCAGGGCGGGCGAAGGCAGCCGCACCCCGAGTTCCGTCTCGTCCTCCCGCATACGGATGATCGTAGTGGCCGGCAGCGGGACGCCCGGCTGGATGACTCCGGCCGGGCGTCCCGTCACACTGCTCGCCGCACCCGCTGGTGCGGATCAGACCTGGATCCGGCGCTCCACCGCGGAGACGATCTCGTCGACCGCGTCGTCCACCGGCACGCCGTTCTTCTGCTCGCCGTTGCGGTAACGGAACGAGACCGCGCCGTTGGCGATGTCGTCGTCACCGGCCAGCAGCATGAACGGCACCTTGGCCTTCTGCGCGTTGCGGATCTTCTTCTGCATGCGGTCGTCGGCCGTGTCGACCTCGATCCGGATGCCCCGCTCGCGCAGCCGCTTGGCGAGGTCCTGCAGGTAGGGGGCGTGGGCGTCGGCGATCGGGATGCCGACCACCTGGACCGGGGCCAGCCAGGGCGGGAAGGCGCCCGCGTAGTGCTCGGTCAGCACGCCCAGGAAGCGCTCGATCGACCCGAACAGCGCCCGGTGGATCATGACGGGCGTCTGCCGGCTGCCGTCGGCCGCCTGATACTCCAGGCCGAAGCGCTTGGGCTGGTTCAGGTCGAGCTGGATGGTCGACAGCTGCCAGGTGCGGCCGATCGCGTCCCTGGCCTGCACGGAGATCTTCGGGCCGTAGAAGGCCGCGCCACCCGGGTCGTCCACCAGCTCCAGCCCGGACTCGCTGGCCACCTGGTACAGCGCCTGGGTGGCCTCCTCCCACTCGGCCGGGTCGCCGATGAACTTGTCGGAGTCGTCGCGGGTGGACAGCTCCAGGTAGAACTCGTCCAGGCCGAAGTCGCGCAGCACGCTCAGCACGAACCGCAGCAGCGACTTGATCTCGTCGGCCATCTGCTCGCGGGTGGTGTAGATGTGCGCGTCGTCCTGCGTCATGCCGCGCACCCGGGTCAGGCCGTGGACCACGCCCGACTTCTCGTAGCGGTAGACCGAGCCGAACTCGCACAGCCGCAGCGGCAGCTCACGGTAGGACCGCCCGCGCGCCCGGAAGATCAGGTTGTGCATCGGGCAGTTCATCGGCTTGACGCGGTACTCGATGCCCTCCAGCTCGAAGGCCGGGAACATGTCGTCGGCGTACCACGGCAGGTGGCCGGAGGTCTCGAACAGCGACGACTTGGTGATGTGCGGGGTGTTGACGAACTCGTAGCCGGCCTCGGCCTGCCGGCGGCGCATGTAGTCCTCCATCTCCTTGCGGATGATCCCGCCCTTGGGATGGAAGAGCGGCAGGCCGCTGCCCAGCTCCGGCGGGAAGCTGAACAGGTCGAGCTCCGCGCCGAGCTTGCGGTGGTCGCGCTTCTCGGCCTCCTCCAGCAGCTTGAGGTACTCGTCCTGCTTGTCGCGGGACTCCCAGGCGGTGCCGTAGATGCGCTGGAGCTGCGGGTTCTTCTCGCTGCCGCGCCAGTAGGCGCCGCCGGAGCGCATGAGCTTGAACGCGGGGATGGACCGGGTGGACGGCACGTGCGGGCCGCGGCACAGGTCCTTCCAGCGCAGGTCGCCGCTCTTGGCGTCGAGGTTGTCGTAGATGGTGAGCTGGCCCGCGCCGACCTCGACGGACTCCTCGTCGGCGGCGCCGCCCTTGAGCCCGATGAGCTCCAGCTTGTACGGCTCGCCGGCGAGCTCCTGCCGCGCCTCGTCGTCGCCGACGGGGCGGCGGGAGAACAGCTGCCCCTCCTTGACGATCTCCCGCATGCGCTTCTCGATGCGCTTGAGGTCGTCGGGCTGGAAGGCGTGCTCGACGTCGAAGTCGTAGTAGAAGCCGTTCTCGACCGGCGGGCCGATGCCCAGCTTGGCGTCGGGGAACAGCTCCTGGACCGCCTGCGCCATGACGTGGGCGGTGGAGTGGCGGACGATGGCCCGGCCCTCGTCGCTGGAGATGTCGATCGGCTCGACCACGTCGCCGTCGGCGAGCACCCAGGCGAGGTCGCGCTGGTCGCCGTTGACCCGGGCGGCGATGACGGTGCGGCCGTCGGCCTCGAGCGCGTCACCGGCCGTCGTGCCGGCCGCCACCACACGCTCGGCTCCGGCGCGGGTGATGTGCAACTCGGCTGACACGGTGGCTCCCTGATGCTAGGCGCCGGGTGGCCCGGATGGCGTCCGGCGGTGATGGACACCGATGCTATCGCGGGTGATACCCCAGCCTGGTCAGTGCTTGGCGGCTGCCGTCGAACACGTTGCGGTCCACGGGCCGGCTGGAGTACTGGTGGATCGTCCACGCAGCCCACGGCGACGGCACCTGCGGCGCTCCGCGCGGATGGCTGGGGCTGGCGATCCACAGCGGGTAGTCGCCGAGCCCGGCGCAGTGGCCGCCGTGCGCGAAGTTCGGGAACGTGTAGATGAACGGGCGTATGCCCGCGTGCCGCTCGACGTAGCGGCACCAGCGGCGGGCGTGCCGGGCGACCTGCTCGGGCCGCAGGCCGTCGCTGGTCTCCAGGTCGATCGCGATGAGGTCGCCGCGACGCAGCCCGCCGGCCTCGCGCAGGGTGGCGAGGAAGTGGCGGGCGTGCTCGGCCGGGTCGCCCTTGGGCCGGGCGAAGTGGTAGGCGCCGCAGACGACCCAGTTCTCGCGCATGCCCTGCCAGTTGCGGCTGAAGAACTTGTCGGTGAAGTCGCCGCCCTCGGTGGCCTTGGCGAAGGCGAAGGCGACGCCCTCACCGGCGTGGTGGGCCCAGTCGACCCGGCCCTGCCAGTTGGACACGTCGATGCCATTCAGCAAGCGCTTCACCTTGCGGAAGTCTAGGCGGGCGCCTCCCGGCGGGGCCCCCGACGCGCCGTCAGAGGAGCTGGCGGAGCAGGGCGAGGGTGCGGTCGCGCCTGGAGTACGGCGAGGCCACGAAGTCCGTCACGCCGGCCCGGCGCAGCTCCTCGATCTGGCCGCGCACGGAGTCCTCGTCGCCCACGATGGCCACCTCGCCCGGCCCGGACACGCCCTCCTTGTCGAGCATGGCCCGGTAGGACGGGAGCTGGCCGTACGTGGCGAAGACCTCGTCGGCGCGGGCCCGGGCGGCGTCCGCGTCGTCGGTGACGCAGACCGGCAGCATGCAGACGACGCGGGGCCGGGAGCGGCCGGCCTCCTCGGCGGCGGCGGTGATGGCGGGCACGACGTGCTCGGTCACGGTCTTGGGGCCGGTCATCCACAGCACGGTGCCGTCGGCGCGGGAGCCGGCCAGCTTGAGCATGCGCGGCGCGAGGGCGGCGATGAGGACCGGCAGGCCGGCTCCGGGGGTGCTCAGCCGGATGTCGGCCTTCAGCGTCTCGCCCTCGGCGCGGACGTGCTCGCCGCGGACGGCGGGCAGCAGGATGTCGAGGTACTCGGCCATGTGGCGGGCCGGGCGCTCGAAGCTGTAGCCGAACATGTTCTCGATGACGACCTGGTGGGACAGGCCGATGCCGAGCGCCAGCCGGCCGCCGAGCGCGGCGTTGGCGGTCATCGCCTGCTGGGCGAGCGCGGCCGGGTGGCGCGGGTAGGTCGGCACGACGGCGGTGCCGAGCTCGATGCCGGGGGTGCGGGCGCCCGCGACGGCCAGGGCGGTGAGCGCGTCGAGGCCGAAGATGTGCGAGAGCCACGCCGAGGCGAAGCCGTCGTCGCGCGCCGCGGCGATGCTGTCGCCCAGGTCCTTGAGCGGATCCGGTCCCGTGGTCTCGTTCAGCAACAATCCGATGCGCATGGCCACCGAGCTCCATTCTGTTCTGGTGATCGCGAGTCTAACCGCGGGGGCCGGGACGGTCCGCCACGCGACACGGGAGATCGCCGGGGGTGCGCGCGGGAGGCGTTTGTAAGGTGGGAACATGACCCACGATCGCGCCGGACAGCCCGCTCAGCCCGCCGACCTCGTCGACGTCGCCCGGCTGGTCACCGCCTACTACGCGCTGCACCCGGACCCCGGAGAGGTGGGGCAGCGGGTGGCGTTCGGCACGTCCGGTCATCGCGGGTCGGCGCTCAACACCGCCTTCAACGAGGACCACATCGTGGCCACGACCCAGGCGATCTGCGAGTACCGCGCGGCGCAGGGCACCGACGGGCCGCTGTACCTCGGCGCGGACACGCACGCGCTGTCCGAGCCGGCCCAGGTGTCGGCGCTGGAGGTGCTGGTGGCCAACGGGGTGGACGTGCTGGTGGACTCCCGCGACGGCTACACGCCGACCCCGGCCGTCTCGCACGCGATCCTCACCCACAACCGGGGCCGCTCGTCCGGCCTGGCCGACGGCATCGTGGTCACGCCGTCGCACAACCCGCCGGCCGACGGCGGCTTCAAGTACAACCCGCCGAACGGCGGACCGGCCGACACCGGCGCCACCTCGTGGATCCAGGACCGGGCCAACGAGCTGCTGGCCGGCGGCCTGGCCGGGGTGCGCCGCGTGCCGTACGCCAGGGCGCGGCGGGAGGCGGGCCGCCACGACTTCCTCGGCGCGTACGTGGACGACCTGCCGTCGGTGGTGGACCTCGACGCGATCCGGGCGGCCGGGGTGCGGATCGGCGCCGACCCGCTGGGCGGGGCGAGCGTGGCCTACTGGGGCGAGATCGCCGAGCGGCACCGGCTGGACCTGACCGTGGTCAACCCGCTGGTGGACCCGACGTGGCGGTTCATGACGCTCGACTGGGACGGCAAGATCCGCATGGACTGCTCGTCGCCGTACGCGATGGCGTCGCTGATCGACGCCCGCGACCGCTTCGACATCGCGACCGGCAACGACGCCGACTCCGACCGGCACGGCGTCGTGACGCCCGACGGCGGGCTGCTGAACCCCAACCACTACCTAGCGGTGGCGATCTCCTACCTGTACGCCCACCGCGACGGCTGGCCGCAGGGCGCCGGGGTGGGCAAGACGATGGTGAGCAGCTCGATCATCGACCGGGTGGCCGAGTCGCTGGGGCGGCGGCTGTACGAGGTGCCGGTCGGGTTCAAGTGGTTCGTGCCGGGGCTGCTGGACGGGTCGCTCGGGTTCGGCGGCGAGGAGAGCGCGGGGGCGTCGTTCCTGCGCCGCGACGGCTCGGTGTGGACGACCGACAAGGACGGCATCATCCTGGCGCTGCTGGCCTCGGAGATCGCGGCCGTCACGGGCGAGTCGCCGAGCGCCCGCTACCGCGAGCTGACCTCCCGGTACGGCGAGCCCGCCTACGCCCGGGTGGACGCGCCGGCCACGCGCGAGGAGAAGGCGGTGCTGGGCAGGCTGTCGGCCGACCAGGTGACGGCGACGGCCCTGGCCGGGGAGCCGATCACGTCGGTGCTGACGCGGGCTCCGGGCAACGACGCCGCGCTCGGCGGGGTGAAGGTGTCCACGGAGAGCGCCTGGTTCGCGGCGCGGCCGTCGGGCACCGAGGACGTCTACAAGATCTACGCGGAGTCGTTCAAGGGGCCGGAGCATCTGGCCGAGGTCCAGCAGGAGGCGCGGGCGCTGGTCTCGGAGACGCTCGCCGGGGCCTGAGGCTGACGGGATGCATGACAACCTTCGATAAACGTGGGCAAAATGGGGCGGCAGCGGCTGTTTGGCGTACAAGATGGCGACATTCTGCAATGATCTCGTCGTTGGACAGCCGGAGTATGTAGCCCCCCACGGACAGTGACTGATGCCCACATTCGAGGAAATAGCCGCCTTCGTCACGGAAAAGCCGTTCGCCACCGCTGTCATCGCGCTGCTGGTCCTGGCCGCCCTGGGCCTGGCGTTCCTGCTGGTCCGCGTGGCGTGGCGAGCCGGCGCGTTCCTGGTCGCCCGCTACGTCGCGCCGCGTCCCGTCGAGGACATCCTGACGGTCGTGGCCGCGTCCATCGCCACCGGCGTGTCGGCGCAGGGCATGTGGCGCTTCTCCGGTGACGTGCTCGGCCTCGACGGGCCGCTGCGGCTGCTGCTGTTCGCGTTCATCGAGGTGGCCATCATCACCTCGGCCGTGCGCGCCCGCCGCAACATGCGCGAGAACTTCTCCGCCGGCATCGACGGCATCGCCGTGTGGGCGCTGACGTGCCTGACGGCCGTGCTGTCCAGCATGGACGCCCGCAGCCTGCCCGAGGCGCTCTTCCGGCTCGCCGCGCCGCTGGTCGCCGCCTGGCTGTGGGAGCGCGGCATGGCCATCGAGCGGCACCGCATCCGCGGCACGGGCCGCATCAACTGGCGGCTCACCCCCGAGCGGCTGCTGGTCCGCATGGGGCTGGCCGAGGTGAGCGACCGCACCGCGAGCGAGGTGGACGCGCACCGGCGGCTGACCCGCGTCGCGCTGGCCGCCAAGAAGGCCAAGGCGCTGCGCGAGGGCGGGGCGTCCGAGCGCAAGCTGCGCGCCGCGCTCGCCCGGCTCGACAAGGCCATGGACCAGGCCGTCGAGCACACCGGCCTGGCCGTCGACCCGGCCCGCCAGGAGGCGCTGCTCGCCCAGATCGCCGCGCTCTACAACACCACCGCGCTCATCGACGCCGACCCGCGCGTGCCGTGGGAGCCGAACGCCGACCACCACCCCGTCCCCGCCCGTCCGGCCCTGCCGCCCGCGCTGGCCGAGCTGGTCGAGGACGAGGACGAGGACGTCACCGTGCTCGACACCACCCCGCAGGTCGTCGACACCGCCCAGCGCGCCGCGCTCATGCGGGCCGCCCGCGACTACTGGGACCGGCAGATCGCCAAGGGCATCGTGCCGCGCACCATCGACATCGCGCAGCAGATCGGCATCTCGCTGGCCACCGCGCGCCAGTATCGTGCCCTGTGGAAGCTGGAGCCGGAGGCGCACGCCCTCATCGAGGCTCTGTACCAGCAGCACGGCATCGTCGACACAGGAGCCTTCCCGGCCCTCGGCGCCGACGGGCGGGTGCTGGCCAAGTCCTGAGGGCGCGGGAGGCCGGTTGAGAGAGCGCACGCTGGAGCGGGTCAGGAAGCTCCTGGCCAAGGCCGAACGCACCGACAACGAGCACGAGCGCGCCACGTTCATGGCGGCGGCCTCGGTGCTCATGGCCAAGTACGGCATCGACGCCCTCGACCCCGGCGAGCCGCGCCAGGCGCCCGGCGACCGGATCGTCACCCTGCCCGCCCCGTGGGCGCGGGAGAAGGCGCGCCTCGTCGGGCTGGTGGCCCAGGCCGTGCGCTGCCGGCCGCTGCTCATCGGGCGCGGTGACGGCGGGCACCAGGTTCACATCTTCGGCTTCGCCGCCGATCTGGAGCGGGCCGACCTGCTGGCCACGTCGCTGCTGCTGCAGATGGCCTCCGGCCTGGGGCGTACCCGTCCACCGGCCGAGGCCGCCGCGGCCCGCGCCTACCGCCGCTCGTGGATGCTGGGCTTCGCCGACGAGGTGTACCGGCTGCTGCGCGAGGCCGAGGAGCGGGCGGAGGCCGACCATCTCGACGGGAACCCGGCGGGCGCCGGCACGGCCCTGGTGCTGGCCGACCGGCGGGCGGAGGTGGAGCGGGCGGTCGCGGCGCGGTACCCGCGGATCCGGGTGACGGTGCCGCGGATGAGCGGCACCGGCTACCACGACGGGGCCGCCGCCGGCCGCCGCGCCGACCTGGGCCGCACCCGCGTGCCCGGCGCCCCCTCCGCCGAGCTGACCCGCTGACGGCCGCGCCGCGGCGGCAGCGGGACGGGCGCTCTAGGGTGAGGCGCATGGACGACGGCTGGACGAAGCTCGCGGGCCGCTCCCCCGCGTCGCTGGCGACCCGGGCGGAGCTGGTGGCCCGCTGGAGCGAGCCGCACCGCCGCTACCACACGCTCGACCACCTGGCCGCCGTGCTGGCCGCCGCCGACCGGCTCGCGGGCGCGGCGGACGATCCCGGCGCCGTGCGCCTGGCCCTGTGGTTCCACGACGCCGTGTACGACGGCCGGCCCGGCCGGGACGAGGAGCGCAGCGCCCAGCTCGCCCAGGCCCGGCTGCCCCGGTGCGGGGTGCCGCCCGCGCGCGTCGCCGAGGTGGCCCGGCTGGTACGGCTGACGGCCGCCCACGACCGGGTGGCGCCGGGCGACGCGAACGGGGAGGTGCTGTGCGACGCCGACCTGGCCGTGCTGGGCTCCCCGAGCCGGGAGGCGTACGACGACTACGCGGCGCGCGTCCGGCAGGAGTACGCGCACGTGGCCGACGAGCCGTTCAGGGCGGGCCGGGCCGCCGTGCTGGGGCGGCTGCTGGCGGCTCCGCGGCTGTACCGGACTCCCCTGGCGTACGAGCTGTGGGAGGAGCGGGCGCGCGCGAACCTGCGCGCCGAGCTGCGCTCCCTCACGGCGGGCACCCGGCCGTAGCGCCGGCCGGGGGGTACTTCACGCCGGCGGGGGCGCACCCATACGGGCGGGGGGCTTCATCCGGGCGGGCGGCGAGCGCCTCAGCTCACCGGGGCGCCCGGTGTGTGGCGCTTGCGGCGGCGCAGGCCGGCGGCGATGAGGCGGCGCAGCAGCTCCCGCGAGCTGACCGCCTGGGCGCCCAGCTCGACGGCCCGCCGGTGGACCGTCTCCGGCACGTCGTAGTGGTCGCGGTCGAAGGCGCGCCCCGGCACCCCGAGCAGCGCGGCGAAGGCGTGCAGCTCCTCCAGGGAGTGGTCGCTGACGAGGTGCGACCACATGAGGCCGCGCGGGCCGGGCCAGTTCGGGGGGTCGATGAGCACGGTCACGTGGTCAAGGGTAGGACCCTGCCGCGTACCGTGAGCTCGCCGAGGTCGGCCACGACCACGTCGGCGCCGTGCTCGCGCAGCTCCACGCCGTACGCCGCCGCGCGTTCCGGGTCCGTGTGCCCGGCGGCCCCCTGCGCGTCGGGGCGGCCGACCGCGACGACCAGGCCGAATCCGGCCTTGCGGGCCGCCTCCACGCCCGGCAGCGCCGCCTCGGCCACGGCGGTGCGCGCCGGGGGCACGGCCAGCCGGCGGGCGGCCTCCAGGAACAGGGCCGGGTCGGGCGGGCCGGGCAGGTTCATCAGGGCAGCGTCGTGGCCGTCGACGAGCACGTCGAACAGGTGGGTGACGGCCGCCGAGGTGATCAGCTTGCGGCCGTGCAGGCCGGCCGAGACGGCCGCGGTGCGCGCGCCCCGGTGGCGCAGTTCGTGCAGCAGCGCCACCGTGGAGGGGAAGGCGGCGACGCCGTACTTGTCCACCTGGGCGACGAACAGCCGGTCCTTGGCCCGGCCGAGCCCGTGGATGGTCGGCTCGCCGGGCTCGTCGTCGGGCGAGCCCTCCTCCACCTCCAGGCCGCGCGAGGCGAGGAACGTGCGGATGCCGTCGAGCCGCGGCCGGCCGTCGACGTGGCGCAGGTAGTCGTCCCTGATGTCGAACGGGGCCGAGCGGCCGCGCAGGAAGGCGTCGAAGACGTGTTTCCAGGCGGCCGCGTGGCTCTGTGCGGTGTCGGTGACCACGCCGTCCGTGTCGAACACGACGGCGCTCACCGCGGTCAGGTCGATGGCGGGCTCGTTCACACTTGTGAACGTAACCCGATTACCAGGCGACGGGTAGCTTCTCCACGCCGTGGACGATGGACAGCGCCCTGAACGGCACCTCGCCCGCCACGTGCAGGCCGGGGAAGCGGCGCAGCAGCGCGGGGAAGGCGATGCGCATCTCCATCTGGGCGAGCGGCGCGCCGATGCAGCGGTGGATGCCGTGGCCGAAGGCCAGGTGGGAGCCGGCCGTGTCGCGGTACGGCTTGACCTCGTCCATGTCGTCGCCGAGGTTCGGGTCGCGGTTGGCGGCGGTCAGGGAGCAGAGGACCATCTCCCCCTTCTTGACCGTGTGGCCGGACAGCTCCAGGTCCTCGCGGGCGAAGCGCGGGAAGGCGACCTGCACGACCGTCATGTAGCGCAGCAGCTCCTCGACCACCTCGTTGACGTGGCCGTCCACCTCGCGCACCTTGGCGGCCTGCTCGGGGTTCTCCAGCAGCCAGAGGGTGCCGAGCGACAGCATGCTGGTGCTGGTGTCGTGGCCGCCGGTGAGCAGGCCGTCGGCCATGCTGGCGAGCGTGCGGTCGTCGAGCTCGTCGCCGTGCTCGCGCAGCAGCCGGCCGAGCAGTCCGTCGCCGGGATCGAGCCGCTCGCGCGCGACCAGGTCGGTGAGGTACGTCATCGCGTCGTTGACGGCCTGCAGGGACGCCTCGGGGCCGGCGGTGAGGTCGAAGCGGTTGGTGCTGATCCGCAGGAAGTCGGCGCGCTCCTCGTACGGCACGCCGAGCAGCTCGCACACCACCAGCGACGGGATGGGCAGCGCGAACGACTCCACCAGGTCGGCCGGGGAGCCCGCGGCCTCCATCTTGTCGAGGTACTCCTCGACCATGGCCTCGATGCGCGGCTCCAGCCGGCGCAGGCGGCGCATCGTGAACTCCGGCGTGAGATAGCGGCGCAGCCGCGTGTGCTCGGGCGGGTCGCGGAAGCCGAGGCCGCCCGGGTCCTCCTGGTTGGAGCCGAGCCCGATCACGTTGCCGAAGTCGTTGCTGAACCGCTCGTGGTCCCCCAGCACGGACCGCACGTCGTGATAGCGGGTGACCAGGTACACGGTCTGGCCGCCCGGGATCTCCATGGGGAAGACCGGATGCTCGGTACGGATGCGGGCAAGCTCCGCTACCGGATCGAAACCCTCCCTCATGAACTGGACGAGGGGGAACTCTGAATCTGACATCGAATCCGTCCTGTACGGGGCGTTCGCATCTGGAGGGGGTGGGCCGCACCCCGTCCCCTTGGTCCGGGTCGAGGCGGCCTGCTCCATTCTGCGCCACCGGCTCCGGCGATGCGATGACGGTCTTGAGCGGCCGCCCCGATGTCCCGTCGAGGGGTGCCGCCAGGATCGGTCCGATGCCGGGTGGGGTCAGAGCTTGCCGAGGGCCCGGACGAGGACGGTGGCGGTGTCGGCGACGACCTTGTCGTTCACCGCCGCGTCGGCGGCCTCGCGGTTGGTGTAGACGGCCAGGATGATCGGGGCGGCGGACTTCTCGGGCCAGACGATCGCGATGTCGTTGCCGGCGCCGTACCGGGAGTTCGTGCCCGTCTTGTCGCCGATCTTCCAGGTCTTCGGCAGGCCCGCCCGGATGCGGGCGTCACCGGTCCTGTTGGCGGTCAGCCAGCCGATGAGCCGCTGCCGGTCCCTGACGTGGAGCGCGTTCCCGGCCGTGACCGCCCGCAGGTCACGGGCGACGGAGGCGGGCGTCGTGGTGTCACGCCGCTCCTTCGGGCTCCAGTCGTTGAGCTCGGTCTCCCAGCGGTCGAGCCGGGAGATCGGGTCCTTCAGCGTGCGGAAGTAGCGGGTCAGCCCGGCGGGGCCGCCGATCTGCTTGAGCACCATGTTGCCGGCGGTGTTGTCGCTCAGGGTGATGGCCGCCTCGCACAACCGGGCGACGGTCAGGCCGTCCTTGACGTGCTTCTCGGTGGTCGGCGAGTTGGGCTTGAGGTCGGCGGCGGTCCACGTGACGACCTTGTCCATCAGGCCGGGCTCGGAGGTGCGCGCCTTGTGCAGCGCGGCCGCGCAGCCCATCGCCTTGAAGGTGGACAGCAGCGGGAACCGCTCACCCGACCGGTAGGCGACGGTCCTGCCGGTGGCGGTGTCGATGGCGTAGGCGCCGATGCGCCCCTGGAAGGACTTCTCCAGGGCCCGCAGCTCCTTGCTGACGCCGGTCCCCGTGGTCACCGGCTTCGTGGTCACCGGCTGCGCCCCGGCCGTGGTGGAGGCCGCGGCCGCCGGGGCGGCGGCGGCCGGGACGGTGAGAAGGGAGAGCGTCAGGGTGGTGGTGCCGAGCGCGTGCAGGTGTCGCATGTGGGGTCCTCACGGCGGTGCGTCATGGGTCGGTCAGACGCAGGAGCAAATCAGAGGCGATCACCTGATGTCCAATATCGATATCGGGCTGAAGATCATACCGATACTGGTATGTCCGCATGTCAGAAGGGCCGGGGAGCCGCCCCGTGGACCAGGGGCGGCTCCGCTCGGCGGTGTCTATGCCCAGGGCTGGCCGACGAGCCAGCTCACGTCGGCGGCCCACGACGTGGCGCTGTCGAAGGCGTTCGAGCCGCCGTTGGCGGCGATGTAGACGGTGTTGTTGTAGTGGCGCAGGAACCGGTCCGGGAAGTTGGCGGAGGCGAACGAGGTGCCCTGGCCGCTCTTGCCGGACTGCGGGCAGAAGGTGGCGTCGGCGGCGAACAGCGAGCTGTCGTCGTTGTGCTGCCGGTACAGCTGGTAGTTCTGGTGCCGCAGGTAGTCGCCGGGGTAGTTCTTCGACTCGAACGACACGCAGGAGCTGTTGGCCAGGCCGCTGCGCACGATCCACGTGGCGTCGTTCCTGTCCAGAGCCGGGCTGGACGAGGTGATCACCGACGTGACGGCCTGGTCGTTCTGGTGGCGGATGGAGCGGTCGGCGCAGCAGGACGTCGTCGCGCGCAGCGAGATCGAGGAGCCGGGCGTCAGCGTTCCGTTCTGGCCGCCGGCGGACGTCGCGTATCCGGCGGCCACGATGCTCGCCTGCACGGAGTTCTCCGTGGCGTCCGACGGATAGCCGGACGTCATCACGCCCTCGTAGAAGGTGCCGGCGGAGCCGTGGCTGTTGTCGCCGCCGATGCCGAGGATGATGGCCCCTTCCTTCTTCATCGGGTTGTAGCCCGCGACGTTGGGGCGCTTCCCGTTGTAGAAGGTGGACAGGCTGCCCGACTGCGCGTTGCCCGCCCGGATCGCCCAGTGGTTCGGCTCGCCCTTGATGATGGCGGTCAGGAACCGGTGGTTCACGCTCGGGTCGTTCGCGTTGTAACCCGCGTTCACCCCGGAGAACAGGCCGTTCTCGAGGTCGGCCATGACCCAGGGGCCGTTGCCCGTGCCGTAGCCCCAGACCTTGATGTTGCCGAAGTAGATGGCCTCCATGGTGCCGTTGCCGTTGTCACGGCTGTTGGTCTCGGCGTTGCCGTAGTCGAAGCAGCAGCCGCCGTTGTAGTGGGTGCCGTCGAAGACCGCGTACATCCCCTCCGGCTGGTCCCCCTTCGCGACGCCGTTGGTGTTGTTGTTGCGGTAGCCGGTGCCGGGAGCCACGTAGACGCCGTAGGCCTTGTGGCCGTTGATCACGATCGGCGCGGCGGTCGCGTTCGCCAGGTTGTCGTACCCGCCCGGAGCCGGGCCCTGGAACCCGCCGGGGGGCGCCTGGGTGAGGTGGTTCCCGCGGCCGGACTGGTCGTAGATGACGGTGATGAGGCAGGTCGTGCCGGCGCAGAAGGAGTCCTGCGCGGCGGCGTCGGCGTATCCGCCCGCGCTCAGGACGCCGATGTTCCGGGTGGCGTTGTCCGAGGCACGGCGCACCTGGTACAGCGAACCGTTGTAGGAGGCGTACAGGGCCCGGGTCGTGCTGTGCGCCGCCACGCACGGCGTGCCGCCCGAGGCGTAGAGGTCACACGGCGGCGACGTCGCGGCCTGTGACGACGTGGGGAGGCCGGTCAGCAGGCCGGCGGCGAGCGCGACGACCGCGCCCGCGGACAGCAGTGCCTTGGCGAGACGCCGGAATCCGGACCTGACAATCATCATGGAATCTGCCTTTCAGGGGGGACCCGCCGCGAAGGCCGGGGATTTCAGGCATGGGTCGTCGATCGAAATGATCGAACCCGCCGCCGCATCTCTGCGCGCGCGGCGACATGCCCTCTGACCTGCGGTTTCGCGGCCGGACGGAAAGGGGATTTGCATTGTTAGCGCTAACATTCGTAGGTGCTATATGACCTCCAGGGGAAATTCTCATGGGGTTGACGGGCTCACTATGAACCGAAGCCAATGGTGCGTCAAGGTTTCGGGCGCATGACGGAACACGGGTGCCGCACGGCCCCGCCACGGACGGCTGCGCGACGGGGCCCGGATCCCCTTCGAGGACGGTCCGGGTGATCGGGGGACGGTCCCGGACGGGGGCCTCCGGAGTCGTTGCGATGATCGTGGCAGTGACGGTTGTCGTCCCGCTCAGCGGCCGAGCCGCCACAGCGCCGCCCGCCCCTCCCGCAGGGGGTCCCGGACGAGCGCGCCGAGCGCGTAGACCGTGCCGTCGCGCGCCGCCAGGTCGTACACCCGCGCCTGGCCGCCGTCCCGCACGGGAAGGGACTCCCGCGTCCACCGCCCGCCCGCCAGATGCCACAGGACGCTGCGCGGACCGTCGTCCCAGTCCGTGACGGCCCACAGGCCACCGCTTCCGTCGGGCACCGCGTCGCTGAAACCCGGCTCTCCCGTCGGTCCCCACAAGCACGTCCACACGCCGGAGACGTTGCGCATCGCCACGGGCCGGGCCGGGAAGACGTCCTCCAGGTCCTCGCGGTCATGCTCCAGCCACCGGAAGCTGCCGAGCACCCAGAACTCGGCGGAACCGGTCCGCACCGCCACCCGCGGGAAGCGCTCGCCGTCGTCCCCGTGCTGCGGCTCGGCGTCCGGTGGCAGCCTCAGCTCCGGCAGCGGCACGTCCTGCCAGGCGCTCCCGGTCCACCGGGCGACGCGCGACTTGTCGCTGTCCGTGTCGTCGGGGGGCAGCTCCCCCACCACCCAGGGCTCGTCGTCGGTGCCGCCCAGCGAGCGGGCGGGCGCGGGCAGCGGGGCCGGCTGCCATCGGGTGCCGTTCCACCGCATCGACCGATCCCCGGCCACCACCCACGGCCCGCGGGCCGAGGTCCGCACGTCGTCCGGGGCCGGGCGCAGGTCGAGCGGCGCCGTCCGCCACGCCGCGCCGTTCCAGGCCCACAGCGTCCTGGGGCCGCGGGCGCCGTCCTCCTTGCCCGGCGCACGGGTCACGATCCAGGCCGCGTCGCGGGAGACGGCCGACAGCGCCTGGTCCGCGCCACGGGCACCCGGAACCTGCGGCAGCCGGGTCCACGCCCGGCCGTCCCAGCGGCGGGCCGCCACGTGGTCGCCCATGGCGCCGGGCGAGCCGTGGAGTGCCCAGAGGGCGCCGTCGGAGGTGACGCTGCCGTCGGCGAGGTGGCCGGCCGAGTCGTCGAGCGAGATCAGCCGCCACCCGGAGCCGCGAACCTCGACCGGCCGCAGCTGGTCGGCCGCCCGGGGCGTCCCGGGGCAGGAGCCGGGCGTCACGGCGGCGGGCTCGGCGACCTTGCCGGCCGGCGCGGACGTGCCCGCCGGCGCCGGCGAGCTCGCACGGGGTTCTCCGGCCGGGCGCGAGCCGGCGCAGGCGCTCGCCCCCAGCGCCAGTACGGCCAGCGCGGCAGTCGTTCGCCTCACGTGCGATCCTCACCCGGGGAGACGTAGCGAGAGATCACATTATGCACGCGGCGTCCCGTGCTGTCGCCGCCCGCTCGCCGCGCCGTCCTCCCCGGCCGCCCCGGATCTCCGCCCGAGGAGCGAGACTGGCCTGACCGGCGCGGGAGCCGCCAGGCGCCCGCTCGTGACCGCCAGGAGGAGAGAGTTGAGCGTCGTCCTTCCCGAAGACCCGTTCCACCGCAGGCTGCACCACGTGGCGCCCGCCGGCCTGACCTCGGAGACCGCGCAGACCGGCGGCATGCGCAGGCGCGCCGCCATCAGCGGCGCCACCGTCGGGTCGAGGCGGTTGTGGATGGGCCAGACCCACGTGGCGCCCGCGACCGCGTCCCTCAACCATCACCACGGCGATTCGGAGACCGCGATCTACGTGGTCAGCGGCACCCCGTCGTTCGTGTTCCTCGACCTGGACGCCGAGGAGCCGCACGAGGTGCGGATCGACGCGAAGCCGGGCGACTACATCTTCGTGCCGCCGTTCGTCCCCACCGTGAGGAGAACCCGGACCCCGACCTGGAGGCGGTCGTGGTGATCGCCCGGAGCTCGCAGGAGGCGATCGTGGTCAACCTGCCGGACCTCAGGTGGAGCGGCCCGGTCCGGCCGGCGGAGTGACGAGCGGCCGCGGCCGGGTGGTCTCAGCCCGCTCCGGAGGCCTCCGCACCGGCGGGCACCCGTAGCGCGGCGAAGACCACCCGGCGGCGGAGCCGGAACCCGATCGACTCGTACAGACGGATCGCGTTGACGTTGCCGGCCACCGCGTGCAGGAACGGGATCTCCCCTCGGTCCCGGATCCCGGCCGCCACGGCCAGCACCAGCCGGCTCGCCAGCCCCTGGCCGCGGAAGGCGGCGTCGGTGCACACCGCGCTGATCTCCGTCCAGCCCTGGGGGTGCAGCCGCTCCCCCGCCATCGCCACGAGTGCGGGGGAGCCGTCCGCGTGGCCTGCGGCCGTGTCGCGGCGGATGCCGAGGTAGGTGCCCATCTCGACGGTGCGGTCGAGCAGGGGGCCCGGCTGCGTGCGCTGGACCAGGTCCAGCATCTCGGGCACGTCCTTCGTCCCCAGCCGGACGGTCTCGCCGTCGTACGCCGCCGCGACGTCGTCGCCGACCATCTGGACTCCTTCCAGCGACATCACGACCTCCCACCCGTCCGGCGGCGCGATCGCCGGACCGGTGAGCGTGACGACGGCGCCCGGGCCGGCGAGCGCGGCCAGGTCGGCCCAGTCGGCGGGGCCCGGCTCGTCCGGCAGCGCGGCGAACGGGGCGACGTCGGCCGGGTATCGCAGCGCGGCACCGCGTCGTCCGGCGAGGTGCGCGTGGGGGCCGGCCAGGGACCACCGGACGGGGTTGTCCAGCGGGTGACGCTCGGGGCGTCCCCGCGGACCCTGCCGGTCATCGGCTTCCTCCCGGATCGGACTCTTCACCCCTGCACCACTCCCCTTCTGGACTTCCTGGACGACGTGGATCACGGACCTCATTGACGATATACCCCTCTTTTCCTACTATGTTTATAGGTTATTACCCCGTCAGGAGCCCCGATGACCAAGCAGATCCATCTCGCCGCGCACTTCCCCGGCGTGAACAACACGACTGTCTGGTCCGACCCCCGTTCGGGCAGTCAACTCGACTTCGACTCGTTCCGCCACCTGGCCCAGACGGCCGAACGGGGCAAGTTCGACTTCTTCTTCCTGGCGGAAGGACTGCGGCTGCGCGAGGCGAAGGGACGCATCCACGACCTGGACGTCGTGGGCCGCCCCGAATCGCTCACCGTCCTTTCCGCCCTGGCCTCCGTCACCACCCACCTGGGCCTCGCCGCGACGGTCAACTCGACCTTCAACGAGCCGTACGAGGTGGCCAGAAGGCTCGCCACGCTCGACCACCTGAGCGGTGGCCGGGCCGCGTGGAACGTGGTGACCAGCTTCGACGCCTTCACCGGCGAGAACTTCCGCAGGGGCGGCTTCCTCCACGAGTCCGACCGGTACACCCGGGCGGAGGAGTTCCTGCGGACCGCGAGGGAGCTGTGGGACTCCTGGGCTCCGGACGCGGTGGTCGCGGACCCGGAGTCGGGGCGGTTCCTCCGGCCGGGCGGCGTCACCCCCTTCCGGCACCGGGACCGGCACTTCGACATCTCCGGCCTGTTCAACGTGCCGCGGGGCCCGCAGGGCCACCCGGTGATCATCCAGGCCGGGGACTCCGAGGACGGCCGCGAGTTCGCCGCGTCCTCGGCGGATGTGATCTTCAGCCGGCACAGCAGGCTGGAGGAGGGCCGCGCCTTCTACCGTGACGTCAAACGCAGGCTCGCCGCGTACGGCCGGCGGCACGACGACCTGAAGATCCTTCCCGCTGTCACGTACGTGCTCGGCGACACCGATGCCGAAGCCGCGGAACGGGCCGCCGAGATCCGCCGCGCGCAGGTCAGCCCGCAGACCGCGCTCTACTTCCTGGAAGGCGTGTGGGGCCGCGACCTGACGGGGTACGACCCGGACGGCCCCCTGCCCGACCTCGAACCGAACCTGGACGAGGGCGTGTCCAAGGGCGACGCGCAGTTCCGCCGCGACCGCGGCGCCGTGGCGGCCAAGTGGCGCGCCATCGCCGAGGAGAAGAACCTGTCGATCCGGGAGCTGGTCATCGAGGTCGGCGTGCCGCAGACCTTCATCGGCACACCGCGGTCGGTCGCCGACGAGATCGACCACTTCGTGCAGACCGACGCCGCCGACGGCTTCATCTTCGTGCCGCACCTCACCCCGGGCGGGCTGGACGACCTGGTCGACAAGGTCGTCCCGCTGTTGCAGGAGAAGGGCGTCTTCCGCGCCGACTACACGGGGCCCACCCTGCGCGACCACCTGGGCCTCGCCCCCCGCCCTCTCGCCCCCCGTACCGAGGAGATCTCATGACCCTGCATCTCGCCGTCGCGCTCGACGGGGCGGGCTGGCACCCGGCCGCGTGGCGGGCCGAGGGCGCGCAGCCGTACCGGCTGTTCACCGCCGGCTACTGGGCCGACCTCGTCGCGGAGGCCGAGCGCGGCCTGCTCGACTTCGTCACCTTCGAGGACGCGCTCGGCCTCCAGTCGACCCGGCTCAACGAGCCCGACGAGCGCCTGGACCAGGTGCGCGGACGCCTCGACGCGGTGCTGATCGCGTCCAACGTCGCGCCGCTGACCTCGCGGATCGGCCTCGTGCCGACCACCAGCACGACCCATACGGAGCCGTTCCACGTCGCGACCGGCATCGCCTCGCTCGACCACGTCACCCGCGGCAGGGGCGGGTGGCGGCCCCAGGTCTCGGCCCGCCCCGACCACGCCCTCCATTTCGGCCGCCGCGTCCTCCCGCCGCTCGACCTCTCCGGCCACCCCGATCCGGCTTTCACCAGGCACGTGGAGCGCCTGTTCGCCGAGGCGGCCGACGCGGTCGAGGTGGTCCGCCGGCTGTGGGACAGCTGGGAGGACGACGCGGAGATCCGCGACGTCGCGACCGGCCGGTTCATCGACCGCGACAAGCTGCACTACGTCGACTTCAGCGGCGAGTGGTTCAGCGTGAAGGGGCCCTCGATCACGCCGCGGTCGCCCCAGGGGCAGCCGCTGGTCACCGCCCTGGCCCACGACACGCTGCCGTACGAGTTCGCGGCCCGGACCTCCGACGTCGTGTACGTCACGCCGCGCGAGCGGGACGACGCCACGGCCGTCGTCGAGCGGGTCCGGGCGGCGGAGTCCGCCGTCGGCCGCGCCGGACCGCCCTTGAAGATCTTCGCGGACCTGGTGACCTTCCTCGACTCCGGCGGCGCGGCCGACCGCAAGGCACGGCTGGACGACCTCGACGGAGACGAGCTCGTCTCGGACGCGCACGTCTTCACCGGCACGCCGGAAGAGCTCGCCGATCTGCTGCTGAGCTGGCGGGAGGCCGGGCTGGACGGATTCCGCCTCCGGCCGGGCGAGCTGCCCCGCGACCTGACGTCGATCACCAGGGGCCTGGTGCCCGAGCTCCAGGCCCGGGGCGCGTTCCGGACGGCGTACGACACGGCGGACCTGCGCGGGCGACTCGGCCTGCCCCGCCCGGCGAGCCGCTACGCCAAGGCCGTCCTGTGACAGACCGGCCTGCCCTTTCCGGCACCGCCCTTCGCCCGCTTCAGTCCAGCCAGCCGAGGCGGGCCGCCCGCACTCCGGCCTGGAAGCGGCTGGTCGCGCCCAGGATCGTGGTCAGCTCGCCGACGGTGCGGGTCACCGTACGAACGGAAACGCCCAGGCCGCGGGCGATGGCGGTGTCCTTGGCGCCGGAGGCGAGCAGCCGCAGGACGGCCCGCTGCGCCTCGGTGAGGGTCACGCCGTCCGCGGTGCGGGGCACGTCCTCGGGTTCGGAGGCGGTCATCCAGCAGTAGTCGTAGAGCGCCGAGAGCGAGCGGACCACGCCGTCGCCCTGGATCAGCACCGCGCCGGCGTCGAGGTCCTCGGGATCCGCTTGGACGATCGCGGTGTGCCGGTCGTAGATGAGCATGCGCGTGGGGATCAGCGGGGCGGCCCGCACTTCGACGCCCTCCTCCGCGAGGGCGTTGACGTACTCGCGCATCATCGGGTCGGCGAAAGTGATCTGCGCGTGCAGGCTGCGCACCCGGAGGCCGTTGCCGATGGAGACGCGGTTGCGGGCCAGCCCCTTCTCCAGCACCTCCGAGGTCCACGGCGCCGCGGGGTGCATGCTCGCGATCTCGTGCCTGGTCAGCTCGGTCAGCTCGTCGATGCGCTGGTACAGCCGCTCTTGGTGGTGGGTGCGGGCGAAGAACTCGATGTGCGTGTCGTCGGTCCGGCGACCGGGCAGGCCCAGATAACGCTGGGCCAGCAGGGCGGCCCTGACATGCTGCTCGACCAGGCGATCGAGAGCCCGGTGGCTGTCCCGCAGGCTACGGGCGAGCGCCGCGGCGGCGTCGACGGCGGTGCCGGTCTCGGCGTCGATCAGGTGGAGGCGGATCAGGTGCTCGCACGCCTGGGCGAGCTCGGCCGGACCGAGTTCCAGGGCGGCGCCGGCCTCGGACCATGACTCGCCGCGCTCGTGCATCTGCCGGTAGAGGGCCTGCGCGAGATGATCGTCATCCTGATACGGCAAGCTGCCCCCCATCCTCTCGTGCGCCTCCCCGAAACGATGACAGATCTCCCTATAACGCCGCAAAGCTGGCTTCCTGTTCGCGCCATGGCGTGTTCGCGACGCCCGCCCGGACTCCCCGCGCCGGGTCCGGTGCCCCACGATCGGAGGCAGGGGCGGACGTAGCCCCGAAGCGTCCTCAGAGGAAGAGAACACCATGATCACTGTGGCGTACAGCCTGGTCGCCTACCAGCTCACCGGCTTGTCCTCGGAAACGTGCGACCACTGCCTGGCGACCATCAGAACCGAACTCATCCAGGTGCCCGGCGTGGTGGGAGTGGAGGTGACACCGGCCACCTCGCGCGTCAGCATCCTGACGGACGGGCCGGTCGACGAGCGGTCGGTCCGGGCCGCCATAGAGGCGGCGGGATGCGTGGTCGTCGAGTAGGGCGCCGGCGCGAAGGCCAGGCCATGGCCCGGTACGGCCGGGCGGGCTGTCGGCCAGGGCGTGGGTGAGCGCTGGTCGCAGGGTCCAATCAGGGTCCAGACATGAAGAAGGCCAGACCCGCGACATGCGGTCTGGCCTTCGACCTGGTGAATTCCGGTGGGCGATACTGGGATCGAACCAGTGACCTCTTCGGTGTGAACGAAGCGCTCTCCCGCTGAGCTAATCGCCCGCCCTGGCGGCCCCTTGCGGCGCCGACGGGAAAACCATACCGCACTCCAGGACCACCTGGCGAAGCGGCGGCGCGCCGGGAGGCGGACTGGGACGGAGATTCGAGGGAAAGGGGGTGGTTGCCCATCGGCGAAGCGGGTCGGTGGCATACCATCGACGTGTTCCGGTAGGAGCCGATCGTGATCTTTTCTCCGGAAACGTTCATGAAGGATTACGCCAGAGCCGACCGGAGGGCGCGCAAAGCCCTCGCAAATACCAGCCAACAGATGCCGTTTGGCCAGATAGATGCCCGAATGTCCAGCTGTGAGGTGCGTTACAGAAGGCCCTGGAAGCGGAATCTTTCCTACAGGTTTCTTCGTTCCGCGTCATAGCTCAGGACGAAGTCCGTCAGAGCAGCGAAAGCCCCGAAGAGGGGACCTACGACGAAAAGGTTTGGCTGACGATGAACAGCACCACCGTCTCCGCCGAGCTTGGCCTTCGGCTTGTGGTCCCCGACCGAACGACCGTCCCCCTGCTCGCCGGACTCAGCTACACCGCCGACGACCCGTACGCCATCCGCATGGCCTTCCACGTGGGGAACGACGAACCGGTCGAGTGGATCTTCGCCAGGGAGCTGCTGACCGTCGGCATCGTGCGCCGCGTCGGCGACGGCGACGTGCAGGTGTGGCCGGCGCGCTCCGACGGCGAGCGCACCCTGCACATCAGCCTGACCTCCCCGTTCGGCCAGGCACTGTTCGAGGTGCCGCTGACGCCCCTCACCGAGTTCCTGCACCGCACGTACGAGAAGGTGCCGGCCGGTCGCGAGACCGACTTCATGGACCTCGACGCCGAGCTGACCAACATGCTCTGGCCCTCCTGAACCCCCAGGATTCCTACCGGCCGGGTAGCGCCTGAAGCGTCCTCCTCATACGGGCGATCTCGATGCTCTGGCCCGCGTACACGTCTCGCGCCATGCGCCGCATGCCCACGTCCCGCCCGCCGGAGAGCTGCTCTCCCGCCATCCTCAGCGCGCCCTCGTGGTGCCTGATCATCAGGCGCAGGAACAGCCGGTCGAAGGCGGCGTCGCGGGCGGCGCGCAGCGCGTTCATCTCCTCCAGCGTCGCCATCCCGTAGCCCACCTGGCCGTGCTCGTGCCCGGCGGGGACGGAGCGGCCGAGGCCGGCGAGCCAGCGGGTCATCACGCTGATCTCGGGCTGCTGGGCCGCGGCGATCTGCGCGGCGAAGCCCCGCACGGTCACGTTCCCCGTGCGCTCCGCCACCAGGGCGGTCATCTCCAGGGCCTGGCGATGGTGCGGGATCATGCCCTCGGCGAAGCGGACGTCCGCCGCGCCCGGCTCCCGGTCGGCCTGGCCGACACGCTCCCCCGGCGTCGCCGTACGGGCCGGAGCCCCCGGCTCGTCCGGGACGATCACCGGGGCGCCCGTGCCCACGGCCGAGGGTCCCTCCGGTCGCTCGGCGCACGCGGCTACCGCCAATACCGCCATAATTGCGACAAGGTGCGGTACGAACCGGGATCGTACTGACATAGCTTCCATACTGGGACACAAGACGAGGGGTGCGTGCGTGTTCTCTGCCAGGGCTCGGGGGGCGGTGTTGTGCGCGGTCGCCCTGTTCGTGTCCGCGTGCAGTTCGGGATCGGACCCCGGCGGGTCCGCGCCGCGCTCGGGGGGCACCTCACAGGGGCCGGGTGACGACGCCGTGATGACCAGCCCCAACGTCAAGCTCGTGGCCAACGTCCCGCGTTCGGCGCCGCTGAACAACGAGATGGACTGGAACACCGACCTGGCCTTCCAGGGAAACTACGCGTTCGTCGGCAACTTCGGCGGGTTCTCCGTCTACGACATCAGCGATCCGGCCAAGCCGAGGACGGTCAGCCAGGTGGCCTGCCCGGCCCAGCAGAACGACGTCTCCGTCTACGGCGACCTGCTGATCCTGTCGGTGGACGAGCCCCGCAGCGACGCGGGCTGCGGCTCCGACGAGGACACGCGCGCCTGGGAGGGTCTGCGCATCTTCGACATCAGCGACAAGACCCGCCCCACGTACGTCTCGTCCGTGGCGACCGAGTGCGGGTCGCACACGCACACCATGGTGCCGCAGGGCGAGACGCTCTACGTGTACGTCTCCTCCCCGGGCGGTGAGGCGGACTCGGCGACCTGCACGCCGGAGCACCAGGTCATCCAGGTCGTGGAGATCCCGGTCAAGGACCCCCGCTCCGCGAGGGTCGTCGCCAAGCCGAACATCTTCCCGGAGCGCCAGAAGGGCAGCGGCGGCTGCCACGACATCACCGCCTTCCCCGAGAAGAAGCTCGCCGCCGCCGCCTGCTTCGGCGACGGCGTGCTGCTCGACATCTCCGACCCCGTCAACCCGACGGTGCTCCAGCAGGTACGCGACGAGGCGAACTTTCAGATCTGGCACTCGGCCACGTTCAACAACGACGCCACCAAGGTCGTCTTCAGCGACGAGCTCGGCGGCGGCAACGCCCCCACCTGCGACAGGAACACCCCGCAGACCAAGGGCGCGAACGCGATCTACGACATCGTCGACGGCCGGATGGAGCGCCGCGGCTACTTCAAGATCCCCCGCGAGCAGGAGAAGGACGAGAACTGCGTCGCCCACAACGGCTCGCTGGTGCCGGTGCCGGGCAAGGACGTCATGGTGCAGGCGTGGTACCAGGGCGGCGTGTCGATCTGGGACTTCACCGACTCCTCCGCCCCCAGGGAGATCGGCTTCTTCGAGCGCGGACCGTTCCCGGACGGCGGCGACGATCCCGTGGCGGGCTCGTGGTCGGCGTACTACTACAACGGCTACATCTACTCCAGCGACATCCGCGAGGGGCTGGACGTCATCTCCGTCGACGACCCGCTGACGGACCCCGCCAAGAAGGTCACGATGGACGACTTCAACGTGCAGACGCAGAAGACGTACTGACGCCGTCCGCGGCGCGGACGGCCCGTGCCCGATAATCGCCTGGTGACGATTCCCCCTCAGATGGCCGATGCCTTCGACGAGCTGGCCGGCGGCTACGACAACGACCACCACGACGAGATCGCCCGCCTGCTTCTCGACCTGGTCCGGCCGGCCGCGGGCGACAGGATCGCCGACGTGGCCTGCGGCAACGGCGCCGTCGCGCTCGCGCTGGCCCGGGCGGGTGCCACCGTCCCCGTCGTGGCCGTGGACATCTCCCCCGGCATGATCGCCGTCGGCCGTGAGCGCGCCGAAGCGGCCGGCCTGGCCGCGGCGATCGACTGGCGGGTGGGGCAGGCCGTCCCCCTGCCCGTGCCCGACGCCTCGCTCGACCTGGTCCTCTGCTCGTCCTCGCTGCACTTCCTCGGCTCGACGGCGCTGGCCGACTGGCGCCGCGCGCTGCGCCCCGGCGGCCGGGCCGGGTTCACCCTGCCGGTGGCCGGGCAGTTCCGGCCCAGCGGCGCGTTCGCCGCGCTGGTCGCCTCGGACGTGCCCGTCCCCGGCACCGCCGGCGAGGCGTCGGAGTTCGCCCGTACGGCGGGCTTCGTTCAGGCGGAGTCGCGCCTGGCGCACGTCGGCTCCCGCGCGGTGATCCTCACCGTGGCGACCAACCCCTGAGGTCCTGCCGGGAAGTCGTCCGCGTAGGCGTGATCGCGCCCGGACCGGCATGGTCGCGCACGCCGTCGACCGTGTCGCGGTGGCAGGCCCGGGCGGCCGGTCGGTGCCGCCCGGGTGCGGGGCGTCAGGGGTCGAGGTCGCCGGCCGAGCGCTCGGCGAAGACCCGCATGGCCTTGGCCGTGATCGGGCCGGGCGCGACCGGCAGCTCGGTGTCGTCGACGAGCCTGATCGGCTGGATGTCGCGGGTGGTCGAGGTCAGGAACGCCTCCTCGGCCTCGTACAGGGCCGACAGCGGCACGTCGGCCTCCTCGCCGCCGCACCACTGGAGCGTCAGCGCCCGCGTGACGCCCGCCAGGCACCCGGACTGGAGAGTGGGGGTGAGCAGGCGGCCGTCGCGGACGATGAAGATGTTGGAGCCGGTGCCCTCGCACAGGTCGCCGGCGAGGTTGCCGAAGATCGCCTCGCCGCCACCGCGCGCCTTGGCGTAGGCCAGCGCCTTGGCGTTGTCGCCGTAGGAGGTGCTCTTGACGCCGGCCAGCGCGCCGCGCTCGTTGCGCGGCCAGGGGACGACGGTGACGTTGGCCGTGACGGGGAACGGCTTCTGCTCGTCCACGATGACCACGGAGGTGGTGCCCTGGTCGCCGCGGTCGGAGCCGAGCGGGCCCGGGCCGCTGGTGTAGGTGATGCGGATGCGGCCGAGCGCCCACGCGGGGGCGGCGGCCAGGCACTTGCCGATGCCCTCGGCGATGGCCTCGACGTCGGGCTCGGGCAGGTCCATGCGCTGGGCCGAGAGCCTGAGCCGGTCGAGGTGCCGGGTGAGGGCGAACGCGCGACCGTGAACGATCTTCACGGTCTCGAACACGCCGTCGCCGACCATGAGCCCGTGGTCGAACACCGAGACGGTCGCCCGCTGCGGGTCGATCAGCTCCCCGTTGACCCAGACAGGGATGTTCATGCAGTGCCTCCTGAGGATGCCAGTGAGATGAGCCTGGACGCCTTCAGCTCGGTCTCGAGCCACTCACGCCGGGGATCGCTCTCCCAGGTTATGCCCGCGCCCGTGCCGAACCGGATCTCGCCGGCGGCGATCCAGAACGTGCGGATGCCCACGGCCAGCGCCGCCCTGCGTCGGGAGGCGTCGACCCAGCCCACCGCCCCACAGTACGGCCCCCGGGGTTCGGGTTCGAGCCGATTGATGATCCGCAGCGCCGACGACTTGGGGGCCCCGGTGACCGAGCCGGGCGGGAACGTGGCCGCGAACAGCTCGGCCCAGCCCGCGCCGGGCCGCAGCCGGGCGCGTACCGCCGAGACGAGGTGGACGAGGCCGGGGTGCTCCTCGACGGCGCACAGCGACGGCACCTCGACGGTGCCGACCTCGGCGACCCGGCCGAGGTCGTTGCGGACCAGATCGACGATCATGATGTTCTCGGCGCGGTCCTTGTCGAGGAGGTCGGCCGCGGTGGCGCCGGTGCCCTTGATGGGGCGGGACTCGACGACGTCGCCCTCGCGCGACAGGTACAGCTCGGGCGAGGCGGACACGACGGTCGTGCCCGGCACGTCGATCACCGCGCTGTACGGGGCCGGGTTGCCCGCGGCCAGCAGGGCGGCCAGGGCGAGCGGGTCGGCGTCGTCCGGCACCGGTGCGGTCAGGACGCGGCACAGGTTGGCCTGGTAGACCTCGCCCCGCTCGATGTGGTCGCGGATGGCCTGGACGCCGCGCTCGTAGGCGGCCCGGTCGAGCGAGCTGCGCCACCGGCCGGGCGGCGGGCCGTGCCAGGGGCGGCGGGGCGGGGGCAGCGGCGCGGGGCGGACGTGGTCGAAGCGGGCGCACGTCGCCTTGCCCTCGTAGTCGGCGACGACCGCCCACCAGCCGTCGCCGTCGAGGGCGGCGAGGTCGGTGGTCAGGTCGCGCAGGCCGGTGGCGAGGACACCGCCTACGTGGGCGAAGGAGTCGTGCACGGCTCCCATTGTCCCAGCAGCCGGAGGAACTCCAGCGCCGCCGGCAGCGGCGTCCCCGGCACGGCCGCGTACACCTTGCGCACGGGGGCGGGGCCACGCAGGGGCCGCAGCACGACGGCGGGCGGCACGCCACGGGCCGCCAGCTCCGGTACGAGGGTGACGCCGAGCCCGGCCGCGACGAACCCGAACTTCCCCGTCCACTCCGCCACCCGCAGCCCGCCGCGCGGGGTGAACCCGGCGGCGGCGCAGGCCGCGGTCAGCAGCGTCGGCTGGCCGCGGGGCGCGGCCTCGATCCACGGCTCGCCCGCCAGCTCGCGCAGGTCCACGGCGTCCTCGCCGGCCAGCCGGTGCTCGCGTGGCAGCGCGACGAGCAGCCGGTCCTCGCGCAGCAGCACGGCCCTCCCGGGACCGGCGTCGTCCCCACGCGCGCCCCGGGGCCGCTCCGGTGGTGACTCGTGGAGGGTGAAACCGGCGGGCAGGCCGGCCGGGTAGTCGCTGATGACCGCGATGTCCAGCGCGCCCGCCTGGAGGCGTTCGACCAGCCGGGAGGTCAGCCCCTCCAGCACGCGCGGCTCGACGCGCGGCCGGGCGCGGGCGAACCGCCTGAGCGTGCCCGGCACGAGGTCCACGTTGGCCGTGGCGAACGCGCCGACGCGCAGCGTGCCGCCGCTGCCCCCGTGGATCGCGGTCAGCTCCTCCCCCGCGCGTTCGAGCCGGTCGAGGACGGCGCCGGCGTGGGCGTGCAGCGCATGCCCCGCCGGGGTGAGCCGTACGCCCCGGGCCAGGCGCTCGAACAGCGGGCCGCCGGCGGCGCGCTCCAGGGCGGCGATCCGGCGGGAGACCGCGGACTGGGTGTAGCCGAGCAGCTCGGCCGCCGCGGTGAACGAGCCGTTGCGCGCCACCTCGTCGAACAGCCGGAGGGTGGCGGTGTCGAAGGCATTCGTGTCAGTCATGGCTGCCATGCAATGTAGTCGGTGGTGGAATCTCTCGCAGCCCGGTTCACTGGGCCCATGACTGCTTTCGAGGGAAAGATCGCTTTTCTTGGACAGGGCCGGATGGGCGTCCCCATGGCGCGGCGGCTCGTGGACGCCGGCCACCAGGTGACCGTGTGGCGGCGCGGGACGGGGGTGACCGCCGCCGAGGCGGTGCGCGGAGCCGCGCTCGTGGTCACGATGCTGCGCGACCCGGCCGCGGTCCGGGAGGTGCTGACCGCCGCGCTGCCGGGGCTGGCTCCCGGGGCGACGGTGGTGGAGATGTCCACGATCGGCCCCGAGGTGGTGCGGGAGCTGCGGGCGCTGCTGCCCGCGTCCGCCGGGCTGGTCGACGCGCCCGTGCTGGGCAGCGTCGGGCCGGCGGCGGAGGGGACGCTGACCGTGCTCGCCGGAGGGCTGGACGGCCCTCAGGCGGGGGACGGGGCGGTGGCCGCCGGGCTGCGGGAGGTGCTGTCGGTGTTCGGGACCGTGCGCGCGTGCGGGCCCCTGGGCGCGGGCGCGGCCGTGAAGGTCGCCGTCATGAGCGCGATCGTCCCGGCCCAGGTGCTGGTCGCCGAGACCTTCGCGTACGGCGAGGCGCACGGAGTGCCGCGTGAGGCGCTGGCGGACGTGCTCGCGGGCACCCCGCTCGGCGCGGTGTCCGAGCGGCTGCGCGTCCCTTCACGGGAGACCCGGTACGCGCTCGGGCTGGCGGCCAAGGACCTGGCGCTGGCGGCGTGGCCCGAGGCGTCGCTGGCCACGGCGGCCCGCCGCAGGCTGCAGGAGGCGGAGGCCGCGGGCCTGGGCGGGCGTGACCTCACCGCGATCGCCGGCCACGTCACGGGCGGCCGGAAGGGGCGGCGGGCCGTGCCTCTGAACCCGCCGACCGTCCCGCCCACGAACGGCATGTACTCCCACGCCGTCCGGGCCGGCGACACCCTCTACGTCTCCGGGCAGGCCGCCCTCGACGAGCGGCACCGCGTGGTGGGCGAGGACGACATGACCGCCCAGTCCGAGCACGTCTTCCGGAGCCTGGAGCGCATCCTGGCCGACCAGGGGGCGACGTTCGACGACGTGACGTTCATCAGGACGTACCTGACGGACATGGACCGACGGGCCGAGTACGGCGCGGTGCGGCGGAAGTACCTCACCGGGACGCCGCCGGCGAGCACCACCGTGGAGGTGCCGAGGCTGTTCATGCCGGGGCTGCTGCTGGAGGTCGACGTCGTCGTGGCCCTGCCCTGACCCCGGGCCGCGGGCGTCAGTCGAGCGGGCCCGTGACCGACTCCACGGCGGCGATCACCGAGCCGTCCGCCACCAGGCGGACCGCCGCGTCGATCTCCGGCGCCAGGAACCGGTCCGGCCCCGGGCCGGGGACCGTCTCGCGCAGCGCCTCGACCACGGCGGCCGTGGCCGGCGCGGGACGGAGCGGGGCGCGCAGGTCGAGCGCGCGGGCGGCGGTCAGCACCTCGACCGCGAGCACGCGCGTGAGACCGTCGACGGACCGGCGGAGCTTGCGCGCCGCCGACCAGCCCATCGAGACGTGGTCCTCCTGCATGGCCGAGCTGGGGATCGAGTCGACGCTGGCGGGCACGGCCAGCCGCTTGAGCTCGGAGACGATGGCCGCCTGCGTGTACTGGGCGATCATGTGGCCGGAGTCGACCCCGGGGTCGTCGGCCAGGAACGCGGGCAGGCCGTGGTTGCGCGCGACGTCGAGGAAGCGGTCCGTGCGGCGTTCGGACATGGAGGCGAGGTCGGCGGCGACGATCGCCAGGAAGTCCAGCACGTACGCGACGGGGGCGCCGTGGAAGTTGCCGTTGGACTCGACGCGGCCGTCGGCGAGCACGGCCGGGTTGTCGACGGCGCTGGCCAGCTCCCAGGTGGCGACGTTGGCGGCGTGGGCGATCGTGTCGCGGGCCGCGCCGGCGACCTGGGGGGCGCAGCGCAGCGAGTAGGCGTCCTGGACGCGGGTGCAGGCGTTGGGGTCGCGGTGGCTCTCCATGATGGCCGAGCCGGCCAGGATCCTGGTCATGTTGGCGGCGGCGCGTGCCTGGCCGGGGTGCGGGCGCAGCGCCTGCAGCTCGGGGGCGAAGACGCGGTCGGTGCCGAGCAGGGCCTCGACGCTCATCGCGGCGCTGACGTCGGCGGTCCTGACCAGGCGGGTGAGGTCGTCGATGGCCAGGATCAGCATGCCGAGCATGCCGTCGGTGCCGTTGATCAGCGCGAGCCCCTCCTTGGCCGCCAGCTCGACGGGCTCCACGCCGGCCTGCTTGAGCGCCTCGGCCGCCGAGGTGAGCCGGCCGGAGGCGTCGCGGACCGGGCCCTCGCCCATGAGGGCCAGCGCCACGTGCGCCAGGGGTGCCAGGTCGCCGGAGCAGCCGAGGCTGCCGTACTCGTGGACGACGGGCGTGATGCCCGCGCTGACCAGCCCGGCCAGCGCCTTCGCGGTGGTCGGCCTGATGCCGGTGTGGCCGGTGGCCAGCGTGTGCAGGCGCAGCAGCATGAGCGCGCGCACCACCTCGGGCTCGACCTCGGGACCGCTGCCCGCCGCGTGCGAGCGGACCAGGGAGCGCTGGAGCTGGGCGCGCAGCGCCGGGTCGATGTGGCGGGTGGCGAGCGCGCCGAAGCCGGTGGAGACGCCGTAGGCGGGGACGGGACTCTCGGCCAGCTCGTCCACGCGCTGCCGCGCGGCCGACACCGCGGCGACGGCGTCGTCGGTGAGCTGGACGGCGGCGCCGTGACGGGCCACCCGGATGACGTCGTCGAAGGTCAGGGGCTCCGGGCCGACGTTCACGACTCCGTTGTCGCGCATGGTGTTCTCTCTCGTTCAGGTAACTGGCGTATGCGATGTTAGCTCCTTACCGGAGAACAGCGCCGTCAGCCCTTCCCTGCCCGCGTCGGTCACGCTCACCGCTCGGGGGACCGGCCCTCGGGCGTACCAGCCGCGCTCGAACAGCACGGCGGTGATGGCCGCGCCCAGGGAGCCGCCGAGGTGGGCCCGCCGCTCGGTCCAGTCGAGGCATTCGGGGGCGAAGCGGCGCCTGGTCCGGCGCGCTCCCTCGACGTCCACGCCCAGGAGGCCCAGGAGGCGTTCACCCTCGGGCGTCACCTCTCCCCCGGCCAGGCAGCCGGCGGCCCGCAGGCCGTCGAGGAGGCCGACCCCGGCCCGGCCGGCCAGATGGTCGTAGCAGGTGCGGGCCTCCTCCAGCATGCGGGCCTGGCGCGACTGGCGCAGGGACCGCACGGGCGGCCGCCCGCCGAACCTGGCCAGCACCTCCAGCACCTCGGCGATCTCGTGCCCGGCCAGCCGGTAGTAGCGGTGGCGGCCCTGCCGTACGACGTCGACGAGCCCGCCCTCCAGCAGGCGGGACAGGTGCGCGCTCGCGGTGGCGGCGCTCACGCCCGACATGCGCGCCAGCTCCCCGGCGGCCAGGGCCTGGCCTCCCAGCAGGGCCGTGAGGATGGCGGCCCTGGTCGGATCGGCGATGAGCGCCGCGACGGGCGCGATGTCGGCGTCGGCCGCGACGTGCTCCATTGCTGCCATGTCCACGACCCTAGCGCCGGGATGTTTCGCCGCCGGACGAAAGATGCCGCCGCGGAGACCCGGCGGCTAGGCTCGAAGATCGTACGGCGAGTCCGGAGGTGTTCTCCTTGACGGCAGCGAACGGAGGGCGGGTGGCCCTCGTCACCGGCGCGTCCCGAGGGCTGGGCGGCGTGATCGCGCGGCGGCTGGCCGCCGACGGGTGGGCCGTGGCGGTCAACCACCGCTCCAGCGCCGGCGAGGCGGGCGCGGTCGTGGAGCGGATCCGGGCGGCCGGCGGCGCCGCCGAGGCGTTCGCGGCGGACGTCACGGACGACACGGAGGCCCCCGCCCTGGTGGAGCGCGTCGCCGACCGGCTCGGGCCCGTGACGGCGCTGGTGCTCAACGCGACCGGCCCCCAGCCCGCCGTGCCCGTCGAGGACCTCACCTGGGAGGCGCACCTCGACCAGCTCCGGTTCTTCGTCAAGAGCCCCACCCTGCTCGTACGGGCGGCGCTGCCCGGCATGCGCGCGGCGGGCGGCGGCCGGGTGATCCAGATCGGCTCCGACATCGTCGACCGGGCTCTGCCCGGCATGTCCGCCTACACGGCGGCGAAGGCGGCGCAGTTCGGGCTCACCCGGACATGGGCCCGCGAGCTGGGCCCGTACGGCATCACGGTCAACCTGGTCGCGCCCGGCTGGATCCCCGTCGAACGGCACGCCCACCACGGCCCCGAGGACATCGCCGCCTACCGGGACGACGTGCCCCTGGGCCGGATGGGCACGCCGGAGGACGTGGCCGCCACGGTGGCGTTCCTCGCCTCGGACGCGGCCTCGTTCGTCACCGGCGAGCGCGTGACGGTGAACGGCGGCCACACCTGAGCCGGTGACGGTCAGATCTGGTTCATGCCGCCGTCGACGTACAGCTCGGCGCCCGTGATGAAGCTGCTCTCGTCGGAGGCCAGGAACAGGGCGGCCGAGGCGGCCTCCTCGGGCGTGCCCATCCGGCCGAGCGGCACCAGGTCCACCAGGGCGTTCCTCAGGCGGTCGGCCTCGGCCGGGTCGGGCGCCAGGGCGGTGACGCCGGGTGTGTCGATGGGGCCGGGGCTGAGGGTGTTGACCCTGATCGCCCGGCCCCTCAGCTCGTTGGCCCAGGTGCGGGCGAAGGAGCGGATGGCCGCCTTGGAGGCGCTGTACACGCCGAACGCCTCCACGCCCTTGGCGCCGGCGGTGGAGCCGGTCAGGATCACCGAGGCGCCGTCGTTGAGCAGGGGCAGCGCCTTCTGGACGGTGAACAGCGTGCCCCTGACGTTGCTGCCGAAGGTCTGGTCGAAGTGCTCCTCGGTGACCTGCTCCAGCGGCCGGAGCTCCCCGCCGCCGGCGTTGGCGAACAGCACGTCGACGCCCCGGCCGCGCTCGGCGACGGCGGCGTAGAGCCGGTCGAGGTCACCCAGGTCGGCCACGTCGCCCCGGACGCCGGTGACGTTGCCGCCGATCTCGGTCACCGCGGCGTCCAGCGCCTCCTGGCGGCGGCCGGTGACGAACACGTGCGCGCCCTCCGCCGCGAACCGCCGGGCCGCCGCCAGCCCGATCCCGCTGGTCGCGCCGGTGACGACGGCCGTCCTGCCGTCGAGCTGTCCCATGATCGTCTCCTGTCACGCGGCGGGCCCGGTCGTCAGCTCAAGGATGTCCCGGAAGCCGTTCCGCCTGGGTATGCGCCACGGCCGGTACGGGCAAAGAAGACGTCGCCGTACGGTGACCCCGGGCCAGGTCAGGCGCCGCTGGGGATCCGGCCGCCCGAGACCGACTCGACGAGCCGCCCCCACTCCGGGTACGTCTCCACCTTCTTCAGGTGCAGCGCCATGACCTTGCCGGCCAGCTCGGGGTCGAGGTCGTCCGACAGGCGCGCCGGCGCCAGTCTCTCCAGCCGCGGGATGATCGTGTAGTCGCCCTCGATGTGCACCGGGTCGTGCATGTACCGCTCCAGCGCCTCCAGGTCCGCGATGCCGACGCAGTAGGCGTGGGTGTAGCCCTCGGCGGGGTCGCCCAGGTCCTGGCCGACCGTCGAGAACGACACCGACTCGACGGACGCCGTCCGCCGCATGGCCGCCAGGACCTCGGCCTTCTCCTCCTCCGTCGTCCCGCTCCTGAAGCTGAAACGCAGAATGTTGACGATCATTTCTCTCCTCATTGGTCTTTTCTTCTGAACTCGTTGGTTCACCGTAACGACTCATCCGGTCCAGCAGCAAGAGTGAACTCGCGAGTTCACTTGCGATCCGGTCGAGGGGTACCCTGCGGACGTGACGGAAACGACGGCTGCCACCGCCCGCAAGGGAGCGCGAGGACGCATCGACAAGCGGCAGGCCATCCTCGACGCCGCCTTCACCGTCTTCGCCCGGCGGGGCTACTCGCAGGCGTGCGTGCAGGAGATCGCCGAGGAGGCCGGCGTCGCCAAGCTCACCGTGTACAACCACCTGAGCGACAAGGAGAACCTGTTCCGGCAGGCGCTGACCGCCGCCGCCGAGACGGTGTCGGAGGAGTGCCTGGCCGTGGCCGACCGGCTGCGCGACCCGGGCGACGACCTCCGGCCGGCGTTGGAGGAGGTCGCGTACCGGCTGCTCCAGGTGTGCCGGGGCGAGCGCGCCCACGCGCTGCGCTGGCTCACCTACGCGCAGATCGCCCGCTTCCCCGACCTGGTCGACACCGTCCAGAGCCGCACGTCGCACCGGCTCGGCGAGGGCCTGGCCGACCGGTTCGCGCGGCTCTCCCTGTCCGGACGGCTGCGCCCGTGCGACCCTGCGGTGGCGGCCGAGCAGTTCCTGGCGCTGCTCACGGGGCCGCTGGAGGCGCGCGGCCGGCTCGGCACGCGGAAGGTCACCGACGCCGAGGCGGGTGGGATGGCGGGGTCCGCGGTCGACACCTTCCTGCGGGCGTACGGCCCGGAGACCCCGCCCCCCTGAGCCGGCCACTCCTTCCCACCCGAACTGGCCACCTTCGCACTGCCCACCCGCACTGCCGACCCGAACTGCCCGGCCGAACTGCCCGGCGGTCTGCCCGCCCGGACTGCCCGGCCGGTCTGCCCGCCCGGAGAACGGCTTGCCCGCAGCCACTTCCCGCGACCGGGACGCTTCGACAGCCGTTTGAATGCTTCGGGTACACGATCGGCGTCATGACCACCGAGAACCCCGCGCTGAACCCCGCGCTCCTCGTAGCCGCCTCCGTCGACCGCTGCCTCGCCCTGGCCGAGACCTGGCTCGCCTGGGACGGCAGGCCCATCCTGACCGAAGCCGACAACCTGTGGACCCCCTCCAAGGCCGCCCGCCGCATCCAGGACCACCTCATCGACCACCTCGCCGAGGTGGAAGCCCTGCTCGCCGGCGCCACTCCGGCACCCGACACCTGGCACGGCCGCACGGTGACGCTGGACGCCGACTGGGCCCGCTTCACCGAGCTCGACCTCGCCGAGGCGCGCGCCCGCTGGCCCCGCCTCGCCCAGGCGTACGTGAACCGCTACGCGACCGTCCCCGACGCCTGGGACGTCCCCCGCGACCCCAACTGGACGCTGCGCCAGATCGCCGAGCACGTCGCCGACGTCATCTGGTACGCGGAGCAGGTCGGCGACCTCCGGTTTGGGGACTCGGCGAGGATTCGCTAGAGTTCTCTCGTCACCGCGACACAGCGGCGGCGACGCGGAAGTGGCTCAGTGGTAGAGCATCACCTTGCCAAGGTGAGGGTCGCGGGTTCGAATCCCGTCTTCCGCTCGGAGCTTCCGGCTCGGTGGAGTGGCCGAGAGGCGAGGCAGCGGCCTGCAAAGCCGTCTACACGGGTTCAAATCCCGTCTCCACCTCGGCAACGGACGATTAGCTCAGCGGGAGAGCGCTTCCCTGACACGGAAGAGGTCACTGGTTCAATCCCAGTATCGTCCACCAGGCTCCGTAGCCGATCAGGTCTGACCTGGTCAAACAGGAGTTAAAGCCCCAGCTCACGGCACACGCCGGGAGTCTGGGGCTTCTTGTTGTTCCTGGGCCCTGCCCCAGCGGGACGACTTCCGTAACGGTGTCCTCCTTTTGCGGCAGAGCCAGAACCGCACGGGCCGACCTCGACTTCAAGACGGTCAACACGCTGAGGCAGTGGCGCTGCATGGACAAGCGACTGTGCCAGGTGTGCGCGCGGTCGGCTGTAGATCGTGAGACGGGGCGGATCTGGTGGCTGCTGTCGTCCGGCTACGGCGGTGACTGCGACGGCTGTACCAACGCCCCGCCGACGGGTCCGGCCTGCATCCCGGCGAGGATCTCACAGTGTTCACACCTGAGGCGCAACGCGGCCGTTTTCACCGTGGGCGACTACTCGCCGTACGGAGTGCGCGCGAATGTGTTTGTTCCTTGCTTGCCGCCGCTGGTGCCGTTGGAAAGGAACGTCGTCAGGGCTGCGACGGGTCGGACACGGCTTGCAAAAGCGCGACATGGCTCTCGTAAGACATCGGACGGCTAGTTGCGTCGCCATGGCGCATATCTCAGTTGGCAGAGCAGCGGACTGTCAATCCGCGAGTCCTTGATTCGGGTCCATGCACGCCAGCTTGATCCTAAAGCAGCACTCCATGGCGGACGATGACGAGTGCTATGGCCACCAACGGGCCACAAACAGCGCACGACAGGTACAGCAGGTTCCGATCGCGTTCCATAAAGGAACGGCCCTCGTTCGCGACCCACGAATAGATTGACATACCCGTACCAATACTGATGACGAATTGTGCTGCGACGAAGGTCCACAGAACAGAGCCGAACTCCCCGCGTGGCGTCGTAGGCGGAGTGGCGGCCCATCCCTCGATATCAAACAGCGCCCAGACGAGGTTGGCGCCGACAAGCAACTGCAAGCCCGTCACCCAGTAAGGGGCGCTGACCGAGGATGCGACGGCTACCGCCGCATCGCCAGGAGAAGCCGGCGCGGAGACACCGGATTCTTCCTTGGCTGAGGCTTCCGATGCGCTGCCCGGTGGTGGCTGGACCTGAGCCTGAGGGGGACGCTCGGCCAAGGGCGCGGCCGGAGCCGGAACTGGCGCCTCGTCAACGTGGCTCTGCGGCTGGTTGCTTGCCCGGTCCCGCTGCTGCTTCTTCGCCAGGCGAACCTGCTGCCAGGCAAGATAAACCTGAGGGATCCCAATAATGATCGCAATTGCCAGGCTAGCCAAGGCGACGGCTCGGTCCACATCGACACACTGCCCGTCGCGGCTGGTGAGCGCAAGTGCTGTTAGAGAGCAGGGTGGAGTCCTCGCGGGTTTCATAGACCCTGAGAAGATGGGTTCAAATCCCACCTCCGGCCACGAAGCGCTGACCGAGTAGCGCCCAAATCGGCCAGTGCTCTCCAGATTGGCCGCTGTCCCGGCCTGACCGGTCGGCGGCATGGGCCTGGAGATGCGGTGTAGATGCGCACTCGATCCCCAGTACGGCTAATCCCCGCCCGAGAAGGGAGAGGAGGCCATCACACCCACGAATGACCGTACGGCGTGCTGACTGCAGGAAGCCCCAATGAGCTGTCTACCAGGCACTTTTGCTCCTGGATGGCACATTCGCAGTATCGTCCACCACACCTCACCCCAGGTCTCACGACCTGGGATTTCGTGTTTATACGGCCGTTGCGCGAGGCGTGCCGGATCTCGGGACCGTTCGTAGAGGGGTCCTGCCCCCACCTCCCTCAGCACGCCTGCGCGATCCCCAGTACGCCTGGGTCCCCAGCCACTGCTGAGCCGCGACCGCGCCCGCCTCCATGCCGGGGCCCGCGTCCTTGCTGGGGCCCGCGTCCTTGCTGGGCCCGCGTCCACTCCTGTTGGCGCCACGCCCCGCGCTCCGCGTTCACGCTCAGGTCCGTGGTCCGTCGAGTTGCGCCACCGATAGCCTGTTTTATTGTGATTCGTGCCTGGGGCCTGCCGATGCTGCTCGTCCTCAGCGGTGTCGTGGTGGCGACAACGCGGATCGCGGCCGGCTCCCCCGGTGCCGCGGTCGTCCCGCTGGCAGCGTTCCTGGGGCTCGCCGGGCTGTACTCCCCGCTGGTGTTCCCCAGGTCAGTCGGCGCGGCGGAGGCGCAACGCCGCAGCGCGGCCGACGGCCGGCCGGTCGTCTACTGGCGGCCGGCCTGCAAATACTGTCTGCGCCTGCGGATCGGGCTGGGCCGCGACGCCCGCCGGGCGCACTGGGTCGACATCTGGCGCGACCCGGCCGGAGCGGCGGCGGTGCGGGCGGCCACCGGCGGTGACGAGACGGTGCCGACCGTGGTGCTGGCGGGCCGGCCATACGTCAACCCGGATGCCCGGTGGGTGCGCGGGCAGCTTCCTCCATCGTCCTGACCGGGTGTCCCTGACCGGCCATCATCCTGAGCAGGTGTCCCTGACCGGGTATCCGGCTGAACAGGTGTCCCTGACCGGGCATCCGGCTGACCGGAGCGGCCCCCCGTACGCCCGGCGGCGAGCGACCAGAGCGGCGGCACCCGCCGGGACACGCGAGAAAAGCGGTGGGAAACTGTCGGTGGGCGGTGATAGAAAACAGGTTCGATACACCTCCGCCCGCCGCCCCGGGGAGCTTCGCCTGTGACCGCCGTCAGCACACCGGAGTTCTCCGTCTCCGGCACCCGCCACGACCACCGCGGCCCGATCCGCTGGCTGTGGTCGCATCTGCGCCGCCATGCCGTCCACCTGGTGGGGTTCCTCGGCGGGTCGCTCGTGATGGTGGTGCTCAACTCCACCGTCCCTTCCCTGACCGGCGGCGCGTTCGACGCCGTGCTGGGCGAGCGGGGCGACCCCGCGGAGGCGCTGCGGCTGATCGCGCTGGCGCTGCTGGCCATCGTGCTGGCGCGCGGCGTGTTCGACCTCGTCGCCCGGCTGTCCAGCGAGGTGCTGGCCAAGCGGCTGGAACGCGACGCCCGTGACGAGCTCTACGTGAGCCTGCTGGGCAAGAGCCAGACGTTCCACAACCGGCAGCGGGTGGGCGACCTGATGGCCCGGGCCGCCAACGACATCCGGCAGCTGTCCACCATGGTCTCTCCCGGCCTCGACCTCATCGTCGACTCCGGGCTCAGCGGGATCGTGCCCCTGTTCTTCATCGGCGCGATCAACCCGCGGCTGCTGCTCGTGCCGGGGATCTTCGCCGTGGTGTTCGCGGCGGCGCTCTGGCACTACATGCGGCGGCTCAACCCGGTGGCGACCCGCATGCGGGAGGAGTTCGGCGATCTCAACGCCGCGCTCAACCAGGCGGTGCGCGGCATCGAGGTGATCAAGGTGACGGCGCAGGAGGAGCAGGAGCGGCGGCGCTTCCGGTCGCACGCGCGCCGCTACCGCGACTCCTTCGCCCGCAACGGCCTGGTGCAGGCCCGCTACCTGCCGACGCTGCTGTTCGCGTTCGCGATGGCGGGAGCGCTGTGGCACGGGCTGGCGCTGCACGGGTCCGGGGTGATCAGCCTCGGGGAGCTGGTCGCGTTCATGGGCCTCATGGGCATGCTCGGCTTTCCCACGCAGATGTCCATCTTCACGTTCTCGCTGGTGCAGATCGGCATCGTCTCCTCGCGCCGGATCCTCGCCATCATGACGTCCGAGAGCGAGCTGGCGCAGCCCGCCGACGGCCACGCCGCGCCCGTCACCGGCGAGATCGTCTTCGAGGACGTGAGCTTCGGCTACGACGAGGACGAGGACCAGGGCGAGGGCAAGGGCGGGCCTGCGCTGCGGGGCGTGTCGTTCACCGTGCAGCCGGGCGAGACGGTCGCCATCGTGGGCGAGACCGGCTCCGGCAAGAGCACGCTCACCAAGCTCGTCCCCCGCATCTACGACGTCACCGCGGGCCGCATCCTCATCGACGGCGTCGACGTCCGCGACTGGGACCTCGACTCGCTGCGCTCGCAGATCTCCACCATCGAGCAGGACATCGTGCTCTTCTCGCGGTCGGTCGCCGAGAACATCGCCTTCAGCCTGGGCCAGCGGGCCGACCGCGAGGCCGTGGTACGGGCGGCGGAGGACGCGCAGGCGGCCGAGTTCATCTCCGAGCTGTCCGACGGCTACGACACGGTGATCGGCGAGCGCGGCGTCACGCTGTCGGGCGGGCAGCGGCAGCGCCTGGCCATCGCACGGGCCCTGCTGACCGACCCGGCGATCCTCGTGCTCGACGACTCCACCAGCGCCATCGACTCCGCCACCGAGGACCGGATCCAGCAGGCGATCGGCCGCATCCAGGAGGGGCGCACCACGCTGCTCATCACGCACCGCCTCTCCCAGATCCGCTGGGCGGACAAGGTGCTGCTGCTGAGACGCGGCGAGCTGGCCGACTACGGCACGCACGACGAGCTGATCGCCCGCAGCCGCCTCTACCGCCGGATCTTCTCCCACTACGACGAGGTCGAGCTGAACGGCGAAGACCTGAACTCCGGAGGGCTGGACGGCGGAGGGGTGGACGGCGGAGTGCTGGAGCTCGACGCCGGAGGGGTGCTGGAGGAGAACGGCCAGGCGATGGCCGGCGAGCAGGGAGGGGTGCGCTGATGGGGTTCATCATGGACGGCCTCGACGCCGAGGACTACGACCGCACCTACGGCGACCGCGAGCTGCTGCGCCGGATCCTGTCGTACTTCCGGCCGAAGCTCGGGGCGATGGCGCTGGTCGCCGCCATGATCGTCCTGGGCTCGGCGAGCCAGGCCGCCATGCCGCTGGTGGCGAGCTGGGGTCTCGACGCCATCGAGGACGGCACCATCGCCGAGACCGGCTGGCGGCTCACGCTCGGCCTGCTGCTGGCGGGCGGGCTCGGCTGGGTGTTCAACTTCGTCCGCCAGTGGCACAGCTCGCGGGTCACCGGCGACGTCGTGCTGCGCCTGCGCGAGGACGCGTTCGACGCCGTGCTCCAGCGCGACCTGTCGTTCTACGACGAGACGCCGTCGGGCCGGATCGTCAGCCGCGTCACCTCCGACACCGACGACTTCGCCACGGTCTCCACGCTGACGATGGACCTGATCAGCCAGGTGCTGATGGTCGGGCTCGTGACGGTCATGCTGTTCCTGCGCAGCGTCGAGCTGGCGCTGCTGACGCTGCTCGTGGTGCCCGTCGTGGTGGGCGTCGCGCTGCTGTTCCGGCGGATCGCCCGGACCAGCACGCGCCGGGCGCAGCGGTCGCTGAGCCGCGTCAACGCCAACCTGCAGGAGACCATGGGCGGCATCGCCGTGGCCAAGAACTTCCGGCAGGAGCGGCAGGTCTACGACGAGTTCCGGCCGATCAACCAGCAGAGCTACCGGGTGACGCTGGGACAGGGCTTCGTGTTCTCGTCGATCTTCCCGGTGCTGTTCCTCGTGGCGGGGCTGGCGACGGTCGCGCTGGTGCAGCTGGGCGGCACGGCGGTGCTGGGCGGGCGGCTGTCGGCCGGCGACTGGTACCTGTTCCTGCAGGGGGTGGCGCTGTTCTGGTTCCCGCTGACGTCCATCGCCGCGTTCTGGTCGCAGTTCCAGCAGGGGCTGTCCGCGTCGGAGCGGGTGTTCGCCCTCATCGACGCGCCGCCGCGAGTGGTGCAGAGCGACGCGCGCGACGTCGGCCGTTTGGCGGGTCGCATCGAGTTCGAGCGGCTCACCTTCGGCTACGACGCGGCCACTCCGGTGCTGCGGGACTTCGACCTGGTGATCGAGGCCGGTGAGACGGTCGCGCTGGTCGGTCACACGGGCGCCGGCAAGTCCACGCTCAGCAAGCTGATCACCCGGTTCTACGAGTTCCAGGAGGGCCGCCTGCTGATCGACGGCCAGGACATCCGCACCCTGGAGCTCGGCGCGTACCGCAGGCAGATCGGCGCGGTCCCGCAGGCGCCGTTCCTGTTCAGCGGCACGGTCGCCGACAACATCCGCTACCCGAGACCCGAGGCGACCGACGAAGAGGTGCTGGCCGCCGCGGCGGCGGTCGGCGGCGGCGACTGGATCGAGGCCCTGCCCCACGGGCTGGGCACCGACGTGGGCGAGCACGGCCGCGCCCTGTCCATGGGGCAGCGGCAGCTCGTGGCCCTGGCCCGGCTCCTCGTCCAGGACCCGGCCATCGTGGTGCTCGACGAGGCCACGGCCAGCGTCGACCCGCTCACGGAGGCGCAGATCCAGGAGGGTCTGGACGTGGTGCTGGCCGGCCGCACCTCGATCGTCATCGCGCACCGGCTGTCCACGATCGAGCACGTGGACCGCATCATCGTCCTGGACCACGGCCGGATCGTGGAGGAGGGGGACCACGCGACGCTGCTGGCGCGCGGGGGGCGGTACTGCGACGTGTACAACACGTACTTCCGCCACCAGTCCCCCCACTACCGCGCCGGCGAGGGCTTCGTCCCCGTCACGGCCCAGTGACGACGCGGCCCAGTGACGACGCGGCCCAGTGACGACGCGGTCCAGTGACGACGCGGTCCAGTGACGACGCGGTCCACCCGTCCGCGTCGTGAGCGCCGTTGCTGTCGGCGAGCGCGACCGGAGCCTGCTTGCGATGCGCTCCCAGCGAGGTGAAGACCAGCACGGCCGCCAACCGTAGAATCCGGCTTCGTGGATCTTGTCTCGCACGCAGGCTTACTGGCGCAGGTCATTCCTGCCGTACTGATCGCGATGGTCGTCGAGTTCCGTGCGGTGCACGACACCTGGCGCAGCGTGGCCCAGGAGCAGGCCAAGAATCGGCCGCAGGCCGAGCGGCAGGAGCTGGCGCGGCTGATACCACGACAGATAGCCGTACAGCTGGGCGTCATGCTCGTGCTCACCCTGCTCGAAGTGGCGGCGCTCGTGGTCGCCGGGGGACGGTCCGGACCGCTCAAGCTGGCCGAGTGGATCGTGCGGGAGCGGGTCGCGGTGTTCGTGCTGGCCGCGGGACTGGCCCTCATCCTGCAATGGGGGGCGCTGGCGCTCATGCAGAGCTACCAGCGGGCGGGGCTCATCCTTGACGAGGATCGGCGCAGCTTTCACTGGGTGCTGCGCATGCTGCTGTACGCGACCATATTCGGGGCGGCCTGGCTGACGTTCGGTTGAGCCGCCAAGCACGTCTCCGGCCGCGAAACCGGCGGTGCGGGAGCGGGCACCCCGGATGCGGCGGTTCGAGGCTGGCGCCCCGGGTGTGGCGGTTGGAGAGCCGGCACCCCCGATGCGGCGGTTCGAGGCCGGCGCCCCGGGTGTGGCGGTTGGAGAGCCGGCACCCCCGATGCGGCGGTTCGAGGCCGGCATCCCGGGTGCGGCGGTTCGAGAGCCGGCGCGCCCGGATTCGTGGGCTCAGCGGACGGTTTCGCCGTCCTCCAGGGTGAGCAGGGTGAGCTCCGGGCGGTCGGGCAGGCCGTGCCAGTCGCCGTCGGACGCCACCGCGAACGCCCCCACCGTCACCCCGCGCCGCACCCGCTCCCCCAGCGGCAGGCCGTCCAGCAGGCCCGACAGGTAGCCCGCCACGAACGCGTCGCCCGCGCCGACCGTGTTCACCGCGGGGACCCTCAACGCCCCGGAGGCGGCGTGCTCGTCGCCCGCCCACGCCTCCGCGCCCGCCGCGCCGTGCTTGACGACCACCTCGCCGATCCCGGCCGCCAGCAGTGCGGCCGGGCCCCCAGCGGTGACCAGGGGCAGCTCGTCGGCCGAGGCCACCAGCACGTCCACGTACGGCAGCAGGTCCGCCAGGGCCCGCGACGCCGTTTCGCGGTCCCACAGCCTGGCCCGGTGGTTGACGTCCAGGCACACCCGGACGCCGAGCTCGCGGGCCTGCCGTACGGCGTGCGTGACCGTGGCCGCGGCATCGGCGCCGAGGGCCGGGGTGATGCCGGTGACGTGCAGCATTCGCGGCCGCTCCGCCAGAGCGGCCGCGGCGTCGGCGGGCGTCAGGCGGGAGCCCGCCGAGCCGGCGCGGTAGTAGTGGACCCGCGTGATGGCCGCCACCCTGCGCTCCTGGATGAGCAGGCCGGTCGGGTGGTCGGGGTCGGTTCTGGCGGTGTCGACGTTGACGCCCTCGGCGCGCAGCGTGCGCAGGACGAGGCGGCCGAGCTCGTCGTCGCCCACGACCCCGGCCCACCGGACGGTGTGGCCGAGCCGGGTCAGGCCGATGGCCACGTTCGCCTCGGCACCGGCCATCGAGAGCTCCAGGCTGCCTCCCAGCCGCAACGGCCCGCCCCCGTGCAGCGACGCCATCGCCTCCCCCAGCGTGAGGAGGTCGATGACCGGAGGTGGGCCCACGTCGGCGAGTGTGCCCTCCCCCTCCGCGCAGACCGCCTCGGCGTCCCGACCCACAGGCACGACCTCGGCGTCCCGGCCCACGCGCACAGCCTCAGCGTCCCGACCCACGCGCACAACCTCAGCGTCCCCGCCCACGCGCACAACCTCAGCGTCCCCGCCCACGCGAACAACCGCGGTGTCCCGGCCCACGGGCACAGCCTCGGCGTCCTTGCGCTCGTGAGCCGTCATGGCGTCTCCGTCCGCGGGGCCGTCATGGCGTCGCCGTCTCTTGGCGGAAGTGGCGGGCGCGGGTGCGGAGGGCGTGCAGGTCGCCGCCGTGCGGGGCGTCGCCCGTGAGGGGCGAGCCGACACCCACCGCCGGTGCCCCCGCCTCCAGGTACGGGCGGATCTGGTCGGCCGTCACCCCGCCCACCGGCACCAGAGGGATCGACGGGTACGGGTCGCGCAGCGCCGACAGGTAGCCGGGGCCGCCCAGCGAGGCGGGGAAGACCTTGACACCCGTGGCGCCCGCCTCCCATGCCTGCCAGACCTCCGTGGGCGTCAGCGCCCCGACCAGGACGGGCACCCCCAGGGACAGGGCGCGGGCCGCTCCCGCGCTCAGTGCGGGCGTCACCACGAAGCGCGCCCCCGCTGCCAGGGCCGCGTCCGCCTCCGCCTCCGTCAGTACCGTGCCCGCCCCCAGCGTGACGGACGGGCCCAGCTCGGCGTGGACGCGGGCGATGACCTCCAGCGCCCCGGCGCCGCTCAGCGACACCTCCAGGACGTCGATCCCCTCCTCCACGAGGACGTGCGCGGTGCGGACCGCGGCCTCCGGGTCCCGGCCGCGCACGATGGCGAGCAACCGCCGCGCGCGCAGAACGCCCAGCAGATCCAGGACATCCGGAGCCGCGGAAGGAGTCCGGTGGCTGGCGGGCGTGTGCTGGATGCCGGGGGTGTCGTGGATGCCGGGGGTGTCGTGGATGCTGGAGGTGTCGTGGATGCTGGAGGTGTCGTGGTTGTCGGGAATGTTGGAGTTGTCGGGGATGTCAGGGTCGGTCATGTCACCACTCCGCCATTGAGCCGTCTTCGTGCCGCCACACCGGGTTGCGCCAGGCGTGCGGGTGCCGGTCCGCGTCCCGTACGGCCCGCTCGTCCACCACCACCCCGAGCCCCGGCAGCGACGTGCGGTGAGCGTGGCCCGCGGTGAAGGTGAACGGCGCCGGGTCGAGCACGTAGTCGAGGAACTCGGTGTCCTGGTGGTAGTGGATGCCGGCGCTCTGCTCCTGGATGAGGAAGTTGGGCGTGGCGAAGCCCACCTGGAGGCTGGCGGCCAGGGCGATGGGGCCGAGCGGGCAGTGCGGCGCGATCTGCACGTCGAACGTCTCCGCCAGCGCGGCGATGCGCCGGACCTCCGAGACGCCCCCGGCGTGGGAGAGGTCGGGCTGGGCCACCGCCAGGCCGGAGGTGAGCGCCGGCAGGAAGTCGGAGCGTGAGTAGAGGCGCTCCCCGAGCGCGATGGGCACCTCGGTGGCGGCGGTCAGGTCGCCCAGCCGGTGCAGCAGGCCGGGGGCGAGCGGCTCCTCCACGAACATGGGATGCAGGGGCGCGACGGCCGCGATGATGCGCCGGGCGTCGGCCGCGGTGGCCCGCCCGTGCAGGTCGATCGCGAAGTCACGGCCGGGGCCGAGGGCGGCGCGGGCGACCTCCGCGCGGGCGACGACGGCGGCCAGGTCCGCGCCGGTGACGGGACGCGGCAGGAGGCCGGAGCCGTTCATCTTGACGGCGGTGAACCCGGCCTCGACCTGCTTGTCGATCTCCTCGCGCAGCTCGCCCGGGTCGTCGCCGCCGACCCACGCGTACACGCGGACGCGGTCGCGGACCGGGCCGCCGAGCAGCTCGTGCACGGGCGCGCCGTAGTGCTTGCCGGCGATGTCCCACAGCGCCTGGTCGAGGCCGGCCACGGCGCTGGACAGGACGGGGCCGCCCCGGTAGAAGCCGCCCTTGGTGAGCACCTGCCAGTGGTCCTCGATGCGCAGCGCGTCCTGGCCGACGAGGTACTCGGCGAGTACGTCGACCGCGGCGCGGACCACCTCGGCCCGGCCCTCCACGACCGGCTCGCCCCACCCGACTACGCCGTCGTCCGTCTCCACGCGGCAGAACAGCCACCGCGGCGGGACCAGGAACGTCTCGATCCTGGCGATCTTCAAGCCTGTCCCCTCCGGCTCTTCACGTTCCGCTCCCCCACCGTCGTCTCCTCACGAGCCGGCTCACAAGAGCCCCTCCACGTCGCGCCATGCCTTGGCCAGCAGGTCGCGCATCGCCGCCTCGGCCGCGCCGGCGTCGCCGCGCCTGATCGCCTCCAGCACCGCCAGGTGGCTCGGTACGGGGTCGTCGCTGCCGTTGGAGGCGTGCACGAGCCGGTCGCGGCCGGCCAGTCCGGCGCCCATGACGACGTCCATGCGGACGAGCAGCTCGTTGCCGCCGGCCGCGAGCAGCGCCCGGTGGAAGTCGAGGTCGGCCTGGACGGGGTCGTCGGCCGCCGCCATGCGCTCCAGGGCCTGCTCCAGCTCCTCCAGTTGCCGGGGCGTGCGGCGCCGCGCGGCGAGCCGGGCGACCGACGGCTCGACGATCGAGCGCAGCTCGTGCAGGTCGTGCAGGAATCCGGGGTCGGGGCGGCCGGCGAACTTCCACCGGATGACGTCGCCGTCGAGGAGGTTCCAGTCGGCGCGGGGCCGCACGTGGGTGCCGAGCTTGGGCCTGGCCCCGATGAGTCCCTTGGCGGTGAGCACCTTCATCGCCTCGCGCAGCGCGGTGGAGCTGACGCCGAGCCGCTCCTGGAGGGCCACGACGTCGAGCGCGTCGCCCTCCTTGAACTCGCCGCCGAAGATCATGGCGGCGATCGCCTCGACGGTCTGCCCGTGCAGGCCGCGCCCGCTGTAGGCGGCCATCACGCCGACTCCTTCACGATGCTCCAGCCGCCGTCGGCCGTGAGGCAGGCCCCGGTGACGAACGACGCCTCCTCGGAGGCGAGGAAGGCGATGACCGAGGCGACCTCCTCCGGGGCGCCGAACCGGCGCAGCACGGTGGCGCGCACGCTGTCGGCGCGGCCCCGCTCGTCCACCCGGTCCCACGCCCTGGTCATGATCGGGCCGGGCAGCACGCAGTTGACGCGCACGGCCGGGCCGTACTCGACGGCGAGCTGCCGGGTGAGCGCCGTCAGCCCGCCCTTGGCGGCGGCGTACGCGGGATGGCCCGGCAGCCCCACGACGGCGTGGACCGAGGAGGTGATGACCATGGCGCCGCCGGTGGCGGCCATGGGGGGCAGCAGCCGGCGGGCGGCCAGGAAGGCGGCGGTGAGGCCGACGCCGAGCTGCCGGTTCCACGACTCCAGGCTCGTCTCGTGCGCGGGCGCGACCTCGGCGACGGCGGCGTTGCTCACGATCACGTCGAAGGGGCCCCGGGCGGCGACCCGGTCCCAGGTCTCCTCGGCCGCCACGTCGCCGCGCAGGTAGCCGGCCCCCTCCACCGTCCCCTCGGGGGCGACGTCCACCACCAGCACGGACGCGCCCTCGGCGGCGAGCCGGCGGGCGGTCGCCGCGCCGATGCCGGAGGCGCCGCCGGTGACGACGGCGCTGCGGCCCGCGAACCGGCCGCTCACTCCGCCTCCCCGAGGGCGACGACGGCGACGTCGAGCGGGGCCAGCTCGACGCCGGCCGCGCGTACGGGATGGTCGTTGTGGTTGAGCAGGAACACGTGGCCGCCGCGCCGGACCGCCTCCACGCCGGCGGGCAGGCCGGGCAGGACGGGCTCGACGCCGGCCAGGCGCAGGGTGTCGCGGACGAGGTCGCGCATGACGTGCTCGCCGGGGCGGGTGCCGAGGTACGTGGCGCTGCCCCGGCCGTAGGCGTGGCGGGTGACGGCGGGCAGGCCCGCGAGCGGGCCGTCGGTGTAGGCGGCCAGGACCGCGGCGCCCTCGGGCACGATGTGGTCGGCCCACAGGCCGGCGTCGCCGCCGGTGGACAGGCCGAGCAGCTCGCCGTCGCTCAGCGGCCAGAACTCCTCCACGCGCAGGCCGAGCAGGTCGCGGAAGGCGCCGGGGGGGCCGCCGGGCCGGATGCGGTCGCAGGCGTCGGCGATCCCGCTGAAGAACGACATCAGCAGGTGGCCGCCGTCCTCGACGTACCGCCGCAGGCCCTCGGCCGCCGCGTCGTCGCACAGGTAGAGGTTGGGCACGATCACCAGCTTGTACGAGGACAGGTCGGCCGCGGGCTGGACCACGTCGACCGTGACGTTCTCGTGCCAGAGCGGCGCGTAGTGGGCGCGTACCCGCTCGGGCACGCGCAGCTCGGCGGGCCGGGCGTCGAGCTCCAGCGCCCACCAGTTGGCGTAGTCGAAGACGACGGCCACCTCGGCGGGCACACGGGTGCCGGCCACGCCGTCCAGGCCGCCCAGCTCGGCGCCGAGCGCGGCGGCCTCGCGGAAGATCCGGTCGTGCGGGCCGCCGTGGGAGACGACCGCGGAGTGGAACTTCTCCGCGCCGCCCAGCGAGGCCCGCCACTGGAAGTACATGACGGCGTCGGCGCCGCGGGCCACCGCCTGGTGGCTCCAGAGCCGGTTGAGGCCGGGCCGCTTGGGCCGGTTGGGCGGCCGGTAGCTGATGGCGCTGGTCGCGGTCTCCATCATGAGGTACGGCCGGCCGCCGCCGAGCGAGCGCATCTGGTCGTGGAAGAACGCGGCGTCGACGGCGGCGGCCGGGTCCTTCGGCTCGGGGTAGAGGTCGAGCGCGACCAGGTCGAAGTCGGGGGCCCAGGAGGCGTAGTCGGCGACCGGCTCCCACATGCCCATGATGTTGGTGGTGACGGGCACGCCGGGGGTGAGCTCGCGCAGGACGGACCGCTCGGCCCGGTAGCAGGCGAGCAGAGCGTCGGAGCTGAAGCGCCGGTAGTCGAGCTCCTGGGCGGGGTTGCGCAGGGTGGGCGCGGTGCGGGGCGGCAGCACCTCCGCCCAGTCGGTGACGCGCTGCGACCAGAACGTGGTGGACCACGCCGCGTTGAGCCCGTCGAGGTCGCCGTAACGCTCGCGCAGCCAGCGCCGGAAGTCGTCGGCGGAGACGTCGCAGTAGCACTCCTGGACGTGGCAGCCGTACTCGTTGCCGACGTGCCAGAGCGCGAGCGCGGCGTGGGTGCCGTAGCGCTCGCCCATCCGCCGCGCGAGGCCGGCGGCGGCCTCGCGGTAGACCGGCGAGCTGGGGCAGTAGTGCTGGCGCGAGCCGGGCGACAGGCGCACGCCGTCGCGGTTCACCGGCAGCGTCCCGGGGTGGAGCCGGGACAGCCACGCGGGCGGCGAGGCGGTGCCGGTGGCCAGCGAGACGGCGATGCCGGCCTCACCGAGCAGGTCCATGACCTCGTCCAGCCAGCCGAAGTCGTACGAGCCGGGCGCGGGCTCGACGCTCGCCCAGGAGAAGATGCCGAGCGTGACGACGCTGACGCCGGCCTCGCGCATGAGGCGGACGTCCTCGCGCCACACCTCGGGCGACCACTGCTCCGGGTTGTAGTCGGCGCCGAAGCCGATCCGGTCCTTGAGCACGGGCAGGATGTTCAACCTTTGACGCTCCCTGCGGTCAGGCCGGCGCGCCAGAAACGCTGGAGCGAGGCCATGGTGAGGACGAGGAGGAGGGCGGACACGGCGGCTCCGGTGACCGTCAGCTCGAAGAAGGCCGGGTCGCGGAAGGTCTGGGAGTTCCACAGCGCCAGGCCCAGCGTGACGGGGTAGAGCCGCTGGTCCGACAGCATGACGAGGGGCAGGAAGTAGTTGTTCCAGATGCCGATGAACTGGAACAGGAAGATCGTCACCAGCGCCGGGCTCATGATCTTCAGGCCGATGCGGAAGAAGATGCGGTACTCCCCCGCCCCGTCGAGCCGGGCCGACTCCAGCAGCGCGTCGGGGATGGCGGCGTGGGCGTGGATGCGGGCGAGGTAGACGCCGAACGGGCTGACCACGCTGGGCAGCAGCACCGACCAGAACGACCCGGTCATGCCGGCCTCGCTGAAGATCAGGTACGTGGGCAGCGCCAGCACGGTCGAGGGCACCAGCACGCCGGCCAGGACGAGGTTGAACAGCGCCTCCCGGCCGCGGAAGGGGTACTTGGCCATGGCGTAGCCGGCCGCGGCCGACAGCAGGGTGGCGGCCAGGGCGCCGAGGCCCGCGTACAGGAAGCTGTTGAGGATCCAGCGGCCGAACAGGCCGTCGCCGGTGCCGAACAGGCGGCCGAGGTTGGCGCCGAGCTGCGGGCGCGGCGACCACAGGCCGAACGTGCCGAACAGGTCGGCGGTGCTCTTGGTCGAGGCGACGAGCACCCACACGACCGGCAGCAGGAAGTAGACGGCCGCGGCCAGCAGCAGCGCCAGCACCACCACGGTGGCCGGCTTCAGTCGACGGTTCACCACGCCCGGTTCCCCTTCCGGTTGACCACGCGCAGGAAGCCGAACGAGATCACGAACGCCATGACGGCGATGAGCGTGGCCTCCGCCGAGGCGAGGTGGATGTTGGCCTGGCCGAACGCCTGGTTGTAGGCGGCCAGGTTGGGCGTGTAGTCGCTGTTGATGGCCGTGGTCAGCGGTTTGAGGATGAGCGGCTCGACGAAGAGCTGGAGCGTGCCGATGAGGGTGAACACCGTGATGAGGATCAGCGGCGCCCGCACCAGCGGCACCTTGACGTGCCAGGCGATGCGCAGCTCGCTCGCCCCGTCGACGCGGGCCGCCTCGTACAGCTCCTGCGGGATGGCCTGCAGCCCGGCGATCAGCACCAGCATGTTGTAGCCGGCGAACTGCCAGGTGGCGATGTTGGCGATGGACAGCAGGATCGTCTGCGGCGACAGGAAGTCGTGCGGCAGGCCCGCCGCGGCCAGCACGTCGATGAGCGGGCTGGTCTGCGGCACGTACAGGAAGCCCCACAGCAGCGAGGCGATCACGCCCGGCACGCCGTACGGCAGGAAGAACGACACGCGGAAGAACGCCCGGAACCGGGCCCGCGCCGAGTCGAGCAGCAGGGCCAGCGCCAGGGCGGCGACCACCATGACCGGCACCTCGACGAGGCTGAACACCAGCACCCGCCCGATGCTCGCCACGAACGCCTCGCTGGTGAGCGCGGCGGCGTAGTTGCCCAGGCCGGCGAACTCCAGCACCGGCTCGGTCAGCCCGAGGCCGCTGCTGGTGAGCCGGAAGAAGCTCTGGTAGACGGCGTAGCCGATCGGCGCCAGGTAGAAGAGCGCGAAGGCGACGAAGAACGGCACGACGAAGACCGCCACGTGCGCCCGGGGACGGCGGGGGCGCCGCCGGAACGTTCCCGTCGTTCCGGTCGTGCCCGCCGGTGTCCGCTGCAGCACCCCCGCCACCGTCAGCCGCCCGTCACGACGCTCAGGCCCTTGGCCTTGAGCTGCTCGACCATCGCCTGCTGGGTCTTGGCGAAGGCGTCGGTGAGGGTGCCCTGGCCCTGGACGGCGGCCTTGGCGTTGTCGGTGAGGCTGGCGTAGAGGGCGTCGCTCACCGGCGGCCAGCGCCAGTCCGTGGTCACGGCCGCGTCGGACTCCTTGAAGACGTCCCAGATGTTCTGGCCGCCGTAGAAGGGGAAGACGGTGTCGTCCTTGTGCAGGTTGGTGACCTTGCTGGTGTCCTTGACCGACGGCCAGCCGTAGCCGGCGGACAGCAGCGTGTTGACGCTCTGCGGGTCGCTGTTGAGCCAGACCGCGAACTCGGTGGCGGCGGCGGGGTTCCTGGTGCCCTTGAGTATCGCCGAGGAGGAGCCGCCGCCCCAGCTCGCCGAGGTGAACCCCGTGGCGCCGGGCCACTGCGGCATCGGGGCGACGGCCCACTTGCCGGAGGTGCCGGGGGCGTTGCCGCGGATGATCGCGTCGCCCCAGGAGCCGCCGATCCAGCCCACGATGCCGCCGGTCTGCAGGTCCTTGTACCAGGCGTTGGACAGGTCGGCCTCGGTCTTGAGCACCTTGTCGTCCAGCAGCTTCTGCCAGAAGGCGGCCATCTTGCGGGTGTCGGGGTTGTCGATGGTGACCTTCCAGGAGTCACCCTCGGTGCCGAACCACTGCTGGCCCGCCTGCTGCGCCAGGGAGATCAGCCACGGCGCCTGGTTGGCGGCGAACGTGGAGATGTAGGCGTCCTTGTCCTTCTTGCGGATGGTCGCGGCGGCCGCGGCGAAGTCGTCCCAGGTCTTGGGCGCCTCGATGCCCCACTTGTCGAACAGGTCCTTGCGGTAGTAGAAGCCCATCGGGCCGCTGGCCTGCGGGATCGCGTACACCTTGCCGCCGAAGACGCCGGTCTGCCACTGCCAGTCGACGAACTTCGCCGCGTCGTCCCCGGCGTACTCGGTGACGTCCTGCAGCGCGCCGTTGACGAGGAACGAGGGCAGCGAGTCGTAGCCGACCTGCGCCACGTCGGGGGCGTTGCCCGCCTTGACCGCGGCGAGCATCTTGGCGTATCCGCCGTCGGGGCCGGGGGTGATGGTCTCCAGGTTGACCTTGACGCCGGGGTGGGAGGCGTTGAACTGGTCGACCGCCTTCTGGATGTCCGGCACCCACGACCAGAACGTGAGCGTCACCGGCTTGGCCGGATCACCGCTCGCTCCGCCGCCCGCCGGCGTGCCGGCCGGCTCGCCGCCTCCGCCGCACGCCGCGGCGAGGCCGATCGCGGCGGCCGCGGCCGCGATCCTCGCCGCCCGGGAGATCTTCGATCCCATGCTGACTCCCTTCCAACGGAACGCCTGACCTCGGGTTCCGGCTTGGTGGGAGACATTATTGGTATTTTATTAATAATGCAATGGCGTTACGTGACCGTTTCCGGGAAGGGCGCGCCGGCCCTCCCCGGAGGCCACGACGGTCACTCGTCCGGCTTGAAGGTGAAGGTCGAGGGGGCCTTGAAGGAGGGGTCCGGCTTGCCGTACACGAGCGAGATCTGCTCGTGCGCCTTGACCACGACGGCGGCGGGGTCGCCCGTGACCGGCACCCCGTTCACCGCGGCGGTCAGGGTGTGGCCGGCGTCGGTCCTCAGGGAGCCGAGCCGGCTCGCCGACAGCGTGACGCCCCACTGCTTGAAGAGCTGGCCGAGGGTGAAGACCTCGCCCTTGGTGTGCGGCTCGACGTGGATGACGCCCCGGTTGTCGTGGGTGTGCAGGGGCGACATCTCCTCGCCCACGATGCCGATGTCGGCCGGCACCTCGACCTCGTCGCCGTCGACGAAGACGCTGAGGTGGGCGTGGTAGTGCTCGGCGTGGCCCATCGGTCCGTGGGTCAGGCCGGCGGCCCGGATGCCGGGCAGCGGGTCGGCGGGTACGGGCCAGGGCGGCGTGCCGCCGTCCACGGGGCGGGGGGCGTGGGCGCGGACGTACTGGAAGACGGCGACGCCGCCGGCGGCCAGCGCGACGACGGCCAGGGCCGCGACCAGGGCGCGGGCGCCACGGCGGCGGGTGGCGCCGCTCTCGTCGGCGGCGGACGCGGCAGGGTCCGTGTCGGGCTCGGGAACGGGCTCAAGGGCGGTCTCGGGAGGATCGGCGAGCCGCTGCTGCTGGTGAATCGCCTCGGGTGACATGGGCCCATGATGAGCGAGGAGGCGCGCCGCGGGGATGGGCCGCGCACAGGCCGGATCCGGCCGTCTTTACCTGCCACCGGACCGGGGTCCCCCGGTCGCGGCCCGGGGTCGGGGTGCCGGACGACGCCGAGCCTGGGATGATCGGTACGAGCGGGTGACATTCCGCTCGGAACGGAGCCCGGATGAAAGTCATCGTCTTCGGCGCGACCGGCATGGTCGGGCAGGGCGTGCTGCGGGAGTGCCTGGAGGACGACCGGGTGGAGTCCGTGCTCACGGTGGGCCGCGCCCCCACCGGGCGCTCACACCCCAAGCTGCGCGAGGTGACGCACGCCGACCTGCTCGACCTCACCCCGATCGAGGACGACCTGGCCGGCCACGACGCGTGCTTCTTCTGTCTCGGCGTCTCCTCGGCGGGCATGAGCGAGGAGGACTACCGGCGGGTCACGTACGGGTACACGCTGGCCGCGGGCACCACGCTGGCCCGGCTCAACCCCGGCTCGACCTTCGTGTACGTCTCGGGCGCCGGCACCGACGCGGAGGGCCGGGCGATGTGGGCGCGGGTCAAGGGCGCCACCGAGGAGGCGCTGCTGGAGCTGCCGCTGGAGGCGTACATGTTCCGGCCCGGCTACATCCAGCCGGTCCACGGGGCGACCTCGCGGACGCGGTGGTACCGGCTGGCGTACGTGGTGACGGCGCCGCTCTTCCCGATCCTGAGGCGGGTGTTCCCGGCGAGCGTGACGACGACGGAGCGGATCGGCCAGGCCATGATCGCGGTGGCCGCGACCGGGGCCCCCGAGCGCATCCTGGGGCCGGCCGCGATCAACGCCCTCGCGGCGGCCCGCGCCTGAGCGCCCCCTCACCGGCGGAATAACCCCGGGCACCGGGACGCTGAGGTAGCTGTTAAAGTTTCAACAGTCATAGGTGGTGACTAAGATGCAGTTCGGCGTCTTCAGTGTTGGCGACGTGACCATGGACCCGACCACGGGCCGCACACCGACCGAGAGTGAGCGCATCAAGGCGATGGTGACCATCGCCCTGAAGGCCGAGGAGGTCGGCCTCGACGTGTTCGCCACCGGCGAGCACCACAACCCGCCGTTCGTGCCCTCGTCGCCGACCACGATGCTCGGCTACATCGCGGCGCGGACCGAGCGGCTGATCCTGTCCACGTCCACGACGCTGATCACCACCAACGACCCGGTCAAGATCGCCGAGGACTACGCCATGCTCCAGCACCTGGCCGACGGCCGGGTGGACCTGATGCTGGGCCGTGGCAACACCGGCCCGGTCTACCCGTGGTTCGGCCAGGACATCCGGCAGGGCATCCCGCTGGCCATCGAGAACTACGCGCTGCTGCACCGGCTCTGGCGCGAGGACGTGGTGGACTGGGAGGGCCGCTTCCGCACGCCGCTGCAGGGCTTCACCTCCACGCCGCGCCCGCTCGACGGGGTGCCGCCGTTCGTGTGGCACGGCTCCATCCGCAGCCCTGAGATCGCCGAGCAGGCCGCGTACTACGGCGACGGGTTCTTCGCCAACAACATCTTCTGGCCGAAGGACCACTTCATCAAGCTGATCACTCTCTACCGGCAGCGGTACGCCCACTACGGGCACGGCACGCCGGAGCAGGCGATCGTGGGCCTCGGCGGGCAGGTGTTCATGCGCAAGAACTCCCAGGACGCGGTCCGCGACTTCCGCCCGTACTTCGACAACGCCCCGGTGTACGGCCACGGGCCCTCGCTGGAGGACTTCATGGCCGAGACGCCGCTCACGGTGGGCAGCCCGCAGCAGGTCATCGACCGGACGCTGACCTTCCGCGAGTACTTCGGCGACTACCAGCGGCAGCTGTTCCTCATGGACCACGCCGGGCTGCCGCTGAAGACCGTGCTGGAGCAGCTCGACCTCCTCGGCGAGGAGGTCGTGCCGGTGCTGCGCCGCGAGTTCGCCAAGGACCGTCCGGACAGCGTGCCGGACGCCCCCACGCACGCCTCCCGCACGGCGGCCCAGCCGTCCGCCGTCTGACCTTCCTTCTCTTCCGAACAGGAGTGTGACCATGAAGCTCGTCGCCGTGTCGGCGGGACTCAGCGAGCCGTCCTCCACCCGCCTGCTGGCCGACCGCCTGCTGGAGGCGGCCCGCCGCCACCTGGAGGACTCCACCGGCGCGGGCGGGCCGGACCCGGTCGAGGTGCGCGTGGTGGAGCTGCGCGACCTGGCCGTGGACATCGCCAACGCCTTCGTCACCGGCTTCCCCGGCGCCCGGCTGCGCGAGGCCGTCGAGGCGGTCACGCGGGCGGACGGGCTCGTCGCGGTCACGCCCGTCTTCACCGCCTCCTACAGCGGCCTGTTCAAGTCGTTCTTCGACGTCATCGAGCCGGACGCGCTGGCGGGCAAGCCGGTGCTGATCGCCGCCACGGGCGGCACGGCCCGGCACTCGCTGGCGCTGGAGCACGCGATGCGTCCCCTGTTCGCGTACCTGCGCGCGATCGTGGTGCCGACGGCCGTGTACGCGGCCTCGGAGGACTGGGGCGGCGGGGGCGACGCCTTTACGGACGGGCTCGGTGAGCGGATCGGGCGGGCCGCCGGCGAGCTGGCGGAGCTGGTGTCGGGCCGCGCGGCCGCGGCCGGGACCAGCGCGGACGCCGAGGCGGTGGTCCCGTTCGCGCAGCAGCTCGCGGCGTTGCGGCCGTGACGGTGCTCCACAGGATTCGGCGAAGCCCTTGACTCCTGTGTGTCCGGTTCGTTAGGAAGGCTTCCTAACGAACCCCGGCTCACAGGAGCGCATGTGTTAACCACCCTCCTCGCCCCCGTCCTGGCGCCCGTGCTCGCGCTGACGCTCCAGGCGCCCGTCGACCTGACCGATCCGCACAAGAAGGACATCGCCATGCAGCTGGTGTCCAGCGCGGAGAACTCGTCGCTCGACTGGAAGGCCCAGTACGGCTACATCGAGGACATCGACGACGGGCGCGGCTACACCGCCGGCATCATCGGCTTCTGCTCCGGCACGAGCGACATGCTCCAGCTCGTCGAGGTCTACACCGACCGCAAGCCCGGCAACGTGCTCGCCAAGTACCTCCCCGCGCTGCGCAAGGTCAACGGCAGCGACTCCCACAAGGGCCTCGACCCGAACTTCACCAAGGACTGGAAGACGGCCGCCAAGGACACCGTCTTCCAGCAGGCGCAGAACGACGAGCGCGACCGCGTCTACTTCGACCCGGCCGTCAAGCAGGCCAAGCAGGACGGCCTGCGGGCGCTCGGCCAGTTCGTCTACTACGACGCCATCGTCATGCACGGCCCCGGCACCGACAAGCTGAGCTTCGGCGGCATCAGGAAGTCGGCCCTGGCCAAGGCCAAGACCCCGGCCCAGGGCGGCAACGAGACGACGTACCTCAACGCGTTCCTGGACGCCCGCAAGGCGGCCATGAAGGCAGAGGAGGCGCACGAGGACACCAGCCGCGTGGACACGGCGCAGCGGGTCTTCCTCAAGAACGGCAACCTCGACCTCGACCCACCGCTCACCTGGAAGGTCTACGGCGACAGCTACACGATCAAGAAGTGACCGACGGCTCCCGGCCGCGCCCTCCGCGCGGCCGGGAGCCGCCTCATGCCACCTTCCACGTACGGCCTCCCAGCGTGGCGACGATGTCCACCGTGCCGCGTGGCCGAAGGATGCGACCGCGCCGGGGATCAGATCTCCACCAGCTCCACGTCCATCAGGTCCGCCAGCGCCCGCAGCTCGCCGATCCGGTGGCCGGTGCCGAGGGCCCAGTGGTGGGAGATGCCGGAGGCGCTCCACGCGTCCGTCCACTCCCCCGGGTCGCGGCCGAAGTCCACCCGCGACGTCGTGTTGCCGATCTTGAGGTGCGGGCCGTCCACGGTCACGCCCTCCGAGGCGACGAACGCGAAACTGCCGTCGCGCCGCTGGATGAGCCCGAACGCCGTCACCGGCCCGTGCGCCACGTCGAACTCGACCGAAACGCCCCAGCCGCGCTTGCCGTGGAAGACGCCGAGGCCGCGCAGCAGGGGACGTCGGGCGCTGATGGCCAGGTGGGCCGGGCCGTCGTGGCCCATCTCGACGTGGCCGCGCAGGAAGTCCAGCGCCTGCAGCTCGGTGAAGGAGCCGCCCGCGCCGAGCCGGTCCATGATCAGCATGGCCAGGGAGGTGCGCAGCTCGTACTCGCCGGCCGCCGGGACGCCGCGCGCCGTGAGCAGCGACGCGCCGAGGATCATGCCGGCGCCGAGCCGCTCGTGGATCTCGCCGTCCAGCCCGCGGTGGTAGTAGGCGAGGCTGTCCAGGTCGAAGTCCTCCACCAGCCGGTCGAGGCCCACGGAGACGCGGGCCGCCCACTCGAAGTCCTCGGGCACGACCGTGTCGGCCAGCTCGAACACCTCGCGGGCCAGCTCGATACGCTCCTTGACCTCGGTGTCGCCGACCTTCTCCACGCGTACGCGCAGGTCGTCGAACTCCAGGACCTCGACGTGGCCGCCGAAGTTGACCGGGACGAGCGTGAGGTCGGTGGAGACGTCGAGCATGCCCGGGTACAGGTGGCCCATCAGCCCGTGGCGGCCCTTGCCCAGCGCCGCGCGCACGCCGGCGGCCTTGACCCACCGCTCGATGCGCTCCCAGGCGCGCGGGTCCTCCAGGTAGCCCGACACGGAGCGGAACGGGATGCCGGCCCGGGTGAAGGTGTTGGCCATCTCCGGCAGCGGGCAGGCGCCGCAGTAGGCCAGCCACTGGCCGGTGTCGAAGGTGTCGTGGTCCATCGACTCGGTCGGCTGCAGGTTGATGAGCAGCACGGGCGCGCCGCTGCGCTGCGCGATGGGCAGCAGCATGGTGGCGGTCATGTAGGTGGTCAGGAAGCCGACGATGATGTCGCAGCCGGCCTCGCGCAGCCGTTCTGCCGCGACCGCGCCCTCCTGGGCGTCGGAGATGAAGCCCACGTCCACCACGTCGCAGCCGAGCTCCCCCATCCGCTCCGACACGCGCGCGGACGACCGCTGGAGCTGGGGCAGCAGGTCGGGGAACTGCGGCCAGTACGCGCCGAGCCCGCCGGCGACGAGCCCGACCTTGGTCCGGGGTGCGTTTATCCGTTCGAGCGGCATCGTGCCTCCTGGGGTGTTAGAGCCGTTTTGGGGGGTAGCGGGGTTCGGGGACAGAGGGAGGCGGTGCCGCCGGCGACGGATGACATGCCGGCGGCACCGCTGTGCGCCGCGGGAGACGGCTAGCGCAGGAAGGCGGCCGCCACGCCCGCGTCGACCGGGATGTGCAGGCCGGTGGTCTGCGCCAGGTCGCCGCCCGTGAGGGCGAAGACGGCCGCGGCCACGTGCTCGGGCAGCACCTCGCGCTTGAGCAGCGTCCGCTGGGCGTAGAACTCGCCGAGCCGCTCCTCCTCCACCCCGTACACGGCCGCCCGGTTGGCGCCCCAGCCGGAGGCGAAGATGCCGGAGCCACGCACGACGCCGTCGGGGTTGACGCCGTTCACGCGGACGCCGTACTGGCCGAGCTCGGCGGCCAGCAGCCGTACCTGGTGGGCCTGGTCGGCCTTGGCGGCGCCGTAGGCGACGTTGTTGGGCCCCGCGAAGACGGAGTTCTTCGAGGAGATGTAGATGATGTCGCCGCCCATGCCCTGGTCGATGAGCACGCGGGCGCTCTCGCGGGAGACGAGGAACGAGCCGCGGGCCATGACGTCGTGCTGGAGGTCCCAGTCGCCGAGCGTGGTCTCCAGCAGGGAGCGCGACAGGGACAGCCCGGCGTTGTTGACGACCAGGTCCACGCCGCCGAAGGCGAGGACCGCCTGCCGTACGGCCTCGGCGACCTGCTCCTCGGAGGTGACGTCCGCCTCGGCGGCGATCGCCACGTCCTCGGCGCGCAGCGCCTTGGCACCGAGCTCGGCGGCGACCTTGCCGGCGGCCGCCACGTCGCGGTCGGCGACGACCACGCACGCGCCCTCGGCGGCCAGGCGGCGCGCGGTGGCGGCGCCGATGCCGGAGCCGCCACCGGTCACCAGGGCGACCCGGCCGGCCAGCGGCTTGGGCGCGGGCATGCGCCGCAGCTTGGCCTCCTCCAGATCCCAGTACTCGATGCGGAACTTCTCCGACTCCGCGATCGGCTGGTAGCGGGACAGGGCCTCGGCGCCGCGCATCACGTTGATGGCGTTGACGTAGAACTCGCCGGCGACGCGCGCGGTCTGCTTGTCCTTGCCGAAGCTGAACATGCCGACGCCGGGCACCAGCACGATCGCCGGGTCCGCGCCGCGCATCGGCGGCGAGTCGGGGGTGGCGTGGCGGGCGTAGTAGGCGGCGTACTCCTCGCGGTAGGAGGCGTGCAGCTCGCGCAGGCGGGCCACGGCCTCCTCCAGCGGGGCGTCCGGCGCGAGGTCGAGCACGAGCGGCGCGACCTTGGTGCGCAGGAAGTGGTCCGGGCACGACGTGCCGAGCGCGGCGAGCCTGGGGTGCTCGGCCCGGGCCAGGAAGTCGAGCACCTCGGGCGAGTCGGTGTAGTGGCCGACCTGCCGCGCGTCGGTGCTGGCCAGGCCCCGGACCACCGGGAACAGCTCGGCCGCGCGGCGGCGGCGGGCCTCCTCGGTCAGCGGCTCGTGCACGACCGGGCCGAACGGGTCGGGACGGCCGTGCTCGGCGATGTACCGCTCGGCGGTGCGGATGATCTCCAGGGAGTTGGCCTGGCACTCCTCGCTGGTGGCGCCCCAGGCGGTGACGCCGTGGCCGCCGAGGATGCAGCCGATGGCCTGCGGGTTCGCCTCCTTGATGGCGGCGATGTCGAGGCCGAGCTGGAAGCCGGGCCGCCGCCACGGCACCCACACGACCCGGTCGCCGAAGATCCGGCCGGTCAGCTCGGGGCCGTCGGCGGCGGTCGCGATGGCGATGCCGGAGTCGGGGTGCAGGTGGTCCACGTGCGTGGCCTCGACCAGGCCGTGCATGGCGGTGTCGATGGACGGCGCGGCGCCGCCCTTGCCGTGCAGGCAGTAGTCGAACGCGGCGACCATCTCGTCCTCGCGCTCGGGACCGGGATAGACCCGGGTCAGCGCGCGGAGCCGGTCGAGCCGGAGCACGGCCAGGCCGGCCGCGGTGAGGGTGCCGAGGTCGCCCCCGGACCCCTTCACCCACATCAGCTCCACCTGCTCGCCCGTCACCGGGTCGGTCTCGCTGCCCTTGGCGGAGGCGTTGCCCCCGGCGTAGTTGGTGTTGCGCGGGTCGGCGCCCAGCGCGTGCGCTCTTTCGAGCAGTTCCTGTACGGCCTGCATCAGGCTCCCCACCCTGCCTGCGCGCCGCCGACCCTCTCGGCGGCGATCTTGTCGAAGTAACCGGACCTGGCGTAGGCGGCCATCGGGTCCGGGTCCAGCCCCATCTCCTCGCGCAGCTCGGCGAGCAGGGGGCGGACGTCGGTGTTGTAGGCGTCCATGAGCACGGCGTTGGCGCCGAGCACGTCGCCCTCGCGCTGCGCGGCGGCCAGCGCGTCACGGTCCACGAGGAGAGCCTTGGCGGTCGCCTCCTGCACGTTCATGACCGACCGGATCTGGCCGGGGATCTTGGGCTCGATGTTGTGGCACTGGTCGAGCATGAACGCGGTCTCGTCGGTGTACCCGCCGCCGCGGATCACCTCGCACATGATGCGGAACAGCTGGAACGGGTCGGCCGCGCCCACCATGAGGTCGTCGTCGGCGTAGAAGCGGGAGTTGAAGTCGAAGCCGCCGAGCTTCCCCTCGCGCAGCAGGAACGCCACGATGAACTCGATGTTGGTGCCCGGCGCGTGGTGGCCGGTGTCGACCACGACCTGCGCCTTCGAGCCCAGCTTGAGGCAGTGCGCGTAGGCGGCGCCCCAGTCCGGCAGGTCCGTCATGTAGAAGGCCGGCTCGAACAGCTTGTACTCCAGCAGGAACCGCTGCTCCTCCCCGAGCCGCTCGTAGACGGCGGCCAGGGCCTCGGCGAGCCGGTCCTGGCGCGAGCGGATGTCGTCCTGGCCGGGGTAGTTGGTGCCGTCGGAGAACCACAGCTTGAGCGTGTCGGACCCGGTCTGGTCCATGATGTCCACGCACTCCAGCAGGTGGCCCAGCGCCTTCCTGCGCACCGCCGGATCCGGGTGGGTGACGCTGCCCAGCTTGTAGTCGTCGTCCTGGAACACGTTGGAGTTGATGGCGCCGATCGTCACGCCCAGCTCCGAGGCGTGCCGGGCCAGGTCGGCGTAGTCGTCGACCTTGTCCCAGGGGATGTGCAGGGCGACGGTCGGCGCGACACCCGTGTGGCGGTGCACCTGCGCGGCGTCCGCCAGCTTCTCGTACGGGTCGCGCGGCACGCCCTGCTGGGCGAACACCTTGAACCTGGTGCCGGAGTTGCCGTACGCCCACGACGGCGTCTCGATGCGCTGCCGGCGCAGCTCTTCCTTGATCAAAGCCTTCCCCGATTCATTCTGTCCTGATTCAGTCAAGGTGGAACACTTCTTCCAGCGGCGCGAAGGCCTCGTCCGCCCGGCCCGTCTCGAAGAACGGCGCCATCTCGGCCTGCCACCTGTCGTTGACGTCCGTCTCGGCCATCCGCCGCTGGGCGGCCTCGAAGTCGTCGGTCTCCAGATAGCCGACGAGCAGGCCGTCCTCGCGCAGGAACAACGAGTAGTTGCCCCATCCGGCCGTCCGCAGGGCGTCGAGCATGTCGGGCCACACGGCCTCGTGCCGCTCGCGGTACTCGTCGAGACGGTCCTCGCGCACCTTCAGCAGGAAGCACACGCGCCGCATGGCACCCTCCGCACCTTCACTGGCCCTCGCCTTCGCTGGTCTTGCTCGTGGTGAGGTCCCCGCCGGGCGGCGGGGACCGGGGAGAGCGGTCCTGGGGGGACCGCTAGAAGTCGAACTGGTCGATGTTGGCGGCGTCGAAGGTGAACGGCGGGCCGAGGATGACCTCGCCGTTCGCGCCGATCGTGCGCTCGCCGAGCTTGCCGGCCTTGAACGTCTCGCCCTGGGCGCCGGTGATCTGGCCGGACACCAGCGCGGCCGCCGCGTAGGAGGCGAGGTAGCCGAGGTCCTTGGGGTTCCACAGGGCGAACTTCTCGACCGTGCCGTCCTTGACGAACTGCCGCATCTGGTTGGGCGTGCCGAGGCCGGTCAGCACGACCTTGCCCTTGTACTTGGAGCCGGAGATGTAGCGGGCCGCCGCCGAGACGCCGACCGTGGTGGGCGAGATGATGCCCTTGAGGTCCGGGTACGCCTGGAGCAGGCCCTGGGTCTCGGTGAACGACTTCTGGTCGTCGTCGTCGCCGTAGGCCACCTTGACGAGCTTCATGTCCTTGTAGTCGGGCTTGGCCAGCTCGTCCTTCATGTACTTGATCCAGGTGTTCTGGTTCGTGGCGTTGGCCGTGGCCGACAGGATGGCGATCTCGCCCTTCTTGCCGATCAGGTCGGCGAGCAGCCTGACCTGGCTGCGGCCGACCTCCTCGGAGCTGGCCTGGTTGATGAACAGGTCGCGGCACTCGGGGGCGGCGTCGGAGTCGTACGAGACGACCTTGATGCCCTTGGCGCGGGCCGTCGAGAGCGGGCCGCACACGGCGTTGGCGTCGTTGGCGGCGATGAGGATCGCGTCGTGGCCCTGCTGGGTGAGCGTGTTGATGTAGGAGATCTGGGAGGAGGCGGAGGCGTCGGACGGGCCGACCTCCTTCGCCTCGCCCTTGTACTCCTTGGCGGCCTCGATGCCCGCGTTGTCGACGATGGTCTCGTACGGGTTGTTGATCTGCTTGGGGAGGAACGCCAGCTTGATGCCCTCCTTGAGGGGGGCGTTCGGGTCGGCCTTGGCGGCGGCCGAGGAGGAGGCGGGGGCCGGCGCGGGGGCGGAGGTGACGCTGGACTTGGTGGTGCCGCCGCAGGCGGCGGCCCCCAGGGCGAGCAGGGCGACCACGGCTGTGAGACGCATCGGGGTCATGGGGTTCCTTTCAGGACGGGCCTGACCAGCGAGACGAGGCGGGGGGTGAGCACCGACACGATGAGGAGGAGCCCGGTGACGATCGACTGGATCTCGGTGGAGACGTCGCCGAGCATGAGCAGGTTGCGCAGCAGCCCGATGAGCAGCACCCCGGCGATGACGCCGCCGAGGGTGCCCTTGCCGCCGTCGAAGTCGACGCCGCCGAGCAGCACGGCCGCGATGACGGCCAGCTCGATCCCGAGGCCGTTGTCGGCCCGGGCCGAGCCGTACCTGAGGGTGAAGACGACGCCGGCGAACGCGGCGACGGTGCCGGAGAGCGTGAACAGCACCAGCTTGATCCGTTTGACGCGGATCCCGGCGAAGAACGCGGCCTGCTCCTGCGCGCCGATGGCGTACAGGGCGCGGCCGAAGCCGGTGGCGTGCAGGACGACCCCGGTGACGGCGGCGAGCAGGACGAACAGGGCGACGGGGTACGGGATCGGCGTGCCGGGCACGTCGTCCACGGCGAGCGCGGTGTAGGCGGGCGGGAACTGCGCGACGGCCTGGTCGCCGAGCACCACGTACGCCAGGCCGCGGTAGAGCGCGAGGGTGCCGATCGTGACCGCCAGCGACGGCAGGCCGAGGCGGGTCACGAGCAGCCCGTTGACCAGGCCGCACACGGCTCCGGTGAGCACGACCAGCGGGATGATCGTCTCGATGGCCATGCCGCCGTCCCACAGCGCGCCGACCATGGCGCTGGACAGGCCGAGGACCGAGGCCACCGACAGGTCCACCTCGGCGGCCACCACGAGCAGGGTCATGGCCAGCGCGATGAGCGCGATCTCGCCGAGGTCGCCGAGCGCGAACGACAGGTTGTCCACGGTCGCGAACCCCGGCACGGAGAAGGAGCCCGCGGCGAACACGGCCACCAGCAGCGCGCCGACCAGCACGTCCCAGCGCAGCACCCGGGTCATCGGCGGCTCCCCTTCCTGAGCAGGCGGGCGACGCGGATCGCGAGCACCCGGTCGACGCTGATGGCCAGCAGCAGCAGCGCCCCGGTGATGGCCTGCTGCCAGAACGGGTTGACCCGCAGCACGACGAGCGCGCTGCCGATCGTGGTGAGCAGCAGCGCGCCGAGCGCGGCGCCGTACACGCTGCCGACGCCGCCGGTGATGGCCACGCCGCCGACCACGACCGCGCTGACCACCAGCAGCTCCCAGCCGTTGGCGGAGTCGCCGACGACCGTGCCGAACCGGGCCAGCCACAGCACCCCGGCGAGCCCGGCCAGGCAGCCGCTGACCAGGTAGGCGGCCAGCACGCGCCGCCGGACGGGCACGCCGGCCAGCCGGGCGGCCTCGGGGCTGGAGCCGATCGCGTAGAACTCCCGGCCGCTCGGGTACGCGCGCAGGTAGGCGCCGACCGCGAGCATGACCACGAGCGTGATGAGCGGCAGGTACGGCACGCCCAGCACGGCCCCGTTGCCGAGGGCGAGCAGGGCGGGCGGCAGGTCCACCGCGTTGATCTGCCGGCCGTGGGCGAGGTAGTGGTCGAGGCCCTGGATGACGTACAGCGTGCCGAGCGTGACGACCAGCGCGGGCACGCGGCAGAAGCTGACCAGCAGCCCGTTGACCAGGCCGCAGGCGGCGCCGATGGCCACGCCGAGCAGCACGGCCGGCACGATCCCGGCGCCGCGGGCGAGCACGTCGCCGGTGACGAACGCGACGAGCCCCACCACGGAGCCGACCGACAGGTCGATGTTGCGGGTGATCACCACGATCGACTGGCCGACGGCCAGCAGGGCGAGGATCGCGGTGTTGAGCAGGATGTCCTCGATGCCCTGGCCGGACAGGAAGTTGCCGTTGACCGCGGCGGTCACGGCGACGAGCACGGCCAGCGCCACGACGAGGCTCAGCTCACGGGCGCGGAAGACGAGGTCCACCAGGGCGCGGGCGCCGCGCGTCCCGAGCTCCCGGCCTGGCCCCTGGTCCGGCACCGTGGTCGCGGTCATGCGGCCCTCCTCGTGGCGGCGTGCATCACGCTCTCCTCGGTGGCCTCGGCCCGCGGGATCTCGGCGCTCAGCCGCCCCTCGCGCATGACGAGCACCCGGTCGGCCATGCCGAGCACCTCGGGCAGGTCGGAGGAGATCATCAGGACGGCGATGCCCTGCCCGGCCAGCTCCGACAGCAACCGGTGGACCTCAGCCTTGGTGCCCACGTCGATGCCGCGCGTCGGCTCGTCCACGACGAGCACGGACGGCTCGGTGGCCAGCCACTTGGCGAGCACGACCTTCTGCTGGTTGCCCCCGGACAGCACGCCGACGCCGTCGCCGAGCCGGGCGAACTTCAGCCGCAGCCGTGCCGCCCAGTCCGCCGCGCGGTCGCGCTCGGCCCGCCGCGAGATCGTGGGGCCGCGGCGCAGGGAGCGCAGCCCGGTCAGGCCGATGTTGCGCTCGATCGACATCTCCATGACCAGGCCCTGCTGGCGGCGGTCCTCCGGGACGAGGGCGAGGCCGGCGCCCATGGCGGCCGTGGGGCTGCCGGGCGGCAGCTCGCGGCCGTCCACGGTGACCGTGCCGGCGTCCCACCGGTCGATCCCGAAGATCGCGCGGGCCACCTCGCTGCGGCCGGCGCCGACGAGCCCGGCCAGGGCGACGATCTCGCCGCGCCGCACCTCGAAGGAGACGTCGGTGAAGACGCCCTCGCGGGTCAGCCGCTCGACCCTGAGGGCGACGTCGCCGACGGCCGCCTCCTGCTTCGGGTAGAGGGCGCCGAGGTCGCGGCCGACCATGCGGCGCACCAGGTCGTCGTGGGTGAGACCGGCAACGGGCTCGCTGGCGATCCACTGGCCGTCCCGCAGCGTGGTGACGCGCTGGCAGAGGGCGAAGATCTCGTCGAGCCGGTGGGAGATGAACAGGACCGCGCAGCCGTGCTCGCGCAGCGCCTCGACGACGGAGAAGAGGCGGGCGACCTCCGCGCCCGACAGCGCGGCCGTCGGCTCGTCCATGACGAGCACCCGGGCGTCGCGGGAGAGCGCCTTGGCGATCTCCACGAGCTGCTGGTCGGCGATGGACAGGCCGCGCGTGGGGCGGCCGGGGTCGAGGGCGACGCCGAGCCGGCCGAACAGCTCGCGGGTCTCGGCGCGCATGGCGGCGCGGTCGATGCGGCCCAGCGAGCGGCGGGGCTGGCGGCCCATGAAGATGTTCTCGGCGACGGACAGGTCGGGGAAGAGCGTGGGCTCCTGGTAGATGACGGCGACGCCGGCCTGCTGGGCGTCGGCCGGTCCGGAGAAGACGACGGGCTCGCCGTTGAGCAGGATCCTGCCCTGGTCGGGGCGGTGGACCCCGGCGAGCGTCTTGACGAGCGTGGACTTGCCCGCCCCGTTCTCGCCCGCGAGGGCGTGCGCCTCGCCCGCGTGCAGCTCGATGGAGACGTCCCGTAGCGCCCGGACCGCGCCGAAGGACTTGCTGACGCCGGCGAGTGCGAGCGTGGGGTGAGCGCCCATACATCCTCCGCGCGACAAACGTTTTAACAGGATGTTTCCGGAATGTAGGCGCTGCGCCTGCGGCCGTCAATGGGGCAGCCTCGGCTATGGCGCCATTGTGATTGATACGTTTTAATCAGCGCATGCGATTCACCGCTGTGGACCTCGGCGCCTCCAGCGGGCGCGTGATGACCGCCGACATCACCGCCGACAAGATCGAGCTCGCCGAGGCGCACCGCTTCCCCAACCGGCCGGTACGGGTGGCCGGGACCCTGCACTGGGACATCCTCTCCCTGTACCAGGGCGTGCTCGACGGCCTGCGCAGGGCGGGGCCCGCCGAGTCGGCCGGCGTCGACTCGTGGGCCGTGGACTACGGCCTGCTCGACGCCGCGGGCCGGCTGATCGGCAACCCGGTCCACTACCGCGACGCGCGCACGGCCGGGGTCGCCGAGCGGATCGACCCGTACGAGGTGACGGGGCTGCAGTTCCTGCCGTTCACCACGGTCAACCAGCTCCTGCGCGAGCGGCTCGACGAGGCCGCGACACTGCTGATGATCCCGGACCTGATCGGCTACTGGCTGACCGGGCGGATCGCCGCCGAGCGCACCAACGCCTCCACCACCGGCCTGTACGACGTCACCCGCCGCGACTGGGCGTGGGACCTGGTCGACCGGCTCGGCCTGCCCCGCCGGATCCTGCCGCCGATCACCGATGCCGAGTCGGGTCCCGTGCGCGAGGACGTGGCCGCCGAGCTGGGCTACTCCACGGTCGTCACCCAGGTCGCCTCGCACGACACCGCCTCCGCCGTGGTGGCCGTGCCCGCCACCGGCCCGAACTTCGCCTACATCTCGTGCGGCACGTGGTCGCTCGTCGGCGTCGAGCTGCCCGCCCCGGTGCTCACCGAGCAGAGCCGGCTGGCCAACTTCACGAACGAGACGGGCGTCGACGGCACCGTCCGCTACCTGCGCAACGTCATGGGCCTGTGGATCCTGCAGGAGTGCCTGCGCGTCTGGGACCACCCCGACCTGGAGGCGCTGCTGGCCGAGGCCGAGCACGCCCGCACCGACGCGGTCATCGACCCCGACGACCCGTCGTTCCTGCCGCCGGGCGACATGCCCGCCCGCATCGACGCCTACTGCACCCGTACCGGGCAGCGGCCGCCGGAGGGACGGGCGCAGGCCGTACGATGCATCCTGCAGAGCCTCGCCCTCGCCTACAAAAGGGCCGTCGACGACGCGGCCCGCCTCAGCGGGCGGCCCGTCGAGGTCGTCCATGTGGTCGGCGGCGGCTCGCGCAACGCGTTGCTGTGCCGGCTCACGGCCGAGGCGACGGGGCTCCCGGTGGTCGCGGGCCCGGTCGAGGCGGCCGCCCTCGGCAACGCGCTGGTGCAGGCGCGAGCCCGCGGCCTGGTCGGCGACCTGGCCGAGATGCGGGATCTGGTACGGCGGAGCGCGGACGTGCGCACCTACGAGCCTCGGGGGCGTGAATGGCCACAGTGAGCATCAAGGACGTCGCGGCCCGGGCGGGCGTGTCGCCCGGGACGGTGTCCAACGTGCTCAACCGCCCCGAGAAGGTCGCGGGCGGCACCCGCGCCCGCGTCGAGGCCGCCATCCGTGACCTGGGGTTCGTCCGGCACGGCTCGGCCTCCACGCTGCGGGCCGGCCACAGCCGCACGATCGGGCTGTCGGTGATCGACATCGGCAACCCGTTCTTCACCGACGTCGCCGCCGGCGTGGAGGACATGGCCAGCGAGCGCGGCTACGCGGTCATCCTGGGCAACTCCTCGGGCAGCCGGCCGAAGGAGGAGCGCAACCTGCTGGTCTTCGCTGAGCAGCGCGTGCGCGGCGTGCTCATCACGCCCTCCGACGAGGACCCCGCCCGGCTGGAGCGGCTGCGCGAGCGGGGCATCGCCGTGGTGCTCGTGGATCACCCGGCCGAGCGCTCCACCCAGTGCGCTGTCGCGGTCAACGACGTGACCGGCGGCGCCATGGCGGCCGCCCACCTGCTGCGCGGCGGGGCCGGGCGGCTCGGCTACGTGACCGGGCCTCCCGCCATCCGGCAGTGCCAGGACCGGCGGCGGGGCGCCGAGCAGGCCCTGACCGCGGCCGGACGCGACCCGGCGGAGCTGCGCGAGATCGCGATGCCGGCGATGACGGCCAAGGCCGGTCAGCAGGCGGCCGAGAAGCTGCTGGCCGACGGCACCCTGCCCGACGCGCTGTTCTGCGCCAACGACCTGCTGGCGCTCGGCATGCTGCGGGGCCTGCTCCAGGCGGGGGTGCGGGTGCCCGAGGACGTGTCGCTGATCGGGTACGACGACATCGACTTCGCCTCGGCCTCCACGGTGTCCCTGTCGTCGATCCGGCAGCCGACCTACCAGCTCGGCCGGGTGGCCACCGAGCTGCTGCTGGACGAGTGCGACAACCCCGACACCCACGCGCACCAGCAGATCATGTTCCAGCCGGACCTCGTCGTGCGGGAATCCACGCGGTAGGTTGGGGCCCTTACCGGACGACGGGGGTTGGGGCGTCATGTCCAACGGTGTGCGTCATGTACTCGGAGTGGTCGCCGGGGTCCTGCTGCCACCGCTGGTCGCCGTGGCCCTGGTGTACGGAGTCGGCGAGGTCTCGCTGAGCATCCAGAACTTCCTGGTCTCGTGGACCGGACTGGCCGCGATCGTGGTGGCCGGTGTGCTGCTGGCCCTTCTCGCCTCCTCGCGGTTGTCGCCGGTCGCCTCGCTGCTGGGCGGGATCGGGTTCACGCTGCTCGGTCTGCTGCCGTTCGCCGAGATCCTGTCCGGGTCGTCGGTGATAGGTCGGTTCGTGCCGGGCTGGATGCGTTCGGGGTATCTGACGCTGGGGTACACGGGGGTGTTCCTGGTGCTGGGGGTCCTGCTGCTGGTGGCGTCGGCGTTCCCGTCGCGATGGCGCTCGCGGCGTCCGCCGGTGGTGACGCCGGGGCACGGGACGTCGGCGTACGAGATGTCCGGCCACGAGGCGTACGGGGCGCCGTCTCACGGAGCCTACGGGCCGTCGTCGTACGGGCCGCCGTCGCAGGGGCCGTCGTCCCAGGGGCCGTCGTCCTATGGGCAGGTGTCCGACGACGCGACCCGGCCGATGCACCGGGAGTGACGCGCCGGGCCCGCGGCCGGGCGTGAGCCCGGATGCGGCGGGCTGGCAGAATGCCGCCATGCGCGACATGAAGATCGGCGACTTCCTCGAACGGCTGGCCGCCCGCGAGCCCGCGCCGGGCGGTGGCGCGACCGCGGCCCTGCACGCGGCCCAGGCCGCGGCGCTGCTGGGCATGGTCGCCCGTTACAGCACCGGCGACCGCTACGCCGGGCACGCGGCGACCGTGGCCGCGGTGACGGCCGAGACCGACGCCCTGCGCGAGCGGGCCCTGGGCCTGGCCGCCGAGGACGCGGCGGCGTTCACGGCGGTGACGGAGGCGTACAAGCTGCCCAAGGGCGAGGAGCGGAGCGCGGCCATCGCCGCCGCCCTCGCCGGCGCGGCCGAGCCGCCCGCCCGGGTCGCCGAGACGGCCGCGCGGCTGGTGGAGCTGTGCGAGACACTGCTGCCGATCGGCAACCCCAACGTGGTCACCGACGTGGCCGCGGCGGCCGAGGCCGCGCGGGCCGCGCTCGCCACGGCCCGCGTCAACGTCGAGGTCAACATGGGCGGCATCAAGGACGAACCGGTGCTGGACGGGCTGCGCGCACGCCTGGCGGGTGTGGACGACGCCGTCGCCCGGGCCGAGCGGGTCACGGCGGCCGTGCGCGAGGACCTCGCCCGATGACCGGGACCCCCGCGAACGGCGTGGAGCTGCGCGGCCGGGAGCTCGCCGCCGCCCTCCGCGAGGAGGTCGCCGGGCTCGTGCGGGCCGCCGGGACCGCACCGAGGCTGGCGGTCGTGGTGGCCACCGCCGACGAGGCGTCCCTGTGGTACGTGCGCTCCATCGCCAAGGCCGCCGCCGGGGTGGGCGTCGCCTGCGACATCGTGGACCTCGGCGCCGCCGCCCCGGTGGCGGGCATCCGCGCCACGCTCGAACGGCTCAGCGCCGACCCGTCGGTCCACGGCGTCATGCTGCAGACCCCGCTGCCCGAGGGCGCGTCGGCGCAGGAGCTGGCCGGCGCGATCGACCCGGCCAAGGACGTCGACGGAGCCAACCCGCTGTCGCTCGGCCGGCTGGCGGCCGGGCTGCCCGCGTTCGCGCCGGCCACGGCCGCCGCGGTGATGGCGCTGCTCGACCGGCACGGCGTCGAGCTACGGGGCGCCAGGGCCGTCGTGGTGGGCCGGTCCACCGTCGTGGGCAAGCCGCTGGCGCACCTGCTGCTCGACCGGCACGCCACCGTGACCGTCTGCCACTCGCGCACCCGAGACCTGGCCGCGGTCACCTCCACCGCCGAGGTGCTGGTCGCGGCCGTGGGCCGGGCCGGGCTGATCGGCGCGGAGCACGTGGCGCCCGGCGCGGTCGTGATCGACGTCGGCACCAACCCGACGGCCGACGGGGGCCTGACCGGCGACGTCGACTTCGCCGCGGTCATCGGCAGGGCGAGCGCGCTGACCCCGGTGCCCGGCGGCGTCGGCCCGGTGACCACCGCCCTGCTGCTGCGCCACACCGCGACCGCCGCGGGACTGACGTGACCCGCGCCCACGACGCGCGCCGCAGGCCGGCGCCGCTCTCCCCCGACGCCCACAGGAGGCCGGTGACCCGCCATGCGTGACGTCCTGATCGTGCAGAACAGCAGGAGCGGCGGCCCCGGCCGGTTCGGCGGCTGGCTGGAGGACATGGGGCTGCGGCTGGACGTCGTCCACGCCTACGACGGCGAGCCCGTGCCCGAGACGCTCCGCCACGACGCGATGCTCATGATGGGCGGCGGCTACCTGCCCGGCGAGGACGACCGCGCCCCCTGGCTGGCGCCCACGCGGGGGCTGGTGCGGCAGGCGCTGGCCGGCCGGGTGCCGTTCTTCGGCATCTGCCTGGGCGGGCAGATGCTCGCCGAGGTGGCGGGCGGGGAGGTGACCGGCGACGCGGGGGCGCCGGAGAACGGCAGCGTCCCGGTCACGCTGCGGCCGGAGACGGCGGCCGACCCGCTGTTCCGCGACCTGCCGGAGGTGGTGCCCGCGATCGAGCACCACGTGGACGCGATCACGGCCCTGCCGCCGGGCGCGGTGTGGCTGGCCGAGACGGCCCGCTGCCCGTACCAGGCGTTCCGGGTGGGCGAGGCGGCGTGGGGCGTGCAGTTCCATCCCGAGGTGCTGCCGGAGCGGATCCGGACGTGGGAGGTGGCCGGGTTCGACCCCGACGAGGTGTACGCGGGGGCGGTGGCCGACGAGCCGGTCTCCACGCCGATCTGGCGCGAGGTCGCCACCCGCTTCGCCAAGCTCGTCACCTGACCCCGGCCCGCCCCGCCCGGCGCGGCCGCCCGCGGACCCGCCGGGCGGCTCGCAGCCCCGCCCAGGTCAGCAGGGTCAGGATCCCGGCCAGCGCGTACTCGATGGCCGGAATCCTGACCGCCTCCGCGGCGGCGCCCCAGAGGTCGCCGCGGAGGGCGTACACGGCCAGGAGAGAGCCGCCGTAGCAGGCGGCCAGCAGCCCGCGGACCGGGCGCGGCAGTCCCAGGCCGTGCATCTGCGTGATCACGAAGACGCAGAGGAAGCCGAACAGGAACATCGGCCACATCCCGTCCGGGCCGGACGTCATGAGGGCGACCTGCTCGGCGTGCTGAACGGCTCCGCCGTGGCGGCCGCCGGGATGGCGGCGCGGGGCGGCCCGACCCGGTGGAGATCGTGGCGCCGTGGCTGGCGGAGCGCGTGGTCACCCAGGCCAGGAACGGCGCCCACGTGCGGTGGCTGACACCCGCCAGGATCGCCTACCGGTTCGCCACGGCGCCCTTCTCCCGGCGGCGCGTTCCCCGATGACCCGGAGCACTCAGGAGGCGTACGCGTCGTAGCCGAGCTTGGCGGCGACCGCCAGGCCGCAGGCGGCGGCGAGGTAGCGCAGGCTGTGTCCCGGCAGCCGCCGGGCGATCTTCGGCCCGAGCCACCCGCCCAGCAGGAATCCCGCCGCCAGCGGCGCCACCGCCCCCCAGTCGACCGGCCCGAACAGCGCGAACCCCACGGCCGCGACCGTGTTGGCCAGCCCGGACAGCACGTTCTTGACCGCGTTCGTCCGGGCCGGCGCCTGGTCGAGCATCGCCGACAGCACCGCGAACATGAGGATGCCGCCCGCCGCGCCGAAGTAGCCGATGTAGACGGCCACGACGAACAGCGCGATCCTCGCCGGTATCCCGTGCTCGGCGTGCTTGCGCGCCGACGGCGGACGGACGAGGAGCAGGGAGGCAGCGGCGATGAGCCAGGGCGCGATCAGCTCGAACGTCCGCGACGGCGTGAGCAGCAGCAGGGTCGCGCCGGCCGCGCCGCCGAGCGCGGTGATCCAGCCCAGCCTGAGGACCCGGCTCCCCTGGCCCGCGAGCTCCGGCCGCGAGCCGGCCGCCGCGCCCAGGCCGGTGAACAGCAGGGCCACGGTGTTGGTGACGTTCGCGCTGAGCGGCGGCAGGCCGAAGGCCAGCAGCGCGGGATAGGACACGATCGAGGCGAGACTCACCACGGTGCTGACCACCCCGGCCGCGACGCCCACGCCGAGCAGCCCCAGCACGTCTCCGACGATCACCAGGACATGGTAGGGGCTGTCCGTTTTGTCGCCGAAGCCGGGTTGCTTGCTGACGTTCCGGTAGATCTATGAGTCAAACCGTTAGTGACCTTTCTACGGGATAGGTATGCCGGGACGCAGCACGACCCAGACACATGGCCAGTCACATGGAAGGAGCCGAGAGCGTGACGACCGGCGACGACCGCCCGATGTTGACCACCCGGCAGGGACATCCCGTCCACGACAACCAGAATCAGCGCACGGTGGGCGCGCGAGGACCCGCGACGCTGGAGAACTACCACTTCCTGGAGAAGATCAGTCACTTCGACCGGGAGCGCATCCCGGAGCGGGTCGTGCACGCGCGCGGCACGACGGCCTACGGCTACTTCGAGGCGTACGGGAAGCTCGGCGACGAGCCGATCTCGCGCTACACGAGGGCGAAGCTGTTCCAGGAGGCCGGCAAGCGCACGGATGTGGCGCTGCGCTTCTCCACCGTCATCGGCGGCCGTGACTCGGCCGAGACGGCCCGGGACCCTCGCGGGTTCGCGATCAAGTTCTACACCGAGGACGGCAACTGGGACCTCGTCGGCAACAACCTCGGGGTGTTCTTCATCCGGGACGCCATCAAGTTCCCCGACGTGATCCACGCCCTCAAGCCGGACCCCGTCACGTTCCGCCAGGAGCCCGCCCGGATCTTCGACTTCATGTCGCAGACGCCGGAGTCCATGCACATGCTGGTCAACCTGTTCAGCCCGCGCGGCATCCCCGCGACGTACCGGTTCATGCAGGGCTTCGGGGTCAACACGTACAAGTGGGTCAACGACCGGAACGAGACGGTCCTGGTCAAGTACCACTGGATGCCCAAGCAGGGCGTGCGGAGCCTGACCGCCGAGGACGCGGCGGCCATCCAGGCCGGCGACCTCGGCCACGCGACCAGGGACCTGCACGAGGCGATCGAGCGCGGCGACCACCCCGAGTGGGAGCTGCTCGTACAGATCATGTCCGACGACGACCACCCCGAGCTGGACTTCGACCCGCTGGACGACACCAAGGTGTGGCCGGAGAACGACTTCCCGCCGCGCCCCGTCGGCCGGCTCGTGCTCGACCGCAACGTCGCGAACAACTTCGCGGAGAACGAGCAGATCTCCTTCGGCACGGGCGTGCTGGTGGACGGGCTGGACTTCTCCGACGACAAGATGCTCGTCGGGCGGACGTTCTCCTACAGCGACACGCAGCGCTACCGGGTCGGGCCCAACTACCTGCAGCTCCCGGTCAACCAGGCCAAGAACGCCACGGTACGGACCAACCAGCGCGACGGGCAGATGACGTACTACGTGGACGGCGACGGCGAGAACCCGCACGTCAACTACGAGCCGTCCATCACCGGCGGCCTGGGCGAGGCGCCCAAGCCCGTCTCCGCCGAGCAGGGGCCGGTCATCAGCGGCCGGCTGACGCGGGCGCGCATCCCCCGGACCAACGACTACGTGCAGGCGGGCCAGCGCTACCTGCTGATGCACCAGTGGGAGCGCGACGACCTGGTCGAGAACCTCGTCCAGAACATCGGCCAGTGCGCCCGGCCGGTCCAGGAGCGCATGGTCTGGCACTTCCTCCTGGCGGAGGACGAGCTGGGGCTGCGCGTCGGCCAGGGCCTCGGGATCACACCCGCGGACGTCAGCCACCTGGAGCCCCTGCCGGGCCAGACGCTGACGGACGAGGACCGGCAGCGGCTGTCGCAGCTCGGCAAGAACGGCCCGCGGGACGTCACGGGGCTCAAGATGACGCACTGCGTGCCCGACGAGCGCGGCCTGCCGTAGACCATCGGCGCACCGCGGGGCCGGCCTCCGGCCACGGAGGCCGGCCGCCGCCGGGCTAGATTGATCATGTGCTCGTGAACCAGCTTCACCCGTGGCCGGCCACCGCCGAGGAGGCACAGGCCATCCAGGACCGTCTGCGCCCGCACGTCGAGCTCACCGGGCCGACGACGTTCACGGCGGTGGCGGGCCTGGACGTCCACTATTACGGCGACGACCGGGTGCGCGCGGCCGTGGTGGTCCTCGACGCCGCCACGCTCACGGTGCTGGAGCAGGTGACCGTCGAGGACGAGGCCCGGTTCCCGTACGTTCCCGGGCTCTTCGCCTTCCGGGAGCTGCCCGCGCTGGTGCGCGCCCTCGAACGCCTGACGACCATGCCCGGCCTGCTGGTGTGCGACGGGTACGGGGTGGCGCACCCGCGTGGCTTCGGCCTGGCCTGCCACCTGGGCGTGCTGACCGGCCTGCCGGCGATGGGGGTCGGCAAGACGCCGTTCGTCGGCGACCACGCCGCACCCGGGCGGGAGCGCGGGGCATGGACGCCGATCACGCTGGACGGCTCGACGGTGGGGCGCGCCGTCCGCACGCGGGAGGGGGTCAAGCCGGTGTACGTCTCCCCCGGTCATCGCATCTCGCTGGAGACGGCCACGGAGCAGGCGCTGCGCCTGTCGCCCCGCTACCGGCTCCCCGAGCCCATCCGCCACGCCGACCACCTCGCCCGTCACGGCTGACGGGCTCCGGCATGCCGGGGCTCACGCGCCGGCGTGCTCCTTCGGGGTGAGGATGGCCTGGGCGTCCGCTCCGGCGAACCACAGGCCGATGACGAACGCGGCCGTGGCCTCCAGGAGGGTGGCCCTGGCCAGTCCCCCGCCGTCCAGCGGCGTGCAGCCGAGGTCCGCGACCAGCCGCCGTACCAGCTCCAGGGCGGCCGGGTCGTCCCCGCACAGCGGCACGGCCAGCGGCCTGCCGTCGAAGACCGGCGGCGTCATCCGCCACACGTCCACGTGGCACAGGTTGAACGCCTTCACAACATGTGCCCCTGTGAGATCCGCCGCCGCCCCGGCGATCGGACGCGTGGGGTCGTACGCGTCCGGATGGACGTTGGTCACGTCGATGAGCGGCTTGCCGCGCAGCGCCGTACCCGCCGCCGCGAGCACGTCCGTCAGGCCCGCCTCCAGCACGGCCGCCATCACGACGTCGCCGAACGCGGCCGCCTCCGCGAACGTGCCCGCCAGCACCTCCCGCTCCTGGACCTTCGCCGCCCCGGCCATCCGGGCCGCCAGGGCGGCGGCCTTCTCCGGGTCGCGGCCACTGATCATGACCTCGTGACCCGCGCGATGCCACTGGGTGCCGAGGGCGTCGGCCATGCCGCCCGCGCCCAGGATGCCGATCCGCATGTTGTGCTCCATTCGTGTAAAGGTGTGACGGGACGACGGTACGAAAGCCGTCGCACACCATTCGGTGCGTATCGAGGGGGTCCACGGTGTTCCTCGCCGACTGCCAGGCCAGGCTGGCCTTCGACCTGATCGCCAACACCTGGAGCGCCGTGGTGGTGTGGGCGTTGCGCCACGGACCCCGGCGGCCCGGCGAGCTGCGCGCGGCGATCGGCGGCGTCAGCCCCAAGGTGCTCACCGAGACGCTGCGCCGGCTGGAGTCCAACGGCCTGGTGGTGCGGCACTCGTACGCCGAGGCGCCGCCCCGCGTGGAGTACGAGCTGACCGGCCTGGGCCGGAGCCTGCTGGAGCCGATCGAGCGGCTGGGCGAGTGGGCCTTCGCCCACGCGGACGAGGTGATGGCCGCGCAGGACCGGTGGGAGACCGCCGATGAGCTGGAGGAACGGCCCGCCGGCTGACCGGCGCGGTATGGCCGGAGCTCACAGCCAGCCCAGCGCCTGGGCGTGGCGGACGGCCTCGACGCGGTTGCGGGTGCGGGTCTTGCCGATGGCCGAGGACAGGTAGTTGCGGACGGTGCCTTCCGACAGGTGCAGGCGGGCGGCGATGTCGGCGATGGTCGAGCCGTCGGCCGCGGCGGCGAGCACGTCGCGCTCCCGCGCCGACAGCGGGTTCGGGCCGGCGCTGAGCGCGGCGGCGGCCAGCCCCGGGTCGATCACCCGCTCGCCGGCCCGGACGCGGCGCACCGCGGCGGCCAGCTCCCGCGCCGGGCTGTCCTTCACGAGGAACGCAGCCGCGCCGGCCTCCATCGCCCGGCGCAGGTAGCCGGGACGGCCGAACGTCGTCAGGACCATCACCCGGCAGTCCGGCAGCAGCCGCCGGATCTCCTCGGCGGCGGTGATGCCGTCGCCGCCGGGCATCTCGACGTCGAGCAGCGCGACGTCCGGCTGCGTCTTCCTCGCCACGGCCACCGCCTCGGGCCCCGAGGCCGCCTCCCCGACCACCTCGATGTCGCCCTCCAGGCCGAGCAGCGTGACGAGGGCGCCGCGCACCATGGCCTGGTCCTCGGCCAGAATGATCCTGATCACGGCTGCTCCGGCTCTCTCTCGCCCGGCACGGCCATCGCGGCCGCGCTCCCGGCCGGCCCGGACTCCGGATCAGGCTCGGGCTTCGGCTCAGGCTCGGGCCCCGGCTCGGGCTTCCGCGCGGGCTCCGGCTCGGGCTCCGGCGCCGGGACGCGGACGGCGAGGCGGAAGCCGCCGCGCACCGGGCCCGCCGCCATCGTGCCGCCCGCCGCCGCGACTCGCTCCGCCAGCCCGGCCAGCCCGTTCCCCTCCCCCTCGGCCGCGGACCCCACCTGGCCGCGCCCGTCGTCCGTGATCTCCAGTGTGGCCTCCGCGCCGTCGTACGTCACGGTGATGCCGCAGCGCCGGGCCCCCGAGTGGCGCAGGACGTTCGTGCCCCCTTCGCGGACCGCCCACGCGAGCAGCCCGTCGAGCGCGGCCGGCAGCGGCGTCCCCGACAGCCGGACGGACGTGTCCGTGCCCGCCGACTCCAGCGCGGCGCGGACGCCGTCCACCGCCTCGGCCAGCCCCCGCTGCCGGTAGCCGGTGACGGCCTCCCGCACCTCGACCAGCGCCTGGCGGGCCACCTCCTCGATGTCACGGACCTCCCGCCACACCGCCGGCGACCCCTCGGCCAGCCGCCCGGCCAGCTCCGCCTTCATCGCGATGAGCGAGAGGCTGTGGCCGAGCAGGTCGTGCAGGTCGCGGGCGATGCGCAGCCGCTCCTCGCCGGCCGCGAGCCGGGCCACCTCGCCCTGCGCCTCCCGCAGCCGGGACACCAGCAGCCGGGTGTTGCGCACGTTGGTGAACAGCACCGCCAGCGTCACGACCTGGAAGAGGAGCAGGACGAGGGTGCCCGAGTCGGTGCCGGTGACCAGGCCGAGCCCGGCGACCGTGACCCCCATGGCGGCGACCGCGGCCACGGCCTGCCGCCTCGGCAGCGCCATGGCGAAGGCCACGCTCATGTAGACCGGCAGCGCGAGCCACCCCCCGCCGAAGATCGGCGGGAGGGCGACGGCGAGCAGCGTGGTCAGGCCGAGCAGCGCGTACGTCCAGCGGCTCGGGCGGCCGAACGTCCGCTGGCTGAGCACGATCCCGACGTAACCGCCGACGAACACGATCAGGGCGACGCACGCCCACACCGCCCGGGCCCCGGTGACCTGACCCCGTAACACCCCCAGGACGGGGGTCACGAGGTAGACCAGTCCGACGGAGATCATCAGCAGCCGCCTGACGGGCGAGAGGCCGTCAGGCGGCCCGGAAAGGCTCATTCGCGTACGGTAGCTCGCCGGTAGGCGAGGACGGCGAGCACTCCGAGGGCCGCCGCCCAGCCGGCGACCGTGAGCGCGTCCGTCATGGGCACCCCGTGGCCGGCGATGACCTTCCAGCCCATGTCGGCGTAGCTGTAGGCGGGAGTCACCTCGGCGACGGAGCGCATGGTGTCACTCATGGTGCTCACCGGGAACCAGAGCCCGCCCACGATCATCAGCCCCAGCATGGTGACGAGGGTGACGGGCTGGACGGCCTCGGGCCGCAGCAGCGAGCCCACGATCAGCCCCAGCGCGACGAACGGCACGGCCCCCGCCCACAGCGCCCCCACCAGCGCCGCCCACTGCCCGGCCGGCAGCGACACGCCCTGCGTGAGCGCCCCGGCCAGGCACACCAGCAGCATCGAGGGCAGGACCAGCACCAGCGCGCTCACCAGCTTGCCCACGATGATCACCCAGCTGGGCAGCGGCGTGACCCGGAGCTGCGGCAGCCAGCCCGAGGCGCGTTCCTGCGCCCACGGCCCGGCGGTGTTGACCAGCGCCCCGGAGATCGCGCCGTAGGCGGCCATGGAGACCATGACGTACGCGCTGAGCGTGACGCCGTCGCCGGTGGTCTCCTTGCCGAAGACGTTGGCGTTGAGCAGGTAGATGACGAGGGGGAACCCGATCCCGATGATCAGGAACTTCTTGTTGCGGACCATGCGCAACATCTCCAGCCGCACGTACGAGGCGAGCATCAGGACTCCCGGGTGAGGGCGAGGAAGGCGTCTTCGAGGTGGCCGCCGGAGACCTCCAGGTCGCGGATCACCAGCGTGGTGTCGCGGTAGAGGGCGGCGGTGGTGAGGGCGGTGTCGTCGGTGCGCAGCCTGGCCACGCCGTCGCGGATCTCCACCGCGGTGACGCCCGGCAGGGCCTCCAGCCCGGCGGCCGGCTGGTCGCCGAGGCGGAAGGTGACGAGCCGGCCGCCCGCCGCGGCCTTGATCTGGGCGGTGGTGCCGTCCGCGGCGAGCCTGCCCCCGGCGATGACGAGGACCCGGTCGGCGTGCTGGTCGGCCTCCTCCAGGTAGTGGGTGGCGAACAGCACGGTTCGGCCGTCCGCCGCGTACGCGCGCATGCCGTCCCAGAAGCGCAGCCGCGACTCGACGTCCATCGCGGCGGTCGGCTCGTCGAGCATCAGCAGGTCGGGGGCGCCCGCCACGGCCAGCGCGAACCTGACCCGCTGGGCCTGCCCGCCCGACAGCCGGCCGGCGCGGCGCCTGACCAGCGGGCCGAGGTCGGCCAGGTCGAGGATCTCGCTGAGGGGCAGCGGCCGGGGGTAGAGGCCGCGCACGAAGCCGACGAGCTCGCCGACGGTCAGCTCGGGCATCAGCTCGCCGTGCTGGAGCATGGCGCCGACCCGGCCGCGGGCGACGGCCTCCTCCGGGGGGCCGCCGAGCAGGCGGACCGTGCCGGCGGTGGGCCGGGTCAGGCCGAGCAGCAGGGAGATGGTGGTGGACTTGCCGGCCCCGTTGGGGCCGAGCAGGGCGATGGCGCCTCCGGTGCCGGCCGTGAGGCTCAGGCCGTCGACCGCACGCACGTCGCCGTAGTGCTTGGCGACGCCGTTCAGGGCGAAGGCGGGGGTGGAGGGAAGAGGTTCCATGCCTTTCACGCTAGGAGCGCGCCGGGCGGCCCCCTGGTGCCGTGCGTCCTGCGTTCACGCTGACATTTGTCATGCGGGCGCCTACCGGGCGCGCACGGCGCGGCTGTAGGGTGCCCGCGTGTCCGTTCCTCTCCGCCGGGACAACCCCGCCGGGTCCGCGCTGCGTTTCGCCACCGAGCTGATCGCCTGGGTCGCCACCCCGTGGGCTCTGGCCTCCCACTCCGTCGCGCTGGCCGTCCTGTCGGTGGTCGTGCTGATCGGGCTGCCGACGTTGTTCTCCACGCCGGGCGACAAGCGGAGCGTGATCGTGCCCGTGCCGGGGTTCGTGACGATCCTGCTGGTACTGCTCCAGCTGGTGGCCGCGGTGGCGGCATCGTGGGTGGCCTGGCCGGCGGCGGTGGCGGTCGTCGTGTCGGTGCTGGCCGTGGCGACCGTGGCGTTCGAGGTGCCGCGCTGGCGTTGGCTGCTGTCCGGCGGCGCTCGCTCCACGTCCCGGACGGGCTGAGCCCGGAGGGGCGCGTCCCGAACGGGCGGGACGCCTCAGAGGGCGGTTCGCACGTTGATGTCCTTTTCGTCGTTGCGGTTGGGCAAGGCTGCCTGGTCATGGGCTCGCGGTCTGGGCCAGGGACGGGGCCGGGTGAACGATCTCGGCTCGGCCTTTCATCGACCGATATCCGGCAAGTCTTTGTCAGGTCGCGTCATGTCCCATTGATGACCTCTTCCACCGCGCTGCTTCCGCTGCCAGGGCGTGACTCCCACTCCCATGACTCGTCCAGTCGTAGACGTCCGTCGGCCAGCACCGTGATTCGGGATACACAATGACCACTGGAGGTCTCACCCGCCAGGTTGAGTTGGGTGTAGCGGAAGTCGATGCTGTCACCGTTGAGGGTGCCGACGAGGAAGCCGCGACGGACGGAGCCTCCTGCATAAGTGCCCCAGATCTCGCTGTCGTTCTGGTGATAGGTGAAGAGCGTCTCGGTGCCGACTTCACCGCCTGCTACATCTGCGACAGCGCGGAATCGGCGGCCGTCCAGGGAAACAACTGTCATACAAGCGATCTTATGAATCATCCGACCGACTCTCTCGCTGAGTAGCTGTTCTCCGCCACCGCCCTGCACCCTTCTGATGCGGTGCGAGCACCCCTCACTTCCGTACACCGCTCCTCAGGAGTGCCAACCTTTCGCCGCGCCCACAGCGTCTGGAGGGTACCGACATGAGGAGAGACGTTGGATCGCGATGCCAGTTTCCAGGCGTTCGTGGATGCTCACCAACGCCCGTTGATGCGCTTGGCCTACCTGCTCACCGGAGAGATCCACCTCGCGGAGGACCTCTTGCAGAGTGTGCTGGTCCGCATGATCGGGCGGTGGTCGAAATTACGCCACATCGACAACCTTGACGCCTATGCGCGCAAGACCATGGTGAACCAGTACATCTCGTGGCGGCGGCGCCGCGGTTCCGGCGAGGTGCCGAGCGCCGAGCCGCCCGACCGCGCCTACTCGTCCGAAGACTCCGCGGTCCTGCGGATCGTCCTGCGCCAGGCGCTCATGCGGCTGACGCCCAAGCAGCGCGCGGTACTCGTCCTGCGCTTCTACGAGGACCGGACCGAACGTGACGTCGCCGACCTGCTGGGATGCTCCGTCGGCACCGTGAAGAGCCAGGCGCACCACGCCCTGGCCCGCCTGCGTGCGCTGGCGCCCGAGCTGGCGCCGAGACTGCCTGTTCTTGACGAGAACTCGGCTCATAGTGAGGGGGCACGTCGATGACCTGGCTCGGAGAACAGCTCGGCCGCATCGCGGACGACATGCCGGAGCGCGATCTGAGCGCCAGGACGTTCGACATCCATCAGCGCAGGCGGCGCAACTCCATGGCGCTGGCCGCCGCCGCGGTGGTCGTCGTCACCGTGCTCGCCGTCGCCGTCGGGGTACGGGTACTGCCCGCGGAGCCGCGCGCCGCCGTCCGCCCGTCCAGCCCACCCGAGCAGTCCACCATCAAGGTCGGAGTGGTGCCGACCGTGGAGTCGGTGCCCGTGTTCGTGGCCATGACCAAGGGCTACTTCAAGGAGGAAGGGCTGTCGGTGGAGCCGGTGATCATCAGCGGTGCGGCGGCCGCGGCGCCTCAGATCGAAAGCGGCGTGCTGGATCTGGCGCAGACCGACTACGCCACGGTCTTCAAGGTGAACGAGACGGGCAAGAAGTTCAAGATCGTCTCTAGCCTGTACCAGGCCGCGCAAGGAAGCGTCGCGGTCGTCGTGAGCGCCAAGTCGAAGATCAGAACGGCGACCGACCTCAGGCGAAAGAGGGTCGCGATCCCGAACATCGCGGGCCTCGGGTCGTTGGCGCTGACAGCTGTGCTGAAGCGGGCCGGGCTGACGTTGAGGGACGTCGTGCTGATGGAGAAGCCCTATCCCGACATGCTCGACGCGATGGGCAGGGGGCAGGTGGACGCTGTCCTGCTGGCCGAACCGTTCGTCACCGTAGGCCGTGAGACCAAGCACACGCGGATTGTGGCTGACGCGATGACCCAGGAGTTCGCGAACCTGTACACCGCGGGCATGTCGGCCACCGACAAGTGGATCCGGGGAAACCCTCGCACGCTGGCGGCCTTCCAGCGCGCGCTGGCCAAGGCGCAGCGCCTGATCGCGAGCGATCCCCAGCAGGTGCGCGACGCGCTGCCCCGCTACACGAGGATCTCCACGGCAATGGCGGCAGGCGTCGCGTTCGGCTCCTATCCCGCCAAGCTGGACCTGGCAGAACTCCAGCGGGTCGCCGATCTGGCCCGCGCCTACAAGATGCTCGAACGCCCGGCAGACCTCGGGAGCGCGGTTGTGAAGGGCGGCTGAGCCCGGCCACTTCTCGAGATTCCAGGTGGTCGGTTGCGAAGATCTGATCTACGCCCAACGGAAGCACGCGGGCATCGACCGACTGTCCGACGCGCCGACTGTCACCCTTGTCTCCACTTCGCGGACCTCCATCATCGGCGCCGCCTTCGCCGACGAATGACCGCCGTGTGGGCGGCGCCCGGTGGGTCATTCCGGCACTCCGGAGTGGCTCGTAGTCACATGTGAGCCGGGATTTGGATGTTGACCTGGGGGAACGCGTGCAGGGCCGGGCAGGGTCATGTGCCTGCGCCCTCCACGGCCGAGTGCTGGTCGGGTCAGGACCGGCACGGGTCTCCGTCTTCGCACCCCGCAGCAGGGCGAGCCACGCGAACCGCCCTCTCAGAGGCGCAGCTCGGGCGGGAGGAGCGTCTCCGCGTCCAGCAGCTCGACGCCGAGCAGCTCACCGGAGGCGCCGTAGTCGAGCACGGCCCGGCCGGCCGTCTCCTGGCGCACGGCCTCGCCCGGCACGATCTCGTGCTTCATCGCGAGGTAGGCGATGTCGTGGTCCTTGTCCCAGGACAGGTACACGGTCCGCGGCCGGCGGCCGTCCGGCTCCTCCTCCCAGGTGAGCATCCCCTCCTTGGCCTCGTGGGAGCCGGCCAGCGCGGCCCGGACCATGGCGAGCGCCAGGTCCACCGCCTCCAGCGAGTCGACGCCGGTGACCTTGCGCTCGTGCTCCCATCCGGCCAGACCGTCGATCCGGTACGGGCACGACCACTCGCCCGTGGGCTCTTCCACGGGCACGCCGATCGTGACCGTGACCTCGTGCGGCGGCTCGGTGGCGAGCGTCAGCGTCCGGCGGGCGATCTCGTACATGCAGGGTGATCTACCCCGAGGCGAGGAGGGCAAGACAGGCCCTCGGGCGGCCGGTGGATGTTTCGGTCACGTCACGGCATCGTTTCCTTGCCGTATGCCCAGATTAGTCCTAAAGTCGCATCTCATACATCGCATATGATGCGCCAGTCCAGGAGGAATCTTCGTGGCGATGCCAGTCTTCAGTCCCGGCGCGTTGCCGTCCCGTACGGCACACGTGCTGGAGACCATCAAGGCGGCGATACTCAACGGCCGGTTCAAGCCGGGGACCCCCCTGGTCGAGAGCGACCTGGCCGGCCAGTTCGGCGTCTCGAAGACACCGGTGCGCGAGGCGCTCAAGGCGCTGGAGAGCACGGGGCTCGTCGTCATCCGTCCCTACACCGGCACCACGGTCCGCCAGTTGAGCGACGAGGACGCGCTGGAGGTCTACGACATGCGCCTGCTCCTCGAACCGGAGGCGGTGCGGCGCAGCGTCGTCGCCGCCGCCGACTTCTCCGAGGCGGCGCAGTCCCTCGACCGGGCCTCGCAGGCCGCCGACGCGTCCGAGCGCAGCATCGCCAACCGGGACTTCCACCGAGGTCTCTACGCGGGCTGCGGCAACCCGCTGCTCGTCCGCACCCTGGACGGGCTCCGGGACCAGACCGCGCTGGTGTCGGCCGCGTCGTGGTCGCGCAGCCCGTCATGGGAGGAGGAGGCCGAGGAGCACGCCGCGATCCTCGCCAAGGTGCGCGAGGGCGACGGCGACGGCGCGGCCACACTGGTCCGCCGGCACATCGAAGGCTTCGTGGCCAGGCACCTGAGGAGGGAAGCGGCCACCCGATGAAGCGCGAGATGCGGCCCGTTCTCCGCCAAGATCCCGGGCCGCGTCTCTGAGAACACACACGCTCCCTCAAGGAGCGTCTCTGGTACCCCCGTCAGAGGAGCAACCATGACCCATTCTACGCCGACGCGCGCGCCGTCGGCCCGCGCCCGCAGCCGCATGCGGTGGACCATCGTCGGCTTCTCGGCCCTCGGCCTGACGATCGCCTACCTCGATCGCGCGGCGCTCAGCGTCGCGATGCCGTTCATGTCCGAGGAGTTCGAGATCAGCCCCGCCGTCCAGGGCGTCCTGCTCTCGGCGTTCTTCTGGACCTACGCCCTGTTCCAGATCCCGTCCGGCTGGCTGCTGGACCGGTTCGGCCCGAGGGTGATCTATCCGATGGCCGTCGGCTGGTGGTCGGTCTGGACCGCGCTGATGGCCCTTACGCAGAGCTTCGGCTGGGTCATCGTGTCCCGGCTCGGCCTCGGCGTCGGCGAGGCTCCCGTGCAGCCGGCGAACGTGAAGGTCGTCTCGCAGTGGTTCCCGCGCAAGGAGCGGGCATTCGCGTCGAGCCTGTTCGACATGGGCCAGCAGATCGGCACCGCCCTGTCCGTCCCGGTGGTGACGGCCCTGGCCGTCCTCGGCGGCTGGCGCCTGTCGTTCCTGGTCATCGGGGTGCTCGGCATCCCGTGGCTCATCGGCTGGCGCCTGGTCTACCGGCACCCGGAGCAGCACCCGCGGGTCTCGGCCGAGGAGCTGGCCCACATCCGCTCCGACCAGGGCGAGGCGACGGCCGGCTCGACGGCCGACGGGGCCTCCAGCGAGAAGGTGCCGTGGGGCCGGCTGCTGCGCGACAACCAGGTGTGGGCGCTGATGACCGGGTACGTGTTCCGCTCGCTCGCCGGGGCCTTCTTCCTCACCTGGTACCCCAGTTACCTGCTCAAGGACCGCGGGTTCAGCAAAGAGGACTTCGGCATGGTGGGCGCCATCCCGGCGCTCATCGCCATCGGCGCCACCGTGCTCGGCGGCATCGCCTCGGACCGCATGCTGGCGTCGGGGATGTCGACCAACGCCGCCAGGAAGATCCCGATCGTCTCCGGGCTCGCGCTGAGCGCCTGCATCGGCTTCGCCCCGTTCATCGAGAGCAACGTCCTGCTGATGGTCGTGCTCACCGTCAGCAGCGCCGCCCACTCCTTCGCGGGAGCCGCGATCCTGAGCCTCCCGGCCGAGGTGGCGTCGTCCCCGGCCAGCGTCGGCTCCATCGCCGGGTTCCAGAACTTCGGCTCCCAGCTCGGCAACCTGATCAGCCCGATCGCGATCGGCCTGTTCCTGAGCGCCGGCAGCGGCTCCTACGTCGGACCGCTGGTCGGGGCCGCGGCGAGCTGTCTCGTCAGCGCGGCCATCTACCTGTTCTGGGTGCGCGTCAAGCCCGTCACCCCATCGCCGGAGCCGGCCGGAACGGCTCCCCCGTCTCCTGGAAGGACCACGTCATGAGCGCCCGTCCGAGCACCGCGGACCTGAACACCGCGGATCTGAAGGAGCGGCTCAGCACCGTCATCGGCATCCCCGTGGTGCCCTACGCCGCCGACGGCGAGATCGACCACGACCGGGCCGTGGCGCTGGCCCGCCGCCTGGTCGGCAACGGGATCACCGCGCTGACCCCGAACGGCAACACCGGCGAGTTCTACGCGCTGACCCCCGACGAGCGCCGCGCCGCTCTCACCAGCGTCGTCTCCGCCCGCGAAGCGACGACGACGACGATCGTCGCCGGGGTCGGGCTGGACGTGCCGACCGCCGTCTCGGACGCCCTCTTCGCCCGGGACGCCGGCGCGGACGCCATCATGATCCACCAGCCCGTCCTGCCGTACCTGTCGGCCCGGGGATGGGTCGAGTACAACGCGGCGATCGCCGCCGCCGTCCCTGACCTGGGGGTGCTGCCGTACCTCAGCACCACCGCGGTGTCCGGCGCCGACATCGCCCGGCTCGTGGAGCGGGCCCCGAACGTCGTCGGGCTGAAGTACTCGGTCCCGGACCCGGTCGTGTTCGCCACCACCAAGGCGCGGGCGGGCGACGGCCTGCTGTGGATCGCCGGCCTGGCGGAGTCGTACGCCCCCGCCTACTGGCAGGCCGGGGCGCGGGCGTTCACCTCCGGGCTGGTCAACGTGGCCCCGGCCGTGTCGCTGGAGATGCTCGCCGCGCTGCGGGACGGCGACTACGACACGGCGACGCGGGTATGGCGGCGGATCAGGCACTTCGAGGAGCTGCGGGCCCGCGACCGCGCGGCCGACAACGTCTCCGTGGTCAAGGAGGCGATGCACCAGCTGGGGCTGTGCCGGCGCGAGGTGCGCCCGCCCAGCCATCCGGTGACCGCCGCGGTGGCGGCGGAGGTGGCCGAGTCGATCAGCCCGTGGCGCTCGGCCGTGCCCGAGCTGGGGACGGAGCTGCGCATATGAGGATCGCGTCACTGGAGACCTTCCGCCAGCGGGTGGGCGACCGCCCCCGGATCCTGGTGAGGATCACCGCCGACGACGGCACCACGGGCTGGTCCGAGGTCTACAACCACGGGCCCGACCTGGCCTACCCGCCGCTGCTCGACTACCTGTTCGAGCAGGTCAAGGGCATGGACGCGCGGAGCCCGAGCCGGGTCAACCAGTTCCTGCTGCAGTCCTGCCGCTTCCCGCAGGGTGCCCTCGGCCTGGCCGCGATCGCCGCGATCGACCTCGCGCTGTGGGACATCGCCGCCAAGGCCGTGGGCGTGCCGGTCTACCGGCTGCTCGGCGGCGCCGTACGCGACCGGGTGCGGGTCTACGCCGGCCTGTACTCGGCGCCCGACCCGGCCGAGCTCCAGGAGCGGACCGCGGCGCTGCACGAGCGCTTCGGGTTCACCGCGTTCAAGCTGAGCCCGTACCGCCGTGACCCGAACCGGGTGCGGTCCGGGCTGGTCGCGAACGAGCTCGGCGCGTACTTCGGCCAGGTCCGGGCCGGGCACCCGGAGGAGTGGGAGTTCGCGTTCGACGCGCACGCCTGCCTCTGGGAGCCTCGCCAGGCCGTGGAGCTGGGCGCCGCCCTGGCCCCGCACCAGCCGCTCTTCCTGGAGGAGCCCATCCGGCCCGAGCACCTCCCGGCGTGGGGGCGGATCAGGTCGGAGCTGGCCGTGCCGCTGGCGACGGGTGAGTCGCTGTACTCGCCGCACGAGTTCCTCGCGCTGCTGACGGCGCAGGGAGCCGACATCGTGCAGCCCGACATCTGCGTGGTCGGCGGGATGACGCAGCTCCTGAAGATCGCCGCCATCGCCGACGCGCACTACGTCCCCGTGGCGCCGCACAACCCGCTCGGGCCGCTCGCCACGGCGGCGAACGTGCACTTCGCGGCGGCGGCCACCAACTTCGCCATCCTGGAGTACAAACCCGACGAGGTGTCGTGGTGCCCCGATCCCTACCTGCCGGTGGACGGGCATCTCGACCTGCGGCCGGACCGGCCGGGCTGGGGCGTCGAGATCGACGAGGACGCTCTCCGGGAGGACGACTGGGTGCGCTGGGACCGGAAGGTGCCGACCCGCCCGGACGGGTCCACGGCCTGGATGTGAGCAGAGGGGTCCCCGCCGTCGTCCCATACCGGCGGCGTCGGAAAACTTCCACGCCCGACCGGCGGGGATTACTCTGCGAACGTTCACGAGGGGGGCTGGGCGATGGATGAGCCGTTCGGGACCAGGCTGCGGGCCAGGCTCGACAAGTACGGGCCGCTGTGCGTCGGCATCGACCCCAGCCCGGGGCTGCTGCACGCGTGGGGCCTGGACGACTCGCCGGCGGGGCTGGAGCGCTTCAGCAGGACCGTGGCCGACGCCGTGGGCGACGTCGCGGCGGTGGTCAAGCCGCAGCCGGCGTTCTTCGAGCGGTGGGGCAGCCGCGGCGTCGCCGTGCTGGAGTCGGTCATCGCCGACCTGCGGCAGGCCGGCCCGCTGGTCGTCCTGGACGCCAAGCGCGGTGACATCGGCGCCACGATGGCCGCCTACGCCGAGGCATACCTCGACCACGGCAGCCCGCTCGCCGTCGACGCGGTCACGCTCAGCCCGTACTTCGGGTTCGGCGCGCTGGAGGGGGCGATCACCTCGGCCGTCGCCAACGACGCGGGCGTCTTCGTGCTGGCGCGCACCTCCGGCCCGGAGGCGGCGCGGTTGCAGGAGCCGGTGGCCGGGCAGGTCTTCGCGGGCGTGGAGGCGGCCAACGCGGGCCGGGCGCCGCTCGGCCCGGTCGGCGTGGTGATCGGCGCCACGCTGTCCTCCGCCGGCCACCCCCTCGACCGCCTCAACGGCCCCATCCTCGCGCCGGGCGTCGGCCCGCACGGGGCCTCACCCGCCGACCTGGCCCGGCTGTTCCGTCCGGTACGGCACGCGGTGGTCCCGTCGGTCTCCCGCGCCGTCCTGGCGGACCCGGGCCGGGTGCGGGAGCTGACGCTGCGCTACCGGGACGAGTGCGCCCACCACCTGTCCGCCTGACGCCCGGGGCGTCCGCCCGGCACCCCGGGCCGGGCCGGGCGCGGTGGTCAGCCGGTCGGGCCGGCGTCGGGGCGCACCTCCGGCTCCTCTCCGACGCCGCCGGTCCGCCCCTCCTCATCCGGTTCCGCCCCGGCCTCTTCACCCGCGTCTTCACCCGCGCCGGCACCCGCCTCGGCCTCGGAGGCGGCCTGCGCCTCGGGCGGGTCGGCGGGGATGGGGCGGCCGGAGCGGGACGTGCCGGCGCCGGACCGCTCGGCGACGACGTCGCTCTCCGCGTTGAGGCCCGTCACGGTGCCGGGCAGGGGCTCAGGATGTTCGTCGTGGTTGTCGCTCATGAGCGCTCACCTGCCCCCGCCGGCCCCGCTGATGTGGCGAGCGGCGGAGTGAATCCGATCACCCCGCCCCTTCGCCGGCAGCTCCGAGACCGTGACGAACCGGTAGCCCTCGGCACGCAGGGCCGACACCACGCCCCTGATGGCCGCCCGCGTGTTCGCCCCGCTCCCGTACCAGGGGTGCAGCAGGATGATCGAGCCCGGCCGCGTCCGGGCCCGCACCTCCGCCACGATCTCGCCCGCCGTGGGCGTCCTGCCGGAGTCTGGTTCGACGTCCCACATGATGGTCCGCTGCCCGTGCTCGGCCAGGTACATCGGCAGCACGACGAGCTTCTTGCCCGTCGGCGGCCGGAACGTGATCTCGCCCTTCTGCCCGGCGGCGCGGATGAGCGTGTTCGTCCGCTCCACCTCGTCCCTCACGGTGCCGGGCGAGACGAACACCATCCGGCGGTGCGTGTAGGTGTGGTTGCCCAGCTCGTGCCCCGCCGCGACGAGCGCCGCCGCTTCCTTCGGGAACCTCTCCACCTGCGAGCCGACGACGTAGAAGGTGGCCCGGGCCCGCTCGGCGGCGAGGGCGGCGAGCACCTCGGCGGCGTGCTCGTCCGGCCCGTCGTCGAAGGTCAGGGCCACCACCTTCTCCGTCGTGCCGGCCCGCGACACCAGCTCGCCGGCGACCTGGTACGTACGCGAGTTGACCAGCCGGTACAGGCCGGTGGCCACCAGCACCAGCGCGAGCGCCACCGCCGCCGTCACCCACAGCCGTCGCCGTCTCATCGGCTCACCCCCGTGATCGTGATCATGGGGGAGGAGTCTAGAGAGCGGCGTCGATCTCCGCGCGGCTCGGCATCGACGTGCTCGCGCCCGGCCGCTGCACCGACAGCGCCGCCGCCGCCGACGCGAAGCGCAGCGCCTCCTCGGCCGGCCGGCCCTCCGCCCGGGCCACGGCGAGCGCGCCGACGAACGTGTCGCCCGCCGCCGTGGTGTCCACGGCCTCCACCCGGACGGCCGGGACACGCAGCCGCTCCCCCGCCCGGGAGCCGTACAGGGCGCCCTCCGAGCCGAGCGTGATCACCACCTCGGGAACCCGCTCCAGCAGGCGGTCCAGGGCGTCGTCCGGGTCGGTGGCGCCGGTAAGGGCCGCGGCCTCGTGCTCGTTCGGGACGATGAGCGCGACCGCGTCCAACAGCTCGTCCGGCAGCGGCTGGGCGGGCGCCGGCGTGAGGACGGCCGGCACGCCCGCCTCGCGGGCGGCCCGGGCCGCGCCGATGACGGCCTTCATGGGCAGTTCGAGCTGGAGCAGCACGGCGCGGGAGGCGGCGATGACGGCGCGCTCCTCCTCGCTGGGCGTGGTGACCAGGCCGTTGGCGCCGGGCACCACGATGATCGAGTTGCCGCCGTCGTCGTCCACCACGATGTGCGCGATGCCGCTCGGGCCCGGCACCTGGCGCAGGCGCTCGACGTCGACGCCGGCGACCGCGAGCGTTTCGCGGATCTCCGCGCCGAACCCGTCGTCGCCGACCGCGCCGAGGAAGGCGACCTCCGTGCCCGCGCGGGCGGCGGCGATCGCCTGGTTGGCGCCCTTGCCGCCGGGCACGGTGCGGAACAGGCGGCCGGTGACCGTCTCGCCGCGCTTCGGCGCCCGGTCCACATACGCGACGAGGTCCATGTTCGCGCTGCCGAACACCGAGATCATGCCGTCATCAACTCCCCCGTGCGCCGGGCCAGCTCGTCCAGCCCGATCCCGTCGAACCCGGTCACGCTGCTGGCCAGGCTGTTCCTCATCCTCCACCGCTCGGGCACGCCGCCGTTCAGCGCCCCCGCGACCGAGCCCACGGTCGCGCCCGCCGAATCGGTGTCCCAGCCGCCGGCGACGGCCCCGGCGATGGAGGCGGTGAAGTCGCCCCGGCCGTGGATGAGGGCCGCGGCGACGAGGGCGGCGTTGTTGATCGTGTGGACCCAGTGCAGGCCGGCGTGCCGCTCGTGGAGGCGGTCGAGGACGCGCTCGAAGTCGGGCTCGGACGCCGCGTCCTCGGCCGCCCGCCGTACCGCGTCGTGCAGCCGCGAGCCGGGCGGGACGACCGACAGGCCGGCGGCCACCACCTCCTCCACGGAGGTCGCCACCAGCGACTGCGCGCACAGGGCCGCGGCGAACATCGCGCCGTAGACGCCGTTGGCGGTGTGCGTCAGCCGGGCGTCGCGCCAGGCGTACTCGGCGGCGGTGGCCGGGTCGCCCGGGTTGACCCATCCGTACACGTCGGTCCGGATGAGCGCGCCGATCCACTCGCGGAACGGGTTGCGGTGCGTGGCGGTCTCGGGCGGCTCGACGCCGGACAGCAGGTTGCGGTACGCGACGCGCTCGGCGGTGAACGTGCGGCCCGCGGGCAGCTCGTCCAGCCACAGCTTGGCGACGTCGTCGGTGGTGAAGCCGCGGCCGTGACGCTCCAGGACGGTCAGGGCGAGCAGCGGGTAGTTGAGGTCGTCGTCCTCCGGGACGCCGTCGATGTTCTCGGCGAGCGAGTTGACGGCGCTGCGCCGGTTCCACGGCCAGCGGGCGGCCACCTCGGCCGGCAGCCCCCGCGCGGTGAACCAGTGGCGGATGGGCCAGTTGCCGGTGGCCTCGGCGATCTCCCTGACGCCCTCGCGGGGGATCTTCTCCACCGGCTTGCCGAGCACGCACCCGGCGGCCCGCCCCTGCCAGGCGCCCAGCAGCCGCGCCGGGTCCGCCGGGCGGCGGTCGCGGGGCGCGGGCCACGAGGGGGTGGCGGCGACGACGGCGGCCAGGTCGGTGGGCTCGGCCAGCGGCGACGGGACGGCGGCCAGCTCGTCCAGCAGCCGCTCGGCCAGCGGCCGCAGCCGCGCCGCGCCCGGCTCGGACGCGCCGGCGCGCGGCGGCGCGTCGTGGCCGCCCGCCTCGCGCCACCGGGCGGCGATGTCCCGCACGTCCCTGCCGTCCTCGGCGGCCTGGCGCAGCTCGTGCCCCACCAGGTCCTCGGGCTGCACCCAGGTGAGACGGATCACGCGCCGCCCTCCCCGGCGTCGCCCGCCTCGCTCGCGATCAGGGCGGCGAAGGCGCTCTCGTGGGCGCGGCGGCGGGCCTGGTCGTCGGCGTGGACGCGCCGCGCCACCCCGGCGATCGCCCGCCCCGGCTCCACCAGGTCCGTACGGCTGGCCCGCCCGATCTCCTCGACCCACTCCGCCGGCACCGAGGCGAGCCCGCCGAGCGCGCCCGCGATGGCGCCGCCCATGGAGGCGATGGAGTCGGCGTCGCGCCCGTAGTTGACGCCCCCGATCACCGTCTCCCGGAAGTCGCCCTTGCCCACCACCAGGAACCCCAGGGCGAGCGGCAGCTCCTCGATGCTGTGCACCCGGCTCGGCCGGCGCGCCCCGAGCCCCTGGTCGCGGTAGGTGTCGGCGACGGTGTCGTAGGGCCGCATCGCGGCGCGCAGCGTCTCGAACGACCCCTCCCAGTGCCCGAGCCCGCGCGCCGCCTCGCAGACCGCCTCGATGGCGGCCCGGGTGCCGTCCTTGGCCAGCCGCAGGCACACGGCCACGACCGAGTCGGGGGTGGCGCCCGGCCGCATGGCCTCGGCGACCGCGGCGGCCATCACGCCGGCGGCCTCGCGGCCGTAGCTGGACTGGTGGGCGCCGGTGAGGTCGATCGCCTCGGCGTAGGCGGCGTCGGGGTCGGCGGCGTTGACGACGCCGACCGGCGCCACGTACATGGCGGCGCCGCAGTTGACGATGTTGCCGACGCCGGCCTCGCGCGGGTCGACGTGGCCGTAGTGCAGGCGCGTGACGATCCACTTCTCGGCGAGGAAGATCCGGTGCAGCGGCAGCGCCTCCGCCTCCAGCTCGGGGATCCAGCGCCGCTCCCCCATCAGCTCGGGCACCAGGTGCTCGGCCATCGCGTACGCGTCCAGGTGGCCCCGGACCTTCTCATAGACACGGATGAGCGCGTGCGTCATCAGGGTGTCGTCGGTGATGTGGCCGTCGCCCTTGTGGTACGGGGCGATGGGGCGGGCGTTGCGCCAGTCCTCGTTGAACGGCGGCACGATGCCCTCGACCGGCCCGCCGTACCTCTGCGTGATCTGCTCCGGCGTCCAGCCCTCCGTGGCGCCGCCCAGCGCGTCGCCCACCGCCGCTCCCGCCACACAGCCCATTGCCTTGTCGGTGAGCGGGTCTGCGGGCCGGCCTGCGGGCTGGTCTGCGAGCGGCGTCATGCGAGTTCCTCCGTGAGTTCGATGAGATCTGTTCCCGCCAGGCTCGGCAGGCAACAGCCGGCCAGCGTGCGGGCCGAGGCGGTCCACCCCTCCGGGATCGCCTCGTACCCGCCGCAGGCCCCCGTGACGGCGCCGGTCAGCGCGGGCGCCGAGTCGGCCAGCGGCGCCAGGCAGGCGGCGGCGGGCACGGCCCGGTCGAGCGCGCCGCCCGACACCTCGGCGAGCGCCAGCGCGACGGGCACCGTCAGGGCGGCGCCCACCGCGTAGCTGTAGACGTGGTCGAGCAGGGCGGCGTCGAGCGCGGGCACGGCGGCGAACGGGTCGCCGGCCGCGCGCGCCGCCTTCAGCGCGAGACGCGCGTTGTGCCCGATCGCCGTGTCCTCGGGCAGGACGTCCAGCGCCGCGCGGACGGCGTCCCCGGCGGACCCCGTCGCGACCGCGGCGGCCACGGCGGCGGCCATGGCGAGCGCGCCGAGCACGCCGTCGCCGGCGTTGGTGACCCGGGCGTCCTCGCCGGGGTCACGGCCCAGCGCGCCGAAGGCGACGGCCCGCACGGCGGCGGCGTCGTCGAAATGGTGCGGGTTGTCGTGGCCGCTGGCGGGCGGCTCGACGCCCCGGGCGAGATTGTCCAGCGCGGTGGCCACCGAGATGCGCGCGCGGACCTCGGGGCCCAGCTCGCGGAACGCCTCGGCGCGCGGCCGGTCGATCGTGAGCGCCGTCCAGGCCAGCCATTCGGCGTCGTCGGACGGGCCGAGCGCGAGCGGGGCGACGGGCTGGTTCAGCGCGAACGGCACGGGCAGCGTGGTGACCCGGTGCTCCTCGGCGAACGCGTCAAGCTCGCGGTGGAGGCGTCTGCTCCACGGGGCGTGCAGGGCGGAGCGGTGCCTGCCGGCGGGCCAGCCCGCGGCATCACCGACGGCGAGCCCGACGAAGGCCCCCCGGATTCTGTCCCCCGACATGGTCTCTACAGTCCTTTCGCCGTACGGTCCGGGTGGTCGGCCGGTCGGGCCGCGGGCCGGGCGGACAGGTGGCCGGCGAGTTCGCCGGCGAGTTCGTCGGCGAGTTCGTCGGCGACGGTCAGGACGTGCCTGCCGGCCACCACGGGCAGGCAGGTGCCCGCGACCGGGCCGACGCGGGCGGCCCACCGCTGGGGTACGCCTGCCTCGCCCTGCCCCGCGCCGGCGATCGCGCCGGCGATGGCGCCGATGGTGTCGGCGTCGCGGCCCAGGCCCACGGCGAACGTCACGGACGCCTCCACCTCGCCCCCGCCCGCCAGGTAGGCGGCCAGGGCGAGCGCCACGGCCTCGGGCGCGACGTCGGTCCACGGGTAGTGCCGGACCACGACGGCCTCGTGCAGCGCCTCCACCAGCGCCGCCTCCCGACTGTCCGCATCGCTGTCCGACTCATCGGCCGAGCCGGCGCTCCTATCACGGTCCGTTTCGCGGTCCGTTTCGCGGTCCGTGACGCGGTCCGTTTCGCGGTCCGTGACGCGGTCGAGGACGGCGACCGCGCGCTCGATGGCGCGGGCCGTCCAGGAGTCCGGCGGCACCACCGACAGCGCCGCCGCCACCACCTCGCGCGGCGGCAGCCCCGCCATGGCGGCGGCCACGGCGCCCGCGACGGCCCGCCCGCCGAGGATGCCCTCGCCGGACTGGCTGACCCGGCCGTCCTCCTCCACGAGCCGCGCCGCCTCGGCCGGGTCGCCCGGGCAGAAGATCCCGTACGGCGCGGCCCGCATGGCGAGCCCGTCCGACCAGCCGTGCTGGTGGACCAGGCCGGTCATCGGCGGTTCGAGGCCGCGGCGCAGCGCCTCGACGGTCCCCAGCTCGGAGAACCCGGCCCCGCGCATGGGGCCGGTGATCCGCGGCAGGATCTCGGCCCGGTAGGCGGCGGCCACATCGGCCGAGGTGAGGCCGTGGCCGTGCCGCACCAGCAGGGAGGCGGCGAAGATGGCGTACTCGGTGTCGTCGGTGCCGCCGCGTTCGATCTCGGTGAGCCGGCCCCAGCGCCGCCGGATCTCCGACGGCGTGAGGTTCTCGGCGGGCGCCCCGAGGGCGTCGCCGGCCGCGAGGCCGAGCAGACACCCCCGGGCCCGGTCGCGATACGTCACTTCTGGTACCGCTCCAGCACCTTGTTGCCGTCCTCGACCAGCTTCTTCGCCACGGCATCAATGGTGATCTTGTTGGCGAAGTACTCCTGGAGCGCCGGCGTCGCCACCTTGCTCTTCCACTCGTCGAACCCGTTGACCTTGAGGAACGGCGCGACGACGAGGTTCTTGGCCGAGGCCGTGGCCACGTCCCAGCCGTTCTCCTTGGTCGTCATCGACGGGTCGGCGGCGGCCTTGACGGAGGTCGGCAGCAGCCAGTCGCCCTTGGCGAGCTTGGCCTGGTTGGCCGGGTTGAGGAAGAAGGAGATGAACTTCAGCGCCTCGTCCGCGTGCTTGCTGTCCTGCGAGACCGACAGGGTCTGGGAGACCGCGCCCTGGTCGGAGGTGGTGCCCTTCAGCGGCGGCAGCGTCACCCACTCGAAGCCCTTCGGCGCCTGCTCGGCGACCTGCTGGCGCAGGTACACGCCGGCGGGCAGCAGGGCGAACTTGCCGGCGTAGAAGGCGGGCAGCGGGTCGGCCGTGCCCTGGCCGAGCGCCGCCGGGTCGGCCGACTTGTCCTTGTAGAGCTGGTCGTGGATGCGCTGGAGGACCTGCTTCTCCTCCGGGCCGACCTTGACGGTGGTCTTGCCGTCGGCGGTCTGGAAGAACGTGCCGCCGAAGTTGAGCGCCAGGTTGAGGGTCTTGTTGACCGGCGACTTCATCGGCCAGGCCACGCCGAACGCGCCGCCCTTGGTCATCTTCTTGCTCGCCTCGGCGAACTCGTCCCACGTCCACGGGTTGTCGGGGGTGGGGATGCGCACGCCGGCGCCGTCGAGCAGCTTCTTGTTGGCGATGATGACCTGCGACTCCTGGAGGAACGGCACGCCGTACACGCCCTGCTTGCCCTTGCCGTCATCGAAGGTGACGGTGTCCCACGACTTCTGCGGGATGTCGCTCTTCAGCTCGGCGGGCAGCTTGTCCGACAGGTCGAGCAGGTAGCCGTCGGAGGAGAAGCCGGACAGCGCGGGCGAGTCGTTGTGGATGACGTCCGGCGCGGTGCCGCCCGCGAACTGGGTGACGAGCTGGTCGTTGACGTTGTCCCAGCTGCCCTGGACGTAGGTGACCTGGATCTTGGGGTTGGCCTTGTTCCACTCGTCGACGATCTGCTTGTTGGCGGCGACCGACTCCTTCTGCCAGGCCAGGCTGAGGAAGTTGAGCTTGACCGGCTCACTGGGCTCGGCCGCGGAGCCGCCCTTGTCGCCGCTGCCGCCGCTGCCGCAGCCGGCGGCCAGCGCGACGATCGCTGCCGCCGCCAAAGCGGACTTCATACGCATGAGAGCCTCCTACTAGCCCTTGACGGCGCCGGCCATCAGACCGGACTTCAGTCGCCGCTGGATGATTGCGAAAAAGATCAGACTCGGGATGGTCGCCATGAGCGACGCCGCGGCCAGCGGGCCGAGCCGGGCCACTCCCTCCGGACCGGTGAAGCGCACCAGCGTCAGGGGGAGCGTCATCACGTCGGGGTCCTGCAGGACCACGAGCGCGAAGAGGAACTCGTTCCACGACGAGATGAACGAGAACAGCAGCGTCGCCACCACGCCAGGGGCGAGCAGCGGCGCCACCACGCGGGCGATGGTGGTGATCCGCCCGGCGCCGTCCACGGCCGCGGCCTCCTCCAGCTCGGCCGGGACCGCGCGCACGTACCCCTGGAGCATCCACAGCGCGAACGGCAGCGTGAACGTCACGTGCACGACCACCAGGCCGGGCAGTGTGTTCACCAGCTCCAGGTCCCGCAGGATCATGAACAGCGGGATGATGATGAGGATGAACGGGAAGACCTGGCTGACCAGCACCCACCCGATGGCGATCCGGTTGACCAGGCCGCGGTAGCGGGCCATCGCGTAGGCGGCGGGCAGCGAGATCAGCACCGTGACGAGGCTGCTGGCCAGTGCCACGACCAGGCTGCGGGTGGCCGCGCCGACGAGGTCCTGCTCGCCGAACGCGTCGGCGAAGTTGGCCAGCGTCGGGTCCCGCGGGATCCACGTCGGGTCGGCCAGCGCCATCTCGCGCGGCGTCTTCAGCGCCGTGGACAGCAGCCACAGCAGCGGGAACGCGAGGAAGACGACGTAGGCGAGCAGGGCGAGGTACTGCGGGACGCGGCGCACCCCGGCGGCCGCTCCGCGGGTGGTGGTCACTTGGCCTCCCTCATCTGGCGCCACAGGTACACGCCCAGCACCGCGAGCACGACGACGGCCATCGCGAGGCCGAGCATCGAGGCGTAGCCGGCGAACCGGTACCGGAACGCCTCCTCGTAGGCGAACAGCATCGGCAGCCGCGTCTGGCCGCCCGGCCCGCCCTGGGTGAGCACGTAGACCAGGCCGAACTGGTTGATGTTCCACACGAAGTCGAGCGAGGTGATGGCCACGATGACGGGCTTGAGCTGGGGCAGCGTGATGTTCCAGAACTTGCGCCAGCGGCCCGCCCCGTCCACCTCCACGGCCTCGTACAGCTCTCTCGGGACGCTCTGCAGGCCCGCGAGCAGCACGACGGTCGTCTGCGGCATGCCGGTCCAGACGCCGACCACGATGATCGCCGGCAGGGCGAACGAGAAGTCGGCCAGCCAGTTGACGTGGGTGCCGAGCAGGCTGTTCAGGATGCCGGCGTCGGGGTGGTAGACGAGCTTCCACATGAGGCCGATGACCACCGGCGGCATCGCCCACGGCACCACCGCCAGCACCCGGGCCACTCCCCGGAACCTGAGGTCCTGGTTGAGCAGCAACGCCAGGCCCAGCGCGGCGAGGAACTGCAGACCGGTCACCGAGACCGACCAGATCATGCCGATCCGGAACGACGACCAGAAGTCCTCGGCGGTCAGCAGCTCGGTGAGGTTCTCCAGGCCGACGAAGCTCGTCTCGTGGTTGCGGGTGTTGCGCGCGTCGGTGAACGCCAGCCCGATGCCGTACAGCAGCGGGCCCACGCTGAACAGCAGGACCGGCACGAGCGCGGGCAGCATGAGCACCCACATCTCGCGGGTCTGCCGGGAGATCCCTCTGCGGCGCGCCCGCCGCCCGGGCGGCGTGGGCGGCGCGGACCTGGTCGCGGTCGCCGTCATGACGTGCCCCCTCCTTCCGTGGTCCTGGTCTCTTCGTCGATGCCGATGTCGATGCGGGTGCCGGTGCCGGTGCCGGGTCTGGAGCCGGAGCCGTCGCCGGGGCGTCGCCCCGGGTCCCGCCGCACGGCCGGCGGCTCGGGCGTCGTGGAGGCGCGCACCACCAGGCGGGGCGGAACGGTCACCACGCGCGGCTCGTGCTCGCCCTCCTGGAGCCGGTCGAGCAGCAGCTCGGCGGCGGCCCGGCCACGCTCGGCCGACCCGAGCGAGACGCTGGTGAGCGACGGCCACGAGGCGGCGGCGAGGTCCGTGTCGTCCATGCCGACCACCGCCACGTCCTCCGGCACGCTCCTGCCGGCCGCGCGCAGCACGTCCAGCGCGCCGAGCGCGATCAGGTCGTTGGCGCACAGCAGCGCGTCGACGTCGCCCACCCGGTTGAGCAGCGCCGCGACCGCGCGGGCGCCCTCCGCCCGGTAGAAGTCGCCGATCTCCACCAGATCCTCGTCGTACGGCAGGCCCAGCTCGGCCAGCGCCTCCCGGTAGGCGGCGCCGCGGGCCGCGCCCGGCACGGTGTCGGTCGGGCCGTTCACCAGGGCGATGCGGCGGCGGCCGAGCCCGTGCAGGTGGTCGACGGCCAGCCGGACGCCGGTGCGGGAGTCGGCCCGCACGTTGTCGACGGGCGTGCCCTCGGGCACCGAGCCGATGACCACGACGGGCGCGCGGGCGGCCGCCAGCATCTGCAGGTGCGCCTCGGTCACACGCAGCGGCACCATGATCATGCCGTCCACGTAGCGCTCTCCGAGGCTGTGCAGCACGTCGATCTCGTCGGCGACGACGGCGCCGGTGGAGTGGAGCACGAGGCGGTATCCGGCGGCCTTCAACACCGGCTGGATCTCGCGCAGCATGGCCAGGTACGCCGGGTTGCCGACGTCGGCCATGGCGAACGCGACCTGGTGGGTGCGCCGCGACTTGAGCGAGCGGGCGACGGCGTTGCGCACGTAGCCGAGCTCCTCGGCCGCGGCCATCACCTTGCGCACGGTCTCCTGCCGGGTGGGCAGGCCGTTCAGCACCCGCGAGACGGAGGCGATGGACACGCCCGCGCGCTCGGCGATCGTGGTGATCGTGGGTCCCTGTGCCAAGGTCGTCCTTCCCGGTTCGTAAACGTTTCCGGCATGGTTCTGTAAACGTTTACGGTGTTTCGGACATGAAACCCGGACGCAACACAAGGGTCAAGTCACGATCACATAACGCCAGGTCAACGCCATGTCTGACAAACAGGGAAGACCTTCGGCAAGGTATCGGTCATGGAATCGGCACATTCGGGTGACGGGGCGGCCGGGGCTGGGAGCGCTCCCGTGGGCCGTGGTGGGTTCACCACGGCCCCGGTGACCGGGCGCGCGTCACGGCGGGCGACCGGTGAGGCGGCGGAGCGTGCCCCTGGAAGGTCACCGGCCACGGTCGGCGGGTGGGGGCTCGCGTGCCTGCCGTAAAGGACCTCCGACGCAGGACCGGCCACGGCCCCGCGCCGGCCCTGCATGCCTTGACGGGAGGACCCGCCGCGGCGAGACGTCAGGAGCGGACGGGAGCCACCACACGCGGGTGCTCGGTGCTCAGGGCGCGGATGGCCGGGGCGCCCGTGAGGGCGACGACCGCCGCGAGGACCGCCGGGACGAACAGCGCCACCGGCAGCGAGGACGCCTCGGCGACGTACCCCAGCACGGCGGGTCCCACCAGCAGCCCGCTGTAGCCGAACGCCGTCACCAGCGACAGCGCCCGGCCGACCTGGCCGCCCGCCGCGCCCACGGCGCTGAAGATCACCGGCACCACCGTGGCCAGCCCCACCCCCGCCAGGGCCCACCCCGTCCAGGCGCACACCACCCGCAGCGCCTCGCCGACCAGCGGCGAGACGAGCACAAGGATGTACCCGCAGGTGGCGAGCAGCCCGGCGAGCTGGATCGTGCGCACGGAGCCGAGCCGGCCCCTGATGGGGTCGCCGAGCAGCCGGATGGTGGTCATGGCGACGGAGAAGATCGTGTACGCGATGGGCGCGGCGGCCGGGTCGGTGCCGAGCACCCAGCGGGCGTGGAGGGCGGCCCAGTCGATGGCGGCGCCCTCGCTCAGGTGCCCCGCGAACGCGGCCAGGCCGAGCATCGCCACCAGCCCCCACCGCCGCCCGGAGCCGGCCCGGGCCCTGGAGCCGTCACGCCGGGAACCGGCGGCCCCCTCCTCGGACCCGGACGTGGCCTCGGACCCGGACCCGGACGCCCGCGCGGGCAGGAGCAGCCGCGCGAACGGTATGTACACGAACGGCACCGCCACGGCCGCCACCACGAGCAGCGCCTGCGCGTCCAGCCCCGCCTGCAGCACCAGCGCCGTCAGCCCGCCGCCGGCGGCCCCGCCCAGGCTCCACGTCCCGTGGAACGCGGAGATGATCGGCCGCCGGTAGGCGTGCTCGACCTCGACGGAGTGGGTGTTCATGGCCACCTCCGTCACGCCCAGACCCATGCCGAACACCACGGCCAGCACGGCCAGCCACAGGAACCCGGGGGCGAGGGCGGGCCCCAGCAGCACCGCGGCCGACACCGGCCCGGAGAACCAGCAGACGGCCCGGCTGCTCCACCGGTCCACGAGCGGGCCGGCGACCAGCATGGACACCAGCGCGCCACCCGAGATCAGCAGCAGCACACTGCCGAGCCGCGCGGGGCCGAGGTCGAGCCGGTCGTTGAGGGACGGCAGGCCGGCGGCCCACAACCCCATCACGAACCCCGCCAGAAAGAAGTAACCAAAAACCGCGATACGGGCACGTCTGGCCACCGCAAGACTTATGTTCACGGCTAGAGCATAATCATGGATATGAGGACGACACAATGGCGATGACCCCGAACCCAGCCCCGCCCCCCATCCGGGCGTCGGGCCCTGACCCGAGTCTTGGCGCGGAACCCGGCACGGGGCCCATGACGAGTTCGGCCGTCGGCTCCGCGGCGAACGGCACGACAGCCGGCGGGGCGACGGGTGGGGCGACGACCGGCGGGGCGACAGGTGGGGCGACGACCGGCGGGGCGACAGGTGGGGCGACGACCGGCGGGGCGACAGGTGGGGCGACGACCAGTGGGGCGTTGCGGGCTCACAATCGGGTGCGGCTGTTGCGGGCCGTGCACGACTGCGGGGCGAGCCTGACGCGTTCCCGGCTCACCCGCGACCTCGGCCTCGCCCGCGGCACGGCGTCCGTCCTGGTCGGCGAGCTGGCCGAGGCCGGCCTGCTGCACGAGGAGCCGGCCGCCGAGCACGGGCGCGGCCGGCCGACGCAGGTGCCCGGCCCGCACCCGTACGGCCCCCTCGCCCTGGCGGTGGACGTGCGGGAGGACGCCTGGGAGCTGGCCGTGTGCGAGCTGGGCGGCCGGGCCACGGTCCTGGAGGTGCGCCCGCACGACGGGACGCCCGAGGGCGCGCTCGTCCCCCTCGGCGCGGCGCTGAGGAGCCGGCTCGACCACCTGGCCCCCCGCGTCGTCGGCACCGGCGTGGCCCTGGCGGGCCCGGTGCGCCCCGGCGGGCTCGTCGACATCGCCCACCTGCGATGGAGCTCGGTCGACGTACCCGGCCTGCTCGGGCTGCCCGAGCCGCCCGTCGTGGGCAACGACACGGCGTTCGCGGGGCTGGCCGAGGCGCGGCGGGGCGGGTTGCGCGGCGTCGCGGTGGGACTGCACCTGCACGTGGACTTCGACCTGGGCGGGGTGCTGATCGTGGACGGCCGGCCGCTGGGCGGGGCCGCCGGGATCGGCGCCGAGTTCGGGCACATGCCGCTCACCGGCGGTGACGCGCCCTGCATGTGCGGGGCCCGCGGCTGCTGGGGGCAGGAGGTGGGCACGAACGCCCTGCTGCGCCACCTCGGCCTCGCCCACGGCGGCGGCCGGGGCCGCGACCAGGCCGAGCGGCTGCTCGACGGCGCGGCGGCCGGTGACGAGAGCGCGGTGCGGGCGGTGACGTCCTGCGCCGGCGCGCTCGGCCGGGGCATCGCCGCCCTGGTGAACGCGCACGACCCTGAGGTGGTGACGTTGTCGGGGTTCGGCGTGGACCTGCACGCGCGGGCGCTGCCGGCGCTCATGGAGCGGTTCGGAGGCGGCCTGATGACGATCCGCCGCGACCGGCCGCCCCGGCTCGCGCCGTCGGCCCTCGGGTGGCGCGGCTCACTGATCGGCGCCATGGAGTCCGTCTTCGACGCCTTCCTGACGGTCGAGGCCGTGGACCGCTGGCGCCGCACCCGCTCCTGAGAGCACCCGGCCTCCGGACACACTTGACCCTTATGGGGGTGCCGTCAACGAACGTGTCACCAGCCCCGAACGCGGGAAAACCAGCCCCGAACGCGGGAATCGGACCGACACGCCGCGGAGCCGGTCGCAAGTCGGCTCTCCCGAAGAATGCCGTGAGTGCGGCGATGCCCTGGCCGGCTCTGTTCAGGCCCGCGAGCTGCGGCCGATCAGGTTCTGCGCAAGATGACCATGATGTATTCGCAGGGAGCGTTCGTTCGGTTGGCGAAGCCGTGGTCCGCGTCGGCCTGGAAGAACAGAGAGTCGCCTGTGCTCAGGGTCTCGCTGATCCCGCCGATCGCGACGGTGAGGGTGCCTTCGAGCACCACGAGCTGTTTCTCCGTACCCGGCGGATACGCGGGCAGCAGCCCGGTGGAGACCTGCGCCGGGAGGTGGTGGACGACCATCTCGGCTCCGCCCGCGCCCGGAGCCGCTGACACCATGTGCCGCTCGAAACCGGTTTCCGGGTCACGGAAAACGGGGCGATCGTTCTTGCGCATGACAATGGCCACACCAGACGCGGCAGCAGCCGGCGCACCGATCAGGTCCGAGAGCGACGCGTCGAGCGCGTGGGCGATCCTGGACGCGACGCCGATCGTCGGGCTCTTCTCACCGCGTTCGACCTTGGACAGCATCGCCCGGCTGACCGACGACTGTGTGGACAGCTGCTCCAGCGTCAGACCCGCCTCCTCGCGGCGTCGCCGCACGTTAGCGCCGAACGCGCCGGCCAGGTCATCACCGTGCTGTGGTTCGGCCGCGTTTCCGTCTTGCTCGACCACCGTGCTCCTTGATCGTTGAGTGTCTCGCTGCCCACAGTGTAGGGTTCTCCTAAAGAAGAGAGATTCTTCTATCGGAGACGTTCATCCACTACGACGGGGGCTCCATGCGTTTGATCTCAAGTGGCCAGCACCATGCCACGTTCGAATTCGGCGATCTGCAGGTGATCTCGTTGCGAGACGGGTACATCGACATGCCGCCGACCCGGCTCCGCGACGAGGACGGGCGCCCGCTCGATGAGCTGCCGGCCGCCGTCCCGCTGGCCGGCGACAACTTGCGGCTGTCGGTCAACGCCTTCTTCGTCACCGACGGCACGCGGTCGGTTCTCATCGACACCGGCGCGTCCAACGCCTGGCACGACCCCACCATGGGGTTGATCTACGACGCGCTCGACGAAGCGGGAATCGACCGCGCGCATGTCACCGATGTGGCCATCACCCACAAGCACGAAGACCACGTGAGCGGCCTGATCGCGCCGGACGGTTCAGAGGCGTTCACCGAACTCGAGCGCGTGTGGATCGGCGCGGGCGACACCTCGGTGTTCACGGGGCGGCTCGAACCGATCCGCGACCGGGTCGTACCCGTGTCGGAGAAGGTCGCGATCAACGACTGGACCACCGCGATCCCGACACCGGGCCACACACCCGGTCACACCGTCTACGACGTCAGGAGCGGCACCGGCCACCTTCTCGTCTGGGGCGACACCGTTCACGTTCCCACGCTCCAATTCGATCAGCCGAACGTGTCCTGGGAGCTCGACGGCAACCAGCCCCAGGCCCGCACCGCGCGAGCGGCCCTCCTCGAACGACTGACCCAACCACACCACTTCGTAGCCGGCGCCCACCTCGACTCACCCGGCATAGCCCGCGTAACCCCCTCCGGTGACGGCTATGCGCTGGAATACCTCGCACCACCGATCGGCTGATCGAGCCTGGCGGCTCCGGGCCGCGCCGGCCTCCTCGGACCGGATGCCGCCTGGCAAGGCGGTCGACCTCGCACGCTGCTGTCCGGCCTCGATCCCAAGAACCTCGCCCTCGCGGTGGCCGCCGCCCTGGCTATCGCCGCAAGAACGAACAGGCGTCTTGACGCATCAGGCTGTCGAACGCCCCCTCCGGCCCGCGAAAAGGGGCTGCGACACGCCCGGATGCCGGAATGTGATGCAAAACACGCACAAGGGGTGAAATCCCGCAGCACGCCGGACGCCTCACCCCGTCCTGCGACCTCGGAACGGTCCATCTCAGCAAGCCACACCCAAGGCCGTCCGCACCCGCAGGAGACCGTAGCCGGCTGGAGACGGCCGCCCCGAAGGACGCCGCCGCGCGGTGATCCCGGAATCGGGCTGCGCAGAGGCGAGCCCGGGCCGGCCGCCCGCGCTCCCTCGCCCGGGTCAGGAACGCCGACAGGGCCGCCCACCTGGGCGTTTCCCGGCGGCTGACCGGTTCTCACCACCCCGCCCCCGGGCCAGGCGGGCACAGCGGCTGCGGCACGCCATGACGGCGGGCCGGCAGGCCCGGCCGGCGGCCTCCGGCGGAGCCGTCCAGGACCTGGCCGGAGGCCGTTTCCCGGGCGCGGCGGGCGGCGTCCCGCTGCCGTCGCCCGCCCGCGGCGGCGACGCGAGGCGGGTCGCGGCGGCGTCCCCGAGGAGGGCGTGGCCCGTCCCCGGGCGGCCGCACCGGCGTGGCGCGCCCCCTGAGCGGACGCTTTCCGCACCAAGAACCGCTGGTATCCGCCATGATTAGCCACTGCACTACGGGTAACAGAACCCCGAACGTTTAACTCCCCGAGGAGACAGAGATGGCACTTCCCACTCTTACCCCCGAGCAGCGCAAGGCGGCTCTGGAGAAGGCGGCCGAGGCCCGCGCGGCGCGTACCGCCCTGCTGGCCAAGGTCAAGGCCGGCGAGATGTCGTTCTCGCAGCTGCTGGAGCGCGATGACGACATCGCCAAGAAGATCAAGGTGTCGCAGGCGCTCCGCGCGGTCAAGGGCGTCGGCCCGGCGAAGGCGACCGCGCTGATGGAGGAGGCGGGCGTCGACGAGAAGCGCCGCCTCGGCGGCCTGGGCGCCCAGCAGCGCAAGAAGCTGGTCGAGGCGCTCGGCTAGAACCCGGGTGTCCGGGTCCTGGAGACCGGGTGGCCGGGTCCGCGCGGGTGTGCCGCGCGGACCGGCCGGCCGCCCGGCCCCGGAACCCCCGGCCAGAGCCCGGAACGACCCCCAGGACCAGCCCCGGAACGACAACAGAGACCAGCCCCCGAGCGCGGGAGCCGGCCCCCGGCAGGGTCAGGAGCGCAGGTAGGTCAGGACGGCGAGGACGCGGCGATGCTGGTCGCTGTCGTCGGCGTAGAGACCGAGCTTGCTGAAGATGCTCCGGATGTGCTTCTCCACCGCCCCGTCGCTGATCACGAGCTGCCTGCCGATGGCCGGGTTGGACCTGCCCTCGGCCATGAGCCCCAGCACCTCGCGCTCGCGCGGCGTGAGCTGCGCCAGCGGGTCGTTCTTGCGCCTTCGTACCATCAGCTGCGACACCACCTGCGGATCGAACACGGTCCCGCCCCCGGCCACGCGCCGCAGGCCCTCCAGGAACTCGTCCACGTCCACGACCCGGTCCTTCAGCAGGTAGCCCACCGCGCCCCGGGCGTCGGCCAGCAGGTCGTCGGCGTACGAGACCTCCACGTACTGCGACAGGATGAGCACCGGCGCCCCCGGCACCCGCCTGCGGACCTCGACGGCGGCGCGCAGGCCCTCGTCGGTGAACGACGGCGGCATCCGCACGTCCACGACCGACACGTCCGGCCGGTGCTCGTCCACGGCCGAGACGAGGGCGTCGCCGTCGCCGACGGCCGCCACCACCTCGCAGCCGAACTCCTCCAGCAGCCTGACCAGGCCCTCCCTGATCAGAACCGCGTCATCGGCCACGACTACGCGCACGGCACCTCCGCCACGATCACTGTCGGCCCGCCGTCGGGCGAGTCGACCGTCAGCTCCCCGTCGACCGCGCGGAGCCGGTCGGCGAGCCCGGCGAGACCGTGTCCCTTGGCGACGTGTGCGCCGCCGACACCATCATCCCCGATCGTCAGCATGAGGAAGTTCCCGGTCCGGCTGAGCTGGATGGTGCAGAGGGTCGCCCGGCTGTGCTTGGCGATGTTCGTCAGGGACTCGGCGACCACGAAGTAGATCGCGTTCTCCACGGCCGCCTGGAAGCGCCCGACGATCTGCACGTCCAGCTCGACGGGCACCGTGCAGCGGCCGGCCAGGGCGGCGAGCGCGGGCGCGAGCCCGCGGTCCGACAGGATGGGCGGCGCGATGCCGCGCGACAGGGCGCGCAGCTCGTCGAGCGTCTCGCGGGTGGCGGAGATCGCGGAGGTGATCGTGGCCTGCGCCCCCTCCGGGTCCTTGGCCAGCTGCCGCTGCGCCCGGGACAGCTCCATGGCGAGCGAGACGAGGCGCTGCTGGGGGCCGTCGTGGATGTCGCGCTCCAGCTTGCGCAGGGCGTTCGCCTCGGCGGAGACGGCGGCGGCGCGGCCCTCGGCGAGGTCCTCGATGCGCTCCTGGAGCTGGGCGACGCCCGTGAGCAGCCCCCGGCCGAGCGCGGAGCGCACCAGCGCGGCGGCGCGCACCGTGACCGGCATGAGCACCAGGCCCAGCAGGCCGAGGGAGACGTAGAAGATCGAGTTGACGCCGTAGCCGTCGCCGAGGCCGAGCAGCTCGGGAAGCTCCACGTTGCCCGGGATGCGGGAGGTCACGATGCCGTAGACCGGGTAGAGCAGGCCGGCGAGCGGCACCGCCCAGAACACCACGGTCAGCACGAACGCGATGATCGCCATCGGCAGGTTCAGGATGCCGTGGAGCAGGTCGAGCCAGGACTGGCCGCTGGTCAGGGGGTTGATCAGCCGGCGGAACCGGCCGGCGCCCTCGGGGGCAGGGCGGTAGCGGGGGCGTACGGGCGGTTGGCCGAGGACGTCGGACAGCCAGCCGCGCTCGGCGTCGGCGAAGCCCCTCGCGACCATGAGGGTGCCGGCCAGGAGCGGCACGCCGACCCACACGACCGCGGTGCCGACTCCGGCGGCGAACCCGGCGACCAGGATCGCGAAGCCGATGACGGTCGTGGGGAAGCCCACGAGCGTGTAGCGCGTGTCGAGCAGGACACGCCTCATGAGGGAGAGCATGGCGCAACGCTATGCCGGAGTCGTCGCGGTTTCGACCCGGTACGCAGGCATGCCGCGGTAGGGCAGGCCCTACCCCGGCGGGTGGTGTGGTCTCGACCCGGACTCGGTGGCCCACGGCAATGTGCCGGCGTGGCCCGGCCGGGAGCCTGGGTTCTCATCTCCTTCCCCGATGAACCCCGACGACCCCGCATGAATCGAGGCCCCCCGTGACCGTGCTCCTCGACCGCCCGGCGACGCCCGGAGGCGGTGTCGCGGCCGGCCCGCCGCGCGTCGCCAGGGACCCGTTCATCGACGTGCTGCGCGTCGCGGGCATCGCGCTGGTGGTGTTCCAGCACTGGACGATCCCGGTGCTCGCCTTCGACGGGGCCACTCTGACGACCGGCAACGCGCTGGAGACGCCCGGGGTGTGGGTGGTCACGTGGCTCAGCCAGGTGATGCCGCTGGTGTTCTTCGCCGGCGGAGCCGCCAACGCGATCAGCTTCCGCCGTGCCCGGCACGACGGGCCGCGCTGGCTGGCCACGCGGCTGCGGCGGCTCGCCTGGCCGCTGCTGCCGCTGGCCGCCGTGTGGATCCCGCTCCCCCACGCGCTGGCGGCACTCGGCGTCCCGGCCCAGCCGCTGGAGACGGGCACGCGGCTGACCGGCCAGCTCCTGTGGTTCCTCGCCGTGTATCTGATCGCGGTGACGGCCACGCCGCTGATGGCTCGCCTGCACGACCGGTACGGCGGGCGGGTCCCCGTGGCGCTGGCCGCCGGTGCGGTGCTGACGGACGTGGCCCGCTTCTCCACGGGCGTGGACGCGCTGGGCTATCTCAACATCGTGTGCGTCTGGCTGGCGGTCCACCAGCTCGGTCTCCTGTACGCGGAGGGGCGGATCACCCGGCCGGGCGTCATGGCGGCGGGCGGGTTCGGGACCGCGGCGCTGCTGGTGTGGGCCGGACCGTACCCGGGCAGCATGATCGGCCTGCCCGGCGCCGAGATGTCGAACATGGCGCCCCCGACGCTGGCGATGCTGGCCGTGGCGTTCGGGCAGGTGGGGCTGGCCCTGCTGCTGCGCGAGCGGATCCTGCGGCTGCCGCTGGGCGGGCTGCTCAGGTGGGCGGGGCCGCGGGTCATGACGGTGTACCTGTGGCACATGCCGGCGCTGTTCGCGGTCACCGGCGTCGCCGTGGTGGCGCTGGGGCTGGACACGCCGGCGCCGGGCAGCGCGGGATGGTTCGCCGGGTGGCCGCTGTGGTTCGGCGCGCTGTGCCTGGTGATGTGGCCGCTGCTGAAGGTGTTCGCCCGGTTCGAGGAGCCGCCCGCGCTGCCGTACCGGCCGGGCGGGTGGCCGGGGGTGCTGGTCGCGGCGGCGCTGGTCGGCGCCGGTCTGCTGACGCTCACGGTGGCGGGGTTCGCGCCGGGGGCCGCGCCGGTGCCGGCGGTGGCGGCGGTCGTCGGCGGGCTGGTGCTGACGACGCGGCGCCCGCTCGCGCGCTCCACCGCGCGGCTGCGGTGAGCCGGCGGAAACACGCCTGTCATGCGCGGGTCGCCACAATGGCGTGACATGACGACACTACGACCGCTGTCCGAGGCCGACCTGCCGGCCGTCGCCGGCATCTACGCCCACTACGTCGACCGGACCGTGGCCACCTTCGACGAGACGCCCCCCGGCGTCGAGGACTGGCGGGGCAAGGCGGCCGCCATCACGGGGGCCGGGCTGCCGTTCCTGGTGACGGAGGAGGACGGCGAGGTGACGGGGTTCGCCTACGCCGGCCCGTTCCGTCCCAAGCCCGCCTACCGGCACACGGTCGAGGACACCATCTACCTGGCGCCCGGGGCGACGGGACGCGGGCTGGGGCGGCTGCTGCTGGGCGAGCTGATCGAGCGGGCCGCCCGCGCGCGGGCGCGGCAGATGGTGGCGGTGATCGCCGACAGCGGCGACCCGGCCTCGCTGCGGCTGCACACGTCGTTCGGCTTCGAGCAGGCGGGGCGGCTGAGGAGCGTCGGCTTCAAGCACGACCGCTGGATCGACACGATCCTCCTCCAGCTCACCCTGTGAACTGAACCGGTTCGAAGCACCAACTTCCCCGCGCACGCCACAACGGACGGCGCGCATCGGACAGGCGGTTCGGAGCACCGGGGTTTCCACCCCACTCCCCCCGCACGCCACAACGGACGGCGCGCATCGGACAGGCGGTTCGGAGCACCGGGGTTTCCACCCCACTCCCCCCGCACGCCACAACGGACGGCGCGTATCGGGCAGGCGGTTCGGAGCACCGGGGTTTCTTCGGCAGGATAGGGACCGTGAGCCTTCTCATCGACCGCCTTCCCGAAGAGATCGACGCCGACCCCGACGCGATCTTCGACGCCTTCGTCTCCTGGAACTCCGAACGGGGGCTCACGCTCTATCCCGCCCAGGAGGAGGCGCTCATCGAGGTCGTCTCCGGCAGCAACCTGATCCTGGCGACCCCCACGGGCTCCGGCAAGAGCCTGGTCGCGGCCGGCGCGCACTTCGCGGCGCTGACGCGCGACATCCGCACGTTCTACACCGCGCCGATCAAGGCGCTGGTGTCGGAGAAGTTCTTCGACCTGTGCGCCGTCTTCGGCACCGAGAACGTCGGCATGATGACCGGCGACGCCAGCGTCAACCCCGGCGCCCCCATCATCTGCTGCACCGCCGAGATCCTCGCCAACGTCGCGCTGCGCGACGGGGCGGCGGCCGACATCGGCCAGGTCGTCATGGACGAGTTCCACTTCTACGCCGAGCCCGACCGCGGCTGGGCCTGGCAGGTGCCGCTGCTGGAGCTGCCGCACGTGCAGTTCGTGCTGATGTCGGCCACGCTGGGCGACGTCTCGATGTTCGAGCGCGACCTGACCCGGCGCACCGGCCGGCCGACCTCCGTGGTCAAGCACGCCGAGCGGCCGGTCCCGCTGGTCTACTCGTACCGGATGACGCCGCTGCACGAGACGCTGGAGGAGATGCTCTCGACCGGGCAGGCCCCCGTGTACGTCGTGCACTTCACGCAGGCCGCCGCGATGGAGCGGGCGCAGGCGCTGATGTCGATCAACATGGCGACGAAGGCCGAGAAAGAGGCCATCGCCGCGATGATCGGCGGTTTCCGGTTCACCACGCGCTTCGGCCGGGCGCTGTCGCGGCTCGTGCGCCACGGCATCGGCGTGCACCACGCCGGGATGCTGCCCAAGTACCGCCGCCTGGTCGAGCGGCTGGCCCAGGCGGGCCTGCTGAAGGTCATCTGCGGCACCGACACGCTCGGCGTGGGCGTCAACGTGCCGATCCGCACCGTGCTGTTCACGGCGCTGTCCAAGTACGACGGCAACAAGGTGCGCCGCCTGCGGGCCCGCGAGTTCCACCAGATCGCCGGCCGGGCCGGCCGGGCCGGGTTCGACACGATCGGCTACGTGGCCTGCCAGGCGCCCGAGCACGACGTCGAGAACGCCAAGGCCCTGGCCAAGATCGGCGACGACCCGAAGCGGCGGCGCGGCTACGCCCGCAAGAAGCCGCCGGAGGGGTTCGTCGGCTGGAGCGAGGAGACGTTCGAGAAGCTGCAGACGGCCGAGCCGGAGCCGCTGGCCTCGCGCTTCAAGGTGAGCAACGCGATGCTGCTGGCCGTCATCAACCGGCCCGGCGACTGCTTCCAGGCGATGAAGCACCTGCTGACCGACAACCACGAGGACCGCAAGTGGCAGCGGCGGCACATCAGCCAGGCCATCGCCATCTACCGGTCGCTGCTCGCGGGCGGCATCGTCGAGCAGCTCGGTGAGCCCGACGAGCAGGGCCGGCGGGCCCGGCTGACGATCGACCTGCAGGAGGACTTCGCGCTCAACCAGGCGCTGTCCACCTTCGCGCTGGCCGCCTTCGACCTGCTCGACCAGGAGGCGCCCGGCTACGCCCTCGACATGGTCTCCATCGTCGAGTCCATCCTGGACGACCCGCGCCAGATCCTGTCCGCCCAGCTCAAGAAGGCCAGGGGCGAGGCGGTCGCGCAGATGAAGGCCGACGGCATGGAGTACGAGGAGCGCATGGAGGCGCTCGCCGAGGTCATGTACCCGATGCCGCTGGAGGATCTGCTGCTCGGGGCGTACGAGACGTACCGGCGGGGCCACCCGTGGGTGGGCGACTACACGGTCAGCCCCAAGTCGGTGGTGCGCGACATGTACGAGCGGGCGATGACGTTCGGCGAGTACATCCAGTTCTACGAGCTGGCCCGCTCGGAGGGCACGGTGCTGCGCTACCTGGCCGACGCCTACCGGACGCTGTCGCGCACCGTTCCCGAGCACCTGAAGACCGAGGACCTGGTGGACCTCATCGAATGGCTGGGCGAGCTGGTCAGGCAGGTCGACTCGTCACTGATCGACGAGTGGGAGAAGCTGGCCAACCCCGCCGAGGCGCTGGAGGCGCACCAGCAGCTGGAGACCAGGGTGCGGCCGGTCACGGCCAACACGCGGGCGTTCCGGGTGCTGGTGCGCAACGCGATGTTCCGGCTGGTGGAGCTGTGCGCGCTGGAGAAGGAAGCGGAGCTGGAGGAGCTGGCTCCGGACGTCGACTGGGGCGCGGCGCTGGACGCCTACTACGACGAGCACGAGGAGATTTTCACCGACGCCGACGCGCGCGGGCCGGCGCTGCTGCGCATCGAGGAGGAGAGCGGGCTGTGGAAGGTCCGCCAGACGGTCAAGGACCCGGCGGGCGACGGCGACTGGGGCATCGACGCGCAGGTCGACCTGGCGGCCTCCGACGAGGAGGGCCGGGCGGTGCTGCACGTCATCGGCCTCAACCGGCTCTGATCCCGTGCTGGGAGCGCTTGGAGCCCGGCGGCCCCCGGGCCGACGCCGGGCTCGACGTCCCCCGCTCCGGTCACACCTGGTGATCGCAGTCGATCACGGGGACGCGCGGCGGGAGAGATAGCCGTGTGCCGGAACGGACTGGCAACGGCGTTCCGGCACACGCCTGTTCCTCAATCCTCGCGGGGAAAGGTTCTTGATGGGGTCATGGCAATGTCTCAAGATCGGGACATTTCGCACCTCGCGATGCGGCAGATCTTGAGGAGCATCCGCTGGGCGTCCTTGGCCTGCTCCCGGTAGTCCGCCTTGGCGGGCCTGCCCCACTCCCCCGCCCGCGTGTAGAGCAGGAGGGCGTTGGCGCGGCGGGCCACCACGGCGCGCTCGCCGCCGATGGCCGGCTTGCCGCCCTGGTAGCTCTGGCCGGAGACGGTCACGGCCTCGTCGCCGAGGGTCAGCGGCGCGACGGCGTACCGGTAGCCGGCGGTGCGGCAGCCCGCGGCGGCGGCGCGCAGGTCCTTCATGGCCTTGCGGGCCGCGGCCTCGGAGGCGTAGAGGACGACCTGCTCGGACTTGGAGTAGTCGGGGACGGCCGTGTAGACCACGGTCTTGGCGGCCACCCGCCCGGCCTGGCCCAGCTTGGGGCGCTCGCACGGGTCCACCACCAGCGGGGCGGTCTTCCTGGCGCTCACGCTCCAGCTCGTCTCCGGGTCGTCGTCCTTGACCGCGGCGGCCTTCTCGGACAGCAGGAACCCGTTCGGGATGGACACGGCGGCGGCTAACACGAGACTGATCAGCATGGTTCAAAATAGTACGAATGAGTGACGAGGACATCAGAAGGGTTCTGGGCCTGCTGTCGCAGGAGGACACGCTGCGCGCGTTCGCCTCCCTGGTGCTCGGCGTGGGCGGCGAGCAGCCGCCGAAGGCGCTCGACCGGCTGGCCGGCGGCGGCTTGGCCGCGCGCGGCGCGGACGGGACGTGGCGGGCCGCCCCCGAGCGGTTCCGCGAGCTGCTGCGGGAGCGCGCCGAGCCGGCCGCCGCGCTCAGCGAGGAGGAGCGTCTGCTGCGGACGTTCCTGGTGGACGGCCGGCTGCGCACGATGCCGATGAAGCGCGAGAAGCGGCTGGTGGTGCTGCGCTACATCGCGCGGCTGTTCGAGCCGGGCGTGCGTTACGCGGAGAAGGACGTGAACGTGACGCTGCGCGCCTTCCACGACGACTACGCGGCGCTGCGCCGCTACCTGGTGGACGAGGACCTGCTGTCGCGGGAGGGCAACGTCTACTGGCGCAGCGGCGGCCCGGTCGACGTCTAGGGCTCGCGGATGTTGCGGGTCAAGGCGTCGATCTTCGCCTCCCAGGCGGCGTCGTCCTCCGGCCGGCCGGGCACCCCGGGCAGGGTCTGCCAGGGCAGCGGCCCGCCCTCGCGCCGGTACTCCACGCCGATCGCGTCCAGCCTGGGCAGGTGCGCGGCCAGCCGTTCGCGGAAGTCCGGCAGGTCCCGCCCGGCCGGGCTCCACACGGTCTCGGCGAAGGCGGCCAGCCGGGGGAAGGCCATGTAGTCCACGCGCCTGGCCGAGTCGATGAGCTCGGTCCAGACCGCGCACTGCGCGCCGAGCACCCGCGCCTCGGCGGGATCGCCGCGCAGCGCGGCCGGCACCGGCTCGAAGGCGTGGACGTCCTCCAGCGTCAGCACCGTCCCGAACGGCGCCGGCTCGTCCGGCCCGGGACCCTGCCGGTAGTCCAGGTAGACGGAGGTGTTGGGGCAGGTGACCACGTCGTGGCCGCGCCGCGCCGCGGCGACCGCGCCGTGGTCGCCCCGCCACGAGGCGACCACCGCGCCCGGGGGCAGGCCGCCCTCCAGGATCTCGTCCCAGCCGAGCAGCCGCCGCCCCCGCGAGGCCAGGTGGTCGGCGAAGCGGCGGATGAGCCAGCTCTGCAGCTCGTCCTCGTCGCGCAGCCCCAGCTCGGCGATGCGGCGGCGGGCGGCGGGGCTGGCCCGCCACTGGTCCTTGCGGCACTCGTCGCCGCCCACGCTCACGTACGGCCCGGGGAACAGCTCCAGCACCTCGTCGAGGACGTGCTGGAAGAACGCGATGGTGGATTCCTCGACGTTGAGCACGTTGACGCCGACGCCCCAGGTGGTGCGCACCTCCAGCGGGGTGGCGAGGTTTCCCAGCTCGGGGTGGGCGGCGATGGCGGCCTGGGTGTGGCCGGGCAGGTCGATCTCGGGCACGACCGTGATGTGCCGGGCGGCGGCGTAGGCGACGATCTCGCGCAGGTCGTCCTGGGTGTAGTAGCCGCCGTGCGGCCGGCCGTCCATGGGGCCGTCCCAGCCGACCTGGCTCTCCCTGCGCCAGGCGCCGACCTCGGTGAGCCGCGGGTAGCGCCGGATCTCCACGCGCCAGCCCTGGTCGTCGGTGAGGTGCAGGTGCAGGACGTTCAGCTTGTGCAGCGCCATCAGGTCGACGAAGCGCAGCACGTCGTGCTTGGGCAGGAAGTGGCGGGCCACGTCCAGCACGCAGCCGCGCCAGGCGAAGCGCGGCGCGTCCTCGACGTACGCGGCCCGCACCTCCAGCGGCGGCGCCCCGGAGCCTGCCGCCCTGCGGTGGGCGCGGGGCGGCAGGAGCTGCCGGAGCGTCTGCGCGCCGTAGAACGCCCCGGCGGGGCCGCCCGCCTCGATCCGCGCGCCGCCGGTGTCCACGGTCAGCCGGTACGCCTCGGGCGGCAGGTCCGCCAGGACGAGGCTGATCGTCCCCGACGGCCCGTCTCCGGCGGCCGGTCCGCCCGGCAGGAGCTCGCCTCCGGTCACCGGGCCGAGCTCCGCGCGCAGCCAGGAGGCCACCTCGCCGAGCGCGGGGTCGGCGGCGAGCGCGGTGTCGCGGTCCAGGAGCCAGCGGCCCAGGCGGGGCTCGTACCGGACGGGCTTGGGAACGATCATGTGCTCTCTTTCTCCTCGTGGATCAGTCGCAGGTGATGACGGCGTCGGCGAAGTCGGCGTGGTCGGAGGTGGCGTTGTCGCCGCCGTTGGTCGCGACCAGGCGCACGAACCGGGCGCCGCGCACGGAGGCGGTGATCTTCTTGCCGGGCTGCGCGCCGGTGAGCACGCCGGAGTACGCGACGCGGCCGCCGTCGGCCCAGACCTCGAACCCGGCCGAGCCGCCGGTGCCCACCTCGTCGTCGATGCCGGCGGTGAACTCCACGCTCCGGCAGCGGCCGGCGGTGTGGAACTCGATGTCGGCGGGCGCGTGCGCGCCCAGTCCCCTGGCGTACCGGACGCCCTCGATCGTGAGGGGCCGGCCGTCGCCGGCCGCCTTGTCGCCGTTGCTGGTGTCCCGCTCGACCGGGCCGAAGTAGTTCTTGGCCGAGGTCCACGGCAGGTCGCTGAGGTACGTGCGGCCGGGGCCCGGCGCCTGGGCGACGGCCACGACGGCGGTGCCGGTGGCCGTCCCGCCCGTGAAGGCGGCTGTGGTGGTCAGGTCGTGGGCGCGCGGCTCCGTCCCCGCGGGCGGGGTGACCGCCCAGGTGACGGTGAACGCCTCCCCGGCTTCGAGCCGGGCCCGGGTCGCGGAGGTACGGGCCTCGGCCTTCCACCCCTCCGGCACGGCGAGCGTGACGCGCAGGTCGCGGAGCCGGCCGGTGCCGCCGGTGTTGACGACCCGGGTGACGATCTCCCGCTCCTTGCCGGGTTCGAGCGTGCCGGGCCGGTCGTCGCCGAGGAAGGCCGGCGGGTCGGTCTCCACCGTCACCAGCGGCGGGGCCTGCTCCCGGCTCTCGCCGACGCGGTACATCACCGCGCCGTGCGCCGGCACGTGCGCCGACAGCTCGCCCGTGGTGGTGGCGACCTGCCCGGTCCACAGGTCCTCGGCGCGGTAGCGCGAGGCGGGCAGCCGGTGGGAGACGGTCGCCGCCCGGTTGCTCTCGTTGAACAGCACGATCGCCTGGTCGCCGCCGTCGAGGGGCTTGGCTAGGACGTGGTACCAGCCGTCGCTGCGCACCAGCCGGGCCGGGACGCCCAGCCTGTCCTGGTTCACGGCGATCACCTTGGGGTTGGCGACGATCGCGCGCGGGGCGGCGGCCGGGTCGGCCTGGAGGACGAGCGGGGCGGCGCCGGCCGCCCAGAGGGTGAACTGGGTGCGGTACTCGGCGTCGGTCATGCCGCCCCGGCCGGCCTGGATCAGGTCCGGATCGGCCCAGCTCCCCGGGCCGGCGTACTGGACGCGGAGCTGGTTGGTCTCCCAGACGTCCGCCATGGACGCGTAGGCGTCGGCGAGGGGCCGGTTGTAGACGTTGGTCCGCCAGGTGGCCGCCTTCGCGTCCTTGGCCCACAGCCACGGGACGGTGCTGCCGTCCTCGTTGTTCATGGCGAACGTCACGGAGTCGCCGAGGGCCTCGCGCATGCGGGGGTAGAGGGTCTGGGCGATCTGCTGGACGTTCTGGCCGGGGAAGTCGGCCGTGGGCACGGCGCACCAGTCGTACTTGACGTGGTCGACGCCCCAGCCGCGGATCAGCTCGGCGTCGGCGGCCTCGTTGCGGTACGAGCCGGGGCCGCCGCCCGAGCACGCCTTCGTGCCCGCCGACAGGCTGAGCCCGAGCCGGAGCCCGAGGCCGTGCAGGTGGTCGGCGAGCGCCTTGATCCCGCCGGGGAAGCGGGCCGGGTCGGGGGCGAGGGCGCCGTCCGCGCGTTGCGGGGCGAGCCAGCAGTCGTCGACGAGGACGAGCCGGTAGCCGAGGGGCGCGAGCGCGGCGAGCCCGGCGGCGGCCTGCCGTACCGACGCCTCGGAGACCGAGCAGCCCTGCGAGCGGCTGCTCCACCCCATCGGCGGGCCGCCGGCAGGCGCCGCGGCGGCGCCGGACACCGGGAGGAGGGGCAGCGTGAGGAGGGCCGCCGCGGCGGCGGCCGTGAGTTTGCGCATCGGGGGTCCTGTCAAACCTGGTTGAGCCGGGGGGCGCCGGGCTCGATGACGAAGGAGCCGGAGGTGTAGGCGGGGGCGTACGGCTCGGTGACGCGGGACAGCGACCGGAAGTCGACCGTCATCTCGCGCTCGGTGAGCCGGGCGCGGACGTAGCCGCGGCGGCCGTTGAAGAACTTCACGTGCGGGTTCTCGGCGAGCAGGACGCCGGTGTTGGGGTACTCGTCCAGGCCGTCCCCGGCGCTGGTCACGGACGTGGTGACCAGCTCGACGGCCACCGCCTCGGACCCGGGGTCCTGGAAGCTGCGCTTCACCTCGCCGGCCCAGTGGGAGTGGACATCGCCGGTGAGGACGACGGCGTTGCGCCTCGTGGCCTCGATGGCGGCGGTCAGCCGGTCACGTGAGGCGACGTAGCCGTCCCAGCCCTCGTTGGAGTAGCCCTTGCCCTCGCCGTTGGTCCAGTCCATCTCCATCATGAACACCTGCTGGCCGAGCAGGTCCCAGGTGGCCGCGGAGTCCTTGAGCCGGCCTTCGAGCCACGCCTCCTGCTCCTGGCCGAGGATCGTGCGGTTGGGGGCCAGGCGCTCCTGGCAGTCGGGGCCGACCGTGCCGCTCCTGCCGGTGCAGGCGTACAGGTCGCGGTACTGGCGGGTGTCCAGCAGGTGCAGGTTGGCCACGGCGCCCCACCGCAGGGTGCGGTGCAGCCGCAGCGACGAGCCCCGGGGCCGCTGGGCGCGGCGCAGCGGCATGTTCTCGTAGTAGGCCTGGAAGGCGTCGGCGCGGCGCTTGAGGAACGGCGGGTCGGGCTGCTCGGGGACGTCGCCGGCCCAGGCGTTCTCGATGTCGTGGTCGTCCCAGACGACCGCCCAGGGGGCGACCGCGTGGGCCAGTTGCAGCTCGGGGTCGGCCTTGTGCTGGGCGTGGCGTAACCGGTAGCCGGCCAGGTCGAGGCACTCGCCGCCGGCCTGGTCGCGCACGGGGTACTTGTAGTCGCCGTACTCGTAGATGTAGTCGCCGAGGAACGCGATGAGGTCGGGCTCCTCCTCGGCCATCCGCCGGTAGGCGGTGAACCAGCCGGTCTGGTAGTCGGCGCAGGAGGTGAAGGCCAGGTTGAGCTCCCGGCTGCGCGTGCCCGGGGCCGGGGCGGTGACGGTGCGGCCCACGGGAGAGATCTCGCCGTCGGCCTTGAAGCGGTAGAAGTACTCGGCGCCCGGCTGGAGGCCGGCGGGCTCCACGTGGACGCTGTGGGCCTCCTCGGGCCGGGCGGTCTCGACGCCCTGCCGTACGACGTGACGGAAGCCCTCGTCCCGGGCGAGCTGCCAGTGGACGGCGACGGGCCGCGACGGCATGCCGCCGAGGCCGTCCGGTGCGAGCGGGTCGGGGGCGAGGCGGGTCCACAGGACCACGCCGTCGGGGGCCGGCTCGCCGGAGGCGACGCCGAGCAGGAACGGGTCGGACAGGGGGACGCGGGCGGTGCGGGCCGCCGCCGCGCGCGCGGGCGGGACGCCCAGCGCGGCGGCGGCGCCCAGGCCGGCGCCCCCGGCGAGAAAAGCACGCCGGGTGATCATGGGGGGGCTCCCTACTTGACGGTGGCGTTGCCCTCGGTGACCGCCTGGTCGGCGGCCTGCTTGGGCGTCAGACGGCCGAGGTACATCTCGTTGAAGATCTGGTTGAGCTTGGTCTCGAAGCCGGTGAAGCCGGTGGTCACCGGGAGGGGGAAGGTCATGCCCTCGGCCTCCTTCACGAGGGCCGACACGTCGAGCTTGGCGGTCCTGGCCCAGTGGTCGACATAACCCTGGCTGAGGCCGTTGAGCGCGGGGAACACGTAACCCTCGTCGGCCATGAGCTTCTGCGGCTCCTCGGTGCCGAGGTAGGCGGCCAGCCGCGCCGCCTCCTCCGGGTGCTTGCTCCTGGCGTAGACGGCCTCGGCCAGGCCGTTGAGGTTGACCGCCCGGCCGGCCGGGCCCTCGGGCATGGGGGCGACGCCGACCTCGAACGCGGAGTCGGGCACCACGAACGGCAGCAAGGCGTTGTTGGCCGGGAACATGGCCACCTCGCCGGCCTTGAACATGTCGGTGGCCTTGCCGGTGGGCGGGTTGGTCCGGGTGGCGGGCGGCGAGACGTGGTACTTGTTCACCAGGTCCACGCCGAACTGCAGCGCCTGCACGCTCGCCTCGTCGTTGAAGGTGTACGTGCCGAACGGCTTGTCGAGCAGCTTCCCGCCGTTGCCGTTGACCCAGTTCATCCACTGCGTCTGGTAGTGGTTCCAGGACAGGAAGCCATACGTCTTCACCTTGTCCGGGTCGAAGCCGGGGTCTCCGGGGTGCTTGCCGGCCTCGTCGGCGGTCAGCTTGCGGGCGGTCTCCAGGAACGTGCCGGACCCGTCGGGCTTCCAGGTCAGCGTGTCCGGCATCTCGACACCGGCCTTCTTGAACAGGTCCTTGTTGTACAGCAGGCCGACGACGCCCCAGTCCTTGGGCATGCCGTACTGCTTGCCCTGGTAGGTGAACGCCTCCACCACGGTCTTGTGGTACTTCGCGGTGTCCACCGGCACGGGGCTGAGCACGCCCTTGGTGACGTACTCGGGGAACTGGGTGGGCGTCATCCAGAAGACGTCGGGCGCGGTGCCCGCCACGGCGTCGGCCGTGAGCTTCGTCCAGTACTGGTCGTACGGCAGCAGCTCGATCTTGACGTCGATCGACGGGTTGGCCTTCTCGAAGGCGGCCATGACCTTCTCGTAGCCGGCCTTCTGCTGCTCGTCCCACAGCCGGTACGTCAGGGTGACCTCGCCGCCGCCGTCCGCGCCGCCTCCGCCGCCCCCGCCGCAGGCGGTGAGGGTGAGCGCGGCGGCGACGGACAGGGACACGGCCCGGCGGATTCGGGGGGTTGTCATGCTACGCCGACCTCTCTCAGTCGAGTCTCACTTGAGGCCGGTGAGGACCACCGACCGGACGATGTACTTCTGGAAGAAGACGAAGATCACGACCATGGGGGCGAGCGCGATCAGGCCGCCCGCCATGATGAGGCCGCGGTCGACGCCGATGCCGTTCTTGAGCACGGCCATGGCCACCGTGACCACCTTGGTCTCCTCGCCGCTGGTGACGATCAGCGGCCAGAGGAAGCTGTTCCACGACGAGACGACGGTGATGATCGCGAGCGTGCCGATGGCCGGCCGGCACAGCGGCAGCAGGATCCGGACCAGGATGGTCAGCGGCCCCGCGCCGTCGATGCGCGCCGCCTCCTCCAGTCCCGACGGCAGGCTCCTGAAGAACTGCCGCATCAGGAAGATCCCGTACGGGGTGCCGAGGATGAACGGGGCGAGCAGGCCGTACCAGGTGTCGACCGCGCCGAGCTCGCGCATGATGAGGAACAGCGGGATGACGGTGACGGCGCCCGGCACCATCATCGTCGCCACGTACAGCCAGAACAGCGCGTCACGCCCGCGGAAGCGCAGCCGGGCGAAGGCGTACGCGGCGAACGTCGTGAACACGAGCTGCCCCAGCGTGAGCAGGGCCGTCATGGCGACCGTGTTGAGCAGGTAGCGGGGGAAGTCGCCGCCGAGGATCTCGGCCAGGTTCGCCGTGGACGGAGGCAGGGCGGGCAGCCACGGCTCGGTGGTGCTGAGCTGCCGCCGCGTCTTGAGTGCGGTCAGCACGACGAGCAGGTAGGGGAAGACGGACACGAACGCGCCGGCCGCGAGCACGGCGTACAGCGCCACGCGTCTGAACGATGTCGTCACGGTGCTCTCCGGCTCTCAGCTCAGGTCGTAGGTGGTGCGCTTGCCGAAGAACCTGACCTGCGCCAGCGTCACCACGAGGATGACGGCGAACAGCAGCATCGACAGCGTCGAGGCGTAGCCGAAGTCGAACTCCCGGAACGCGGTGCCGAAGATCCTGAAGTTGAGCACGTCGGTGCTCCGGCTCGGGCCCCCGTCGGTCATCACGAAGATCGTGTCGAAGACCTGGAAGGCGCCGATCAGGTTCGTCACGGTGACGAAGAACGTCGTGGGGTTGAGCAGGGGCAGCGTGATCCTCCAGAAGCGCTGGGCCGGGGTGGCGCCGTCGGTGGAGGCCGCGTCGTACAGCTCCTTGGGGATGCCCTGCAGGCCGGCCAGGAAGAACAGCATGGTGTAGCCGGTGTGCTGCCACACGTTGACCAGCGCCACGGCGGGCAGCGCCCAGCGGGGGTCGGACAGCCAGTCGGGCCCGGCGACGCCGACCAGGTGCAGGGCCCGGTTGAGCGCCCCGTCACGCGGGTCGAAGATCCAGTCCCAGACGAGGCCCATGACGATCGGGGTGGCCATCCAGGGGATCACGAACAGCGACCGCAGGAACCGGACACCCTTGATCCGCCGGTCGAGCAGCAGGGCGAGCGCCAGGGCGAGGACGGTCTGGAGCGGGATGCACAGCAGGACGTACAGGACCGTGATCCAGAGCGAGTGCCACGCCTCGCCGTCGCCGGCCAGCCGCGCGTAGTTCGCCAGCCCGACGAACACGGGCGCCGAGAGCAGCTCCCAGCGGAACAGGCTCAGGACGAGCACGATGACGACCGGCAGGAGGAGGAAGGCGACGACGCCCAGCAGGCTGGGCGCGACGAACAGGTACGCGTACCAGTCGCCGCGCCGTCGCCGGCCGGTCACGACGGGTCCGTCCGGGTCGGTGTCAGGAGGCGGCGGGTGGTCTCCAGCCCCCAGGCGTCGAGGGCCATGATCGGGTCGCTGGAGCCGCGCAGCCCGCCGCTCGCCTCGATGTGCGCGGCCCATTCCGCGCGCGCCTCCACCTCGGGGCGGACGATGAGGCAGTCGGGGTCGTTCACCCACCACCGCGCGTGCAGGAACTCCCGGGCCGCTCCGGTCAGCCGCGCGCCGAGCTGCGACGGCTGGCTGATGTCGCCGGAGCGCGGGTGGAGCGTGGGGGCGATGTCCGGGCTGACCCGCATGACGTCGACCAGGCCGAGGCTGGGCAGCATCGGCGCGCCGCACCCGTGCAGCGTGGCCGCCGGCCCCGCCCCCTGCCTGATCAGTTCCAGCCCGCGCCGGTACGCGGCGACGGGGTCGAGGTCCTCGTGCCGTACGCCCGGCAGCGCCCCGGCGTACAGGTAGTCGAGCTTGAAGTGGGTGATGCCGAGCGTGGCGAACGCGCGGAAGACGTCCACGAGGTAGGCGGCGGCGCCGGGGTGCGTCACGTCGAGGACGGCCAGGTCCTGGTCCCACATGTGACCGGCGTGGGCGCCGCCCACCATCCAGTCGGGGTGCTCCTGGAAGAGGCGGCTGCCGTGGCCGGCCAGGAAGGGGGCGGTCCAGATGCCGGCGCGGCGGCCCGTCTCGATGACCGTGCCGACGGCCCGCTCCAGCGAGCCGAACCCGGGCCGGGGCTCCAGCCAGTCGCCGATGCCCGCCTCGTAGCCGTCGTCGACGAGGATCATGTCCGCCGCCAGCCCGTGTCGCTCCACCAGGCGGAGGTTGTCGAGGACGTCGGCCTCGGTGACCTTGTCCCAGTAGCCGTACCAGGTGCACCACATGGGCGGGACGGCGGGGAAGGCACCGGTCGCCCGCCCCGCGGCCCTGTCGGCGGTCCTGTCGGCGGCCCGATCGGCGGCCAGGTCGGCGGCCCAGTCGCGCAGGGCCGTGTCCATCGGGCCGTCCGTCTGGATGTGCCGTACGGGACCGTCCGCCGAGACGACCAGCCGCCCGCCCTCCCGGCGCGCCCGGATGGAGGGCACCGCCTGCGGGCCGGGCGCGGACCAGAGCTGGATCGGCCCGTCACCCGGGTCGACCGCCAGCAGGCCCTCGCCCTGGAACACGCCGTCCGGGACGGGGGTCTCCGGGCGGTAGCAGAGCGTCTGGATGTTGCGGTCCGCCGGGCGCGGCGGGGTCTCGCCGAGCCGGTAGGAACCGGTGGGGCTCCACGACTGCCATCCGTGCTCGAAGACCCGCCCCCGCTCCGGATCACACCTGGTCTCGCCGACATCCACGAACGACATCGGTCCCTCATCTCTCTCTACTTACGAAGGAGCGCTTCATTAGTAGCACCAGGCGTTCCGGAGGGTCAATGGCCGAAATAGCACGATATGGGCGGCCACTACCGGCACGTCGCGAGCAGCTGAACGCTGGCATAATGGCCAGTTACAGAGGAGACCTACATTAGGAGCGGCGATGGCCGATGTTCGCGGCGGTGACCTGTCGCGGCTCAGGCAGCTCAACGCGCTGACCGCGATCAGGGCGCTGCGCGGCGGCGAGCCGCTCACGCTGTCGGCGCTGGCCGAGCGCACGGGCCTGTCCCGGCCGTCCACCAAGGAGGTGGTGGACGAGCTGGCGCAGCTGGGCTGGGTGGAGGAGGTGCCGCCGAGCCCCGGCACGATGGGCAGGCCGGCGCGCCGCTACCGCTTCCGCGCCGACTGCGGCCACCTCGTCGGGGTGGACATAGGCGGGCACAACATCCGGGCCGCGCTCTCCGACCTGGACGGCGACATCCTCGCCGAGACCCGCCAGCCCGTACGGCCCGACGCCCCGCTGGAGGAGCGGCTGGCCGCGATCGAGCGCGCGGTGTCCGGCTGCCTGGCGCTCAGCGGCCGGACCGCGTCCGACCTGTGGCTGGTGGCGGCCGGGACCACGGGCGTCGTCTCCCCCGAGGGCCGCGTGCTGTTCTCGGCGGCGATCCCGGCCTGGACGGGCCTGGACCTGGCGGGTGAGCTGGCGCGCATGTTCCCGTGCGAGGTGCTGGTCGAGAACGACAGCCGCCTGGCAGCCCTCGCCGAGGCCCGGCGCGGCGCGGCCCGCGGGGCGCGTGACGTGGTGTTCCTGCACGTGGGGCGGCGGATGGGCACCGGGCTGATCATCGACGGCAAGGTGCACCGGGGGTTCGGCGCGGCCGCCGGCGAGATCGTCATGCTGCCGGAGGCCCGCTGGTACGACGCGCCCGACCACCTCAACGCCTGCGAGGTCGTCCCACCCGGCACGCCCGGCGAGGACGCGGCGGGCTTCACGCTGGCGGCGGCACGCGACGGCGACCCGGCGGCGCTGGCGGCCGTCGGCCGGTACGTGGACGACCTGGCGGTGGGGACGGCCGCCATGGTGCTGCTGCTGGATCCGCAGGTCGTGGTGCTCGGCGGCGGATTCTCCCGCTCGGCCGACGTGCTGCTGGGGCCGCTGCGCGAGCGCCTGGAGCGGGCATGCCTGCGCATGCCGGAGGTACGGGCGTCGGCGCTGGGCGACGAGTGCGTGGTGATGGGCGCCATCGACTACGCGGTCGACCACCTCGACCGCCACCTGTTCACCCCGCACGCGGGCCCCGCCCTGCCCCTCCCCCAGCCGGTCTCGGGGCCGGGGGCTTAGGGCGAGGCAGCGGCACGGCAGCCGCTCTCCGAGGTCCGCGACGTCGCCGTCGTGCACCGGCGTCGCCAGGACCGGCGCCGGATCGACACGGGCGGACAACTCATCAAGTGTTGAGTTCCTCTCGGGGTTGACCTATCATCAACTCACCATCGTTGAGTTACCTCGCGAAGGGCGCGGGATGCCGGGGATCGGCCGGACCCGCAGGGCTCGCCGGCAACGCCCGTACACCGAACGACGGGTACACATCCGAGATCGGAGCATGTGAGATGAGAATGCACGCCCGCTTAGTGCCTGTTTCTCAACCTTGAGCTGCTTCTCTGCACTTCGTCGAATGCCACTGGGGCAGACATCGATCGCCGTCGGCGATGAAGAGCTCGCGCTCCTCTACCTGACCGCTGGTGGCGCGTTGGTCAACGGCGCCCAAGTCGCGCCTGACCGCGTCGGGGGAGCGAGCCTGCCTTCACTGACTGCGGGAGACGAATCCGACGGCGCTGTTCAGCGACCCGGCCAGCCACATCCCACGGGCGCCGGGGATACGGGCCAGGGTCACTGAGGTGACGACGTCCTCATCCTCGGCATTGCCCACCACCACATACTCCCGCGTCCACCGACGCCCGTCGAAGTGCAGGATCATCACTTGCCATGGCCTGGTCTTCCCATCGACCCCTGCGGCCCACACCTCACGGCCGGAGGCGACAACGGTGGTCAGATTGCCCGTCCAGTCCGGCAGCGTGGCCTTCTGCCAGCTACGTCCGTCCCAGTGCAGGATGAGCGGGCGATTGTCGTGTCCGCACGCGTCACCGGTCCTGCCCACGGCCCACACATTGGCTGGATTGTCGTACGCCAGCGCCTCGACAGAGCCGTCGCCGGGGACGGAGACCGCGGTGAACTCCGTCTTTCCCGGTCCGCGGTGCGACACCATGGGATGGTCGGGCAGGCACCCGCCGGCCGTCTGCGCCCCGGCGATCCAGGTGTGTCCCCGCCCGGTGGCGACCGCGCTGAAGCCGGGGCCGACGAACATCTTCGTGACCTGCTCGCCGTCCCAGGAGACGACGGCATCGGGGTCCGTGGCGTTTCCGGTGCCGGAGATCAGCACCGCACGGCGGCCGTCTACGGCGAGGTCCCGTGCCTGGTAGTGCGGGCCGGCCGGTCGGCTGTCGTGATACTGCTCGCCGTCCCATCGCCGGACGGCGCCGTCCCCGCCTGCCATCCAGACGTTGTCGGGGGCGGAGGCGGCCATCGTCCAGAACAACCGATCTTCCCCCATTCGCTCGACCTGCCAACGCGAGCCGCTCCAGCGGCCGATCCTGCCGTAGACGGGTTCGTCCTCCGCGGCATCCCATGAGCCGACGACCCAAGCCGCCTTCGCGTCGGGTGCCACGATGTCACCTATCCTGCTGAATCGCCGGTCGAACACCGGCTTCCAACGCGAGGAAATGATCACGGGCTCCGGCGTCGCACGTGGCTTCGTGGGCATCGGGGAAGGTGCGCATGCCGTCAGAAGGGTCAGGGCCGTCAGCGCGAGCCTTGAAATCATGGGCAGACCTGTAGGTGTAGAAGTTCTCGCGACGCGACAGATGCAGGTACCCGTCTACCCCTTTGCGCCGGATTGTGGTCGGACGAACTCTCAGCGGTACCCCCGAGCTCACCCCCTTGATCATGTTCGCCTTGGCCGGGAGGTTACCCGAAGCGCCTGTTTCCGACACGAGCTTCTGATCATGCTCGTGTGAGCGGGAGAGCTTGCTCAGAATGGACCGTTGTGACCTGTGAGGGCATAGCGATACGCCAGCGGCTCGGGCGGTCTGCCCGGAGTGTCAAGCGGAGTGGTTGGTGGGGGTGGATCTTCGCGCGGATGCGGTGGTGTGTTCGGCGAAGTGCCGGACCCGGGCGTGGAGGCGGCGGAGATCCGTTCGTGAAGGCGTCACAGTGACCGATACTCGTACGTTTACTTGTGACGGCTAGCGTCACCTATGTCCCAGTGGCGATACCTCTATTACCAGGGCATTGGAGTTACAGAGCGGAGACTCTCGGTCCGAACGGTTCGAACGGGCGAGGGGAGAGTACTCATGGACAGCACGACGAACACGAGCACCGGATCCGCGCAGCACGCGGGCGCGGCCGCCGATCGAGTGGGCGCGGTGAGCCTGCAACGTTACGCATCGCTGACGCGCCGGGGGAGGGCACGGCCTGCGACGGACCGTGTTCCGACCATCGCGTGACGATCGGCACGGTCCCGGTCCGCGTCCAGCTCTGACGGCGGACCCGCGCCTGGCCCGCACCGGCGGCCCCAGCCGGCCGCATCCGGTCAGGCCGGGCTCCGGTCCCCGCCATGACATCGGTGGAAGGCCGGCACTGGACCAGGACGAGGCCGGTGGCAGCCCCTCACGGTGATCGTCCGCGCCATCGGATACGGTCGAACGACCGCCGCACCGGCAACAGGAGGGCACCGTCATGGCCGACGCCATCACCGTGAGCGTTCTCGGTACCGGAATCATGGGAGCCGCCATGGCCCGCAACCTCGCCCGGGCGGGTCACCGCGTCCGCGTGTGGAACCGGACGCGCGCCAAGGCCGAGCCGCTCGCCGCCGACGGGGCGTACGTCGCCGGCACGCCGGCCGAGGCGGTGGAGGGCGCCGACGTCGTCGTGACCGTGCTGTACGACGGCGCCGCCACGCTGGACGCGATGCGCCAGGCCGCCCCGTCCCTGCGTCCCGGGGCGGCGTGGGCGCAGTCGACGACCGCGGGGATCGAGGCGCTCGGCGAGCTGTCCGCCTTCGCCCGCGAGCACGGGCTGGTCTTCTTCGACGCCCCGGTGCTCGGCACCAGGCAGCCCGCCGAGGCGGGACAACTCGTGGTGCTGGCGGCGGGTCCCGCCGAGTCGCGTGACGCGGTGGCGCCCGTCTTCGACGCCGTCGGCAGCCGTACGGTCTGGACCGGCGAGGACGGCGCGGAGGCCAGCGCGACCCGCCTCAAGCTGGTGATCAACAGCTGGGTGCTCACCGTCACGCACGGCACGGCCGAGGCGCTCGCCCTGGCCAAGGGCCTCGGCGTGGACCCGCAGGGCCTGCTGGACGCGGTCGAGGGCGGCCCGCTGGACATGGGCTATCTGCGGGCCAAGGCCGCGCTCATCCTGGGTGGCGACCTGAGCTCGCCCAGCTTCGCGGTCGCCACCGCGGAGAAGGACGCCCGCCTGATCGTGCAGGCGGGCGAGGGGGCCGGGGTCCGGCTGGACGTGGCCGCGGCGGGCGCCGAACGCTTCCGCCGAGCCGGCGCCCAGGGTCACGGTGGCGACGACATGGCCGCCTCCTACTACGCCAGCTTCGACGACGACGCTCAGGCCCGCTGACTGCCGGCCCCGGACAGCCTGTCTCCGGTCACGGCATCCTGCCCAGCGCGCGCGCCAGCACGGTCGCGGTCCTGGCGATGACGCTGTTGTCCATCACGGCGCCCGGGTCGGTGCGGTTGGTGTAGACGGCGATGATCAGCGGCGCGCCGGAGGTCGGCCAGACGACGGCGATGTCGCTGCCGGGCGCGTACGCTCCGGCGCCGCCTCCGGTCTTGTCGCCGACGGTCCAGTCCGTGGGCAGCCCGGCGCGGATGCGCTTGGTTCCGGTGATGCTGGCGCGCAGCCAGCCGTTCAGCCGCTCCTTGTCCTGGGCGGTCAGGGCGCCGCCCAGGGTGATCTTCTGGAGGTTGCGTGCCATCAGGGCGGGCAGGATGGTGTCCCGCTTCTCGCCCGGCTTCCAGTCGTTGAGCTCCGGCTCCCAGCGGTCCAGCCGCCCGATCGGGTCGCCCAGGGACCGGTAGTACCGCGTCAGCCCGGAGGGGCCGCCGATCTGCTTGAGCAGCAGGTTCCCGGCGGTGTTGTCGCTGGCGGTGATGGCCGCGTGGCACAGCCGCTCCACGGTCATGCCGTTCTCGACGTTCTCCTTCAGACCGGTGATCGGGGAGTCGACGACCACGTCGTCCTGCGTCCAGTGGAGGGTCCGCTCCAGCAGGCCCGGGTCGGTCGTGCGCGCCTTGGTCAGGATCGCGCCGCACACGAACGCCTTGAAGGTGGACCGGCTGGGGAATCGCTCGTGCGCCCGGTAGGCGATGGTCTTGCCGGTGCCCGTGTCGAGCGCGAACGCACCGATGCGCCCCTGGTAGGAGGCCTCCAGTGCGCGCAGTTCCTTACGGAAGCCGGCCCGCGCCCCCGTGACGCCGGTCTGCGTGGTGGCCTGAGTGAACGCCACCCGGGCATCGGCCGTCGCCGGCCCCGCGCTCCAGGCGGCTCCGGCGAACGCCGTGGAGATCGCCAGTACGGACGCCCCCAGCTTCGTCCGGAGTCTGCTGGTGGTGTGGTGGACCTGCCGCATGCGAACTCTCCCCGTTCTCGTTCTGTTCTTCGCACCGTTCTTGGTGCGGGGAAGAGCAGACCAGAGGTCGCACCGTGATGTCCAATAGCGATATGGACGATCTGTCGATAAGGATTTCGATATCGATCGAGGTGAAGCCGAGGCGCCCGGTCAGGTCACGATGGCCGGATAGGGACTCCACATCGCGCCGAAGTAGGCCTCGGGCGCCCCTTCGATGTGCTCGGGCAGTTCATCCATGAAGGCGCGCAGCAGCGGGGTCGCGTTGTGCCGGTCGAGGTCCTCCTGTGAACGCCAGACCTCATAGAGGAAGAAGCGGCCGTCCTCCTGCTCGTGGAGGTGGTACTGAAGGCTGCCCTCGTGCGCCCGGGACGGCTCGACGAGGTCCATCAGGAGCTTTCTGAACTCGTCGGCGTGTCCGGGCTTGGGGGTCAGGAATCCGTAGAGCGAAACGGGCGCTGGTGCAGGGGAAGTCGTCGTCATGTGACCAACGTTAGAATGTGACATCGATGATAGGTTCAAGCCGTTGCCGTATGAGGTGGGTCACATGAAGATCGGGGAGCTGTCCCGCGAAACGGACGTGGCCGTACGTCTCCTCCGCTACTACGAGGCCCAGGGGCTGCTCACCTCCCACCGCAGCGAAGGCGGCCACCGCCATTACGATCCCGAGGCCCCCGCCATCGTCGCCCGCATCCGCACCCTGCTCGCCGCCGGCCTCCCTACCAAGGTCATCCGCGAGCTCATGCCCTGCTTCGTCGGTGACGGCACCGAGCTCCAGGCCTGCGTACTCGACCACCTCAGAGCCCAGTACGCCGAGTTGGACTCCCGCATAGCCGACCTCACCCGAGCCCGCGCGGCTCTGGGCGACATCCTCGACGCCTCCACCCGAGCACTCACCCCCGCCTGAACCGGCCGTCACGCGTCGGGGCCACCCCGAGCCGTCCGGCCACCCGTGCCACCGCCGCGTGTGGCGCCGCCGTCACGTCGTCGGGCACGAAACCGAGCCAGGGCAGGGTGCAGCGGCAATGGACCAAGGCAGCCGCGGCGACCTCATGGGTCGGCTGGCCGAGGCGACGGAGTCCGTCACGACCACACACCCGCTGCGGGTCGCCATCGACGGGCCGCCGGCGGCCGGCAAGACCACGCTGGCCGACGAGCTCGCCGCCGTTCTCCGTGCGCAGGGCCATGACATAGACACCGACACCCCACTGTCCCCGCCCGTCACGACCGCTCCCGCAGACGCCGTGCTGCTCTTCGACGGCGTCTTCCTCCTGCGCCCGGAGCTGATCGACCGATGGGACCTGCGCATCTTCGTGTCCGTCCCGTTCGGGCGGACGGTGGGTCGCGCCCAGATCCGAGGCACCGCGCTGGCCGGATCCGCCGCCGGCACCACCGACATCGAACGGTGTTGGCGTAACCGCTACATCCCATCCCAACAGCTCTACTTCGCGACGGCCCGCCCGACCGATCACGCCGACATCATCGTGTACAACGACGAGCTCCTCCGGCCGTCCTGGGAAGTCCGATCAAACTGATCGGTATACAGGATTCGACGACTGCTCCTTCAGCACCGGTGCTGAGGACAACAATGATCAACCCAGGACAACAAGAAGCCCCAGACTCTCGGCAGAGGCCGTGAGCTGGGGCTTCGTCATGCTTTGGAGCGTGGTGGACGATACTGGGATTGAACCAGTGACCTCTTCCGTGTCAGGGAAGCGCTCTCCCGCTGAGCTAATCGTCCTTGGAGGTGGAGACGGGATTTGAACCCGTGTGGACGGCTTTGCAGGCCGCTGCCTCGCCTCTCGGCCACTCCACCGAGGCGAACTCCGAGCGGAAGACGGGATTCGAACCCGCGACCCTCACCTTGGCAAGGTGATGCTCTACCACTGAGCCACTTCCGCGTTGCCCGACTACTCTAGCGGGTTTTTCGAGTGGATGCTCACTCCACACGCTCCGGCGAGCGGCGGGGCGGCTACTTGCGGAGCTGCCGGGCCACGCTGCGCTCCGTGGCGGGGAGGCTGAGGAAGATCTCCAGAATGCGGGTGAGCCGGTGGACCTCGATGCGGTGGAACGCCGGCCCGTCGGAGCGGGCGAGCAGGAGGGTGAGCGCGAGCGGCGGCAGCGGGGCGTGGATGACGTGCAGGCCGCCCTCCAGCGTGGCGGCCGCCGGCCGGGGCGGCACGACCTCCGGCAGCGGCACCTTCTGCGGCGCCCGCCAGCTCGCGTACAGGACGCCGTGCTCGGCGGCCGTGGCCGCCCAGTCGGCGCTGAACAGCACGGGCAGCGAGTCGACGAGGGTGGTCAGGGCCCGGTCGCCGGCCGTGGTGATGTACTTGAGGATCTCCAGCTCGGGGTAGGTGCCGGGCGCCTCGCGGGTGGTCCACAGGCCCTCGACCGTCACGCCGTCGATGCCCTCCAGGCTCTTGCGCAGGGCGTCCTTGGGCGTGTCCTCGGGGCAGAACACGGTGATGTCGTCGACGGCCTGGCCCGCGCCCCTGTCGAGGACGGTGACCTGGGTGATGTCGGCCCCGGCCGCGCCGAGCACCCGCGTGACCTCGGCGAGCGCCCCCGGGCGGTCGGGCAGCGCGATGCGGACGCGAAGGAGCATTCGTCCCCTCCCCTGCGAAGATGCCGGTTCCCAGCCTATCGGTGAATACCGGTCATGGTCCGACCTGCGCTACAAATGTCCAGGTGAAGATTGGGGCGATAGGAGTGTGGCCGCCCGTCGTGCTGGCGCCGATGGCGGGCATCACGAACGCGCCGTTCCGGGTGCTCTGCCGCGAGCAGGGCGCCGGGCTGTTCGTGTGCGAGATGATCACCACGCGGGCGCTCGTCGAGCGCAACCCCAAGACCCTTCGGATGATCAGGTTCGCGGAGTCGGAGTCTCCGCGCAGCCTCCAGTTGTACGGCGTCGACCCCGACACTGTGGGCCGGGCGGTCAAGATGATCGCCGAGGAGGACCTGGCCGACCACGTCGACCTGAACTTCGGCTGCCCGGTGCCCAAGGTCACCCGGCGCGGCGGCGGGTCGGCCCTGCCGTACAAGCGCAACCTGCTGCGGCGCATCCTGCGCGCGGCCGTCGCGAACGCGGGGCACCTGCCCGTGACGATGAAGATGCGCAAGGGCATCGACGACGACCACCTGACGTACCTCGACGCCGGCCGCATCGCGGTCGAGGAGGGGGTCGCGGCGATCGCGCTGCACGCGCGCACGGCCAGGCAGCACTACGGCGGCGTGGCCGACTGGGAGGCGATCGCCCGGCTGAAGGAGGCGGTCCCCGAGATCCCGGTGCTGGGCAACGGCGACATCTGGTGCGCCGACGACGCGCTGCGCATGGTGGCCGAGACAGGATGTGACGGCGTGGTCGTGGGGCGCGGCTGCCTGGGGCGGCCATGGCTGTTCCGGGACCTGGCGAACGCCTTCGACGGCCATCCGGAGCGAGTACGGCCGAGCCTAGGCGAGGTGGCGGCCATGATGGCCCGCCACGCCGAGGCTCTCGTGGAGTGCTTCGACCTCGAGCGCTACGCCGTGGCCGACTTCCGCAAGCACGTCGGCTGGTACCTCAAGGGCTTCACGGTCGGCGCCGAGCTGCGGCGGCAGCTGGCCACGGCCGAATCGCTCGACCAGCTCAGGGACGGGCTGGCCAGGCTGGAGCAGGACCAGCCGTGGCCGCCCAACACCGACACCCCGCGCGGCAAGTCGGGCGAGCGGACCAAGGTGCAGCTGCCGGACGGCTGGCTGGACGACCCGTGGGACTGCGTCGTGCCCGACGACGCCGAGTCGGACATCTCCGGCGGCTGACGGAGGCGCGGACCGTCGACAGCGACCCGGCCGGCCAGTGGGAGCCGGCCGGTGAAGGCCGGTCAGTGGGAGCTGGTCAGTGGGGACCGGTGACGTCCGTGCCGCAGGGGCCGCCGCCGACCGCCGGCTCCAGCGTGACGGGCTCGCCGGACATGGTCAGCGTCGGGTAGTGGACGGAGATCCGCTCGGCTGAGCGGCCGGTGTAGTGGCAGATGAAGCTGCGCCTGAACCGGTCGGCCGTGGTGTTCGGCCCTGACCCGTGGACCAGGCTGCCGTTGAAGAAGAGCACGTCACCGGCCTCCATGTCGACCGGCACGGGTTCGAGGCCGGGCGGCGGCGGGACGTACTCCCGGGTGAAGGACACGTCCAGGTCGGCCTCCTCGGGGCAGAACAGGTCCATCTTGTGCGTGCCGGGCACCACCTCCAGGCCGCCGTTCGCCCGGTCGATGCGGTCCAGGGCGATCCAGGCGGCCACGCAGGTGCCGGGCTCCACCTGGAGGTAGAAGTTGTCCTGGTGCAGCGCCTGCCCGCGCGCGCCCGGCGGCTTGAAGTAGAACATGCTCTGGGCTGCTATCGGCTCCTCCCCCAGCAGCTCGCGCAGGATCGCCGCGATCCGCGGGTCGAGGAGCCGGCGCAGGGCCAGGCCGTTCACCTGGTGGGGGTGCATGACCCGCGGGTAGTCGCGCAGGATGTCGTACGGCCGGCCGGGCTCCTGCGGCTGGGGCTGGAAATGTCCCGGTATGGGGCCACCGGCGTGCAGCTCCATGAACGTGTCGCGCAGCTCGGCGGCCTCGGCCGGGGCGAGGAGCCCGGGCACGACGGCGTAGCCACGGTCGTGGAAGGCGGCGAGCTGGTCGTGGAAGGCGGTGAGCGTCATGCTTCTCACGCTAGGAACCCGGCCCGTCGAAAGGTATGCCCGTGACCGCTGACGACATATCCGTTCCTGCCGCGGAGATGGTCATCGTGGGCCACTTCGACCGGGCGCCCGGATACGCGACCCGCCGGCCGGCCGGGTCGCCGAGCTGGCTGGTGATGTGGACGCAGGCGGGGGCGGGGCTGGTGGAGCAGGCCGGCGCGTCGTTCATGGCCGGGCCGGGCGATCTGGTGGTGCTGGCGGCGGGCGCGGCGCAGCACTACCGGGTGGCGCCGGGGGCGGAGCGATGGCGGTTCTGGTGGGCGCACTTCCAGCCGCGCCCGTCGTGGCCGGGATGGCTGGGGCCGTACGCGCGGGCGGCGGGGTGCCATTTGGTGGCCGGAGTGCCGGGGGCGCTGCACGAGCGGCTCGACCAGGCGTTCCGGCGGGCGTTGCGCGACTCCCGCTGGCTTCCCCCGGCCGGCTCCGCCTCGGTGGCCGCTTCCACGGCGCCGGAGCCCCCACGCACGGACGCCGGGGTCGCGGCGGCCGGGGCGGCTGTGGCGGGGTCGGCGGCGGCGCGGGAGCTGGTGCTCGGCGCGGTCGAGGAGGTGCTGGTCCTGGCCACCGCCTCCGCCCGCCACCCCGGCGAGGAGAGCGGCGACGGGAAGGGCGGCGACCCCAGGGTGGGCCGCGCGCTCGCGCTGATCGCCGCCGAGCCGGGCGCCCCGCACTCGGTCGCCTCGCTGGCGCGCGCCGTCGCGCTGTCGCCGTCGCGCTTCGCCCACCTCTTCACGGCCGAGACGGGCACGCCGCCGATGCGGGCCGTCCGGCAGGCCCGGGTACGGCACGCGGCCCGGCTGCTGGAGGCCACCGACATGGACGTCGGCCAGGTCGCGGCGGCCTCCGGCTTCGTCAGCCCGTTCCACTTCAGCCGGGCGTTCCGGCAGGAGTACGGCCTGCCGCCCCGCGCGTACCGGCTGAGCCGGCAGGTCCCGCACACCACCGAAATCTGAGCCCACGAGCGCCGGAGACGCCCGGTCAGCGGACCCCGCGCGGCCTGAACTGGATGCTGATGCGCGGTCCCGTGGGCCGGGTGGTCTTCGGCACGGCGTGCTCCCAGGTGCGCTGGCAGCTTCCGCCCATCACGATGAGGTCGCCGTGGCCCAGGTCGTGGCGGATGGAGTGGCCGCCGCCGCGCGGGCGCAGCAGCAGGGGCCGCGGGGTGCCGACCGAGATGATGGCGACCATGGTGTCCTCGGTGCCGCCTCTGCCGATGGTGTCGCCGTGCCAGGCCACGCTGTCGCGGCCGTCACGGTAGTAGCAGAGGCCCGCCGTGCGGAACGGCTCGCCGAGCTCCTCCTCGTAGTGGGCGTCGAGCTCGCGCAGGGCGTCGTCGAGCACCGGGTCGGGCAGCCGCTCGCCCTCGTCGTAGAACTTCAGCAACCGCGGGACGTCGACCACCTTGTCGTACATCCGCCGCCGCTCGCCCCGCCATGGCACGCACTCCGCCAGCCGCTCGAACAGCGTGTCCGCGCCCGACAGCCAGCCCGGCCGCACGTCGATCCACGCGCCGTGGTCGAGCCGCGTCCGGCGCACCGTGGAGCCGAGCGGGCCGACGGCGACGTCCTCGTCCAGCCCCAGCAGGGACGCCTGGAAAACACCCCTCATACCGCCGAGTGTATGCCCATCTTCAAACATCCATTCGACTCGCCCCTCCCGCGGGACGTCCACCGGGCATCCACCGGAAGGGACGGCTGCCGTCGTCGGCCGGCATGGGCCGGCCACACCCGGCCGCCCCCGCCTCTTCACCGAACGGTGGGTCCACGACACGGACGGCTGACCGCCCCCCTTCCCGGCACCATAGGCCACGCTGTAACGTCTCTTTGATGATAGCCCGTTACATGTTCGGCGCGATCACGGCCCGAACCGGAGACGAGATGTCCGGTCCCGCCCTGCTCGTGGCCGGACTCGCCCTGACCGGGTCGCCGGTGGTCGCATCGTGGCTGCTGGCCGGGCTCACCGCGTCGGCCGCGATCGGCGGACCCCTGCTCGGGGTGCTGCTCGACCGCGCCTTACGCCCGGGCAGGATGCTCGCCGGCTGCCTGCTGGGCTACACCGGGGGCCTGCTGGTCGTGCTGCTCGGCCTGGGCCACGTGCCCGACGCCGCGCTGATCGGGGTGGCCGTGCTCGCGGGCGTGCTCGGGCCCGCCCTGACCGGCGGCTGGACCGCCCAGCTGCCCCTCCTGGTCCCGGCGGGACGCCTGGAGCGGGCCAGCGCGCTCGACGCGATCAGCTACAACGCCGCGGGGCTGGCCGGTCCGGCGGCGGTGGCGGGGGTCGCGGCCGCGTGGGACGGGCGGAGCGCGGTGGTGGTGTCGCTGGCGCTCATGGTGGCGGCGGCCCCGATCGCGTACCGGCTGCCCGGCCGCCCGGAGCGCGGGGTCCGGACCGAGGGCATCCGGCGGGAGCTGGCCGCCGGTTTCACGGCGATCGGCCGGAACGCGCCCCTCCGCCGGGCGACCGTGACCTCGATGGTCTCCTACGCCGGCGTGCCGATGTTCGTGGTCGGGGCGCCGCTGCTCGGTGGCGCGCTGGCGGGCGGGGCGGCGTACGGGGCGCTGCTGCTGGCCGTGACCGCCGGGGGCGCGCTGGCCACCAACGCCCTGCTGGCCCGGCGGCGGAGCACGTCGCCCTCCCCCGACGCGATCCTGGTCTGCGCGACCCTGCTCCTCGGCGCGGCACTCGCGCTCGCCGCCGTCACGCCGCACCTGGCGGCGGCACGGCCCGGACCGTTCACGGGGGCGTTCGGGGTGGCGGTGCTCGCCGCGGCGCTCGCGGGCGTGGCGGAGGGGCCGCAGCTCACGGCCCTGCTGTCGGTACGGCACCGCGAGGCGCCGGCGGAGCGGCGGAGCCAGATCTTCACCACGGGCGCCAGCCTCAAGATCACATCTTTCGCGGCGGGGTCCGCGGTGGCGGGCCCACTGGTGGGGCACGACGTGGGCACGGCCCTGCTGGTGGGGGCGGCGCTCCAGCTGGCGGCCGTGGGCGGGTACGCGCTGCTGTCCCGCACGCCCCGCCCCTCCGGTCCCCCGACCGGAGCGGAGGACCGGGGTGGTCAGGCGCGGGAGCGGTGGGCGGCGACGCGTTCGCGGGTGGCGCAACGGGCGCTGCAGTAGCGGCGCGGGCTGCCGCCCCCCAGGTCCAGGTACGGCCGGCGGCAGCCGGGTGAGGCGCACAGCCCGCCGGGCACCCTCTGGTGCTCGGCCAGCAGGACCGCCAGAGCCATCGCCGACGACGCCAGGAACCACTCCGCCCACGGCGCGTCGTCGCGGCTGTCCACGTGCACATGCCAGGGGCTCGTGCCGCCGTGGCTGGTGAGCCGGGGCGGCCGGGCGGTGCCGGCCAGCAGCCGGTTGAGCAGGCCGGCGGCCTCATCCGGGCCGGGCGCGGCGAGCACCTCCACCAGCCGCTCGGCCGCCTCCCGCATGGCGGCGACGTCGTCCTCGTCCAGGTACGGGCTCATCGCCACCCCTGGACTCACCGGCTGGGCAGGCACGTCCCGGCCCACCGGCAGGTCCCCGCCGGCCGGCCCGGGACCGGCGCCGTGGACGGGACCGGCGCCGTGGACGGGGACGACCGTCTCGCCATGGGCCCGCAGGACCGCCGCCACCGACTCGACGGACGGCCCGGCACCCGCCCCGGCGGACGGCCCGGCACCCGGCCCGGCGGGCATCCCCGCGGGCGGTCCACCGGGCGGTCCCTCGTACAGCAGGACCGCGCACAGGTCGACCGCCCGCGCCGCCATCGCCTTGGTGGAGTGAACCTTCACGCCCGCAGCGTATGCCCCCCTCCCCCACCGCGCCGCCCCTCTTCGTCACCCGCCGCAGGCGGCGAAGACGAACGTGTCCTTCAGCAGCGTGTACGTGTCCCTGATCGTCACCTTGCCGGTGCCGGAGTCGATCTGCGCGATCGTCACCGACGTCGGCTTGGTGTCGTGGTACCGCATCAGGTGCACCGTGACCTGCGACGGCCCCGTCCAGTCGACCATCTCGGCATCCCCGGCGGGCAGCTTCACCTTCAGCCGCGCCGTCACCTGGTCGTTCACCATGTCGTACAGCGCCAGCTGCTGCTTGGAGCCGCGCACGACGGCCGCCACCGTGCGCCCGTCGCCGGACAGCGCCTGCGGGCCGTTCGACGCGACGAGCTGCGGCGGCGTGACGCGGGCCAGTTCCTGCCCCGCGTCGCTGTAGGCGAGCAGGACCTGCGTCCCCTCGTCGTCCTCCGTCCCGGCGAGCACCTCGCCGCCGTCGGCGCTGAAGCCCTTCAGCTCGTACGCCGCCGGGATCGTGCCGATCCGATCACCGGTCTCGGTGTCGAAGATCAAGGTGTCCCGTGGCTTCTCGGTGGTGAAGGACACGGCGAGCCTGGAGCCGTCGTCCGAGAGCTGGAGGGCCGTCTCCGCCGGGCCGGCCTTCGGCAGCGCGTTCTCCGCCAGCAGCCTGACCCCGCCCCCGAGGGTCCGGACGGCGAGGCGGCCGCTCTTGGTGAAGTACGCGATCCGCCGGCCGTCGCCGCTGACGGCGACCGGCGCGGCGACGCCCTCCACCGGCTTGCCCCTGGCGTCACGCGCGGTCGTCTGGGCGTCGGGCAGCGTGCCTCGCGCGCCGCTGTGCATCACGACGCGCCACCCGCCGCACGGCCGCGGGACGTCGTCCTTCGTCCGGCAGCTCTTGATCGAGACGTACCGGACGCTGTCCTCCCCGTGGGCCAGGTGGGCGTGCGGGGGCTCCCGCAGCGACCCCCAAGCGGCCGCAGGCGCGGCCTGCGCGCTAGCGGGCGCGGCCTGCGCGGGCGCGGCCAGGACGGCGGCCAGTCCCAGGACGAGCGCCGCGGCCCCCGCCGTGGCGCGCGTTCCCCTGCCGCTCTCGGGCGCCGTGCGCCCCGTGGCGTTCCCGTTGCTCATGTCCGTCACTCTCCCGCCGCGTAGAAGGCGTACCGGCTCTTGCCGATGGAGTACGTGTCGTTCTGCCGGACCGCGCCCGTCTCGGGGTCGGCGGTGAGCACCCGTACCACCGCCGGCCTGCCCTCGTCGCTGGCCGCCACCGTCAGGACGAGCCGCCCGTCGGCCGTCCAGCGGGCCAGGTACGGCGAGGCGGACGGCTTGAGCGCCAGCTTCACCGTCTCGTGCAGCTCGCCGCTCTCCAGGTCGTAGATCCGCAGCCGCGGCGGCCGCTTCCGGTCCGTGTCGCCGTCGATCAGCACCGCGACGGTCCTGCCGTCGGCGGCCAGGGCGAGGACGCTGGCGTTGGCCACCACCTGCGGCGGCGTCCGCTTGACGACGGTGCCGTCGAGCCGGTGGGCGACGAGCGTGGTGGTGTTGTCGCCGGCGTCGCGGCGGGCCAGCACCTCGTCGCCGTCGCCGCTGAATCCGAGGAGCTCGTCGGAGGCGGGCAGCTCGGTGACCTTCCCGGTGGCGACCGTGACGATCTTGCCGGGCAGGCGGACCGGGTCGTCGGAGTGGCTCACCAGGAGCCGGTCGCCGGCCGGCGAGAGGGCGAGCCACACGTCGTCGGTGCCGCTCCCCCGGGGGACGAGCGACCGGGGCAGCTCCGTGACGGGGCCGCCGCTCGCCCGCCGTACGACGAGGCGGTGGTCGCTGGCGCGCTCGTAGGCGATGACGCGGCCGTCCCCGCTGACCGCGAACCGGCCCTCGCCGGAGAGCGTCCGGCCCTTGGCGCTGGTCCGGTGGGTGGCGGCGTCGCGGACGGTGAGCGTGCGGCCGTCGCCCATGAGCAGCCGCCAGTGGCCGCAGGCGCGGGTGTCGCCGCTCTTCGGGTTCTCGCAGGAGGGGATCCACGCCGCCCGCGCCGCCGGAGAGGCGGTGCCGGCGGTCGTCGCGGTGGTGGTGGCGTGGGCGGGGGGCGGCGCCAGTGCCGCCCCTCCGATGACCGCCGCGGCCAGTAATGCGGCGGATGCTGAAATGTGCCCCATGTCGGTGTTCCTTCCGTTCACCGGGTTAGATACCGGCACGGGGACTGCGGTTGGTCACAGCTCGGCCACGACCGCGGACGCCGCTACGCCAGCGGCCGCCGCCCGGCGAAGCCGAGGTCGGTGCGGTGGTACCAGCCGAGCGCCGTCTCCCCCTCGATCCAGCACAGCCGTACCGACACGCCGTCGAGCACGGCCGGGAAGTCGAGCAGGACCGGCGCGATGCCCTTGATCTCCAGGCCCCGGCCGGCCCAGCCGCTCATGATGTCCTCGATGCGCGCCTCCAGCGCCTTGAGCTCGGGGATCCCGCCGAGGGCCGACGACCCGGAGGTGCGCCGGTCGTGGGCGATCTCGGTCATGTCGGCGCGGGCGGCGACGAGCGCGCCGGCCTCCTCGATGATCGCGGGGAGCAGCTCGCGTGCCTCGCCGGGTGTGAAGATCCTGTCCATCACGGCCACGCTAACGGTTGCGCCCGTGGGCCGGGCTCGTGGGCGTGGACGAGTTGGGCTCGTAGGCCGGTTCGTAGGCGTCGACGAGGAGCCGCTCGGCGTGGTCGAGGTAGGCGTCGAGGAAGGACGCCGCCTCGTCCGGCCGGCCGGACTCCAGCAGCTCCAGCAGCCGGCGGTTGCGCTCGACGAACGGCTCGTGGAAGGTGCGCGGGTTCTTCATGACGTGGAAGACGAGCCGCAGCTCGGCCAGGAGCTGGCACATGGCCTCGTCGAGCCTGGGACTCTGGTTGAGCGTGACGAGCGCCTGGTGGAAGCGGATGTTGGCGGTGCCGACGGCGCGCCAGTCATCGCTCGCGGCGGCCCGCTCGGCGTCGGCGACGGCCTCCCTGATCAGCCGCAGCGCCATCGGGGTGGGTGCGCGCCGGACCGCCGCGCCCTCGATGACGCGGCGCACGCGGTAGAGGTCGGCGACGTCCTCGGCCGACAGGATCCGCACGAACACCCCCCGGTTGAGCCGGTGGTACAGCAGCCGCTCGTGGCTGAGCAGCCGGAACGCCTCCCGCAGCGTGTTGCGCGAGACGCCGAGCGCCTCGGAGATCGACTCCTCCGACAGGCGCTGGCCGGGCTCGAAGAAGCCCTCGCTGATGCGGTCGCGCAGGATGTCGGCCACGCGCTCGGCCGTGCTGCTGCGCCCCAGGCGCGAACGGTCCCGTTCGAGATCAGCAACCCCGTCGTCCACGGTGACAATTAATCATGGAACAAACCCCTTGTCGAATTGTTCAACGATCCTTACGTTGATACAAAGCCCTTCAAATCCGTGGGGAGCGAAGCGATGGCAGGCTCCACCTCACAGGCCCGGCGGGTGATCGTCGCCAGCCTGGTCGGCACGTCACTGGAGTGGTACGACTTCTTCCTCTACACGACCGCGGCGACGCTGGTCTTCGGCAAGCTGTTCTTCCCGACCTTCGATCCCCTCAACGCCACCCTGCTCGCCCTGACCACCAACGCCGTGGCGTTCATCGCCAGGCCGCTCGGCGGCATCGTGTTCGGCCACTTCGGCGACCGGGCCGGGCGCAAGACGGTCCTCGTCGTCACCCTGCTCCTGATGGGCGTCTCGACGTTCCTCATCGGCGTGCTCCCCGGGTACCACGCCGTGGGCGTCGCCGCCCCGGTCCTCCTCGCCGTGCTCCGGTTCGTCCAGGGGTTCGGGCTGGGCGGCGAGTGGGGCGGCGCGGTCATCATGTCGCTGGAGCACGCCGACGACCGCCGCCGCGGCTTCAACGCGAGCTGGCCCCAGGTGGGCGTGCCCGCCGGGTTCGTGCTGGCCACGGCGCTGCTGACGCTGCTGTCGGCCACGATGTCGGACGCGGCGTTCCTGTCGTGGGGCTGGCGCATCCCGTTCCTGCTGTCGGGCGTGCTCGTGGCCGTAGGGCTCTGGGTGCGGCTGAAGGTGACGGAGTCGCCGCTGTTCGCCGAGCTGGAGCAGCAGGGTCAGACGGCTCGGATGCCGCTGGTCGAGGTGCTGCGCACGCACCCGCGGGCGCTGCTGTCGGCCTTCACCGCCCGCATCGGCGTGGACGTGGCCTTCTACACCTTCACCGTCTACATCCTCGTCTACGTGACCGGCCGGCTCGGCCTCCCGCGCTCCGTCGGGCTGAACGCCGTCCTCATCGCCTCCGCCCTGCAACTGGGGATGATCCCGTTCTTCGGAGCCCTGTCCGACCGCCTCGGCCGGCGCCCGGTCTACCTGGCGGGGGTCATCGGCGCGGCGATCTGGGTGTTCGTCTTCTTCCCGCTGCTCGACACGCGCTCGTTCCCGCTCATCGCGCTCGCCGCGGTCGTCGCGCTGATCACCCACGCCGCCATGTACGGCCCGCAGGCGGCGTTCATCGCCGAGTTGTTCAGCACCCGGCTGCGCTACAGCGGGGCCTCCATGGGCTACCAGGTGGCCGGGATCGTGGGCGGCGCGATCGCGCCGATCGTCGCGCTCAAACTGCTCGACGTGTACGGCACGACGCTCGCCGTGTCGGTGTACGTGCTCGTCGCGCTGGCCATCACGGCCGTGGGCCTGGCCATCGCGCCGGAGACCCGCGACCTCGACCTGCACCGCCCCGAGGGCCTCGCCCAGCGCACCTGACGTCCCTGTCCCTGACAGGCCCGTACTCCCCCAACCGCCGCGAAACCGCGGGCGGCGGCTGCCACCGCCGCCCGCGCGGGAGGTCCCCGGTGAGAACCGTCCTGCTCGTCATCGCCACGATCATCGCGATCCCCGCACTCGCCGGGCTCGTCACCGGGCTGGATCGCACCGACGGCGGCGAGGTCGCCGTGGTCCGCGACGGCGGCCCGTTCGACGACAACAAGGTGCGCCAGGTCATCGACCCCGCCTCCGGCCTGACCTGGACCGGCTGGTGGTCCTCCGTCCACAGCTACCCCGCCCAGCAACGCTTCTACACGATCACCGCCGACCCCAAGCGGGCCACCACCCTCGGCGTGGACGTCGTGAAGGTGCCCAGCAGCGACGGCGTGAATCTCGGCATCGAGGGCACCCTGTACTTCACGCTCAACCTCGACCATCGGACGCTCAAGACGTTCGACGACAGGTACGGCACCCGCACCTTCCGCGCGCAGGACGGCGCGTCGCTCTACCCCTGGGACGGCGACGAGGGCTGGAGCGCCTTCTTCGGCCAGGCGGTGCGGCCCGTCATCGACAACGCGCTGCGCTCGGAGGTCGGCGCCATGCGGTGCGGCGAGCTGGTGCCGTCGTGCTCGCTGCTGGAGAGCACCGGGCTCAAGCCGCGGAGCAGCAACACCTCCCTGGTCCAGGTGCAGAACGCGGTCAACGCCTCGCTGGCCCGCGAGCTGCCCGGCACGCTGGGCGGCGACTTCCTGACCGGGCTGCGGTTCACGCTGGCCAGGGTGACGCTCCCGCCGGAGGTGCAGCAGGCCGTCGACCGGTCGCTGGCGGCCGACGCCGCCGTCTCCGAGGCCCAGGCCAAGGTGGAGCAGGCCAAGGCCGAGGCCGCGGCCAACCGGGCCCGCCAGCAGGGCTACGACGCCTGTCCGGCGTGCGCCGAGATCGAGAAGCTCAAGTCCCTGCCGCAGGGCATCACCGTGTACGCCCCGGGCAACCCGCAGTCGGTCGTCGTGCCGGCCCGCTGAGCCCGCTCCCCTCGTCCCGTTCCGGCCGCCGCGACCACGGGGGCCGCGGCGGCCGGGACGGGCGGGAAAGGCGGCCGCGCCGGGCACGGGAACGAACCGGGACGTTGTGACTTAATCGCTGCCGATTCCCAAAACACCGGGCATCCTTTGGGCATAAACTGCGCGCCTGTGAGCCTGCCTGTACGTGAACGTTCCCCCCGGCCCGGCGGCGGTCGACACCGCCGTCCGGTGCCCACGTCCCTGCCATCGGACGCCCCCGTGCTCGTGCTCGCCGCGCCGGGCGACGCCTCCGGCGTGGCCTCGGAGATCGCCGCGGTGGTGCGGGTGGACAACCCGCAGATCGAGGTGCGCCTGGCGACGGTCGCCGACCTGGCAGACTCCCTGCCCTCCGGCCGCGACGCCGTGGTGGTACCGCTGCTGACCTGGGACGACCCGGCCGTCCTCGCCGACATCGGCAAGGCCGTGGCCGCCGGAGGCTCCGGCGCGGTCGTGGCCGAGGCGCTCGGCCCCCACCCGCTGCTGGCCGAGGCGCTGCACATCAGGCTGGCCGAGCGCGGCCTGGCCCGGGCCGACCGGGTGCGTCTGCTCAACGTCTCCAGCCCCGTCGACGCGGTCATCCTCGGGACCGCCGGCGGCGCGCGGGCCGTGCAGGCCGTCCAGGCCACGGCCGTGCTGCTCGCCTCCCGGCTCACGCTGCCGGTCGTGGCGGCGTCGCTCGACAGCGAGCCCGGCGTGACCATGGCCGCCCAGCGGCTGCGCGCCGCCGGGGCCGGGCGCCTGGCCCTCGCCCCGTGCCTGATCGGCCACGAGGTGGCCCCGGGGACGGTGGAGCGGGCCGCCGCCGAGATCGAGGCCGGCCACGCCGAGCCGCTCGGCGCGCACGGCGCCATCGCGGAGCTTGTCGCGCGAGCTTACGGGAGTCAACTCGCCACTTGACAAGGGCTTGTGGAGATCACAAAACTCGCGTTAACTTCTCTCCATGCGCCACGTGCAGTGCAACGGTGCGCGTTTGTGCCTGCGTGACGTCACGGAGGCCGACGTGGCGGCACTGCACGCCATCTACGGCGATCCCTCCGCCACGCGCTTCATGCCGTTCGGGGCCCTCACCTTCGAGCAGGTGAGGGCACTCGTCGACGAGGCACTGGAGGCGGCGGAGGCCGAGCCGCGCCGCCTGTACGTGTTCGCGGTCGAGGACGCCGACCACCACGAGGTGATCGGCGTCGCCCGGCTGCACGTCGAGACCGACCTCCCGCACAGCGCCGAGATCGGCCTCGGGCTGCGGCCCGACCAGTGGGGCCGGGGCATGGGCACCGACCTGATCCGGCTGCTGCTGTCGTTCGGCTTCAAGCGGCTCGGCCTGCACCGCGTCTGGGGCGCCCGCTCCCCCGACAACCTGCCCGCGCAGCTCGCGATGCTGACGGCCGGCATGGTCGAGGAGGGCCGCATCCGCCACCACCTGCCCACGCCTGACGGCTGGCGCGACTCCATCGTCCATTCCGCGCTGGAGGACGAGTGGACCGACCGCTGACCGGGCTCTGACGCGGCTCCGGCCCTGCGCGGCTTGACGTGAAGGTGCGTCGCCGCCGGGGATTGTCGGTGGCTCCCCCTACGATGAGGCTCCTCACGGAGGGATCACAGACATGCTCGACTCGCTGATCGTGCCCCTGTTCGTCACGACGGACCTGCCGCCGAGCGCCGACCTGGCCGAGTTCGGCACGCTGCTCGCCGAGACGGCGCGCACGCTCGACCATGACGGCGTGAGCTACGAGGCGTTCCTCGCCGGCAAGGTGTTCTGGCTCGACAGCCCCGTGCCGACCCGGCAGGAGGCCGTCGCCGAGGTCGAGCAGCGCTTCGCCGCCCTGCTGGGCTACCTCGCCGCCTCCGGCCCCGGCCACACGACCCGCGGCGTGGTCGCCGACGTGCGCCGGGCGATCTCCGCGGCGGTCACCGGCCGCTACGGCGACGCGGGCGTCGCTCCGGCCGTGTTCGCCATCCGCGACCGCGACGTGCGCGAGCGCACCCCCGACACCGCCCTCTACGTCGACACCCGCGACGCCGTCCCCGACCTGGTCACGGCCACCCGCTCCTACCTGTGAGGCGGCCCTGCGAGGCGGCCCAGTGAGGCAGTTCTCCGAGGCGGGCCCGTGAGGCAGGCGGGTGAGGCAGGCCGGTGCGGCGGGCCCGTGAGGCGGGGCGGCCGCCGGTCAAGTCCTCGTACAGACCTGGCGGCCGACGGTGACATCAGCCGTGGCGCGGGTAGTCCGGATTCATGCTTTTCGGGAAAGAACACGTTCAGCGCTATCAGGAGACCAACGGCGCGGAAGGCCACGACTGGAACAACACGACCGTCCTCCTCCTGACCACGAAGGGCCGACGCACCGGCCGCCCGTACACGACGCCGCTCATCTACCAGAAGCACGGAGACGCCTACGTCGTGGTGGCCTCCAAGGGCGGCGACCCCGACCACCCCGACTGGTACAAGAACCTCGACGCCACTCCCGAGGTGGAGGTGCAGGTCATGGGCGAGAAGTTCAAGGCCCGGGCGCACACCGCCATCGAGGAGGAGAAGCCCGAGCTGTGGGCCGTCATGACCCGGACCTGGCCGGACTACGACGAGTACCAGACGAAGACCGACCGCCCGATCCCGGTCGTGGTCCTGGAGCCGCTGCGCTGACACCCGCGCCGGAAGAGCTCCGCGAGGACGGAACGAGGAGACGGTCCCCGTTCGTTGGCCGGGCATGGCTGACATTCCCTATGATCGGAAAGAACAGCTCAGGCAGATCGAGAGCGGTCTCCTGCCCGGCGAGCGGATCGTCGCCGTCTACGACGCGATCGGGGCGGGCACCGGCTTCCTCGGCCTCACCGACCGCCGCGTGATCGTGCAGGACAAGTCGTTCGTGGGCAAGCGGGTGGCGCTCACGAGCATCCCCTACGGCAAGATCTCCGCGGTGAGCGTGGTGAGCAACAAGTCGTTCGCGGGCGGGTTCTTCTCGTCCGGGGCGATCGCCATCCACGTCGGGACGCACACGTACGAGGTGGACTTCCGCGGCGAGAACAAGGCGCATCACGTCCACGACGTGATCCTCCACCACATCTCCCAGGGCTGACGCCCGCGGCGGCGCCCGGACCCCGGCGGGGCCGGGCGCCGTCACGTCACGCGCCGGGGGCCGTCCCGGCGACCGACGCGTACAGCTCCAGGGTGCGCTCGGCGATGCGCTCCCACGAGAAGTGCTCGACCGCCCGCGCCCGCCCGGCCTCGCCCATCCGGCGCGCCCGCTCAGGGTCGCCCAGCAGGGAGTTGACCCGCTCGGCGAAGTCGGCGGCGAAGCGCTCCGGGTCGTGCGGCACCCCGTCGGCGCCCTGGTCGATCGGCACGAGCAGCCCGGTCTCGGCGTCGGCGACCACCTCGGGGATGCCGCCCGTGGCCGTGGCGACGACGGCCGTCTCGCAGGCCATGGCCTCCAGGTTGACGATGCCCATGGGCTCGTACACCGACGGGCACACGAACACCGTGGCGTGCGTCAGGAGCTGGATCACCTCGGGCTTGGGCAGCATCTCGGAGATCCACACCACGCCCTTGCGCTCACGTTCGAGGTCGCGGACCAGGCCGGTGACCTCGGCGGCGATCTCCGGCGTGTCGGGCGCGCCGGCGCAGAGCACGAGCTGCGCGCCGGGGTCGAGGGACCGCGCCGCGTGCAGGAGGTGGACCAGGCCCTTCTGCCGGGTGATGCGGCCGACGAAGACGACGTACGGCTTGGCGGGGTCGACGCCGTGCTTCTTCAGCACCGCGTCGTCCCGGTCGGGGGCGTACTCGGCCGTGTCGATGCCGTTGTGGATCACGCTGACCCGCTCCGGCGGGATCTCCGGGTAGGCGGCCAGCACGTCGCGCCGCATGCCGTCCGAGACGGCGACCACCGCGTCGGCGGCGGCCAGGGCGGTGCGCTCGGCCCACGAGGAGATCGTGTAGCCGCCGCCGAGCTGCTCGGCCTTCCACGGGCGCAGCGGTTCGAGGCTGTGCGTGGTGACGACGTGCGGCACGCCGTACAGGAGCTTGGCGACATGTCCCGCGAAATTGGCGTACCAGGTGTGGGAGTGGACCACGTCGGCGCCCTCGCAGGCGGCGGCCATCTCCAGGTCGACGCCCAGCACCTGGAGCGCCGCGTTGGCCGACTCCAGCCCTGCGGGCACCCGGTAGGCGGAGACCCCCGGCTCGTCGCGCCGCGCGCCGAAGCACCGCACCCGGACGTCGGCCAGGCGGCGCAACCGGCTCGCCAGGTACTCCATGTGAACTCCGGCACCGCCGTACACCTCTGGCGGATACTCCCGGCTGAGCAGATCAACGCGCATGGAACGACCTTACGAGCATCCCGCCCATCCGGGACACACCGGTGCGCGACTCGCCGCTTCTCGCCCTCCTGCGGGACGACCCCGGCGATCGTCCGGGCAGCTCAGCAAGGAGAAATCGCCAAAATCTGGAGAAAAGTAACACTCCGGTACGAGGTCACGTCGATAGATCGGCTCATAGGGGGTAGCGTCCTGGTCATGAGGTCCCGGAGGGTGCTTGCGGTCGTGCTGGCAGGTGGCGAGGGGAAGAGGCTCATGCCTCTGACGGCGGACCGGGCGAAACCGGCCGTCCCGTTCGGCGGGATGTACCGTCTGATCGACTTCGTCCTGTCGAACCTGGCCAACGGCGGTTACCTGCAGATCGTCGTACTGACCCAGTACAAGAACCACAGTCTCGACCGCCACGTCTCACGCACCTGGCGGCTTACGGCCATGCTCGGCAACTACGTCACGCCGGTGCCGGCGCAGCAGCGGCTCGGCCCGCGCTGGTTCTCCGGCTCGGCCGACGCGCTGTACCAGAACCTGAACCTCATCTACGACGAGATGCCCGACCATGTCATCGTGTTCGGCGCCGACCACATCTACCGGATGGATCCCCGGCAGATGGTCGAGCAGCACGAGGACTCCGGCGCGGACGTCACGGTCGCGGCCATCAGGCAGCCGATCTCCCTGGCCGACCAGTTCGGCGTCATCGAGACCGACCCGCAGGGCCGGCGCATCGTGGCGTTCCGGGAGAAGCCGAAGGACGCGGTCGGCCTCGCCGACTCGCCCGACGAGGTGTTCGCCTCGATGGGTAACTACGTCTTCCGGACCCAGGCCATGATCGACGCTCTGCGCGAGGACGCGCTCGACCCGACGAGCAAGCACGACCTCGGCGGCAATATCATCCCGATGATGGTCAAGTCGGGCGGAGCCGACGTCTACGACTTCGCCAACAACGTGGTGCCGGGCTCCACCGAGCGCGATCGGGGCTACTGGCGCGACGTGGGAACGCTCGACGCCTACTACGAGGCCCACATGGACCTCATCTCGGCGCACCCGATCTTCAACCTGTACAACGACAAGTGGCCGATCCACACCGGCCACGACCCGCTGCCACCGGCGAAGTTCGTGCACAACGACGGCGACCGGGTGGGCCGGGCGATCGACTCGCTCGTGTCCCCGGGCGTGATCGTCTCGGGCGGCACGGCCATCCGGTCGATCCTGTCGCCCAAGGTCGTGCTGCACTCCCACTCGCTGGTGGAGGACTCCGTCCTCATGGAGAACGTCAAGGTGGGCAGGGGCGCCATCGTCCGGCGGGCGATCATCGACAAGAACGTGGTCATCCCCGACGGGGCGCGCATCGGCTTCGACCTGGACTACGACCGCACCCGCTTCGCGCTGACGCGCGGCGGCGTCGTGGTCATCGGCAAGAACGAGATCGTGGAGCGCTGACCCGCACCCGGATCGCGGAGGAAGTGTGGCCTCGGGCCGGGCTGGCGTGGGGCCATGCCCGAGGCTGGGGCCGCCGTCCGGCCGGGGGGCGCCATTCCCGCCGGTCAGACCGTGACCCGTGGATCATCCGGATGTCGTCCACGGTAGCCAGGTGATCGCCGGGGGTGCCACCCATTAACCGGCCGCGTCAGCCGTGGTGGCGGGCGCGGAAGTGCGCCGCTTTCGCGCGGTTGCCGCATTCGCGCATGTCGCACCAGCGGCGGCCGTTGCCCCGCGAGGTGTCCACGTACAGCCGGGTGCAGACGTCGGCGCCGCACTCCTTGATCCGCGCGGCGTGCGGGCCGCCGAGCAGCTCCACCGCCTGCCGGGCGACCGTCGACAGGACGGCCGCGAGGTCGCCGCCGCGCTCGATGCGCCCGTCGGCGCCGATCGCGACCCGGACGGGGGGCCCGGCGGCGACCCGGTTGACCAGCTCACGGTCGCCGGGGAGAGCCGTGCCGGCGGCCAGGCGGTAGACGGCCTCGCGCAGCTGCCTGGCGGCGGCCAGCCCGTCCGGCGTGACCTCGCAGGGCCGGTCGAGAATGCCTGCCTCCACGGCCCAGATCCCCAGGTCGGCGGGGCTCTCCAGCATCTCGCACCGGTCCGCCCGCCGGTGCTGGACCGTGCCGGCCAGGTCGAGGCCGAGGTTGCCGCTGACGAAGGTGAAGCCTGCCACACCCTCATCATAACCGCCTTGACAGGTTATGAGTAGGACGAGCACAGTGAAGTAACCGTGCTGAGTGGTTATGTGGGGAGCGGAACTGTGGCCGTCCAGGTGACGAGGACAGAGACGACGCGGACAGAGACGACGCGGGCGGAGAGCCGGGCGAAGGCGCCGGCCCTCCTGCCGTCCCTGTTCGTGGTGATGTGGAGCAGCGCGTTCGTGGCCGGCCTGATCGGGGTGGGCGCCGCGCCGCCGCTGCTGCTGACGTTCGCCCGGTTCGCGCTGGCCGGGCTGCTGCTGGGCGGGTACGCGCTGGCGGTGCGGGCCCCGTGGCCGCGCGGGCGGCGCCTCGCGCACGTGGTGGTGGCCGGGCTGCTGGTCCAGGTGGTGCAGTTCGGCGCGTTCTACTCGGCGCTCGGCCTGGGCGTCCCGGCGGCGTTGATCGCGCTCGTGCAGGGGCTGAGCCCCATGGTCGTCGCGCTGCTCGCCGGGCGGGCGCTGGGCGAGCGGATGAGTCCCGTCCGGTGGGCCGGGTTCGGGCTCGGCGCCGCCGGGGTGGGCCTGGCCGTGGCCGACAGGGTGAGCTTCTCCCCCGCCGCGCTGGCGCTGTGCGCGGTCGGGCTGCTGGGGCTGAGCGCAGGGACGGTGTACCAGAAGCGCTTCGCCGCCGACATGGACGTGCGCACGGGGACGGCGGTGCAGTTCCTGGCCGGGGCGCCGCTGATGGGACTGGGCGCGCTGCTGCTGGAGACGCCGCGGGTGGGCGACTGGGGCGCGTTCGGCGGCGCGGTGGCCTGGCTCGTGCTGGTGAACTCGATCGGCGCGTTCCTCCTGCTCAACACCATGCTGCGGGACGCGCCGGCGAGCCGGGTGAGCACGATGTTCTTCCTCACCCCCGCGGTGACGGCCGTCATGGCGTGGCTCGTCGCCGGGCAGTCGTTGCACCCGCTCGCGGTGGCCGGCCTGGTCGTGGGCGGCGCCGGAGTGCTCCTGGCCGCGCGCCGCTGAGGTCAGCGCTGCTGGGTGCCGGGCTTGGGGGCGGGGGCGCCGGAGTCGGAGAGCCGATCGCCGGCGGCGAGCTCGGCGCCCAGCTCGGTGGTCCACGGCACGCCGGCGCGGGTCTCGGGCGTCTCGACCCGGAAGCGCGGCAGCGCCTCGGGGAAGTTCTCCCTGATGTAGGTGACCATGTGCTCGCGGACGTCGCACTTGAGGTCCCAGGCGGAGGGCGAGTCGGCGGCGCTCATCAGGGCGCGCAGCTCGACCAGGCCGTTCGGCAGGACGTCGGTGACCTGGAGCGTCCAGTCCTTCTGGTCCCACAGCGGGTTGCTCTGGATGAACGCGTACAGCTCGTCACGCAGCTTCTGGACGGGGACCGACCAGTCCACCCGCAGGAACACCACGGCGACGACCCGGCTGCCGTGCCGGGTCCAGTTCTCGAACATGTTCTGCGTGAAGTACGAGACGGGCAGCACCAGCCGCCGCTCGTCCCAGAGCCGGACCACCACGTACGTCAGCGTCAGCTCCTCGATGCGGCCCCACTCGTCGCCCACCACCACGACGTCGTCGAGGCGCAGCGCGTCGCTGAAGGCGAGCTGGAGACCGGCCAGCGCGTTGCCGATCGTGGGCTGGGCGGCGATGCCGACCACCGCGCCGGCGATGCCCGCGGAGGCGAGCAGCCCGGCGCCCAGCGCCCGCACCTGCGGGAACGAGAACAGCATCGCGCCGAGGGCGACCACGATGATGGTCACGGCGGCGATCCGGCGGACCAGCGCGATCTGCGTCATGATCCGCCGGGCCCGCCGGTTGCGCTCGCCCTCGACCCGCACCAGCCGTTCGAGCACCACGTCCGTCAGCGCGTAGCTGGCCTGGACGATCAGCCAGGTGACGGACGCGATCGTGACCAGCCCCAGGCCCCGCTCCACGGTCGCGGCGAGCTGCTGCTCGCGCGGGCTGTCGCCGAACATGCCCGGCCCGAACACGAGGTTGCACGCCACCACCGCGGCCACCGCGAACGCCGCCCAGGTGCAGTGCTCCACCAGGTGCCCGGCGAGCGACCACTTGCGCCCGGCCCGTTTCAGGAGCCGGCGCGTGACCTCCACCAGAAGGATCGCGCCTACGACGGAGACGGCCAAAATGGGCCACTCGGCCGGCGACTGCACGTGTCATGCCCCCAATGTCTTAAAAGGTCTCGTCGAAACTCACATTGCCCTCAACCGCCACCTGATAAGCAGAGACCCGGCGTTCGAAGAAGTTCGCCAGCTCCTGCACGTCCTGGAGCTCCATGAACGCGAACGGGTTGGCGGTGCCGTACCTCGTGGGCAGGCCCAGGCGGGCCAGCCGCTGGTCCGCGACGTATTCAAGGTACTCGCGCATCTGGTCCGCGGTCATCCCCGGCATGCCGTCGCCGCACAGATCGCGGGCGAAGGCCAGCTCGGCGGTGACCGCCTCCTCCAGCATCGCGGTGACCTGCTTGCCCAGCTCGTCGTCGAACAGCTCGGGCTCCTCGGCCCGGACGGTGTCGACGACGCTGAACGCGAACTCCATGTGCATGGACTCGTCGCGGAACACCCAGTTCGTCCCCGTGGCCAGGCCGCCGAGCAGCCCCCGGGACCGGAACCAGTACACGTACGCGAACGCGCCGTAGAAGAACAGCCCCTCGATGCAGGCGGCGAAGCAGATGAGGTTGAGCAGGAACTGCCGGCGCTCGGCGGCCGTCTCCAGCCGCTGGAGCCCGTTGATCGAGTCGATCCACCGGAAGCAGAACTCCGCCTTGTCGCGGATCGACGGGATGTGCTCGATCGCCGCGAACGCCTTGACCCGCTCGTCGAGGTCGGGCAGGTAGGTGTCGAGCAGCGTCAGGTAGAACTGCACGTGCACGGCCTCCTCGAACAGTTGCCTGCTCAGGTACAGGCGCGCCTCGGGGGCGTTGACGTGCTGGTAGAGGTTGAGCACGAGGTTGTTGGCGACGATCGAGTCACCGGTGGCGAAGAAGGCGACCAGCCGGTTGATCAGGTGGCGCTCCTGGGGCGTCATCTTCGCCAGGTCGGCGAGGTCGTTGTGCAGATCGACCTCCTCGACGGTCCAGGTGTTGCGGATGGCGGCCCGGTACCGCTCGTAGAAGTCGGGGTAGCGCATGGGGCGCAGCGTCAGGTCCATTCCCGGGTCGAGCAGCATGTGATGTCTCCGTGTGAGAGGGGTGGGGCGGCGGGGCCTACTGGCAGGCTTCGCAGACGTCGGGGTTCTCCAGCGAGCAGGCGATCGCCGCACTCGTGTCCTCCGAGGGGGCGGGAAGGCCGGGCACGGGCGCGGCCGGCACCGTGGTCTGCGCGATCCGGGTGGCGGGCCGCGAGCGCAGGTAGTACGTGGTCTTCAGGCCCTTCTTCCAGGCGTAGGCGTACATCGACGAGAGCTTGCCGATGGTCGGGCTGGCCATGAAGAGGTTGAGCGACTGCGACTGGTCGATGTACGGCTGGCGGGCCGCGGCCAGGTCGATGAGGGCCTTCTGCGGCAGCTCCCAGGCGGTCCGGTAGAGGCTCCGCAGGTCGTCCGGGACGCCGGGGACGTCCTGGACCGAGCCGTCGGCCCGCTTGATGGCGTCGCGCATCGCCTGCGTCCACAGTCCGCGCGCCTGGAGGTCGGCCACCAGGTAGCGGTTGACCTGGAGGAACTCGCCGGACAGCGTCTCGCGCTTGAAGACGTTCGACACCTGCGGCTCGATGCACTCGTAGCAGCCGGCGATCGACGCGATCGTCGCCGTCGGCGCGATGGCGATCATCAGCGAGTTGCGCAGCCCCGTCCCGGCGATCTTCTCGCGGAGCGCGTCCCAGCGCGGCGAGGCGGCGCCGGCGTAGTGGTCGGGGTGCAGCACTCCCCCGGCCGCGCGGGTGTCGCCGTACGAGGGGTGCCGGCCGCGCTCGGCGGCGAGGTCGGCGGAGGTGTCGTAGGCGGCCAGCGCGATCTCCTCGGCGATCCGGGTGGACAGCTCCAGCGCCTCGGGCGAGTCGAACGGCAGACGCAGCGTGAAGAACACGTCGGCCAGCCCCATCACGCCGAGCCCGATGGGCCGCCAGCGCCGGTTGGCCGCCGCCGCCTCGGGCGTCGGGTAGAAGCCGAGGTCGATGGTGCGGTCGAGGAAGCGCACGGCGGTCCGCACGGTGGCGCGCAGCCGCTCCCAGTCCAGGCCGGCGCCGTCGCGCAGGTGCGCGGCCAGATTGACCGACCCGAGGTTGCAGACGGCGGTCTCGGCGTCGCTGGTGACCTCCAGGATCTCGGTGCACAGGTTGGACAGGTGGATGACGTTCTCCGGCCGGGCGGTCTGGTTGGAGGTGCGGTTGGCCGCGTCCTTGAAGGTCATCCAGCCGTTGCCGGTCTGCGCGAGCGTGCGCATCATCCGCCCGTACAGGGTGCGGGCGGGGATCTGCCTGACGTGCAGGCCCTGCGCCTCGTAGGCGCGGTAGGCCCGGTCGAACGCCTCGCCGTACAGGTCGGTCAGGTCCGGCACGTCCTTCGGGTCGAACAGCGACCACGGCTCGTCGGCCTCGACCCGGCGCATGAACTCGTCCGGCACCCAGTTGGCGAGGTTGAGGTTGTGCGTGCGGCGGGCGTCCTCGCCGGTGTTGTCGCGCAGCTCCAGGAACTCCTCGACGTCGGCGTGCCAGGTCTCCAGGTAGACGCAGGCGGCGCCCTTGCGCCGGCCGCCCTGGTTGACCGCGGCGACGGACGAGTCCAGCGTGCGCAGCCAGGGGACGATGCCGTTGGAGTGCCCGTTGGTGCCCCGGATGAGCGAGCCGCGGGAGCGGACCCGGGTCCAGGCGATGCCGATGCCCCCGGCGTACTTCGACAGCCGGGCGACCTGCCCGTACCTGTCGTAGATGGCCTCCAGCTCGTCGCGTGGCGAGTCGAGCAGGAAGCACGACGAGAGCTGCGGCCGGCGCGCGCCCGAGTTGAACAGCGTCGGCGAGCTCGGCAGGTACGACAGGGTGCTCATGAGGGCGTACAGCTCGGCCGCCTCGGCCACGGTGGCGGACAGGCCGCAGGCCACGCGCAGCAGGAAGTGCTGCGGGCGCTCCAGCACGGCGCGGGTCTCCGGGTGGCGCAGCAGGTAGCGGTCGTAGACCGTGCGCAGGCCGAAGTACTCGAAGCGGTCGTCGGCGTCGGCCGGCACCAGCGCGTCCAGCTCGGCGGCGTGGGCGGCGACGAACGCCGCCAGCTCGTCCTGCACCAGCCCGGCCGCGTGGGTGGCGGCGACGGAGTCGGAGAACGACCGCACGCCGCAGGCGGCGGCCTCGGCGGCGATCTCCTCGGCCAGCAGCCGGGCGGCGACCCGGGAGTTGGCCGGGTCGGCGATCACCCGCGCGGCCGCCTCCTCGATGGCCAGTCGCCGGTCACCCTCAACGATGGTCGTCACGTGCTCTCTCCTCGCGAGCTCGCCCCGGCGAGGGCGCACGAGAGCACGGCGGCGCGGGGTGTCCCCGGCCGCGACGGCCCCCGGGCCCTCCCTCGAGGCCCTGGACAGGTCCAGCCGGTGGTCCCCCGGCACTCGCTGGCAGGTCTTCGGGCTCGCGGGCAGGCGCGCGTGACCGATCACGCGTTCCTACGCGTACGATCACCCGCTCGGTCCTACTGGCCGTCGCTTCCCGGATCGTTCCAGTGCTCTGTGACGGCGGTCGTTCCCGCTCACCGCTGCGGGGCAGCCCCGGAATCGCACCGGGTTCCCTTTTGCTCCGCCCCGAGGGGCGAACCAGCGACGAGCAGGATCCTACATCTAGTGGCCGTTGGCGCAACTACCGCTGCATGTTGTGCCGGTCGTGTTGACGAGCCCGAGATCACGGAGCACTCCGCGGGTGCGGCCGATCTCCGTGCCCAGCCAGAGCGCGAAGTCGTCGCCGAAGAGCGGCAGGGCGCTCCAGCCGCGCCTGCGGCAGACCTCGCGCCACGGGGCCGAGCGGGAGACGACCTCGCACATCTCCAGTGCCGCGTCGCGCGTGTCGCCGGACATGCCGTGCGGCCCGACCGCCGCGCACCAGGCCGCGAAGTCGACGCGCACCCCGCTCTCCAGCAGGCTGGGGGCGTCGATCCCGTCGACGCGGTGCGCGCAGGAGACCGCCAGCGCCTTGAAGCGGCCCGTGCGGATGTCGTGCCGCCAGTCGGCCAGGGTGCCGGCGGCGGCCGCCGCCTTGCCGCCGAGCAGGGCCTCGGCCACGTCCTCGCTGCTCGGGTAACCGGTGTAGACGACCTGCCGCGTGTCGGCGCCGAGGCCCCGCGCGACCAGGCCGAACAGCAGGTGGTCGGGCTCGCCCCGCGGCCCGCCGGCGAGCATGGTCTCGCCCGGCCGGGCCAGCAGGTGGGCGCCGAAGTCGTCGAAGTCGCGGAACTTCGAGGCCGCCGGCACGACCACGACCTCGATCTCCCCGGCGAGCCGGGCCAGCGGGGTGGCGGTGTCGAGGAGGGTCGGCCCGTCGTTGAGCGCGGCGGCGGCCAGGGCCGGCAGGCCGGTGACGGTGATACGCGTGGCCTCGCCCTCGCGCGACACGGCGAACCCGGCGTCCCAGGCGGCGGTGCCCAGGGCCTGGGCCACGCGCGTCCACCGCTCCCCGCCGGGCACGATGGCGAACCTGCCGCGCACGCCCCGGCCGGGGGCCCGCCCGGCGCCGCACCCGGCGGCGCTCGCCAGCCCCGAGACCGCCAGGCCGAGCCCGAGTGCGAGCACCTGCCGTCGGCGCATGGCATGCCTCCCCGGTCCGCGAGCCAGCATCTCGCTACACCAGGTTAACGAACCACTACAAGCCGTCACACATCAGGGGCTATGGGATGCTTCCACCCCACACCCGCCATGAGGTACGAACCGCCGCCCGGCTCCCCCGCCAGGCGGGGCCGGTCCGGGCGCCAGTCCGCCGCGTTCACCAGGCCGGGCTCGACCAGGGCGAAGTCGCCGAAGAAGCGCCGGATGGCGGCCGGCGGCCGCTCGGCGCCGCGCCCCTGGGAGATCGGGGCGACGCCTCCGCCGCCCGCCGGCCTGCCGGGGGCGACGGCATGGGTGATCACCAGGTGGCTGCCCGGCGCGACGGCCTCGCGCAGCCGCGCCACCGTCTCGTACGGCCCGTCCGCGTCGGGGAGGAAGTGCAGGATGCCGACCAGCAGGATCCCCACCGGCCGGCCGAGGTCCAGCAGCTCCGAGGCGCCCTCCAGCACCTCGGGCGCGTCGAGCAGATCCGCCTGGAGGAAGGCGGCCCGGCGGTCCGGGGCCGCCCTTCCTCCGTCGCCCTCGCCCAGCAGGGCCCTGGCGTGCGCGGCCACGACCGGGTCGCGGTCGACGTACACGACGCGGGCGTCCGGGACGATCTCGTGGACGCTGCCCTGGGTGGGCAGCCCGCTGCCGAGGTCGAGGAACTGGCGCACACCGGCGCCCGCGAGGTGGCGCACGGCCCGCCGCAGGAAGCCGCGATTGGCCCGCGCCAGCGGCACGGCCTGCGGGACCAGCGCTACCAGCCGCTCGGTCGCCTCGCGGTCGACGGCGTAGTTGTCGTGGCCGCCGAGCAGGTAGTCGTACATGCGGGCGACGTTCGGCGTGTGAGGATCGAACTCGGCCACATTCGGATCTTAGGTCGAGAATGCGCCGGTAACACGACCTTTGTGCGATTGTGGCCATAGTGCCGCGCTAAGTTACTCAACTGTGACACTCTTCGCGAGATTGCGAGGCTTGTCGACATCGCGGTCCAGAGCCACGGCAGCGTGGTAGGCGAGGAGCTGGAGCGGGATCGTCAGCAGGATGGGGTCGAGCTCGATCTCGTTCTTCGGCACCACGATCACGTCGTCGGCCAGCTTGGCGTCGGGCTCGCGGTGGCCCACCATGAGCACCTGGCCGCCGCGGGCGCGGATCTCGCCGAGCGTGGTGAGGTTCTTGTCCAGCAGCTCGTCGTCGGGCACGATCGCCACCGTCGGCATCTCCGGCCCGATCAGCGCGAGGGGGCCGTGCTTGAGCTCGCTGGCCGGGTACGCCTCGGCGTGGACGTAGGAGATCTCCTTGAGCTTCTGGGCGCCCTCGCGGGCGACGGGGTAGCCGCGCACGCGCCCGACGAACATCATGCTCGGGTACGGGGCGTACTTCCGGGCCAGCTCGGCGATCTTGTCGCTCTGGGAGAGGATCTCCTCGATCTGGGCCGGCAGGCGGCGCAGGCCCTCGACGACGCGGCGGCCGTCGGCGGGCGACAGGTCGTGGACGCGCCCGAAGTGCAGGGCGAGCAGCGCGAACGCCAGCGCGGTCGAGGTGAACGCCTTCGTCGAGGCGACCGACACCTCCGGCCCGGCGTGCAGGTAGACGCCGCCGTCGACCTCGCGCGCGATGGCGCTGCCGACCGCGTTGACGATGCCGATGACCCGGCCGCCCTTGCGCTTGAGCTCCTGCACGGCGGCCAGCGTGTCGTACGTCTCGCCCGACTGGCTGATCGCGACGTAGAGGGTGTCGGGGTCGACGACCGGGTTGCGGTAGCGGAACTCGCTGGCCGGCTCGGCGTCGGCCGGGATGCGGGCCAGCTCCTCGATGAGCTGGGCGCCGATCTGACCGGAGTAGTACGCGGAGCCGCAACCGATGATCTTGACGCGGCGGAAGGAGCGGGTCTCGCGGGCGTCCATGTTGAGGCCGCCCAGGTGGGCGATGTGGAAGCGCTCGTCGAGCCGGCCGCTCATGGTGCGGGCCACGGTCTCGGGCTGCTCGGAGATCTCCTTGAGCAGGTAGTGCTCGTAGCCGCCGGTGTCGTAGTGGCCGGCGTCCCAGTCGACGGTCAGCGGCTCCTTGGCCGTCTCGCGGGCGTCGCTGGCGAAGGTGTGGAAGCCGTCGGCCTTGAGGACGGCCAGCTCGCCGTCCTCCAGGTGGACGACCTGGCGGGTGTAGCGGACCAGCGCGGCCACGTCGGAGGCGGCGAACATCTCCTTCTCGCCGATGCCGAGCACGATCGGGCTGCCGTTGCGGGCCACGACCACCTCTCCCGGCCGCTCGGCGTCCATGACCGCGATGCCGTACGTCCCGACGACGCTCTTCAGCGCCTTGCGGACGGCCTCCTCCAGCGAGTCGGTCTCCTTCACGGTGCGGGCGATCAGGTGGGCCAGCACCTCGGTGTCGGTCTCGGAGAGGAACTCCGCGCCGTCGGCCACCAGCTTGGCGCGCAGCTCGTCGGCGTTCTCGATGATGCCGTTGTGCACGACGGCGACGCGCTCGTCGGAGGACAGGTGCGGATGCGCGTTGACGTCACTGGGAACGCCGTGGGTGGCCCACCGGGTGTGGCCGATGCCGAGCCCGCCCTTGAACCTGGCCGGCACGACCTTGGCCAGGTCGGCGACCCTGCCCTTGACCTTGCGGACCTTGAGGCCCTTGTTCGAGACCACGACACCGGCCGAGTCGTACCCGCGGTACTCCAGCCGCTGCAGGCCCTCCAGCAGGATGGGGGCGGCGTCCTTGGGGCCGACGTACGCGACGATTCCGCACATCCGACATCTCCTATCCGTCGTCATCCGTCTTCTCGGAAGACGGCGATGCAGTTGTTTCTCAGGTGGTTCTGGGAACGGCCTGTCCGGTCAGCCGTAGACGATGCGGCGCAACTGCCGCAGGGACAGCTCGGGCGCCGCGACGCGGCGCCCGCGAAGCTCGGCGGCCACTCTGGGGAAGATCTCGTCGTTGGTGAGGCCTCGGGCCTTCAGCTCGGCGTGGCGCCGCCGCACGAACGCCTCCACCGGTTCGGAGAAGTACGACAGCACGTCGGCGACCACCCGCGCGGCCTCACCGGGGCCGAGCCCGCTGGTCCGGATGAGGTGGGCGATCAGCTCCTCGTAGGGGTGCAGCGTCGTGGACACAGACGAGGACACTACGCACAGGGAACGCGACACGCCAACATCCTGCCCGGAATCGGGCAGGGATAGCCGATTCAACACGCTCTCGCGGCGCCGGCGGACTTTCCGATGCGGTGATTACTGTGCGTAGTGTAGTCGTACCGATCCGTGGAGGTTGTCATGCCGCACTGGGCCGCCGCCGGTCTGGTCACCGGTCTCGCCGCCGGGCTCCTCGCCCTGCCCGGCCCCGCGCCGGGCCGCCAGGCGGACTTCGCGCGGGCGGCCGGGGAGTTCGGTGTGCCGGTGAGCCTGCTGCTCGGGGTCTCGTACCTGGAGTCGCGCTGGGACACGAACGGCGGCCGGCCGAGCACGGCGGGCGGGTACGGGCCGATGCACCTGGTGGACACGGCGGCCGTCGAGCCCGTGGCGCCGGGTGACCCCGGTGCCGCCTCCGGGCCCGGGGCCGCCTCCGGGCCCGGGGCCGCCGGCGGGGCGACGCTGCAGCGCGCCGCGCGGCTCACCGGGCTTCCGGCCGCGCGCCTGCGCTCCGACCCGGCCGCGAACATCAGGGGCGGCGCCGCCGTCCTGGCCTCGCTCAAGGCCTCCCTCCAGGCGCGCACCGGCTCGGACCCCGCCGACTGGTACGACGCCGTCGCCCGCTACGCCGGGAGCCTCTCCCCGCTCCCGTCATCCGGATCACACGACTTCGCCGACCAGGTGTTCGAGGTGATCCGCCAGGGCGTGACCCGCAGGACCGACGACGGCTCCGTGGTCCGCCTGGCGCCCGTGCCGGACCTGCGCCGGCCCGCCGCGCCGTCCGCGCGCCCGGCGGGAGCGGCCGAGTGCCCCCGGACGCTCGACTGCGAGTGGATGCCCGCCGCGTACAAGCGCACGAGCGGCGGCTACGGCAACCACGACCGGATGCCCGCCACCACGACGCGGCGGATCGACTACATCGTCATCCACGACACGGAGACCAAGTACCGCGACATCCCGTCGATGGTCTCCGACCCCGACTACGTGAGCTGGCACTACACGATCCGCTCCGGCGACGGGCACGTGGCCCAGCACGTGCGGACGCGGGACATCGCCTGGCACGCCGGCAACTACGACTTCAACGCCCGCTCGATCGGCATCGAGCACGAGGGCTACCTGGCCAGGGGGGCGACCTGGTACACGGAGGCGATGTACCGGTCCTCGGCCCAGCTGCTGCGCTACCTGGCGGACCTGTACGACCTGCCCCTCGACCGGGCGCACATCCTCGGCCACGACAACGTCCCCGGCACCACGGCCGAAAGCCATCCGGGCATGCACGACGACCCGGGCCCGTACTGGGACTGGGCCCACTACCTGGAGCTGGCGGGCAGTCCGATCACCGGCACGCCGGCCCGCCCCCCGGCCCTGGCGGTGGCCGGCCCCCCGGCCCCCGGCCTGCCTGACGGCGGGCCCGCGGATGCCCCGCCGGAACCGGGAGCCGCCGAGGGCGTGCTCACGGCCGCCCCCGCCGTCATGTCCGCACCCGGCGGCCGGGCCAGATCGGTCATCATCCTGCCCGACTACGCGACGAACCAGCCGCTCTTCACCGGCTGCTCCGCGGCCAAGCCGGCCAGGCCCTGCGAGCCGCACGGCGCCTCGTCGGTGTGGCTGCGCACCGAGCCGCGCGAGGACGCGCCCCTGGTCGACGACATCGGCAAGCGGGTGGGCAAGCCGAGCACGTACAGCGTGTACGACCACAGCGCCCGCGCCTCCACCGGCCAGCGGTTCGCCGTGGCCGGGCGGCAGGGCGACTGGACGGCGATCTGGTACCTCGGCCAGAAGGCGTGGTTCCACAACCCGGCCACCGCTCCGACCGCCGTCCCCGCCGCGGGCGCGCTGGTCACGCCGCTGAAGGACACGGTCAGGGTGTACGGCCGGGCGTACCCCGGTCACCCGGCCTACGAGGGCACGGGCGTCGCCTACCAGGAGCGCACGCCGCTGGCGTACGTGATCCGCTCCGGCCAGACGTACACGCTGGGGCAGATCGTGGCGGGCTCGTACCAGAAGGCGGGCTCCTTCGACCCGGCCGCGCACGTCACGGTCACGGGCACCCGGCGCTTCTACCAGATCCAGCTCGGCCACCGGGTGGCGTTCGTCCGGGCGCGGGACGTACGCGTGATCCGGTGAGCGGCCCCCGCGTCGGCGGCCGATCTCGTCCCGCCGATTTCGTCCCGGAGCCCGCCGGACGCGCGCGGGCACTCTCCGAAGGCGATATGGTTTTCCCGTGGCCGGCACTTCGCCGGAGACACGCGGAAGTGGCTCAGTGGTAGAGCATCACCTTGCCAAGGTGAGGGTCGCGGGTTCGAATCCCGTCTTCCGCTCGGAGTACGAACTCCTGGTGGAGTGGCCGAGAGGCGAGGCAGCGGCCTGCAAAGCCGTCTACACGGGTTCAAATCCCGTCTCCACCTCGGTCAGGCGCGGTCCCTCACGGGATCCGCTAAAGTAAAGTGCAGCGCCATGCGGAAGTGGCTCAGTGGTAGAGCATCACCTTGCCAAGGTGAGGGTCGCGGGTTCGAATCCCGTCTTCCGCTCTGAGTGACAACTCAACACGGACGATTAGCTCAGCGGGAGAGCGCTTCCCTGACACGGAAGAGGTCACTGGTTCAATCCCAGTATCGTCCACCACCCGCCCCAGCTCACGGCAGCCGCCGGGAGTCTGGGGCTTCTTGGTGTTCCGGGCGGATCACGGGTGTCGCGGGGGACGGCCGCCACGGGGGTAGGGAACCCGCATGACGACCACGCCTCCGGTCACCCCCGAGACCGTCTTCACCTACGGCGCGCCCCGGCTGAAGTTCGGCAACGGCGCCTCCGCCGAGCTCGGCTTCGACCTCGGCCAGTACGGCGACGTCCGGCGCGTCCTGATCGTCACCGATCAGGGCGTCGCCGCCACCGGCGCCCCGGGACGGATCGCCGAGCAGATCCGCCGCCACGGCATCGACGCCCGGATCTACGACCAGGTGCACGTCGAGCCGACCGACGCCAGCCTCGCCGCCGCCGTCGAGCACGCCCGCGCCGCGGGCCCCTGGGACGCGTTCGTCGCCGTCGGCGGCGGGTCGAGCATCGACACCGCCAAGGCGATCGACCTGATGCTCACCAACCCCGGCGAGCTGATGGACTACGTCAACGCCCCGGTCGGGCACGGCCGGGCACCGGACAACCCGCTCAAGCCGCTCGTCGCCGTACCCACGACCACCGGCACCGGCGCGGAGAGCACCACCATCTGCGTGCTCGACGTGCTGTCGCTCAAGGTCAAGACCGGCATCAGCCATGCCGCGCTGCGCCCCGCGCTCGCCGTCGTCGATCCCGACCTCACGCTGACCCAGCCCGCGGGGGTGACCGCCTCGGCCGGGATGGACATCCTCTGCCACGCGGTCGAGAGCTACACCGCCCGCTGGTACACCGGCAACGAGCGCAAACGTCCCGAGCAGCGGGTGCCCTACTGCGGCGCGAACCCGATCTCCGACATGTGGGCCGAGCAGGCCATGCGGCTGCTGGCGAGGTCGTTCCGGCGGGCCGTGCGCCACGGCGACGACACGGCGGCCCGCGGCGAGATGGCGCTGGCCGCCACGTTCGCCGGGATGGGCTTCGGCAACGCCGGCGTGCACCTCCCGCACGCCAACGCCTATCCCATCGCCGGGCGGGTCCGCGACTTCCACCCGAAGGACTACCCCGGCGACGAGCCGATGGTCCCGCACGGGATGTCGGTCGCGCTCACGGCGCCGGAGGCGTTCAGGTTCACCTTCCCGGCGGCGCCGGAACGCCATCTGCGCGCCGCCCGGCTGCTCGCCCCGGACAGGGAGGAGCCGGCCGAGGCGGCCGAGTTCCTGCCGAGCGTCCTGGTCGATCTCATGCGCGACGTCGGCGTCCCCAACGGGATCGGCGCCGTCGGCTTCGGCACGGGCGACATCGACGCCCTCGTCGAGGGGACGATGAGGCAGCAGCGCCTGCTCGCGACCGCTCCCGCGCCGGTGACCGAGGAGGACGTGGCGGGGATCTTCACGCGCTCCATCGAGCTGTGGTGACCCGGCCGGACGGGTCTCGTGGCGAGGATGACGCCCGATCCGTGGGACAGCTCCACCGCCACCAGCTCCGGATGGCCGAGGACGGCGCGCCGTACGCGGTGCTGCCGGGCCGCGAACTCGCCTGGTCGGTCCGGGCGATGACGTCCCCCTCCCCCACGACGGCGTCCGTCCGGTCGAGAGGGCACTGCCCGGCCAGGTGGGCCGTGCGGCCAGGCCCGGCGAGCGTCACGTGGCTGCAACCGGGAGTGGGGTGCGGGGACGCGGGGTTGAGGCGCTGGATCGGCTGGGTCACACGGTGATGGTGGCGGACGGGGCGTGTGCCGGGCCAGCGGTCATCCGCCGGAAGAGTCAAGGATGTACGTGTGCGTCCCCTCGTTGAGGGCACACGTGTAGCGGCCAGGGTGGCCATGAGGGTCCGGCGGGACGCCTCCGAACCGGCGGGAAGGCGAGCGCGGCTGTGAGGGGACGGGCGCCGCGCGCTCCGCGACGGTCACGACGAAACCGTCCCGAGGGGCGTACCGGTTGCAGCCGGTCACTACGCTGGGTGGTCCGGCGGTGTGTGGGGCGGCGGCGGCCGCGAGGGGACAGGTGGCGCGGTGACGGACGCGGAAGTGCAGATCACGGACCTCACGGTCAACGATCACGCCTGCCTCACCTTCGGCGAGCCGGAGGAGCTCCACGACCTGACCGCGGCGTTCGTGCGGGACGGGCTGAAGGGCGGGTTGCGGGTGGTGTGGCTGTGCGTGGAGCCGCAGGAGGCGCTGGCCGAGCTCGGCCAGCGCGGGATCTCCGTGCAGTCCGCCACCGCCAATGGCCGGATGGAGGTCCTGGCCTGCAAGGAGGGCCTGCTGTCGGGGCAGGCGTTCGCCGTGGAGCACGCCATGGGCTGGCTGCGCGACCAGATCGAGCAGACCGCGGACGAGGGCTACTCCGGGCTGCGGGTGGCGCTCGACATGGGGTGGGCGCTCCAGCCGGTCAGCGGGATCGAGCAGTTGCCGGCGTTCGAGGAGGAGATCGCCACCGCGCTGTCCGGCACCAGCGTCTCGGTGCTGTGCCAGTACGACCGCGACCGCTTCGACCCGGTCACCCTGGCGTCGGTGTCGCCGTTCCACACGCACTCGGTGGCCGCCGCCACGTACCACAACGACCCGTTGCTACGAATATGCCGCCAGTACGCGCCACCCGGCATCCGGCTGGCCGGGCAGATGGACCGGACCGCGGAGGACGCGCTGAGGATGGCGCTGACCGAGGCGATCAGGGGCGAAGGCGACATCACCGTCAACATGGCCGAGCTGGCGTTCATCGACCTCTCCAGCGCCCGAATGATCATGGAGGCGGCCAGGAGCGTGGCCCCCGATCGGAAGGTGGATCTGCGGTGCAGCCGTGCGACCGCGTCGAGGTTCGTGCTGCTGGGGGCCGGCGGCATTCCGGGGATCAGTCTGGTGACCGGTCATGGTCGATGACGAGTCCGTGAACCTGCCCCCGACCGCGAAAGGCGATCCGGACCTCATCCTCGACCAGTCGTTCGACGCCGACCTGCTGTACGCGCTGCGCGCCACGCTGGAGGCGCACGCCACGCACGCCGGCCTGCCCGACGGGCGGGCCATGGACCTGGTGATCACCGTGCACGAGCTGGCCACCAACGCGGTGGTCCACGGCGCGGGCACGGGCCGGGTGCGGATCTGGCGGATGGCCGGCGCGCTGCGGTGCGAGGTCAGCGACGCGGGACCGTCCCTGAGCACCCGCATCCCCCGGCCGGACGCGGACACCGAGTCCTTGCCGCACACCGGACAGGTGGGGAACGCCGGGGCCCTGCCGCAGGCACGGCAGGCGGGAGACGCCGCGCGTGAGGCGCGGACCCCCGTGCCCGACGCCGCCCGGTGGCCCGTCCAGCACGGGCACGGGCTGTGGATCGCCCGTTTCCTGCCCGACCGGTTCACGATCGGCTCCGGCCCGGAGGGCACCGTCGCGGTCGCCGACTTCGCCCTCCCCCCGGACGGGCACGACGCGCCGTTCGGCCTCAGCCGCCACGATCAGGGGTCGCACGTCCTGCTGGAGCTGTCCGGGTCGCTGGGCGACCAGGCCGCGCTGGAGCTCGCCACCGTGGTCCGCGACGTCGTCTCCGGTGAGCCGGAGCCGCGGCTGGTGATGGACCTGAGCGCGGTGACGTTCTGGGACGCGATGGGGGTCGCCGCCCTGATCACCGCGCAGCAGCAGGTGGACGGCGCCAAGGCCGGGACCATGGTGCTCACCGGCATCAGGCCGGACTTCCGGCGGCGCCTGGACGCGCTCAGCCCCGCGCCCCTGACGGTCCGCGACACTCCGGAGGAGGCCGCGCGCCTGTTCCGGTCCCCACCCCGGTAGCCCTCCCCCTCCCCCCGGTACCGCGTGCCGGATCGGCGTGGCGGCGGTCTTGCCATGGGCGGAGCTCAGGATTACGGTCAAGGCCGTTATGCAGCTCTAGCGAAGGTAGGCCCATGCGCTTACTCGTCGTCCTCCTCTTGACCGCCTGGTCCCTCACAGCTCCGGCCCAGGCCGAAACCGCCGCACCGCCAACGGGGTGCGGTTTCCAGAGCCTCGGCACCCTGCCGCTCACCGGCGCCACCACGGCGGGCACCGCCCTCGACGGCGACCGCCTCTACTCCGTCACCTCCAGCGCCTCCGGCCCCGCGATCCTGGCCATCAGGAACGCCGCCGACGCGAGCCTCGTCGCCGAGCGGCCGCTTCCCCTCGCGCTCGGCTCCTGGGCCGTCACCGTGGCCCCCGACCACTCCGTCTACGTGGGCGGCTACAACGCCACCGCCGGGGCCATGGGCAGGCTCTTCCGCTACGACCCCGCCACCGACGAGGTGCGCGAGCTGGGCATCGCCGTGCCGGGCGAGACGTTCGTCTGGACGGTCGCGGCCAGCCCGGACGGGACCGCCGTCTACGGCGGCACCTCGCCCAACGCCCGGCTGTTCCGCTACGACACGGCGACCGGCCGCATCGACGACCTCGGCAGCCCCGTTCCCGGCGAGCAGTACATCCGTGACCTCGCCATCGCCGGGGACGGCACCATCTACGCCGGCGTCGGCGCGCAGAGCATGAAGGTCGCCGTGCTGCGGCCCGACGGAACCCTCGTCAAGGTGATCGCCCCGCCGATCACGGGCAGCGGCTACGCCTACGACCTCGACGTCGTCGGCCGCCACCTTCTGGTCCGCTTCGGCACCACCACCGGCACCAACCCGATGGGCGTCTACGACCTGGCCGCGGGCACGTGGCGCGACGTCGTGGACGACATCGACAGCCTCACCGTGGGCGGTGGCCGGCACGGTCACCAGGTCTACCTGGTCCAGAGCGACGAGCTCGTCGCGTACGACCTCAGGACCAGGAAGATCACCAAGCTGGGCTTCACCGACCTCGGCGGCGGCGCCGCCAGGACCCTCGGCTGGAACGGCCGCACGCTCGTCGGCACCTCCTCCACCGGCCGCCTCTGGCACTACGACCGCCACAGCCGCCGCGGCAAGCTGTTCGAATCCACCCTGACCGGCCAGCCCGTCTCCATCAGGTCCATGGCCGTCGGCCCCGACGGGCGCGTCTACGCGGGCGGCTTCTTCACCGGCGGCCTGGCCGCGTACGACCCCGCCACCGGTCAATCCCAGTTCTGGCCCAACGTCGGCCAGAGCGAGGCCATCGTCACCCACAAGGGCAAGCTCTACCTGGGCGTCTACCCCGGCGCCCGCATCTACGAGTTCGACGGCACCGAGCCGAGGAAGCTGCTCGAACTCGCCGGCCAGGAGCAGGACCGGCCGTTCGCCATGGTGTCGGCGGGCGACTGGCTGGCGTTCGGCACCGTGCCCAAGGCCGGCTCGGTCGGCGGCGCGCTCGGCCTGCTCGACCCGGCCACCGGCAGGACCGTGATCAGGCGCAACCTCATCCCGGGCCAGAGCATCATCGCCCTCGCCTACCGCGACGGCGTCCTCTACGGCACCACGTCGGCGTTCGGCGCCACCGGCGTCCCGCAGGGCGACGCGGCGCACGCCTTCGCTTACGACATCGCCACCGACTCGCTCAGGTGGACGAGCACCCCCGTGGCCGGCGACCTGGCACTCGGCTCGATCACCTTCGACGGCGACGGCAGGCTGTGGGGGCTCAGCCCCGACGCGCTGTTCGAGCTCGATCCCGCCACCGGGCAGGCGCTGCGGACCGTGAAGCACCAGACCTACCCGTGGTCCACCGCGACCCAGGTCTGGCTCGACACCAACATCGAGCCGGGGCGCGACGGCCGGCTGTACGGCAAGGTGCAGGGCAAGGCGTACCGGATCGACCGGGGGACGATGGCGCTGACGCTCATCGCCCGCCCGATCTCGATCCTGCTCAAGGGCCCTGACGAGCACATGTACCTGTCACGCTTCGAGAACTTCTCCACCTACCGGCTCTGCGGCTGATATCTGAACAGCTTCGGCCCCTCGGCGAAGTAGACGACTCCGGACCTGTGCACCGCGAGGTGGTGCACAGGTCCCTCCTTCAGCACCGACCGCTTGCCCGTACGCGGATCGAGCGCGAACACCTGGGCGCCGGCGTGCGCGCCGTAGAGGCGGCGGTCCCGGGCGTTGAAGACCAGCGCGCCGGAGGACGACGCGCTGTCCGACAGCGTGACCCGGGAGACCACCTTGCGCGTGGCCACGTTCACGGCGAACACCTCGCCGCCCGCGATCCCCCACAGCCGGCCGCGGTCGTCGAAGGCGAGCGCGGGGACGGCGGGCTTGCCGGCCGCCGGGACCAGCTCCCACAGCAGCCTCTTCTCCCGCACCGACCAGGCGAACAGCTTGGCCTCCGGCTGGGTCGGCGGGGTGGCCGACTGGCCGCCGTAGATCGAGGTGCCGCCGTAGACGACGCCGTCGCGGTAGGCGAGCGAGACGATGCTCTGGTCCTCGACCACATGCCGCTGGGAGTAGGCCATCCGGCCCTCCCGCGGGTCCCAGAGGGCGAGCACGCCGCCGAGCTGCCCGAGGTCGGGCATCGTCCCGATCGCCACATACCGGCCCGCCGGGGTCAGCGCGCGCGGCCTGATCTGCTTGTCGGCGGCGAAGTCGAGCAGCCGAGCCGGGTTCGGCGTGGGCCCGGGCTCCGGACTGGGCGAGTACTCGGTGCTGTTCCACGGCAGGCTGGGGTCGTAGGCGTAGACCCTGGCTTCGGGATAGGCCCCGACGTAGAGCCTGCCGCCGTGCGCCGTCATGGCCTCGCTCTGGGAGAAGGTGTGGAACTCCTCCCGCTCCCCCGTGACCGGGTCGAGCGCCGCGAAACCACCGTTGAGGAAGCCGCCCACGTAGACGCGGCCGTCCGGGCCGTCCGCGATGGCCGTGATGTCGATCGGCTCGCCCTGGATGCCCGTCTGGACGAACGATCTGGCGCCGGTCTGCGGGTTGTAGCGGAACATCAGGCCGCGCCACAGCAGCCCGACGAGGCTCTTGCCGGGGTAGTCGGGCAGGCCCAGCTCGGCCCAGCCGATGCCGCGGGTGTTCGCGACCCGTCCGGTGAAGGGCATCCCCGTCGGGGTGACGGTACGGGTACGCGGGTCGTAGCCGACCAGCTCCCCGCCCTTCACGAAGTAGATCCGTCCTTGGTCGTCGGGCGGCGAGACGTCCAGGCCGTGGGCGGATTCGAGGGTGTCGGTCCAGGCACGAGCGGCGATGTCCCAGACGTGCAGGGGGCCGGGGAAGGCGCTGCCGTACCTGACGAAGAGGAAGCCGCCGGCGACGTTGACGTCGTAGGCCCACTTGTCCGTGACGTCCAGGCCGGGCGGAGTGGGCAGCTTCTCGGCCACGCCGGTGGCGGCGTCCACCTCGAAGACGGCGGCCGGATTCTCGGTGCCCGCGTAGATCTTGCCGTCGGCGTAGGAGACGCTCCGCACGTACGCGTGGGAGGCAGAGAGCTTGCCGTAGTCGCGGAAGCCGGTCGCCGGGTCGTAGCCGAACAGGCGGCCGCCCGGCGACGTGCCGCCGTACACGGTCGCGCCCTCGCCCGCCGCCACCGACCAGACGAAGTTCTCGGACGGGAGCGGGCGGCCGAGGTCGGCGACACCGCCCTCGCGGGTCCAGCGGTAGAGGCGGCCGTCGCCGTAGGTGCCGGCGTAGACGCTGCCGTCGGGGGTCGCGTCCACCGCCCAGGCCCCGGCGGCGCCCGGCAGGTCGAGCCGCGCCACCGCGGCGCCGGTGGCCGGGTCCACCGCGTTGAGGTGGGCGGGGGTGCCGGAGGAGGCTTCCCAGAGCACGGGGGTGCCGCCGGGGCCGGGAGCGACGGTGCCGCCGAGCAGCAGCACGTCCTGGAGCGGCACACCGAGATCGGCCGGGCCCGCTTCGGCGGCCGGGGTCGCGGTCGTGCCGCCCGCCGCCGAGGCGGGCGCGGGCGCCGCCGCCAGCAGTGCGATGACCGCCATGCCGGCAGCCATCGTTCGGGAGATTAGGGTCATGACCGAAATCTAGAAACACCGCCGCCATCGGGTCAATGGAGGGGTTTCGGGTAAGGCTGAAATCGTGACGCAGGGCCTGGAGGCGCAGGGCCTGGAGGCGCAGGGCCTGGAGGCGGAGGGCCGGTCCCGCGGGTGAGGCGGGACCGGCCCCGGAATCATCCGTGCGTCAGCCGAGGCCGTTGCGCATGGCCGTGATCAGCTCGCCGCCCGTGGTGTCGCCGCTGAGCTCCCAGAAGAACGCGCCGCCGAGGCCCTGGTCCTTCGCGTAGCCCATCTTGCCGCCGATGGTGCCCGGCGTGTCGTAGCTCCACCACTGCCCGCCGCAGTAGCCGTAAGCGGTCCCGGCCACCGTGCCGGTGGAGGGGCAGCGCGTCTTGAGCACCTTGTAGTCCTCGATGCCCTGCTCGTACGTGCCGGGCGCGGGGCCGGTGGCGGTGCCGCCGGGCGCGGCCTGCGTGACGCCGGTCCAGCCGCGGCCGTAGAAGCCGATGCCGAGCAGCAGCTTGCCGGCCGGGACGCCCTTGCTCTTGAGCTTCTGGACGGCGTTGTCCGAGTGGAAGCCGGCGATGGGGATGCCGGCGTAGGAGGTGAGCGGCGAGTGCGGGGCGGTCGGCCCCTGCGCCGCCCAGGCGCCGAAGTAGTCGTAGGTCATGACGTTGTACCAGTCGACGTACGGGGCGGCGCCGCCGTAGTCGGCCGCGTCGATCTTGCCGCCGGAGGTGCCGTCGGCGGTGATGGCCGCGGTGACGAGGTTGCCGGAGCCGAACCGGGAGCGCAGCGCCGACATCAGGTTCCGGAACGCGGCCGCGCCGCTGGCGTCGCAGCTGAGGCCGCAGGCGTTCGGGTACTCCCAGTCGATGTCGATGCCGTCGAACACGTCGGCCCAGCGCGGGTCCTCGACGAGCCGGTAGCAGGAGTCGGCGAACGCGGCGGGGTTGGCCGCGGCCTGGGTGAAGCCGCCCGACCAGGTCCAGCCGCCGAAGGAGAACAGCACCTTCAGGTTCGGGTACTTCTTCTTGAGCTTGCGGAGCTGGTTGAAGCTGCCGCGCAGGGCGCCGGCGTCCCAGGTGTCGGCGACGCCGTCCACGCTCTCGGCCGCGCTGTAGAACCGGTCGTAGTCGGCGTAGCTGTCGCCGATCGTGCACTGGCCGTTCTGCACGTTGCCGAACGCGTAGTTGAGGTGGGTGAGCTTGGCGGCCGAGCCGCTGGTGTCGATGTTCTTGACGTGGTAGCCGCGCTGGTAGACGCCCCACTGGACGAAGTAGCCGAGCAGCTTGTTGCCGCCGCCTCCGCCGCCCGTGGTGGTCGCGGTCACGGCGCCGCTCGCCGCCGAGACGTTGCCGGCCGCGTCACGCGCCCGCACCGTGTACGTGTACGCCGTGCTCGCACTGAGCCCCGAGTCCGTGTACGACGTCCCCGTCACGGTCGCCACCCGCGCACTCCCCCGGTACACGTCATACCCCGACACCCCGACGTTGTCCGTCGAGGCGCTCCACGCCAGCGACACACTGCTCGACGTCACCCCCGTCGAACGCAGACCCCCCGGCACGCTCGGCGCCTGCGTGTCGCCGCCTCCGCCGCCCGTGGTGGTCGCGGTCACGGCGCCGCTCGCCGCCGAGACGTTGCCGGCCGCGTCACGCGCCCGCACCGTGTACGTGTACG
>NZ_JBITIP010000006.1:245154-418836 GCF_044459125.1 Nonomuraea sp. NPDC050383
GTACGTGTACGCCGTGCTCGCGCTGAGCCCCGAGTCCGTGTACGACGTCCCCGTCACGGTCGCCACCCGGGCACTCCCCCGGTACACGTCATACCCCGACACCCCGACGTTGTCCGTCGAGGCGCTCCACGCCAGCGACACACTGCTCGATGTCACACCGGTCGAACGCAGACCTCCCGGCACGCTCGGCGCCTGCGTGTCGCCGCCTCCGGTGACGATCTTCCACAGGGCGGGGACGTTGGGCGGCTCCCAGCCGGTCTGGGAGGTGTGGCTCTGGACGCACTCGTACGTGACGCCGTTGTAGGTGACGCGCGTCCCTGCCGTGTACGCGACGTTCGGCGCCCAGTCGGCCAGGAAGGCGACGGTCCCGGCAGAGGCTGTCTGGGAAGAGGCGGTCCGGGAAGAGGGGGTGAGGGCGGCTTGGGCGCCCGGCGGGGTGGCGACGGCGGCGGTCAGCGGCAGCAGGAACGCCGCCGCGACCGCGAGGACCTTACTGAGGGCTCTGTGTCTCATGGATTCTCCGACATCCGGTGTCTGGGGGGTGGGATGGGAGGGGATCTGAAGGAAACTAATAGGAAAGTTTCCTTTAGATTTGAGACGACGGTAGCCCGTGCCCGGGACTGCGTCAACAACCCGCGTCAAGAACCGTCAGGGCAGGCCGACGTAGTTCTCCGCCAGCGTCGTCGCGGCCGCCCGTGAGGAGGTGACGTAGTCGAGGTACGACAGCTGCAACCGCCGGCCGTACGCGTCGTCGGAGTCGAACGTGTGCAGCAGGGTCGTCATCCACCACGAGAAGTGCTGCGCCCGCCACACCCGCCGCAGGCACGCCGCCGAGTAGCCGTCCAGCAGGTCGGCCGAGCCCGTCGAGAAGAACCGGTCCAGCGCCTCCGTCAGCACCCGCACGTCGGCCACCGCCAGGTTGAGCCCCTTGGCGCCGGTCGGCGGCACGATGTGCGCGGCGTCGCCCGCGAGGTAGAGCCGGCCGTACTGCATCGGCTCGGTGACGAAGCCGCGCATGGGCGTGACGGCCTTCTCCAGGATCTCGCCGGTGGCCAGCGTGAAGCCGGGCACGGTCTCCAGGCGGGCCTTCAGCTCCGCCCAGACGCGCTCGTCCGGCCACTCCCCGGCCGTGGCGTCGGGCGGCACCTGGAGGTAGAAACGGCTGATCTCGGGCGTGCGCATGCTGTGCAGGGCGAAGCCGCGTTCCGTGCGGCTGTAGATCAGCTCGTCGGACGACGGGGCGACGCGCGCCAGGACGCCCAGCCAGGCGAACGGGTAGTCGCGTTCGTGGAAGGTCAGCACGCCCTCCGGCACCGACGGCCTCGACACGCCGTGGAAGCCGTCGCAGCCGGCGATGACGTCGCAGTCGAGCCGCTCCCCGCCGAAGGTCAGGTACGGCTCCCCGTCGAGGTCGTGCAGGGCCACGTCCTCCACCTCGAAGCGCACGTCGCCGCCCGCCTCCAGCCGGGCCGCGATCAGATCCTTGACCACCTCCTGCTGCCCGTACACGGTGATTGTCCGGCCGGGCACCAGCTCCTCGAACGCGATGCGGTGGCCCCGCCCGCCGTACCTGAGCTCGATGCCGTGGTGCGGCAGGCCCTCGCGGCGCAGCCGCTCGCCGACACCGGCCTCCACCAGCGTCTCGACCGTGCCCTGCTCCAGCACGCCGGCGCGCACGCGCCCCTCCACGTACGCGCGGCTGCGCCTCTCCAGCACCACGGAGGAGACGCCGCGCAGGTGGAGCAGGTGCGACAGGAGCAATCCCGCCGGCCCGGCCCCGATGATCCCGACCTGAGTTCGCATAGAGGGAAGCATCGTGCCCGGGAGGTGGCCGCGCCGAGCCGTCCCTTCCGTCCAGTGGAAGGATTCGGCAAGATTCCCGCATGGCAGGCCACTCCCGCGAGGCGGGGCGCACGGTGACGTCCAAGGTGCTCGCCATCCTCGGGGCGTTCGACGCGGCGTACCCGCGGCTCACGCTCACCGACCTGGCCCGGCGCAGCGGGCTCCCGCTGAGCACCGTCCACCGGCTGGCCGCCGAGCTGGAGGGCGGCCGTGTGCTGAGCCGCGGGCCCGACGGGCGGCTGCGGATCGGGCTGCGGCTGTGGGAGCTCGGCCGGCTCGCCGCCGGCGACCTGCAGGAGGTGGCGCACCCGTGGCTGCTGGAGCTGTTCGCCGGCACCGGCGAGAACGTGCACCTGGCCGTGCGCGACGGCGTCGAGGCGCTGTACCTCGACAAGGTCCACGGCAGGAGGGCCGTGCGGATCGTCTCCAGGACCGGCGGCCGGCTGCCGATGCACCCGACCGGCGTGGGCAAGGCGCTGCTCGCGTACGAGCCCGAGTGGTTCGTGCACGCGTACCTGGCCCGCGAGCTGGAGCGGCCCACGCCGCACACGATCACCGAGCCGGGGCGGCTGGCGCGGGAGCTGGCGGCCGTGCGGGCGCAGGGCTACGCGCTGACGTTCGAGGAGATGACGCTGGGCTCGTGCTCGGCGGCGGCGCCGGTCCTGGTGGAGGGCCGGGCCGTGGCGGCGGTGGGCATCGTGCTGTCGTCACGGCGCGCCCGCGAGCTGCACCGGCTGGTCGAGCCGCTGCGCGCGGCGGCGGACGGGATCGCGCGGGCGTACGCCGCGACGGCCCGCCCCGGGTGAGGCCGCTCGGGGTGAGGCCGCTCGCTGTGAGCCCGCTCCGTGCTACCGTGCCTCGGCAAGCGCTTTCCCAAGGAGGCCATCCCCGTGCCGTCCCCCCTCCGCGTCGCCGTCGTCGGCGGCGGCCAGATCGCGAGACATGCCCACCTGCCCCTGTTCCGCGAGCTGCCGGAGGAGGTGGAGGTGGTCGCCGTCGTGGACGCCACCGACGCGCTCGCCCGCGCCTTCGCCGGCGAGTTCGGCCTGCCGTACGCCTCGGCCGACCTCGAAAGGACGCTCGCCGACACCCGCCCGGACCTCGTCGTCATCACCAGCCCGCCCGCCCTGCACAGCGCGCAGGCGGTCGCCGCGCTGCGGGCGGGCGCGTGGGTGTGGTGCGAGAAGCCGCCGTGCCTGTCGCTGGCCGAGTACGACGCCATGATCGACGCCGAGCGCGAGGGCGGGCCGTACGCGGCGATCGTGTTCCAGCAGCGGTTCGGCTCCAGCTCCCAGCACCTGCGGCGGCTGATCGCCGACGGCGCGCTCGGCGCCCCGTACGTCGCGCACTGCCAGACCACCTGGTTCCGCGACGACGCCTACTACGCCGTGCCCTGGCGGGGACGCTGGGAGACCGAGGGCGGCGGGCCCGCGATGGGCCTCGGCATCCACCAGATGGACCTGCTGCTCGAACTGCTCGGCGACTGGAGCGAGGTGCGGGCGATGGCCGCCCGGCTGGCGCGCGACGTGCAGACCGACGACGTCACCACCGCCCTGGTCCGGTTCGAGTCGGGCGCGCTGGCCACCGTCGTCAACAGCGCCCTTTCGCCGCGCCAGGTCAGCCACCTGCGCCTCGACCTGGCCGGCGGCACACTGGAGCTGACCCACCTGTACGGCTACGCCAACGCGGACTGGACCTACACCCCGGCCGAGGGCGCCGCCGGGATCCCGTGGCCGCCGCCGCAGGACGAGCCCAGCTCCCACCGGGCCCAGTTCCTGGGCCTGCTGGAGGACCTGCGGGCCGGCCGGCGACCCCGGGGCAGCGGACACGACGGGCGGCGGTCCCTGGAGCTGGTGACCGCCCTGTACAAGGCGGCGCTGACCGGGGCCACGGTCAGCGCGGGCGAGATCGGCCCCGGCGACCCCTTCTACCGCGCCCTGCACGGCGACGTCCCGGGCTGGCGGCCCTCCTGACTCGACCGCATCCCGGGGGCCGATGGTGACCCTCGCCGGGGCGGTCAGTCCCCGAACCTGTCGATCCGGTCCTTGAAGAGCGTGGTCGCGATGGCCGCCCGGTGCGGCTGCCCCTTGAGGAACGCCTGGGCGAACTTCTTGGCCTGCTCGTAGGTGACCTTGCCGGGCATGGGCGGCTCGTTCGGGTTCACGGCCACGTCGACCAGCGCGGGCCCGTCGTACTCCAGGGCCGCGCCGATCGCGGGACGGACGTCCTCCGGCTTCGTCACCTTGGCGCCGAACCCGCCGCAGGAGAGGGCCCAGGCGGAGAAATCGGCCTCGGGCTCAGGGAAGCGCACCCCGTGCTCGGGGTACCCCAGCACCATCTGCTCCCACAGGATCTGGCCGAGCGAGTTGTTGTTGTTGATCACGACCTTCACCGGCAACCCGTGGCGGGCGGCCGTCAGGAACTCGGCCATGAGCATGGCGAAGCCGCCGTCGCCCACGTACGCGATCACCTGGCGCCCCGGGAAGGCGTGCCGCATGGCGATCGCGTACGGCAGGCCGGGCGCCATCGAGGCGAGGTTGCCGGACAGGTAGAACTCCCGCCCGCCGCGGATCGTCCAGTGACGGGCGGCCCAGGTGGCGATCGTGCCGCTGTCACACGTCATGATCGCGTCGTCGGCGGCCAGGTCGTCCAGCACGGACACCACGTACTGCGGGGCGATCGGGTCACGGCCGGCGCTCTCCAGCGCCTCCATGTCGGAGCGCCAGGAGGCCATCTTCGTCTGGTATGTCCGCAGGTGGGAGAAGTCCTCCCGCGGGCGCAGCAGGGGCAGCAGCGCCCTCAGCCCGTCGCGGGCGTCGCCGACCATGGGCACGTCGGTGGGCATGCGCGCGCCGGCACGGACCGGGTCGGCCTCGATCTGCACCACCCGCACCTTCTCCGGCCGGGGCAGGTACTTGGTGTACGGGTAGTTGGTGCCGACCATGAGCAGCGCGTCGGCGTCGTCCATGAGCTCCTCGCTCGGGCGGGTGCCGAGCAGGCCGATGCCGCCGGTCGTGTACGGCGAGTCGTCCGGGACGACCGCCTTGCCGGGCAGCGTCTTGACCACCGGGGCGCCGAGCAGCTCGGCGACCGCCAGCACCTCCTCGCGCGCGTGCAGAGCCCCGGCGCCGACGAGCAGGGCGGGCCGTTCGGCGTTGTTGAGCACCTCGGCCGCCGCGTCGAGGTCCTCCTGGCGCGGGACGCCCGGCGGGCGCAGGTACAGGGCGGTGGACTGCGGCGCGCGCACCGGCCCGACGTGCTCGAACGGCCCCTCCCCCGCCTCGGCCACCTGGACGTCGTTGGGGATCGTCAGGTGGGCGACGCCGCGCCGGGCGTAGGCGCTGCGGACCGCGATGTCCACCAGGGCCGGGAGCTGCTCCGGGTTGGTGACCATCATGTTGTACTCGGCGACGTCCTCGAAGACGCGGTCCAGGTGGACCTCCTGCTGGTAGCCGGTGCCGAGCACGGCGGTCTCCTGCATGCCGGTGATGGCGAGCACGGGCGCGTGGTCGAGCTTGGCGTCGTACAGGCCGTTGAGCAGGTGAATGCCGCCGGGGCCGGAGGTGGCCAGGCACACGCCGATCCGCCCGGTGGCCTTGGCGTAGCCGGCGGCCATGAAGGCCGCCGCCTCCTCGTGGTGGACGAGGACGAAGCGCACCTTCTCCCGGTGGCGACGCAGGCCCTCCATGATGCCGTTGATGCCGTCGCCCGGCATGCCGAAGACGGTGTCGACCCCCCACTCGGCGAGCCGTTCGACCAGGGATTCCGATGCGATGCGAGCCATGGCGCGGCCCCTACCCCGTTCGGGGCCCTGGCAGACGCCTTCACCGCGCCGCGGCCGGGGTCGTGTTGCCGAGTCGTTATGCCGTGGCCTCTTGCTGGGCTTTCTCCGGCCTCTGTACGGTCCTTTCGTTGCCACTTAACAACCTGTTCAGTACAGCCGGCCGAGGGGTTCGATGACCGAGTCGGAGACGGCGCGCCTGGGCGCCCGGGTCCGCGCGTACCGCGCCATGCGTCAGATGACCGTGCGCGGGCTGGCCGGCGAGGCGGGCGCCAGCCCGAGCTTCATCAGCCAGCTCGAACGCGGCCAGGCCGGCGCGAGCGTCGGCATGCTGCGGCGGATCGCGCTGGCCCTCGGCGTCACCGTCGCCGACCTGTTCAGCGAGGACGACGAGGTGGGGCACCGGGTCGTGCCCCGATCCGGGCGTCCGGAGCTGCCGGCCGGGCCGGGCGCGCGCAAGTACCTGATCTCCCAGCGTCCGCTGCGCAACCTGGAGATGTACGCCGGGGAGTTCGACCCGGGCGCCTCCACCGGGGCGGAGCCGTACACGCACGGGGACTCCCAGGAGATCCTGCTCGTGATCCGCGGCGAGGTCACGCTCTGGCTAGGTCCGCCGGACGAGGCCGCCCGGCACGTCCTCGGCCCTGGGGACAGCATGGAGTACCGCACGTCGGTCCCGCACCGCGTGGCCAACGACGGCGAGCTCACCGCCGAGGTCCTGTGGGTGGTGAGCCCGCCCACCCCGGCCACCTGAGCCCTCTCACCCCGGCCGTCCGACCACCGTGAGCCCTCTCACCCCGGCCACCTGACCACCGTGAACCGTCCGCCACCATGGGGACATGAACCTGCACCACCCGGAGACGACATGCGCCGGCCTGCGCCGGTGCCGCTCCGGCCCGCCGCCGCCCGGCGTCTCACCGGTCGGCGGCGGCCGAAGAGGAAAGCGGGAACCGATGCGACCCCACCGACATGACCGACCCGACCAGGAGACCAGAGTGACCCGCTGTTCCACCCGCCCGTCCCGGACCGAGGGGCGGCGCGCCGGCGCCGTGAGCGCCCCGTGAAGCCCGGCGTTCCGCTGACCGCCGACTTCGCCAACGGCGGCGTCTCCTTCTGGTTCCGGCAGATCGGCGCGCCCGCGCGGCGGGCCCCGCTGCCCGGGTCCCGTGACTACGACGTGGCGATCGTCGGCGGCGGCTACACCGGCCTGTGGACCGCGTACTACCTGAAGAAGGCCGACCCCGGGCTGCGCGTGGCGGTCCTGGAGAAGGAGTTCGCCGGGTTCGGCGCCTCGGGGCGCAACGGCGGCTGGCTGTCGGCCGAGTTCGCCGGGTCGCGCAAGCGGCACGCCAAGGCGCGCGGCCGGCAGGCGATGATCGACCTGCAGCGCGAGATGTTCCGGACGGTGGACGAGGTCATCGACGTGACCCGCGCCGAGGGGATCGACGCCGACGTCCACAAGGGCGGCGTCATGCACGTCGCGACCAACCCGGCGCAGCGCCGGCGGCTGCGCGCCGAGACCGCCGACCTGCGTGCCTGGGGGTACGGGGAGGACGACGTCCGGCTGCTCGACCGGGACGAGCAGCGGGAGCGGCTCCAGGTGGCCGGGACGCTGGAGGCCATGTACTCGCCGCACTGCGCCCGCATCCAGCCCGCCAAGCTCGCCGTCGGCCTGGCCCGCGTCGTCGCGGAGCTGGGCGTGGACCTGTTCGAGGACACGACCGTCACCGCGATCGTGCCCCGCCGCGGGAGCGGCAGGCCCGCGGCGGTCACCACCCGGGGCACGGTCCAGGCCGACTACGTCATCCGCGCCACCGAGGGCTTCACCGCCAGCCTCGACGGACAGCACCGGCAGTGGCTGCCGATGAACAGCTCCATGATCGTCACCGAGCCGCTGCCGGCCGAGGTGTGGAAGCACATCGGCTGGTCGGGCAGCGAGCTGCTGGGCGACCAGGCCCACGCCTACATCTACGCCCAGCGCACGGCCGACGACCGCATCGCCATCGGCGGGCGCGGCGTGCCCTACCGGTACGGCTCGCGCACCGACGACCGCGGCGCCACCCAGTCGTCCACGGTGGCGCTGCTGTGGCGGATGCTGGTCAAGCTGTTCCCGGCGGCGGCCGACGCCCGGGTCCAGCACTCGTGGTGCGGGGTGCTCGGCGTGCCGCGTGACTGGTGCTCGACCGTCCATCTCGACCACGCCACGGGCCTGGGCTGGGCGGGCGGCTACGTCGGCAGCGGCGTGACCACGACCAACCTGGCCGGCCGTACGCTGCGGGACCTGGTACTGCGGCGCGACACGGAGCTGACGGCGCTGCCGTGGGTGGGACGGCAGGTGCGTCAGTGGGAGCCGGAGCCGCTGCGGTGGACGGGCGTGCAGCTCATCTACGCGCTGTACCGCGCCGCCGACCGCCACGAGAACGACCGGGGCACCACGACGTCGGCTTACGCCCGCGTCGCGGATCTCATCTCCGGCCGCTGACCCGCGGGGCCCGGTCCTGCCCCGGGCCCCGCGACCCCTCTTCCCGTCTCTCTTCCCCGCCTCGCCTTACCGCGTCCCGCATCGCCTCCCCGCATCCCGCGTCGCCTCTCCGCGTTCCGCGTCCCTTCCTTCCCGCGGGAGGTCATTCCCGGCGCGCGGGGACGGCGACGGCCGGCCGGCGTACCGGCCGGTCCCGGCGCAGGACCGGGGCGAGGAACGTCACCGGCACCACCACCGCGGTGATCACCGCGAAGGCCGCCGGATAGGACACGCCGCCCGCGATCCAGCCGGTGACCGCCGGCGCGACCAGCCCCGACATGTACGTGATCGTCGCGACCCCCGCGATCCCGGCCCCGGGCGTCGTCCCCGCGTTGCCCGCCGCGGCGATGACCAGCGGCACGATGACCGCCACCCCCAGCCCCATGGCGGCGAACCCGGCCACGCCCGGCAACGGCGTACGGGAGGCCACCACGACGGCCCCTCCCACGACAGTCAGGACACCGCCCGCCCGGACCGCCGCCACGGGCCCCACCCGGCGGACCACCCGGTCGCCGACCAGCCTGGCTCCCGCCAGGCAGAACATGAAGATCGTGTAGCCGGCGGCGGCCGGGCCGGGACCCGCGCCGGTGACCTCGGTGAGGTAGACGGCCGCCCAGTTCGCGCTGGCCCCCTCCGCGAAGGTGGCGCAGAACCCGACGAGCCCGATCACCACCAGCACCCCCGAGGGCAGCGCGAACCGCCGCCCCGCCCCCTCGCCGATGCGCCTGCCGGTCTCGGCCGCCTCCCCCGCCTCGTCGGGCAGGAGGTCGCGGCCGGCCGCGATCCCGGCGCCGAGCAGCACGAGCGCGGCGCCCGCCAGGTGCAGCCGGGCGTCGATCCCCGCCTGCGCGGCCAGGGCGCCCGCCGCGCCGCCCACCAGGCTGCCCACGCCCCACATCCCGTGCAACCCGGACATGATCGAGCGTCCCACGCGGCGTTCCAGGACCACGGCCTGGGCGTTCATGGTCACGTCGCACGTCCCGGCCGCCGCGCCGTACACGAGGAACGCCGCGAACAGCCACACGGGCGCGGGCGTCAGCGCGGGCAGCGCGAGCCCCGCGCACCAGAGGCCGAGCAGGAGCCGGGTGGCCGTGCGCCCGCCGACGCGGTGCGCCAGGCGGCCGGCCAGCGGCATGCCGACGACCGCGCCGATCGGCGGGCACAGCAGGGCGAGCCCGAGGGTGCGCGGATCGAGGTGGAGGTGGTCCTGGATCCAGGGCAGACGGGTGGCCAGGCTGCCGGCGACGGCGCCGTGCACGGCGAACACCCCGGCGATGGAGCGGTGATGGCTCATGGTCGGGAAATTATCAGGCAGGCTCCCTGATGGAAATACCTATCAGGCAGGAACCCTGACTAATATCGATGCCGTGAAGAGCGCCACCCCGTCCCTGGCCCGGGCCATCAACGACCGACTGGCCCTCGACCTGCTGCTCCAGCACGGGCCGCTGACCGCGCCCCAGCTCCGCGACCTCACCGGGCTGTCACGGCCGACGGTGTCGGACCTGATCGAGCGGCTCATGGAGAGCGGCCTCATCCAGGTCACGGGCGAGTACGGCGAGGACCGGCGCGGACCCAACGCCCGCCTGTACGGGCTCGTGGCGGAGCGGGCCCACGTGGCGGGCGTGGACGTCCGCCGCTCCGCCCTGCACGTCACGGTCGTGGACATCACGGGGCGCGTCGTCGGCTCGTCCACCCGCGAGATCGTCCCGGTCTCGGCGCCGCAAGCACCCGGCACGCCGGCCCCCGGCGCCGGCGACCTGCCCTCCGACCTGCCCGGCCTGGTCGCGGAGGCGGTCGTGGAGGCGGCGGCGGGGCGGGCTCTGGAGACCGTCGTCATCGGGGCGCCCGGCCTGGTGGACCCGCGCAGCGGCGACCTGGTCGCGCCGAACGACGTGCCCGGCTGGCGGCCGGGCCTCTCGGAGGCGGTGCGCCGGCGCCTCGGAGTCCCGGTGACCCTGGAGAACGAGGTGAACCTCGCCGCCGTCGCCGAGTGGCGGACCGGCTCGGCGACGGGCCGTGAGGACTTCGTGCTGCTGTGGCTGGACGACGGGATCGGCGCGGCGACGGTGCTGGGCGGCCGGCTGCGCCGGGGCGTCTCGGGCGGCGCGGGCGAGATCGGCTTCCTGGAGGTGGACGGCAGGCCGTACTGCGACCAGGTGGCCGCCGGGACGGCGGACGGCCTCGCCCCCGAGGTGCTGGCCGAGCGGGTGGCCAAGGGGGCGGCCGCGCTGGTCTCGATCCTGGACCCGGGGCTGGTGGTGCTGGGCGGCAGGACGGGCCGCGCGGGCGGCGACGCGCTGGCCGCCCTGGTGTCCGAGCGTACGAGAGCGCTCTCACCCGCCCCGGTGGAGGTGCGGCCGAGCACCGTGGCAGGCAACGCGGTGCTCCAGGGCGCCGTCCTGACAGCCCTCGACCTGGCCCGCGACACGGTCTTCGGCTGACCGGCCGCCGCTCAGCCCGCCTTCGGCCGACCGGAACGCGGCCAGGCAGGCCAGCAGGACCAGCCCGAACACCGGCAGCCAGGCCAGCCGGGCGACCAGCCAGGCGGGGCCGAGGGGCACGGTGTGCAGGCCCGTCAGGGGCCTGCCCGCGAGCGTGCCGAGCCCGGTGACCGCGATCATGGCGGTCTGGTGCCAGAGGAACACGGTCATCGCGGAGAGGTTGGCGAGCGCCACGACCGCCCAGACGGCGGGGCGGCGCAGTGCCCGCCGCAACGGCCCGAGCAGCAGCAGGGCCGCCCCGCACTGGGCGAGCCCGAACGTCACGGCCGCGAGAGTGGGCGGTGACTGGTTGGAGACGGGGGCGCCGGGCACCCCGACCATGGAGGCCGGGTAACCGGCCCACAGGACGAGCGCGGCGGTGGCGGCGGCACCGCCGGCCGCCAACCCCCATCCCGCCCGGCGGCCCCAGGTCGGCTCCCCGCCGCCGCGCGCCCACGACGCGCCCAGGCAGTACGGCACCAGCCACCCGGCGGCCACGTTGATCCAGCCGATCCAGGAGGGCCCGCCCAGGGCGAACCGGCCCAGGTCAGCGAGCGCGACGACCGCCAGCGGCCATCCCGGACGCAGCCTGACCGCCAGCGGGGTGGCCGCCGTCAGCCCGGCGAAGACCAGCAGGAACCACAGCGGTGACCACACCAGCTTGGCCAGCGCCCGCACCGTCCCGACGTCGGCCCCGGCGGCGAGCATCGCGACCGCCACCACGCCCCAGACCACCACCACGGTGACGACCGGCCTGAACAGGCGCGCCATACGGCCACCGAGCCACTCCCCGTACGAGCGGCCGCGGGCGAGGGCGGACGCGTGGCTCCCCGCGGCCGTCCACCCGCCCACGAGGAAGAAGACCGCCATGGTCTGGAAGATCCAGGAGGCAGGGGCGAGCCATGGCATGTGCCGCAGCGGGCTGGTGACGCGAATGGTGCCGCTGTCGATCACCGGAGCCGTCACCAGCCAGTGACCGAGCACCACGCCCAGGATGGCCAGGGCCCGCAGCCCGTCGATGCCGCGGTCGCGTCCGGCGGGCGTCCCCGCGGCGACACGCCGGACGAGGTCACGCACCGTCCACCGCCCGGACGGGGGGCAGGCCCGAGACGATGCGGGCGATGTTCCGCAGCGGGAGGGAGCCGGCTCTCAGGTAGTCGCTGTGCCCGCCGCCGCCCGCCGGGAAGACACGGGCGCCGAACGCCGGGAAGACCGGGTCGGCGCCGAGCCCGAGGACGCCGGAGGGCAGGCCGATCCGGCCGTGCGGCACGCGGGCGATCCAGTCGCCGGCGCCGCGCCCGGCCCAGACCGTCGCCCGGGTGCGCATCTCGGCGGCATGGTCCACGGTCACGCCCGGGCTTCCCACCAGCACGACCGCGGAGACGTCCAGGCCGGGCGCGGCCAGGCCGCAGACCGCGCCGCCGTACGAGTGACACAGCAGGGAGATCCGGGCGCCGGGCCGGGCCGCGCGCAGCTCCCGTACGAACGCGCGCAGGTCACGGGCGCCCCGCTCGGCGAGACCGGAGGTCAGCACCGACAGGCTCACGGTCGCGGGCGTCCGGTAGCCGAGCCAGGCGATGACGGCCGACCTGTCGCCGAGCTCCCCGAGCAGCCGCAGGGAGCCGCCGCGCAGGAGCCCGTACTTGTCGAGGTTCGTGTCGGAGCCGGGGACTACCACGGCGATCCGCCCGGCCGACGGCAGGTCGCCGAAGACCTCGATGGCGCGGCCGCCGTCACGGCCGTCGAACGCCAGGAACCGCCGCGCGGGGTCCGCCATGGCGCGCAGCATCGCGGCCCGCCACCGGTCGCCGTGCCGGTCGGCCGCCCGCTCGGCCGCCAGGATGCCACTCCGAGCTGCCGCGTATCGACCGGCCAGGGCCTCCGGAGCGGCCCGCAGCGCGGGCAGGGGGACGGGGACGGGTGCGGGAACGGCTCCCGGGCGTGCCGCTCCGGAGACGGGCACCGCCACCGAGGCGGCGACGAGAGCGGCGAGCAGGGCCCGGCGCGTGCGGGGGGCGTCAACATGGATCACGTGACCGACGGTGTCGCAGGGGGCGCCCGCGCCACATCGGACCACCGGTGGCATTCGCACCCGCGCCGGTAGACCCGGGTCGTACGACCCTGGTCCGATGACCGGCCCCCTGGCTCCCCGTTACGATCTGCGCATGCAGGTCACGACACCGCCGCTGCTCAAGCGGGTTCCTCCGGGGGTGTGGACGGCCCTTGCCTGGTGCGCGGGCATGGTGTTCACGTTCCTCGTACGGGTCCGGCTGCCCGGCGAGTGGTCACCCGCCGTGAGCCCCGGCAGCCTGATCTACCGGTGGGACGGTCTGATGTTCCTGGCGGTCGCCACCGCCCTCGCGCTGTCCGGCGGGGGCCTGCTGGGCCGCCGTCCGCTGGCGGCCCTGACGCTGCTGCTGGCCGCGCCCGTCCTCGCCTGCGTCCCGCTGGGCGTGGCCGAGATCCCGTTGGCCCAGTACCTCGCGGTGGACGTGGCGCTGTACGTCATCGCCGCCACCCGGCCGCGACGCACCGGGGCCGCCGCTCTCGCCGCAGCCCTCGGCCTGCTCGCCGGCTACCTGGCCACCCGGCTGCTGCTCGGCTGGGCCGTGGGCACGTCGGCGGAGCTGGCCGTGGCCATGACGGCCGTCATCGCCTGGCTGGTCGGCCGCTCGACGCACCAGGTCCGCGAGCACGCCGCGGCGCTCACCGCCCAGGCGGCGGCCCGCGCGGTCACCGACGAGCGGCTGCGCATCTCCCGTGAGCTGCACGACATGGTCGCGCACAGCATCGGCGTCATCGCCCTCCAGGCGGGGGCGGCGCGGCGGGTCATCGACACGCAGCCCGAGCGGGCCCGGCAGGCGCTGGGCGAGATCGAGAATGTCGGCCGGGAGACGCTGTCGGGGCTGCGCCGCATGGTCGGCACCCTCCGCCGCCCCCAACCGGACGACCCGCCACAGCCATCCCCCCACCCCCCGCCCTCCACCGACCAGCCGACACCCCACGCCGCGGCCCGTGCGGCGGCGAACGATCCGCGCACCCGGGCCGAGCCAGGACCGGACACCCCGCATGCCACCGGCCGGACGGCGCCGCACGCCTCTCACGCCGCGGTTCAGCCGGCGAACCGGCCGAGGCCGGGTCTGGCGGATCTCGAACGGCTGGCCGCGACGACGACGGACGCCGGGGTCCGCGTCGAGGTGCGCTGGCTGGGCGAACGGCGATCGTTGCCCGCCGACCTCGACGTCGCCGCCTACCGCATCGTCCAGGAGGCGGTCACCAACGTGGTCCGCCACGCGGGCGTCCCCTCGTGCCAGGTGTCCGTCGGGTACCGCCCGGCCGAGCTGTCGATCGAGGTCCTCGACTCCGGCCCGGGACTGGACCGCGAGAGACGGTGGCCCGAGAGGAAGAGCTCGTCAGAAGAGAACCACACGGAAGAGCACCGCACAGGAGCTGGCCGCACGGATCAGAACCGGGCGGGAGAAGACCGCACGGATCAGAACCAGGCGGGAGAAGACCGCACGGATCAGAACCGGGCGGGAGAGGGCCGGGCACGAGAGGGCAACGCGGCGAGGGGCCGCATGGGAGGGGGCGGCCACGGGCTGGCCGGGATGCGCGAGCGGGTCGGCATGCTGAACGGGGAGCTCTCCGCCGGGCCGCGTCCCGAAGGCGGGTTCCGGGTGGCGGCCCGCCTGCCGATCCCGGCAGGAGTGCGATGACCGTCCGCGTCGTCCTGGCCGACGACCAGCCGCTGATCCGCGCCGCCCTCCGGATGGTCATCGCCGACGCCCCCGACCTCGACGTCGCCGGAGAGGCCGGGACCGGCGCCGAGGCGGTCCGGCTGGCCGAGGACCTGCGCCCCGAGGTGGTGGTGATGGACATCCGCATGCCGGGCATGGACGGCATCCAGGCCACCCGGCTGATCACGGCCGGCACCAGCGGGGCGCGGGTCGTCGTGCTGACCACCTTCGACGACGACGACTACGTCTACGGCGCACTGCGCGCCGGCGCCTCCGGGTTCCTCGTCAAGGACATGGCCCTGGACGACATCCTCGCGGCCGTCCGCGTCGTCGCCGCGGGGGACGCGCTGATCGCGCCCAGCGTGACCCGCCGCCTGATCGAGGCGTTCGCCGACCGGCCCGAGCCTGCCCCGGCGCCGCGCTCCTTGGAGGGCATCACCGACCGGGAGCGCGAGGTGCTGACCCTGGTCGCGCGCGGCCTGTCCAACACCGAGATCGCGGCCGAGCTGGTCATCAGCGTCGCGACCGTCAAGGCGTACGTGACGCGCCTGCTGTCCAAGCTGGCCGCCCGGGACCGGGTCCAGCTCGTCATCCTCGCCTACGAGGCCGGCCTGGCCTCGCCCTCCGGATGACCCGCCCCGCCGCCGTCGACGGGTCAGTCACTCGCTGCCCCTGACGTCAGCCCGTCACATGCGCCTTCTCAGGACGAGTCCCAGAACGAACCCCTGCGCTCCGAGGGTGTACACCGCTCCGGCGGCTCCCGCGAAGGGGATCACCACCGCACCCAGCGCGGTCATCGCGGCCCAGGTGAGCACCACGGCCTTCGCGCTGTCGCGCAGTCCGGCCTCCCCGGTGTTCTCCAGCACGAACATCCCCACGCTCGCCAGCGCGTTGGCGGGCAGCAGCGATGCCAGCAGGACGCCCAGCGCGACCAGCGATCGGGTCCCGGCCAGCCCGCCCGCCAGCGCCGCCCCCGCGAGCACCAGCCAGAGGCCGCTCACCCAGACCGACGCCCGCGCGACGCGCCGGACGAGTTCTCGTACCCTGGCGGCGTCGTCGGAGCGTCCGTCCGGGCCCAGGTGCACCACCAGCCGAGGTTGGTAGATGCGCTGCAGCGTGTAGACCACGGAGGTGACGAACCCCCACCCGATGGTCATCAGGTAGAGGTCGCCGCTCTGGCTCGCGTACGGGGTGAGGGACAGCTCCACGAAGAGTGTGCCGATCATCGCGCTGGCCATCACGTCGGCCGCGCCCATGAGCGCCGCCGTACGGGCCAGGATGACGCGCAGCGCCGGGCGTGGCGCTCCGCTCCCGCGCGGCAAGCCGCGCACCAGCGCCAGGTTCAGGGTGATGACCAGGGCGAGCAGCCCTGCCAGGTAACCGGCGGGCGGCAGCGGCACGGCGAACGCCAGCCAGGCCATGCCGATCATCCCGAGGCCCAGCAGTGCGGAGTTCACCGTGTCCCTGGTGTACCTGCCGAGGGCGCGGTGGACGGCCACGCCGAGCATCCCGCAGCCCAGGGCGACGTAGTAGGCGGCGGCCGTCAGGTAGACCGCGGGCTGGGAGCCGGGGGCGAGCAGGAGGGCGACGGCGGCGGCCACGGTGAAGGGCAGCGGGACGTACGCGACGACCGCGCGCAGCATGCCGACGAGGTGCCCGCGGGTGCGGCCGGCCCGCGGGAGGAGCGTGAGCGCCGCCTTCTCCGGGCCCGACTGGGCCAGCATGCCCAGCCATCCCGCCGCGCCCACGGCGGCCGCGTACCGGTTGAAGTCCTCCCGGCTCCACGCCGCGACCAGCACGCCGGCGGAGCCGTACATCAGGAGGCGGAAGGCGGCGCGGCCGGTCAGCAGCGTGAGGAGGCGGCGCGGGCCGATGCGGTGCGCCGCGGCCGCGGTGGACCGGCCGGTCACGCCGCGTCCAGATCGGCCGCCACGGCCTCGCGCAGCGGGCGGGCGCCGGTCTCCAGACAGGCGAGCAGCGCCTGGCGGACGCGTTCGTCGCCGAACCGCTCGCGCACGCCTGTCACGGATGGCCCCTTGTCCACCCCGAACAGGGCGCGGAAGAGGGTCTTGACCTGGTCCGTGGTGTGCCAGTCCCGCGACGCGAGGAGGGCCTCGACCTCCTCGCGGGCCGGTGGCGGGGCGGGGGGCGCTGCCAGCCAGGTGGTGGACCGGCCCGCCGTGGCGAGCCAGCGCCGCACGTGGCCCACCCGTTCGAGGACGAAGTCCGCGCCGCCCAGCCTGGCGGCGGCGAGCCCGGCGTCGTAGCACGTGGCGCGTAACGCACCGCACACCTGGGAGAACGCGGGGATCCTGGCGGGCAGCCGGTCGAGGGGGATCTCGCTGACCCGTTCGACGGTGGCCCGGGCCTGCGGAGAGCTCCTGGCCGCCGCGACGAGGGCGTCGAAGTCCTTGTACCAGCGGGCGAGCGTGACCCGGTCCGGCGCGTCGGTGGCGGGATCGCGCTCGCGCACCCAGCGGACCATGCGCTCGGGCATGAAGGCCGACAGGGGGTCCGGGCCGGCCGGCGCGGGCGGTTCCCGATCGACGATCGCGTCCTCGAAGAGACCTCGCGGGAAGAGGGCCTCCGAGAAGAGGGCGCCGCAGGACAGGCAGGAGTAGCGGGTCCGGCGCGGGCGTCTGGTGATCGGCACGGGGTCCGGGTGGCCGCACTGCACGCAGGTCATGGGGGCGTCCACGGGTCAGAAGGGTACGGCGATCGCCGATGAGGGAACCAGGTCCGCGCCGAGGGAGCGCTTGATGTCCGCCTTCCCCTTGCCGAGGACCAGTCCGGCCTTGCCCGTCTCGACGGCCCATTCGACCATCCGGACGTAGAAGTCGAAGTACAGGTGCTTGCGCCCGCCGTGCTCCGGCTGCAGCCCGCCCCAGCTCAGGCAGATGGGCCAGGCGCGGTGGTCCAGTGTCAGGCAGAGCCCGACCAGCCGCCCGCCGTCGCGGTAGGCGACCGCCACGACCTCGTCGCTGCCGACCAGTCCCTCGAAGTACGGCAGCGGCAGCGGCGCGAGCGGGAAGAGCCGGTTGCGGTACTTCAGGTCGTTCCGCGCACGCAGGGCGCAGGCCTCCGCTCCCGTCACCAGGTCGCGGGCCGGGCCGACGCGGATCGACAGACGCGAATCGGCGGCGAGGCGCCGCGCCCAGCTCCTGAGCGAGGCCCCGCGGGTCCCGTGCAGCCGGGCGTACCACTCGTCGATGCCGGACGGGGTGGCGAGCCGGGCCAGGGGTGCGGTCGGCAGCCGGGCCTTGACCACGCCGGGCAGCTCGGCGGCCTCGCCGGGCGACACCTCGCGCCACAGGACGCCGCGCCAGCCGGGGCCCAGCGCCTGCCGGACGCCGCGCACGTAGGCGCGCAGGAGCTCGCGGCGACGCTCCGGCTCAGGGACGCCGGTGAACCACCAGCCCTTCAGGGAGCGGTTGCCGGGCGCGTGCACGTCCACGACGCCCGCGACGTCGCGGCCGGAGGCGTACGAGCCGCGGCGCGGGCGGACGCCGCGCAAGGACGCCGACACGGCGCCGACCGCGACGCCCCCTTCGCTGAGCACGGCGAGGAGCACCGGCGCCTGCGCGGCCCACGCGTAGGCCCGCAGCAGGTCGTAACGCCAGGTCACGTACTGGCCCGCGGTACGGCGCAGCTTCTCCCAGCCAGGCGGCTCGGGGTCGTGGCGGGGGTCGAGGAGTTCCAGGCGCACGTGATCGCTTTCATGGCACAACCATCAGGACGGTACGACGAGCGCCTGCCATGACGGCGGCATGTTCCGGCTCACCTCGATCCCCGAGAACACCGACGGCTCCTGCGGCCCGTGCTTCTTCGCCCAGGCGGCCATCTGGGCCAGCCCGTCGGCGAGCGGCACGGAGCCGGACCCCACCCCGAGCACGTCCCGCGCCTTCTGATGGGAGGAGTAGGCGTGGACCACCTCGTGCCGCGCCGGCAGGTGCTGGACCCGCAGGGGCGCGTCCATGGCCGTCGCCACGGCCGCGGCCAGCTCGTTCACCGAATAGGGCGTGTCGCCGCCGATGTTGAACGTCTCCCCGTACGCGTCCGGGTTCTCGATCGAGCGGGCGATCGGAATGGCCACGTCGTCGATGTGGCTGAACGCCCTGGTCTGCTCGCCGTCGCCGAAGACGGTGCACGGCTCGCCGCGCAGGATCTGGTTCATGAAGATGCCGATGACGTTGCGGTAGCGGTCACCGATGTTCTGCCGCTCGCCGTACACGTTGTGCGGGCGGAAGATCACGTACGGCAGGCCGAACATCTCGTGCGTGACCTTCAGCTCCTGCTCGACCGCGTACTTGGCGATCCCGTACGGGTCCACGGGGGCGGGCGGCATGTCCTCGGTCATCGGGGGTTCGGCGTGGCCGTACACGGCGATGGAGGAGGTGAACACGAAGCACCGCACCGTCTGCGCGTTGACCGACGCGTTGATGAGGTTGACGCTGCCGATCACGTTGTTGGTGTAGTTGTAGCGCTTGATGAAGTGGCTCAGCCCTTCGGCGGCGTAGGCGGCCAGATGGAACACGTAGTCGAAACGCCACTCGGCGAAGAGCGCGTCCACCACCCCGGCGTCGCAGACGCTGCCGTGGTGGAAGTGGGCGCCCTCGGGCACGTTCGCCGCGTCGCCTCCCGACAGGTCGTCCAGCACCACGACGCGATGACCGGCCCGCAGCAGGGCGGCGGCGACGTGGGAGCCGATGAAACCGGCGCCCCCGGTCACCAGTGACGTGTACGTCATGACGCAGACTCCTTCCCACCGGCAGACCAGGGCCGGCGCGCTGATGATGTCGGCCCGCTCGCGCGCGGGCCATGCGGGTGGAACGGCAGGACGAAGGCCGGGCTCCTCATGCGGGCGGCGCGGCGTAGTCGGAGGTGACGAATCTGCCTTTGCCGCCCGCGCTGATCCGGACGGACTCGGCGGCGACCACCTCCAGCGGGAAGTCTCCTCCGGCCAGGCCGAAGAGCTTCGCCCGGACCGTCTCGAACACCTCCTGCCCGTCGCCGCCGCTGGGGACGATGTGCAGGCGCACCAGTCCGTCCGCGTCCTGATGGACGAAGCACTCGCTGATGCCCGGGTGGACGGCGGCCAGGTGCAGGAAGGCGTCGGGGTAGAGGCGTTCCCCCGACGGGAGCGTGACGTAGTCGTTGCTGCGCCCGGCGGTGAGCCTGAGCGTGCGGAATCTCCGGCCGCAGCGGCACCGGCCGGGTTCGATCATGCCGATGTCCCCGAGGCTGTAGCGCAGGAGGGGCATGGCGCGCTCCATGAAGGCGGTGACCACCACCTGCCCCGGCTCACCGTCGGGCAGCGGCCGGCCCTGGTCGTCGACGATCTCGCAGTAGACGCGGTCCTCACCCAGGTGGGCACGGCCGTATCGGCAGTCGTAGGCGATGTTGAGCACCTCGAAGGCCGAGTACTCGTCGAAGACGGGGGCGCCGAAGCGCTCCTCGAACATCGTCCGGTGCTCCGGGAGCAGCAACTCCGATTCGGTCATGACGAGGCGGAGCGTCCGCTTCAGTCGTGCCAACTCGGCGGGGGTGAGCTCGCGGAGCAGGGCCCGCAGGTGAACGGGATAGCCGATGAGCACCTTGGGGCGGTTGGCCAGGAGCTCGGCCTTGATCTCACGCATCGGGCGATGCGAGAGGATCACGTGGCGGCGGAACAGCTTGAGCTTCTCGAACATCCGGCCAGGGGGCGCGAACGGGCGGATGTGACTGAGCCGGTCCGTGGGCAGGTAGCGTCCCGTGGCCAGGAAACGGCGCACGCAGGCGGCCATGTGGTAGTCGTGACTGTCCTGGTCGTGCAGGACGCGGACCCGGCGGCCCGTGCTGCCGCTGGTCTGGAAGGACAGGCAGCGGTCCGGGTCCACGTCCTCGGCCAGCAGGCGCTCCAGCGGTTGCTCGCGGAGCACCTGCTTGTCCACCACGGGCAGCTCGGCCAGCTCGGCGAGGCTGCGCAGGGGGCCGCGCGCGTAGCGCGGATCGTCCCGGTAGTACGGCACCCGCGTACGGGCCAGGCCCAGCAGCCGGTTGATCCAGCGGAGCTGGTGCCGGCGCAGCCTCTCGGCATCGCCGTACTGCCGGGCGATGCCGAGCGGGACGTAGCACGCTTCGCGGACGAGCATCGCCTACACGCTCTCCGAACCGACGCCGGCCGGCTTGCCGAAACGCGCCATCGAGCGCGCGCGCAGGCCGTCCCACCAGCGCTGCGGGCTGAAGAACACCGCCAGCGCCAGCAGCACGTGGACGGCGATGAACGCGTACGCCTCGTACTTGGTGGGCGGGTGCCCGATGAACACGGTCATGTGCGAGGCCCAGTCCCACACCGCGGGGATGGTCGCCCACTGCGGATCCGTGTGATCGTTGACCGTGAGGAAGGCCAGGTCCTCCAGGCCCGACAGCATCAGCAGCAGCATGCCGTACGCGAGCCTGCGCACGACAGCCGGCGTGCCGCCGCCCAGCCGGTAGGCCAGCACCAGAGAGATGATGATCAGCGGTGTGACCGTCAGGACGTGGTAATACAGGCCGTAGTAGGCCTCCCTGCTCCCGTTGACCACGCCGCCGAAGTAGAAGATCTTCGGGACGAAGTACAGGAAGTACACCAGGAACGTGATCGGGACCAGCCACAGCACCAGCCGCATCCGCTTGGCCCACTCCACGTCGAGCCGCGCGAGGGCCTCGGCGGCGAAGACGAAGGGCAGCAGCTTCAACAGGAAGATGCCCAGCGACTTCACTTCCCGGTCGTGCGGCAGCCCGAACCAGACGAAGGCGGCCGCCGCCACGGCGAGCGCCGCGAAGATCAGGAAGCCGAGGGGCTTTCGGGGAATCATTCAGAACCTTTCGAGTCGGGCTCGATCACGAAACGGAGGGTCCGCAGGGCCTCGTCGAGAGCGGATTCGAGCCGCATGCGCGTATCGGCGACCATGATCAGGTAGCCGAGCTTGTGACCGGCCTGCGTGTAGGCACGGACATGGCCGCCCACTTCTTTGAACACCTGCACCTCCACGACCTCGGGCATCCGCTTGAGCGCGTCCAGCCCCTCGATCGCGGTGAGCGCTCCGTCGGCCTCGGCGGCCAGGATGCGTAACGCCGCGATCCTGCGCTGCGTGACGGTGGCGATGTCCAGGGGCTCTCCCAGGGCCAGCCGGATGGCGGCCTCGACGGTGTTCAGCCCGAACGCGTGCTGGACCAGCAGCGGCATGCCGTTGCCGCCGAGCCTGGCGCCCATCTCGATGAAGCAGATGTCGCCGCCGGGCGTCAGCACGAAGTCGAAGTTGACGGGACCGCGCGTGTGGCCGATCTCGGCGCAGATCGCCGTGACGGCCTGGCCGAGCCGGGTGTGCACGGTTTCGTCGAGGTCGGCGGGCACCACATGGGAGAGACTGATCATCGCCGGTGGCCCGGTGATGGTGCGGTCGGTCACCGCCATGAAGGCCAACCGGCCGTCGGCGAAGAACGACTCCACCGCGTAGTGCCGACCGGCCACCAGCTCCTCGATGATCACGTGCCCGGTGAAGGAGTGCTTCCGGGCGTACTCGATCGCCTCCGGCAGCCTGCCGGGTCCGTCGAGCACGGTGATCCCCTTGCTGCCCGAGGAGTCGGCGGGCTTGACGATCAGGGGATAGCCGATGCCCGCGGCGGCCTCGGTGAGCCGCTCCAGGCTGTCGTGTTGGACGTGGCGGTACGCGGGCAGCCCGAGCCGGTCGATGACCTCCCTGAAGAACCCCTTGTCCACCGAGCAGCGCAGCGCGCCGGGCGCGGGCTGATGGGCCGTCCGGTAGATCCGGCTCAGCTCGGCGACCGCCTCCTGGGCCGCGTCGCTGGCCGGGGAGATGACGGCCGCGACGTCGATCGGGCCCAGGACCCGAGCGATGCCCTCCGGGTCCCTGCTGGTCATGCAGAGGAACTGGTCGGCCTCCGCGGCGCCGAGCGCGTCCGGGCGCTGGTCCACGCCGATCACCCGGTAGCCGAGTCGGCGCCCCTCCCGGTAGGCGGGGATCTGGTCCTCGCCACCGCCGAGCACGATGAGGTTTCTCAACTGGCGTTCTCCCAGATGTCGGCGACGGCGAAGGGCGTCTCGTAGCCGTAGAGGGCCTCGTCCGCCCGGATGGAGATGTTGGCCTCGCGGATCTGGTAGCGAGGCATGCTGATCGCCTGCACCCGCATCATCCGCACGAGATAACGGGCGATCAGCGCGAGCATGGCGAGCGCGACCATCGCGACGACCAGGCTGGCCTCGGCGAGGTCGAGGTAGCCGAGGTGATGCGTCAACGCCAGGGACAGGACCGTCGCCCCGCCCGCGAGCCCCACGAGGGACAGCCCCATCAGCCAGGTCAGCGGCCGGTACGAGAACCCGACGAAGAGCTCGATGGCGTGCGCGAAGAGCTTGCGCAGGTTCCACTTGCCGCGCCCCTCCAGGCGCGGTTGATGCGCGGTGGGCAGCGTGGTGTAGCGGGCGCCGAGCAGCGGAGCGGTGGCCATGAAGTACGGCGTGGACAGACGGCTGTCCACGACCTTGCGCGCGACGCTGGTCCGGACGACGCGGAACACGGACGCGCCGGGCGGCAGCTCGATGCCGAGCCACCTGCGGGCGATCGTCTGATGGGCCCAGGTGCCGAGCCGCCGATACCAGGGATCCTGCCGGTTCTCACGGACCGCGAAGACCGCGTCGTACCCTTCGAGCGCCTTCTCCAGCAGGCGGTGCATCTCCTTGGGAGGGGACTGCAGATCGGCGTCGAACTGAACGGTCCACCGCTTGGAGGCATACGTGAACCCGGCCGAGAACGCCGCCTCGAGCCCGAAGTTGCGGGCGAAGGAGATGTACTTCACCGCGGGGTCTTCGGCCGCGAACCGTTTGATGGCGTCCAGGGTGCCGTCGGTGCTCCCGTCGTCGACGAAGAGCAGCTCGACGTCGTCGTAGCGCCGCAGCTCGGCCCGGATCTCCCGGTAGGCGCGCTCGATGCAGGCGATCTCGTTGTAGCACGGGACCATCGCGGTGATGCCGGACCGGGTGTTCGGCGCGGAGTCAGACATCTGCCGCACGACCCTTCTCTGTCGCGTCTTCACGGGCGGGGTCGAGCACCTTGACGATCTTGATTTTCCCGTTGGGCTCCGGGGCGATGTACGACGTCCGCCGTACGGTGACCGCCTGGTCGGGCAGCACGCGCCGGACCGCGGCCGCGATGTCGGCGGTCACGTCGGCGCGGGCGCCGGGAGCCAGCACCGTCCGGATCTCGATCGCCCCCGGCCGGGTCTGGACCACCTGCAGCCGGCTCACCTCGGGGAAGTCCTGAACCGCGAAGGTGATGAAGTCGCCGTAGAAGCGCCGGCCGTCGGCGTCCACGAGCCGGTCCTCGCTGCGGCCGATCACCTCCCGCACGATCGGCGTGCGAGCCACGCCGCACGAGCAGTCGTTCGGGGTGATCCGCACCCGGTCGCCCAGCCGGTACCTGATCAGCGGCATGGCCTCGCTGTGCAACCGGGTGACGAGGATCTCGCCCTCCCCGTCCTCGACCGAGACGGTCCCGTCCGCGTGCTCCACCTCGACGACCAGGTCGGCCGACCGCAGGTGCAACCGCCCCTCCGGGCAGGTGCGGGCGATGGTGAAGACCTCGACCGAGGCGTACACCTCCTGGTGGGCCGCTCCGAGATGGTCGAGGATCTGCGCCTGCGCGGTCGGGGTCAGCCGCTCACCGCCGAACAGCACCGTCCGCACGCCGTCGTACCGGACGCCGCGCCGCCGCAGCTCCTCGACGACGCTGCCGATGACATTGGGGAAGCCGATCAGGAACGTCGGCCGGGCCGCCAGGAAGGCCGTCACCTGCTCGTCCAGCGTCCGGTCGGTCGGAACGTGGAAGTTGCGCAGCAACCCGAAGCGTTCCAGGGGATGCCGCAGGAACGGGCGGACCCGGAAGTAGGCGACGCGGTCGGTCAGGCGCACCCCGCCGCCGAGCATGTCCTGCAGATAGGTGGCGCGGAGGTAGCCGAGGTCCCGCTCCGAGTTGCGGATCGTGATGGGGATTCCGGAGGAGCCGCTGGTGGTGGCCGCGCGGGTGTTCTCCGGGGTGAAACCGGCCGCGAGCAGCTCGCCCGGCGGCAGCTCACGCAGGTCCTCGCGCCTGAGCACGGGGAACGCGGACAGGTCCTCGGCGCTCCGCAGGCCCTCGACCAGCGCGGCGTCGAAGACGCGCCGGTAGTGGGGGACGTCCTGGTAGGCGTGCCGTACGAGGGCGCGGAGCAGCCGGGACTGGATGTCGCGCTGCTCGGCGTGGCTCAGGCGCTCGCGCCGCCGGACGGCGGCCAGGTGATAGGCGACCGGCGCCAGGTTGATCGTGGATCGCAACCGGCTCACAAGGCTCCCCCCGTCGTCATCTCAGACGAAGGTGTTCTGGTCGTGAACGAGCAGCCAGCGCTCGTCGCGGCGGGTGAAGTACAACGTCAGGTAGTACTTCTTCTGGTACGGCGTGCCCTCGGGGTCGAGGTCGTCGTAGACCACCGACAGCACGGCGAACGCGGCGTCGCCCATGGTCTCGGCCCTGACGGTCTCGGTCCTGATCGACCAGTCGGAGTCGTCGAACCAGGCGGCGTGGAAGTCGGCGATGGCCTGCTTGCCGTCGAGCAGGGTGCCGTTCGGCAGGATCACCGACGCGTCCGGATGGACGGTCGCCAGGAACCCGTCGAGGTCGCGTGTGTCGATCGCCTTCAGATGGCCGGCGAGTGCCTGTGCGAAGTCCATCGCTCCGTCCCCTGTGTGAGATGGTCACCGGGCCGCGCCGGCTCCGCGCTGCGGGACCGCGTCACAGCCGAACCGCCTTCATCCGGTTCCACAGGTGCGGATGCTCCTGGAACCAGGCGATGGTCCGCCGCAGCCCTTCCTCGACGGGAACCTGCGGCTCCCAGCCCAGCCGGTCTCTGGCGAGCGTTATGTCCGGACGGCGCACCGACGGGTCGTCCTGCGGCCGGGGTACGAACGTGATCTCCGACGCCGAACCGGTCAGCACCTTGATCCACTCGGCGAGCGCGAGCATGGACAGCTCATGCGGGTTGCCGATGTTGACCGGGCCGTCCAGATCCGAGTTGAACAACCGGACGATGCCTTCGACCAGGTCGTCCACGTAGCAGACGGATCTGGTCTGGCGGCCGTCGCCGGACACCGTGATCGGCTCGCCCAGCAGCGCCTGCCTGATGAACGTGGGAATGGCCCGCCCGTCGAACGGCCGCATTCTGGGGCCGAAGGTGTTGAAGATCCGCAGAATCGCGGCATTGACGCCGCGGGCCCGCCGGTAGGCCGTGGTGGTGGCCTCGGCGAAGCGTTTCGCCTCGTCATAAACACCGCGGGGGCCGACCGCGTTCACATTGCCCCAGTAGCTTTCCGGCTGTGGGTGGACCAGCGGATCGCCGTAGGTCTCGGAAGTCGAGGCGAGAACGAACCGCGCCCCTTTGTCCTGAGCCAGCTCAAGCGCGTTGAACGTGCCGTTGGAGCCGACCCGGAGCGTGTCGATCGGCAGCCGGAGGTAATCCACCGGTGAGGCCGGCGAGGCGAAGTGCAGCACGGCGTCCACTGCCCCGGGGATGATGAGGTGCTCCGACACGTCGGTCCTGACCAGCCGGAAGCGGTCCTCTGCCATGAGGTGCTCGATGTTGCCCACCGACCCGGTCAGGAAATTGTCCACGCAGATGACGTGGTAGCCCTCGCCGAGAAAGCGTTCACATAAGTGTGACCCGAGAAATCCGGCTCCGCCGGTGATGGCGACGACGGGGCGGCTCATGGAGAGCCGCCGGCTTGCTCAAGACAGGCAGGTAAATGGCACGACAAGTAGACTTCCCTGGTTATTTTTTAAGTGCGGTCACGCCGCACGAACATCCCCGTGTGCCGCTGAGTGAGCACTCTTCACTGCCCGCATAAGTGCATGACCCCAACGTTTCAGTGAGCGTAAGCCCGGCATGATCACTGCGTCAAGGACATCAACATCATCTTTTGTGCCCGGCCCTTTTTCACCACCCGCGCAAATGCCGGTGAATGTCGGGCGGCCCCCTACCTGCGGTTTCCTACGGCCGGCCGCTTTCCGGGCGGCCCGATAACCTCGTTCCGGCGCGGTCCGGCCATTCCGGTCAGGTCAGTGCCACGGGTCGTAGTCGACCTCCAAGGGCTCCTGGGGTGGCCGCTCCGGCTCCGGGACGTGCTGGAGGTTGACCCGGACGCGATACCACACGCTGCTGCGCCCCCGCATGCCGTCGACCAGGATGTCGGCGGGCTCCAGCCGGGCCGCCGCCTCCGGGTGGCGGGACTTCCACCGCTCGAACCCCGCCAGGGCCTCGTCCTTGTGCTGGGCCTTGGCGATCTCGATGACCGGGACGACCTGGCGCCTGCGGCCCGTGCCCTTGGGGGGCTTGGGAGCGGGACCGAGCGACTCGGCCAGCTCCAGCAGCCCGTCGAGCGAGCCCGGGTGGAGGTCCATGCCGGCCCACGGATCGCCCTGCTCGGCCAGCCGCCGCGGCACGGTCTCGACGGTGAACAGCTCCGGACGGCACCCCGGCACCTCGTCCCAGGTCAGCGGCGTGGACACGCGGGCGTCCTGTACGGCGCGAACGGAGTAGGCGGAGGCGACGGTGCGGTCGTAGGCGTTCTGGTTGAAGTCGACGAAGACGCCGTGCCGCTCCTCCTTCCACCAGCGGCTCGTGGCCACGTCGGGAGCCCGCCGCTCGACCTCGCGGGCCACGGCCTCGGCCGCCCGGCGCACCTCGGCGAACGTCCACCGCGGCTCGATGCGGGTGTAGACGTGGAAGCCGCGCGAGCCGGACGTCTTGGGCCAGGCGGTCAGGCCGTGGTCGGCCAGCACCTCCCGGGCGACCTGGGCGGTGGCCAGCACGTCGTCCCATGGGACCCCGGGCACGGGGTCGAGGTCGATGCGCAGCTCGTCGGGGTGGGCGAGGTCGTCCGCGCGGACGGGGTGCGGGTTGAGGTCGACGCAGCCGAGATTGACCACCCAGAGGAGCTGGGCCAGATCGCCGACCACGACCTCCTCGGCGCTCAGCCCGGACCGGTAGCGCAGCTCGGCCACCTCGATCCAGGGAGGCCGCTTGGCGGGAGCCCGCTTCTGGAAGAACGCCTCCTCCTCGATGCCGTGCACGAACCGCTTGAGGATCATGGGGCGACCGGCCACCCCGCGCAGCGCCCCCTCGGCCACGGCCTGGTAGTAGCGCACCAGGTCGAGCTTCGTGTGGCCGCTCTTCGGGAAGATCACCTTGTCGGGGCTCGTGACGGTGACCCGCCGCCCCGCGACCTCGATGTCGGGCATGGGCCAACCCTACGCAACACCCCCGACAATCCCCCGGAGCAGCGGGACGCGGGTCAGCCGGCGAAGGGACCACCGCTTCGCCGGTGCACGGAACGGCGATGTCGCCGTTCGCGCGCGAGGCCACGGCCGCACAGACCCCCTATAGAGTCGATCCATCTGGCTCGAAGATCCGGCAGAAACCCGAGCGTCAGGAGGAAGCGATGACGGTGGACCGCGCGCGAAGTGTGGTGTTCGGGGAGACGGTGGAGCAGTACGAAGCGGCCAGAGCGGACTACCCCGCCCAGCTCATCACCGACGTGCTGGCCTACGCGCCTCCCGGTCCGGCGCTGGAGGTGGGTGCCGGAACGGGCAAGGCCACCGCGGGTTTCGCCGCCCGCGGAGTGGAGCTGACCTGCGTCGAGCCCGACCCCCGGATGGCGGCCGCGCTGACGGCGAAGTGCCCGGATGCCCGGGTCGAGATCGGGCTCTTCGAGGACTACGTCCCCGACAGGGCGTTCGCCCTGCTCTACTGCGCCCAGGCCTGGCACTGGGTCGACAGGGAGAGACGCTGGGACCTGGCCCACGCGGCCCTGGCGCCTTCGGGAGCGGTGGCGGTCTTCTGGAACCGCTACGCCGTCACCGACCCCGGCCTGCGGGCCGCCCTGGCCGCGGTGGACGACCGCTACGGGCTCACCGGCTCGACCCTGCACCACAACAGCCCGGTCTCGGCCGGGGCGAGCGCGCACCAGCTCGCGGACGACCCGCGCTTCACCGACCTGGACGAGCGCCACTACACGCGCACCGGCTGGTACGAAGCCGACCGCTACCTGAACCTGGTCCGCTCCATCTCCTCCTACGCCATCCTGGCCCCCGGCACCCGCGACGCCCTGTTGCGGGAGGTCGCCGGCCTGCTGGGCGACGGCGTGGACATGACGTTCACCACCGATCTCGCCCTCGCCCGCCGGGCTCGGTAGCAGCCGGGGCGGTCGGGCCGTGTCGCGCCGCCCCGCCCATCACGCCGGCGCGAGCGGGCGCACGCTCAGAACCGTCCGTGGCGGCCCTCTCCGGAGGCGAAGCGGGCCGCGCCGGCCGCCGCGTCCGGCAGCGACAGCAGGCCGTGGCGCAGCTCGTTCGTGATCGCCTCCGCCTCCGTCAGGCCCTCCTGCTCCAGCAGCGACATGCGGTCGCCGCGCAGGCACGCCTGCGGGAACGCGGCCAGCTCGCGGGCCAGCGCCTCGGCGTGCCGCCGGGCGGTCCCGGTGGGCACGACCCGGTTGGCCAGCCCCATCTCGTACGCCTCCCCCGCGCCGACGGGCCGGCCGGTGAGGATCATGTCCATGGCGCGGGAGGTGCCGACGAGGCGCGGCAGCCGCACGGTGCCGCCGTCGACGAGCGGCACGCCCCAGCGGCGGCAGAACACCCCGAACACGGCGTCCTCCTCGGCCACCCGCAGGTCGCACCAGAGCGCGAGCTCCAGCCCGCCCGCCACGGCGTGCCCGGCGACGGCGGCGACGACCGGCTTGGACAGGCGCATCCGGGTCGGGCCCATGGGTCCGTCGCCGTCCTCGCCGACGTGGTTGTCCAGCGCCTTCAGGTCGGCGCCGGCGCAGAACGTCCCGCCCTCGCCCCACAGCACGGCGACGGAGGCGTCGGACACGTCGAACTCCCGGAACGCGTCGGCGAGCGCGGCGGCGGTCTTGCGGTCGACCGCGTTGCGCGCCTCGGGACGGCTGAGCACGACGGTCGTGACGGGCCCGTCGCGTTCGATCCGTACGGTCATGTCCACCTCCGCGAACGCGGCGCCGGGGCGCCGGGAGCCCCAGCATCTCCGTTCCCCGAGGGAGAGGCAACCGGCCCACCACGGGATCAAGGCCGGACCGGATGGTGATCACCCTGCCGTGGCCGGGGCGCCGGAGCCTCAGGCCGGAGAGCCGGCGCCGCGAAGATAGGCGACCACCATCTCGCCCACCATCCGGCGCAGTCTCGCGCGATGCTCGGGGGCCGTCATGTCGCGCCCGAACAGCGCGCCGAAGGTGTGCTGGTTGGCCACGCGGAAGACGCAGAACGAGCTGATCATCATGTGGACGTCGATGGCGTCGGCCTCGGTGACGAAGTCGCCACTGGCCAGCCCGGCGTCCAGGATGCGCTCGATGAGGTCGAGCGCCGGAGTGCCGAGGTTGGCGAGGACCACTGACTTCCTGATGTGCTCCGCGTGGTGGATGTTCTCGATCGCGACCAGCTTGATGAACTCGCGGTGGGCGTCGTGGTGGTCGAAGGTCAGCTCGGCGAGCGTGCGGATGGCCTCGACGGGCGCCAGGTGCGCCACGTCCACCGTGCGCTCCACGGAGCGCACCTCGGTGTAGGCCTTCTCCAGGACCGCGATGTAGAGCTGCTCCTTGCTGCCGTAGTAGTAGTAGATCATGCGTTTGGTGGTGCGCATCAGCTCGGCGATCTCGTCCACCCGCGCCCCGGTGTAGCCGCGCCGGGCGAACTCGCGCTGGGCGACCTCGAGGATCTCCGCCTTGGTGCGCTCGGCGTCGCGCCGGCGTTCTGCGGCGGGCTGGGCGGTCATCCGCCCATCTTAGTGAGCGCGCGAGTGCTGCACGGCGCGCCGGATGGGGGCGTTGACGGCGCCGTACCCCTGGTAACCGTCCACGCGCTGGACCAGCTCGAAGAAGACCCGCCCCACGGTGATCGTGTACAGGTGCAGGAACGCGCCGTTCTCGTCCCGGTCGTGGAGGACGCCGAGCTCGCGCAGCTCGGGGTCGATCTCGTGACGGGCCTCCAGGTCGTCGTAGTAGTTGTCCGGGATCGGCAGCAGCAGCTCCGGGTGCCGGGCGCGCAGCCGGCGCGCCGCGGCGAGCAGATCGTCGCAGGCCAGGGCGACGTGCTGGAGGGCGGGCACCTGCTCGGGGGCGATGTTGAGCACCATGCGCAGGCCGCCGTCCGACGAGGTCATCGCCTTGCTGCGGAGCAGGCCGTAGGGGTCGGGGAACTCCAGGCTCTCCTGCGGGGTCAAGCCCAGCACGCTGCGGTAGAACAGCTCGGCCTCGTCGAAGTAGTGCCAGGGCTGGGTGAGCGCGATGTGGTCGATGTGGGTGATCGCTCCTCCCGCGGGCTCACTCCGGGTGAAGTCAGCTCTCCAGCTGTACGGCTCCGCCGTACGGCAGAAGAACAGCTGCGTGCCGTCGGGCGCGGCGATGGCCGCCAGGGACGCCTCCCCTTCCGCCCGCTCACGCGGCAACACGGGGGCGAGCAGCGACTCCGCTCGTTCGACGGCGGCGGCGGGGTCGGGGCTCTCCAGGCCGATCGCGCCCAGCGCCGGTCCTTCGGCGGAGCGGTTCAGCAGGATGCGGGCGCGGCCCTGCTCCCACAGCTCCACGGGTTTGGTCGGGTGGAGCCCCGACCGGGCGAACCCGAGAGCGGTGAGCACGGCGCGCGGGCCTTCGAGGTCGCCGGCGATCAGCTCGGCGAACGCGAACCCGGTGGGGGTGCGGGCCTGCGGAGCGAGGGCTTCCAGCGCGATGAGGGAGCGCATCGCGTCCACGGCGGTCCGGTGCGTGTCGGCCTGGCGGAAGTGGTCGTTGAAGACTTCCAGGGACAGCGGGCCGGCGTAGCCCGCGTTGCGGACGTGGGTCAGGAATCCGGGCATGTCGAAGCTGCCCTGGCCGGGGAAGCAGCGGTAGTGGCGGCTCCACTGCAGCACGTCCATGGCCAGGAGCGGGGCGTCGGCGAGCTGGAGGAAGAAGATCTTCTCACCGGGGATCGCCTCGATGCCGATGGGGTCGGAGCCGCGCGACATGATGTGGAAGCTGTCCAGGCAGACGCCCAGGTTCGGGTGGTCGGCCATGCGCACGATGCGCCACGCGTGCAGGTACTCGTTGACGTGGCGGCCCCAGGCCAGTGCCTCGTAGGCGATGCGGATGCCGTGCTCGGCTGCCCGCTGGGCCAGGAGGCGCAGCTGCTCGGCGGCAAGCTCGTCGTCGTCGATCGCGTGCGGCGAGACGTTGGAGCAGACCAGCAGGAGGTCGGCGCCGAGCCGCTCCATGAGCCGGAACTTCCGCTCGGCCCGGCGCAGGTCGGGCTCCGGCATGGCCTCGAAGTCGCGGAAGGGCTGGTAGAGGTCGATCGTCAGGCCGAGGCCGGCTGTGCGCCGCCGTACCTCCTCCGGCCGGAGGGGGCACGCCAGCAGGTCGTTCTCGAAGATCTCGACCCCGTCGAAGCCGGCGGCGGCGATGGCGTCCAGTTTCTCGGTCAGGGTGCCGCTCACCGACACGGTGGCGATGGATCTACGCATGGGCCAGCTCCTTCAGGTGCTTGAGCATGCGCTCAGCGTCGGGGGTACGGCCGGTGAACAGGCGGAAGGCGTGCGCGGCCTGGAAGACGGCCATGCCTCCGCCGTCGAGGGTCCGGCAGCCGCGTGCCCGCGCCTGCCGGAGCAGCTCCGTCTCCAGCGGGCGGTAGACGATGTCGGCCACCCACAGCTCCGGGTGGAGCAGCTCGGCCGCCAGCGGCATGCCGGGATGGTGGGCCATGCCGACGGGCGTCGCGTTGGCCAGGCCGTCGGCCTCCGCGAGGAGCCCGGGAAGGTCGTCCCGGGTGCCGCGGCCGGCCCGCTCCGCGCCGAATCGAACGGCCAGCTCGTCGGCGAGCGCCGCGGCCCGCTCCGGCTCGACGTCGACCACGGTCAGCCGATCGGCTCCCAGGGTGAGCAGCGCGTGGGCGATCGCCGCGCCGGCGCCGCCCGCGCCGAGCTGCACCACCCGGCGCACCGGCGCGCCGGGCAGGCCGCGGGCGAAGGACTCGGCGAATCCGGTCCAGTCGGTGTTGTGGCCGACGGCCCGCGCGCCGTCGAAGACCACGGTGTTGACCGCCCCGAGCCTGGCGGCGTCGTCCGACAGCTCGTCAAGGTGCGCGATGACGGCCTGCTTGCAGGGATGGGTGATGTTCAGCCCGTCGTAGCCCATGGCGCGGGCCGTCGCGACCAGCCTGCCCACATCCTCGCCCAGGACGTCGGTGTCCAGCAGCCGATACACGTACGGGAGCCCATGGTGGAGGGCTTCGCTCTCGTGCAGGGCGGGGCTCAGCGACGTGGTGATACCGGAACCGATCAACCCGATCAGACAGGACGACTTCATCGGCCCTTCACCTCCAGCAGGCGCCATTCCATGATCTCATCTCAAATGTACGAACCGGTGAGTTAGTTGTACGCCATCGCCCGCCGTCCGTGAAGAGGCCTTGACATGTGACTCAGGCCACCCGCACCATTGCAGCCACGTTAATTAACTATCTGGTACGTAACATGGTCCCGGCCTGGGGGTGGCCGGCCTCTGCCGCAAGGAGCCACCGTGACCGACTCTCCGCCAGCCACCCATCGGGGAACCCCGCGCAAGGCCGCCGTCGCCGCCTGGATCGGCAGCGCCCTGGAGTACTACGACTTCTTCATCTACGGCAGCGCCGCCGCGCTCATCTTCTCCAAGGTCTTCTTCGACGCCTCCGACCCCGCCACGGCCACGTTGCAGTCGCTGGCCAGCTTCGGCGTCGCCTACGCCGCCCGCCCGGTCGGCGCCTTCTTACTCGGCCACGTCGGCGACCGGTTCGGCCGCAAGCGGATCATGGTCTTCACGCTCATCCTGATGGGCCTGTCCACCTTCCTCATCGGCTGCCTGCCCACCCGCGACCAGGTCGGCGGTTTGGCTCCCGTGCTGCTGGTGCTCATGCGGATCCTGCAGGGCCTGTCGGCCGCCGGAGAGCAGGCCAGCGCCAACTCCATGACCCTCGAACACGCCCCGCAGGACCGCCGCGGCTTCTACACCAGCTTCACCCTGAACGGCACGCAGTTCGGCCAGATCCTGGCCACCTTCGTCTTCATCCCCGTCGCGGCGCTGCCCGAGGAGCACCTGCTCACCTGGGGCTGGCGGGTGCCCTTCTGGCTCAGCGTCGCGGTCGCGGTGGCCGGCTGGATCATCCGCCGCAGGCTCGACGAGACCCCCGCGTTCGAGGCCGAAGTCGCCCGGGGCACCGTCCCCCGCATGCCGCTCGCCGTCCTGTTCCGCGAGCACTGGGCCGGCGTGCTCCGTGTCGTCTGCGCCGCCCTCATCGCCACCGTTTCGACCATCTTCACCGTCTGGGCGCTCAACTACGCCACCAGCGACGCCGTCGGCCTCGACAAGGCGACCATGCTGTGGGTCAGCATCGCGGCCAACGCCGTCGCCCTCGTCGCCCTCCCGCTGTGGGCGCACCTGTCGGACCGGATCGGCCGCAAGCCCGTCTTCCTCATCGGCGCCGTCGGCAGCCCGATCATGATCTTCCTCTACCTCGCGGCCATCAACGCCAAGAGCTACCCGCTGATCTTCCTGACCGGCATCCTCACCCTCGGCGTCGTCTACAGCGCCTCCAACGGCATCTGGCCCTCCCTCTACGGCGAGATGTTCAGCACCCGCGTCCGGCTGTCGGGCATGGCCATCGGGACCCAGATCGGCTTCGCCATCGCCGGATTCGCCGTCGCCTCCGCCGCCGGCATCGTCACCCCCGAAGGCTGGCTGGGCCTGCAGGGCTGGACCGGGGTGGCCGTCTTCACCGCGATCCTCTGCGCCATCAGCGCGATCGCCGTCGCCACCGCCCGCGAGACCTACCGCGTGCCGACCGCCGAACTCGGAGAGCCCGCCCGACCCTCCACGATCGAACCAGGGCGGGCCCAGCCCCGGAATCCGTGATCCCGGTCAGAGCGCCAGCGCGCCCGACACGAGATCGTCGAAGCGCTCCAGGCCCTCCGCCGGACGGTCGATCCCGCGCAGCGGACCGTGGTCCTCGAGGTGGGCGTCGGCGTAGAGCCGCGCCACCAATGCCTTCCGGTCGCCGTGCCCGTTGCGCTCCTCCCAGCCCGCCTGCTCCAGCAGCAGGGCCGCCGCATAGACGTCGGCCATGAGCTGGGCCAGCGGGAAGAGCCTGGCCTCGGCCACCTCGGGGGCGAGCGACGACCACAAGGTGATCGCCTTGGCGACGTCGTCGATCCGCGTGCGGACGAGATCGGCGGTGGGGCCTTCGACCGACGAGACGGCGGCCTCCAGCCGCTCCAGGAACGGCTCGTGGGCGTTCTCGCGCACGATGGCGCGCCGGACGTCCAGGCAGAGGATGTTGTCGCCGCCCTCCCAGATCGGGTTGACCTGGGCGTCGCGCAGAAGGCGGGCGACCGGCCACTGCTCGATGTAGCCGTTGCCGCCGTGGATCTCGACGGCGTCGCTGGCCGCCGTCAGGCCGAGGCGCGTGGCACGCAGCTTGACCAGGGCCGGCGCGAGGCGCAGCCGGGGGCCGAGGTGGCCGTCGAAGACGAGCGCCTGCGCGGCCTCGACCTCGACGATCAGCTCGGCCAGCTTGCGGCGCATGAGCGGCTGGTCGATGAGCGGGCGGCCGAACGCCTCGCGGGCGCGGGCGTAACACAGCGACTCGACGAGCGCGCGGCGGGCCACGCCGACGCCCATCATCGCCACGCCGAGCCGCGAGGCGTTGGTGAGCTTCATCATCGTGCCGAGCCCGGAGCCGGACCCCTGGCCCGTCCCGCTCCGGGGCGCGAGCAGGAACGCCTCGGCGTCCGCGAACTCGACCTCCGCCGACGCCACCGACCGGGTGCCCAGCTTGTCCTTGAGCCGCCTGATCCGTACCCCGTTGCGGGAGCCGTCCCGCCGCTCCCAGAGCACGAGGAACGGCGCGATGACGTCCCCCTCCGCCCCTTCCGGCCGCGCGGCCCGGGCGAGGACGACGAACGCCGACCCGTTGGCGTTCGAGGCGAACCACTTCAGGCCCGTCAGCCGCCACGCGTCGCCGTCGGGCACGGCCGTGGCCTCCAGCGCGGCCAGATCCGAGCCGCCGGTCCGCTCCGTGAGCATCTGGGCGGCCTCGCCGGAGTAGAAGCCGTTGGCGAAGACGGCCCGGACGCGGTCACGCACGTCGGGGGGCGCGTGCCGCTCGGCCAGGGAGACGACCATGTCGCCGCCGGTGCCGAGGGCGCAGCCCATGCCGATGTCGGCCTGGTCGAGCAGGTACGTCCAGACGGCGGCGAGCGCCGCCGGGTCGGCGCCGTGGGCGCGGGCCTCGGCCGCGAAGGCCGGGGAGGTGAAGTTGTCCGCCATGAGGGCGTCCCGGGCGGCGTGGAAGGACGGCGGCATGACGACCTGGCTGACGTCCCTGCCCCACTTGTCGTACTTCTCCAGCCGGGGCGGGTTACGGTCGGTCTCCTCCGCCCACGCCGCGACGGGGCCGCCCATGAGCGCGCCCAGCCGGTCCAGATGCGGCTCGGCCCAGGCCAGGCCGTCGCCGAGGTGCCGCCGCACGAGCAGCCGCAGCGTCGGGTCGCAGGTCCACCAGTTGCGGCCGGCGGCGCCCTGGTAGCGCTCGGTCGCGTAGCGGTCGCTGCTGTCGAACGGTTCGATGAGATAGCGCCCCATGCCCGCGAGTGTTACATATACTCGACACGCGATGGAAGAGCGTAATGGCCTGAGCGCGCGGTCCGCCCTGCTGAGCGCGCTGCTCGGCAGCCACCCGCCGAGCCTGCCCGCCCGCCACCTGGTGAAGGTCGGCGCGCTGTTCGGCATCGCCGAAGGGGCCGTCCGGGTGGCGTTGTCGCGCATGGTCGCCGCCGGCGACCTCCTCCAGGAGGAGGGCCGCTACCGGCTGTCGGAGCGGCTGGTCGAGCGGCAGGCCCGCCAGGACGAGAGCCGCGACCCCCACCCCCGGCCATGGGACGGGACGTGGGAGATCGCCGTCGTCACCGCCGAGCGGCGCGCGCCCGCCGACCGGGCCGCGCTGCGCCACGCGATGACGGCGCTGCGGATGGCCGAGCTGCGCGAGGGCACCTGGATGCGCCCGGCCAACCTGCTGCGCGCCTGGCCCGCGACCGTCACCGAGCAGTGCACGCTCATCGGCGGCCGGCCGCACACCGACCCCACGCCGCTGCTGTGGGACCTCGACGGCTGGGCCGCCGAGGCGCGCGAGCTGGAGCGGCGCCTGGAGCGGGCCGAGGGGCTGGCGGAGGGATTCCTCGTGTCGGCGGCCGTGCTGCGTCACCTGCTGGCCGACCCGCTCCTGCCCGCGGAGCTGCTGCCCGCCGGGTGGCCGGGCGGCGAGCTGCGCGCCCGCTACGACGCCTTCGACCGCCGCTACCGGGAGGTGCTGCAGCGGCACCTCACCGGCTGACGCCGGGCACCTGTCAGAGGGGGACGCCGAAGATCACCCGCTTGTTCCTGAACTCGGTGATGCTCCACAGCCGCCCGTCCCGCACGGTGAGGTCCTCCGGGCCGATCGGGAAGGGCCGGACCGTCAGCTTGCCGTCGCGGTACACGAGCAGCTTGCCGTTGGTGCGCCCGTCGGCCGCCTGGCTCAGGTACCAGGCCCCGCCGCAGGACACCGCCCCCTGGATCTTGGCGTGGCCCATGACGAAGGCGTCGCGCGGCGTGCCGTCGGCCAGATCCGGGTCGAGGCTCCAGCGGACCACCCGCCCGCCGGGCCCGTCCTCGTCGTACTCGCCGCTGATCAGCGTGTGCGGGGTGGTGCTGCGGTCCACCGACACGAACGAGAAGAGCGGCCCGGACTGGGCGACGCGCCAGAAGTCGGTCTGCGGGATCACGTAGCGGTAGCCGAACGCGTGGAACCTCCCGTCGCGCCGGCCCACCTTCGTGGGGTCGCCGAGGTCGCTCTGCGCCGTGCGCAGGTCCAGCACGTTGCGCGTGTCGAAGACGCGCAGGCCCCGGACGGTGTCGGCCACGTACATCAGGCCGCCGTGCCAGGCCACCCCGCCCGCGTGGATGTCGATCGGGACGTACGAGCCGTCGGTCCGGGGCTCGACCAGCAGCGCGTGCTGGTACTTGAGCGTCTGCGGGCTGAGGAAGGTGAGCCGGATCCCGCGCTCGGGGACCGGCGGCTCCGGCTTGAAGTACCAGCTCGCGACCAGCACGGACGCGCCGGCCGAGCCGGAGTCCTCGCCGCAGGTCAGGCCCTGCGGGTACCAGTCGGGCGTGTCCTGGTCCTTGGCGTCGAAGGCGTACCAGTCGGCCGGCCTGGGCTGCATCGTGCCCATGGCGGCCGCCGCTCCCCTGCGGGTCGCCGTGCGGTTGGCCCGGGCGAGCACGGTCGCCACCGTGACCGCGCCGATCTCCCCCGCCAGCTTCCCGGCCGCCTCCGCCAGCGTGCCGGTCACCCGTCGTAACGTGTACGGCGCCGCGTCCGCCGGAACCATCCCCGTGCCCGCCATGTCGCCCTCTCCCCATTCCGTCCGTGTGATCAGTCTGACGGGTGGAGAGCTCTGATTGTTGCGCTTATCGCCACAGAAGCCTTATCGCCACAGATGCCTTGTCGCCGCAGAAGCCTCATCGCCACAGATGCACGGGAAGCCCCGACAGTGCATTCCGGCGGTACTCCTGGACGAGCCGTTCCCGGTCGCCGCCGAGCCGGGCCAGCGCCTCCCGCTGCCAGGCCGAGCCGGTACGGCGCAGCCGGGTCCGCTGCTCGATGACGCCGAGCGCCCCGTCCACGTCGTCCGGCACCACCCCGGCGGCCAGCAGCGCCGCGCGAGCCTCGGGCAGCAGGCTCAGCACCAGGTCGGCCGCGTCCAGCTCGCCGTCCCTGCCCGGCCACGACAGCTTCGCGTCCAGGCCGCGCATGGCCGCGCGGTAGAAGTTCTGGTACGTCTCGGCGAAGCGGTAGCCGGTCAGGTCGCGCTCGGCCTGCGCCAGCGTGAGCCCGATCAGGAACGCCGCGTTGGCCGTCATGTCCGCGCACGACGGGCCGGCGGGCAGTGCGCGCATCTCGACCCGCAGGTGGCCGCCGCCGGCCGGGTCGTAGACGGGGCGGTTCCACTGCCAGACCGTGCCCTGGTGCAGCCGCAGCTCGGGCACGTCCAGCGGGTCGTCGGAGTCGCGCAGCTCGGGCATGATCGGCGCGTAGTCGCGGACGTACCTCTCGAACAGCTCGTACGCGCCCTCATGCACCCAGTCCGACCCGAACGTGACGCGGCCGTCCCTGCGCTCGCGGCGCTCGATGTCGCGGTCGTCGACCGCCTCCTCCATGAGCGGGATGCGCGTCTCCTCCCACAGCTGCCTGCCCAGGAACGACGGCGAGTTGCCGCACGCCGCCAGGACCGGCCCGATCGCGAGCTGGGCGGCGTTGAACACCCGGGCGAACCGCTCGGGCGGGGTGCGGACGTGCACCTGCCAGGAGGTGTTGGCCGCCTCCAGGAGCACGTCGGCGACCGCCAGCTCCAGATCGTCGATCTTCACGATGAACGGTTCGAGCCGCAGCCGGCGAAAGCCGCTGCTCATGGCGCGGTACCGCTTCTGGTCGCTCATCGCCTCCCGGGTGAAGTCCTCCGTGCCGAGCGTGGGCAGGATGCCGATGGGCACCGCCCCCGCACCGGGCGCCGTGGCGCCCACCGCCGCGTCCACCTTGCCCAGCGCCTCCTGGACCTCCCCGCCGAGCCGCTCGAACGGCCGGCCCTCCAGCGGCACCGGCGAGAGGTTGACCTCCAGGTTGTACCGGCCGAGCTCCATCACCACGCGCGGGTCGCCGAGCGTGCGCAGCGTCTCCTCGTTGCGCGGCAGCGGCCGGCCCGCCTCGTCGACCAGGACCAGCTCCAGCTCCGCGCCGATGGTCGTGGGCCCCTGGCCGAATCCCGGCGTGTCCAGCAGCCCGCGCAACGTGCCCAGCTGCTCCTGGAGCCGCTCACCGAAGCGGACGTACTCCTCCTCGGTGAAGCGCTCCTTGTCCAGATCCTGTCCCATGCCCCCCTTACTGTCCGGGCAGGGCACGCCCACACCTACCAGGGGATAGGGCCGTTCTCGTCCTGATACGCACCGGTCGGGCCGTCGGCGCCGGCCAGGGCGAGGCGCACCGCGATCACCGCGCCCTGCTCGGGCGTGCGGTAGCCGCTGTGGCCGTTGAGGTCGGTCGCGCAGTAGCCGGGGGTGACGGCGTTGACCTTGATCGGGGTGTCGCGCAGCTCCTTGGAGTACGCGACGGTCACCATGTTGAGCGCGGTCTTGGAGGAGTTGTAGGCCAGCAGGTTGGTCTCCCAGAACGGGGTGCCGGGGTCGAGCGCCATGCTGAGCGAGCCCAGCTCGCTCGACATGTTCACGATCCGGCCCGCCTGCGACCTGCGCAGCAGCGGCAGCATCGCGTTGGTCACCGTGACCACGCCGAAGACGTTGGTCTCGTACACCTCGCGCAGCTCCGCCGCCGGTGTGCGGCTGGGCTCGGCCGCCCCGCCGGCGATCGCGGCGTTGTTCACGAGGACGTCCAGCCGACCGTACTCCGTCTCGATCCACTTGGCGGCGGCCTGGACGCTCTCCTCGTCCGTCACGTCGAGCCGCACGTACGGCTGGCCGAGCCGCTCGGCGGCGGCCCGCCCGCGCTCCTCGTCGCGCGCTCCGATGACGGCGGTGACGCCGTGCTCGGCGAGCTGCCGCGCGATCTCGAAACCGATTCCCTTGTTGGCACCCGTGATGAGGGCTGTCGTCGTCATGCCTCCACGGTCGCGGGCCGCGGGACGAGGCGGGAGAGACCTCCCGAGGCTGGGATCGGCGGTACCACCCACGCGAACCGCACATCGAGGATGATGGGGGGATGAACCGCGACCTGCTCGCTGACTTCCTCCGCTCCCGCCGCGCCCGCCTCACCCCGCGCGAGGCCGGCCTGCCCTCCGGCGAGCGGCGGCGCACGCCGGGCCTGCGGCGGCAGGAGGTCGCGCAGCTCGCCGGCATGTCGATCGACTACTACATCCGGCTGGAGCAGGCCCGCGGCCCGCACCCGTCGCGCCAGGTGCTGAACGCGCTGTCCCGGGCGCTGATGCTGAGCCAGGACGAGCGGGCGCACCTGTTCCACCTGGCAGGGCAGGCACTGGAGCAGCCGGGCGGCACGGGCCGGCGCAGGGGCGACGTGCCGGAGGGCATCCTGCACCTCGTCGCGTCCCTGGAGGAGGTGCCGGCGTACGTGCTCGACGCCAAGTACGACGTCCTCGCCTGGAACCCGCTGGCCGGCGTCGTCCTGCAGAACCTCGACGAGCAGTCGCCGCAGGAGCAGAACGCCATCCGGTGGGTGTTCAGCTCCCCCGACATCGCCGAGCGCCTCGGCAACGAGGAGACGAGCCGCTTCGCCCGAGCCGCGGTCGCCGACCTGCGCGCCGCCGCGGGCCGCTATCCCGGCGATCCGGGCATCCAGGCGCTGGTCGCCGAGATGCTCGCGCTCAGCCCGGAGTTCGCCGAGATGTGGGACCGGCACGAGGTCGAGGTCCGCAGGGACCAGCGCAAGGTCATCCACCATCCGGTCGTGGGCGACATCCACATGACCTGCCAGGTGCTGCCCGTGCCCGACCGCGACGACCTGCGCCTGGTCATCTACACCACCGAGCCCGGCTCCCCCTCCCACCGGGCCATGCGCGAGCTCCGGCGCGTCGTCCTAAGCTCATGAGATGCGAGCCGTTGCGTTTGACCTGTTCGGCGGAGACCTCGACCTCCGCGACCTGCCCGACCCCACCCCCGCGCCGCACGGGGCGGTGATCCGGGTACGGGCCACCGGCCTGTGCCGCAGCGACTGGCACGGCTGGCAGGGGCACGACCCCGACATCCGCGCGCTGCCGCACGTGCCCGGCCACGAGCTGGCGGGCGTGGTCGAGGCGGTCGGCTCCGACGTGCGCGGGTGGCTGCCGGGGGCGCGGGTCACCGTCCCGTTCGTGTGCGCCTGCGGCACCTGCGCCGCCTGCGCGGCCGGCGAGCAGCAGGTGTGCGAGCGGCAGACGCAGCCGGGCTTCACCCACTGGGGGTCGTTCGCCGAGTACGTCGCCATCGACCACGCCGACGTCAACCTCATCGCGCTGCCCGAGGAGATGGCCTACCCGACGGCCGCCGGGCTCGGCTGCCGCTTCGCCACCGCGTTCCGGGCCGTCGCGCAGGTGGGCGAGGTGCGGCCGGGCGAGTGGGTGGCCGTCCACGGCTGCGGCGGCGTGGGACTGTCCGCGGTCATGATCGCCTCGGCGGCAGGGGCGCGGGTGGTGGCCGTCGACATCAGCTCCGACGCCCTGCACCTGGCCGAGCGGGCGGGCGCGACCCACTTCGTCGACGGGTCGGCCGGCGACGCGGGCGCCCAGGTGCGGGAGCTGACGCGAGGCGGCGCGCACGTGTCGATCGACGCGCTGGGCAGCCCGCGCACCTGCGCCGCCTCGATCGAGAGCCTGCGCCGCCGCGGCCGGCACGTGCAGGTGGGCCTGCTGCCGGACGAGACGACGCCGGTGCCGATGAGCCGGGTCGTCGGACAGGAGCTGCGACTGCTGGGCAGCCACGGCATGGCGGCGCACGCCTACCCGCCCATGCTGGAGATGATCAGGGCCGGGCTCCTGCACCCGGATCAGCTCGTCACCCGCACCATCGGGCTCGCCGACGCGGGCAAGGCGCTGGCCTCGATCGGGTCGGTGCCGGGCGTGACGATGATCGTCCCGGGGAGCTGACGACCGGCCGGGAGGTCAGCCGTCCTCCAGGGGAACCCGCAGCGTCCTGAGCACGACGGCCAGCATGCCGTAGTGGGTGACGAGCATCACCAGCTCGATCCGCCGGGCCTCGTCGTAACGCTCGCACAGGGCGGCCCACGTGGCGTCACTGAGGTCGCCGTCCGCGTGGAGCTCGTCCGCCGCCCGCAGCACCAGCAGGTCCGTGGGCGCCCAGTCCGCGGGCTCGGCCGGGCCGTCCCGCCGTACGGCGTCGATCTCCTCGGCCGTCAGACCGGCTTCGCGGCCGATGCGCGCGTGGTGGGCCCACTCGTAGGCGCTGCCGTGGTGGTGGGCGGTGCGCAAGATGGCCAGCTCGCGGTCGCGGGCGGGCAGCGTGCCGTACAGCAGGGCGCTGCCGAACCGGAGCCATGCCCGGTAGAGCTCGGGGTGGCGGCCGAGCGTGGTGAAGACGTTCTGGGGGTGGTCCCGCTGGAAGTCGTCCCACTGCTCGGGCGGGAGGGGGTGCACGCGAGGTTCCATGACCGCCAGCATCGCTCACGGACGCCCCGGGGAGGAGCCCCTCTCGGCGGGGGCCCTCTCCCCGCCCACCTCGGAAGCCAGATTCCCGTAATTTGCGGCCCTCTAGCATGCTTCCGCCGTAACTGGGCAGAGACTCCCGGTGACGGCGCTCTGGCCCCTCCCCCCGGGAGCAGTCACGGCTGCCTTCAGAACCGGAAAGGTCTTGCTGGCCGACCGCGAGGACAACAGTGATCCGAACGTTGCTGGCTGAGGACATGCATCTGGTACGTGGCGCGATCGTGGCCTTGCTGGCCTACGAGGAGGACATCGAGATCGTCGCCGAGGTGGACCGGGGAGACCGGATCGTCAAAGCCGCCCGTGCCTCCGAGGCCGACGTGGCCGTCATCGACGTCTCGCTGCCCGGCAAGGACGGCCTGGAGGCGGCCGGGGAGCTGCACGAGGAGCTGCCGCACTGCGGCGTCCTCATCCTCACCGGCGTCGGCACGCCCGGCCTGCTGCGGCGGGCGCTGGACGTGCACGTGCGCGGTTTCATGGCCAAGGACGCGCCGCCCCACCAGCTCGCCGACGCCATCCGCCGGGTCGCCGCCGGCGAGCGGGTCATCGACTCGGAGATCGCCATCGCCGCCATGTCCCCTCCCGACGCGCCGCTGACGCCCCGGGAGCTCGACGTCATCGGCGCGGCGGCCGAGGGTGCGCCGGTGTCGGAGATCGCCGCGTCGCTGTTCCTCTCGGAGGGAACGGTCCGCAACTACCTGCACCGCACCACCGCCAAGCTGGGCGCCCGCAGCCGCATCGACGCCATCCGCATCGCCCGCGAGTCCGGCTGGATCTGACCGCCGGCCGGACGGCGGCCTCAGGCCATGGACAGCGTGCCGTGGTCGGCGGCGGGAGCATCCGGCGCGCCGGCGGCCGTCCGCGGCTCCCCGAACGCCGGCGGCGGCTGCTCAAGGCCGGCCTCGGCGCGCGGCAGGTCGTGCCGGGTGAACATGTCGATCAGCAGGCCGATGGGCAGGTCGGCCTCGGTCGGATACCGGAAGTGCCGCTGGGGGTCGATCGCGTAGTGGTTGCGGCGGCCTATCCTGTCGCGGGTCACATAGCCGGCCTGGTGCAGGTCGGAGACGATCCCCTGGACGGCGCGTTCGGTGATGCCGATGCTGGCGGCGATGTCGCGCAGTCGTACCCGCGGATCGCGGGCGATCTCCAGCAGGACCCGGGCGTGATGGGTCAGGAAGGTCCACGACGAACGCTCATCGGAACTGCTCACGAGGCACTTCGCATCTCTCGGGCCCGGCTCCGGGCCCGGTGTTCGCGGGTTTGACACAGAAGCACCGCCCCATGATAGACGAATCATCTTTCGGGTAAGTAGATTCTCCTATAGCGTCTTATATCCACTATGTACGGCAATGCCGCGTCAAGGGGGTCACATGCTCACCATCCGTCATCGGTACCAGAGCCCCGGCCGGCATCGTGCGCGACAGCGGCGCACCGTCCATCACCGCGCGTGACGACGCCCATCATGCAGGCGCGCGCCGTGACCGGCCACGAATCCACCTCCGTCGGCACGGCCTCCCCCGCCGCCGGCGTCGATGCCGTGCTGTACCTCGACGGTCAGCTCCGCGTCGTCCGCAGCTCCCACCCGGGCCCCGCCGTCGTCCGCCTGATCGGTGAACTCGACGCGGTCAACACCTCTGTCGTGATCGAAACGCTGCGGCGCGCCCGCCGCGCCGGCCGCGACGCCGACGTGCTGCTCATCGACGTCGAGAAACTCGGCTTCGCCGACGTCGGCGGGACACGCCTGCTGACCGGCCTGTGCCGCGACGGCCGCGCCCGCCTGGTCAACACGCCGGACCACATGCGCCGCCTCCTTGACCTGTTACGCCTGCCCGGCACCTGAAGCCGCCCCGCGATCTCGCAACATATCCGGGCCACGGCGCGTCCAATCGCTCATGAACGCACGTACCGAGCACACGAGCAGCCCGAGGCCCCGCCGATTCCGCGTCTGGATGGGCACCGCCGCCCTCGCCGCCTCACTGGTGACGATCCTGGACGCGGGCGCCGCCCAGGCGGCCACCGGGCGGAACGGCGGCCAGGCCGCCGACGGGGTGGACTGGGCTGCCGTGGTGGAGCCGGCGCTGCACTGCCTCCAGCCGGAGCCGAACGCCACCTGGTACGTCATACGCGCCCGCGTCGCGGCCGTCGGCGACCTCACGCGCGACGGGAAGCGCGAGACCGTCGTCGTGTCGTCGTGCCCGAGCCCGACGTCGAGCAACCCCCTGTTCGCCTTCGTCTACGACGGGGCCTCCAAGCGCCCGGCGGCCCCCCACCTCCTCGCGAGGCTCGGCGCGAACCGCTCCTTCAAGTCCCTGAAGGTCACGATCCGCGACGGGCGGGTGCAGCTGCGCGGCAAGGTGGTCAGCGGCCGGGCCCCCAACTGCTGCCCCGATCTGATCGTCAGCCAGACCTACACGTGGAACGGCGCCAAGTTCCGCAGGACGGCCGAGAAGGCGACCCCCATCGGCTGAGCGCCCGGTCACTGATCAGCTTCCGTATGACCAGCCATAGACGAATTTATTGGTCGCTGATGGGCCGCACCCGTACTGTGTGACCCCGTGAAGACAACGTTGATCACAGGCGGAGCCAGTGGCATCGGGCTCGCGCTGGCGAAGCGGCTGGTCGCCGACGGGCAGGCGGTCGCCGTCACCGGCCGGGACGAGACGAAGCTCGCCCAGGTGCCCGGCGTGTTACGCCTGCCCGGCGACGCCACCGACTACGACGCCGTACAGGACGCCGTGGCGGCGACCGTCAAGGAGTACGGCAGACTCGACCACGTCGTCGCCAACGCCGGATTCTCCACCCACGGCCCGCTCACCGAGACCGAACCGGACCGGCTGCGCGACATGGTCCTCACCAACGTGCTCGGCCCCGCCCTGCTGGTGAAGGCCGCGTTGCCCGCGCTGCGCGAGACCCGTGGCCGGATCGTGCTGGTCGGCAGCGTGGCCGGGTTCATCCACTCGCCGGGCAACATGTACTCGGTGACGAAGTGGGCGGTGACCGCGCTCGCCGAGAACACCCGCATGCTCGTGACCGGCGACGGCGTCGGCGTGACGCTGATCGCGCCCGGCCGCGTGGACACCGCGTTCTGGCCGGACGGCCGCCCCGCCGGGCCGCTGCTCAGCGCGCAGAACATCGCCGACGCCATCGCCTGGGCGCTGGCCCAGCCCGCGGGCGTGGACGTGAACACGGTCGTCGTACGCCCGACCGGCCAGCCCACCTGATGCCCGCTCTCTACTCCCGCTTCTCCGGCAGCAACATCGGCAGGCTCGCCGCACTGAGCGACGGCGTGTTCGCCATCGCCATGACCCTGCTGGTCCTGGAGCTGCACGCGCCGGTGCTGGAGGCCGTGCACCACCAGCGCCCCCTCTGGGAGAGCGGCGCCCTCGACTCCGAGCAGGGGCTGTGGCACGCGCTGGTGCTGCTCGCGCCGAAGCTGCTCACCTACTTCATGAGCTTCCTGACGCTCGGCATCTTCTGGGTGGGGCAGCAGACGCAGCTCAACCAGTTCGAGCGGGCCAACCGCCATCTGACGTGGATCCACCTGGCGTTCCTGGCCTCGGTCTCGCTCATGCCGTTCTCCACGGCGGTGCTCGGCGAGTACATCGGCTTCCGGCTCGCCGTGGCCGTCTACTGGGTGAACCTGCTGCTGCTCGGTGCGATGCTGCTGGCCAGCGTCACGTACGGGCACCGGGCCGGCCTGCTGAAGGCGGACGTCGACCACGACATGCGGCTGGCGCACCGGCGCCGGATCGTCATCTACCAGGGGCTGTACGCGGTGGCCGCGGTGCTCTCGGTGATCAATACGTACGTGAGCATCGTGCTGATCGTCCTGTTCCAGGTGAACTCGGCGATCGCGCCCAGGATCTGGCGGCTCAACCGCTTCTAGCGCGTCCAGCTCGACGCAGCCGCGAGCGGCTCTCGCCTCCCGGCGGTCCGATCCCCGGGCGGCCGGGGATCAGGGTCCCGTCAGGCCGGTGTGGGCGGCGGCGAAGGCGAGGACGTCCGCGGCCAGGGTGATGGAGCGGCTCACCGCGCGGGCGCCGTGGCCGACGTCCGGCTCGTGGCGCAGCAGCACCGGCCCCTCCGCCGAGGTCGCCCTCTGCAGCGCGGCGCACATCTTGCGGGCGTGCATCGGGTCCACCCGCGAGTCGCCGCCCGAGACGGTGAACAGCGTCGCGGGGTACGCCGTCCCTTCGCGTACGTGGTGGTAGGGCGAGTAGCCGAGCAGCCAGGCGAGCTGCTCCGGGTCGGCGGCCGAGCCGTACTCCGGCGCCCAGGAGGGCCCGAGGCCGGAGCGTTCGTAGCGGACCATGTCGAGCAGGCCCGCCGAGCACACCACGGCGGCGAACAGATCGGGGCGGCGCGTCAGGACCGCGCCGACGAGCAGGCCGCCGTTCGACTCGCCCCAGGCCGCCAGGCGGCCCGGCTCCGTCCAGCCGTCGGCGACGAGCTTGCCGGCGGCGGCCTCGAAGTCGGCGAAGACGTTCGGTTTGCGGTCGAGCATCCCGTCGCGGTGCCAGGACTCCCCCTCCTCGCCGCCGCCGCGCAGGTGCGCGACGGCGAGGACCCCGCCCGCCTCCACCCAGGCGCGCGAGTCGGCGGCGTACGCCGGCGTCAGCGGCACGCCGAACCCCCCGTACCCCGTCAGGATCGCCGGCCGTGGCCCGGCACGTCCGGGCAGGGCGGAGACGACCATGCGCACGCGCGTGCCGTCGGCGGATGCGTACTCGACGTGGTGGCTCTCCACCTCCGTGAACGGCACGTGCCCCGGCGCGGTCGCCCAGCGGGTCACCACGCCGTCGCGGGCGTCGTAACGCCAGACCTCGCCGGGCGTGACGGCGTCGGTGTAGCCGAACCACGCCTCGTGCCCGCCGTCCGGCCGGGACGTCAACGCCGTGACCGTGCCGCTGCCGGGCAGGGGCACCTCCGCCAGCCACTCCCCCGTGGCGGCGTCGTGGACGCCGATCTCGCCGACGGCGTGGCGGGTGCGCGCGACGAGCAGCCGGCCGCCGTCCAGGACGGTGAACGCGCCGAGGACCGCCCCGCCGTCCTCCGGGACGAGCTCCTTCCAGGCGGACGGCTCCTCCGTGCCGGCGACGCACAGCCTGCGGCGCGGGGCGTCCTGGTCGGTGAGGACGTACAGGCGGCCGTCGGGGCCGACGGCCGCCTCCGTACGGGCGTCCCGTTCGCGGCCTTCCTCGTGGACGGCGCGCGGGCCGAGCCGCGCCGGGTCGCCGGCGGACAGGTCGGCCAGCCAGGCGCCGTTGCCGGCCCGGGTGCCCGCGGTGATCGTCAGCCACCGGCCGTCGCCGCTGGCCTGCAGGCCGTACGCGACGGGGCCGCGGCTGAACACCTCCACGTCGGCCGGGTCGCCGAGGCGGTGCAGGTAGACGCCCTGCCGGAAGCGGACGTAGTAGAAGCCGGCGCCGCCGGGGAGCCAGGCGACGGGCGAGTAGCGGCAGCCGCCGATCGGCCCGTCCACCGGCTCGCCGGTGGCCAGGTCGAGGACGTACAGCTCCGCGCGCTCGTCGCCGCGCCGCGAGAGCTGGTACGCCACCAGGCGGCCGTCGTGGTCCGGCTGCCAGCCGTCGAGCGTGGTGAGCCCGGACGGGTCCAGGCGGGCGGGGTCGAGCACCGGCCTGTCGTCGAGGTGCAGCACCGGGTGCTCCTGGCCGGCGGACTGCGACAGGTGGAAGCGGCGCTCGCCGCGCCACAGCGGCGGCGTCACCATGCCGACGGCGCTCAGCTCCACCAGGCGCGCCTCGAACCGGTCGCGCAGCGGCAGCGTGGCGGCGTGCTCGCGCCACAGCCGGTCCTGGGCCTGCTGCCACGCGCGGGTCTCGGGGGCGGCGGGGTCCTCCAGCCAGCGGTACGGGTCGGGGACGGGGTGGCCGTGGAGGTGGTCGACGAGGGACAGACGCCGTGCTTGCGGGTATTTCATGACACGGGCTCCGGTTGCCAGTGGCCGACCAGGTCGGCGTACAGGGGGGCGGTGCGGACGAGCTCGTCGTGGGAGCCGGAGCGCACGTCCGGCCCGTCCATGAGCAGGACGCGGCGGGCGCGCCGCGCGGAGGTGATGCGGTGCGCGACGACGACGAGCGTGCCGCCGCGCCGGGCGAACGCCCGCTCCACCCGCGCCTCGGCGGCGGGGTCCAGGTGCGCCGTGGCCTCGTCCAGGACGACGAGGCGGGCGGGCGACAGGTAGGCGCGTACCAGGGCGACGAGCTGGCGCCCGCCGGCGGACAGGGCGGCGGGGTCGAGCGGGGCGTCGTACCCGCCGGCCGCCCGGACGAGGTCCTCCGCCCCGAGCGCCGCCACGGCCTCGTCCAGCCCGTCCGCTGCGGCGCCGGGACGGAGGTACGTGAGGTTCTCGCGCAGGGTGCCGCGGAAGACGTACGCCTCCTGGGGGATCAGGACCCGGGCGGACGGGTCCAGGGACACGGCCGGCACCCCGCCGACCAGCGCCTCCCCCTCGTCCGGCCGCAGCAGGCCGCTGATCAGGGCCGCCAGCGTGGACTTGCCCGCCCCACTGGGCCCGACGACCGCCAGGTGCTCCCCCTCCGGCACGCGCAGGTCGAGGCCGGCCACGACGGGCGCCGAGTGCGGGCCGTACGCGAAGGTGACGCCGCGCAGCCGGACCTCGGCACTCGCGGGCCGCAGGAGCGGGGCGGCGGGCCGCTCGGCCGGGGCGGCGCCGGCGATGCGCTCCAGCGTCGCCGCCAGCCGCACGCCGCTCACGCCGAGGCCCTGCACGAGCCCGCCGAGGGCGGGCGCGAGCGACTGGGTCACGTACGCCAGCGCCCCCACGACGACGCCCGCGCCGGCCCCGTCGCGCAGCAGCCACGGCGTGCCGGCGAGGACCAGCAGGACGGGCAGCCAGCCGCCGACCGCCAGCGCGGCCGTGCGGACGGCGGTGACGCGGGCCAGGGCGCGGGCGGCGCCGGCCTGCTCCGCGACGCGCACCGCCAGCCGGTCGCCCTCCCGCTCCTCCGCTCCGCAGGCGGTGATGTCGCGCAGCCCGCCCATCGTCGCCGTCATCGCCTCGGCCAGCCGCTCGTCGGCGACCAGGAACGCCCGCTGCCTGCGGGCCAGCGCCGGCAACGACACCAGGAACAGCCCCAGCCCCGCCCCGAACGGCGGCAGCACCAGCGCCGCCGCGCCCGGCGCCAGCGTGAGCAACCCGAGCACGACGCTGAGCACGGTGAACGCGAACCCCCGCACGGTCGTCACCACCGCGGCGAACGCGTCCCTGGCCAGCTCCACCTGGAGTCCGGCCCGGGTGACCGCGGCGCTGTCCCGCCGCGCCCCCGCGGTGGCGGCGGCCCGCCGTACCGCGCCGTGGACGACGCGGGCCAGCAGGTCGTCGCGGAACGGCTCGGCGACGGCGGCGACGGCAAGCACGATCTGGCGCGCGGCCACGGCGGCGACCAGCCACGCCACCCCGAGCGCGGCGAGCCACAGGAAACCGGTGCCGGGGCGGCCCGCCGCGAAGCCGTCCTCGATGGCGCGGGCGATGGCGTGCCCGATGAGGAACGCGGGCGCGGCCTCCAGCACCGACCAGCCGCCGATGCGCGCCAGCTGGTACGGCTCCCGCCGCAGCGCCCGCCGGAGCAGCCACCCCGCCGTCCCCTCGCGGCCGGCCGTGCGCGGTGTCATGGGGCGGCCTCCTGGAAGACGGCGCGGTAGGCGGGGTCCTGCCAGAGACCGGCGTGGGTTCCCACGGCGCGCACGGCGCCGCCCTCCAGCCAGACGACCTGGTCGGCGCCGGCGGCGGTGGCGAGCCGGTGGGCGGCGACGAGCCGGGTACGGCCGGCGGGGTCGCCGGTGAGGGCCCGGCCGACCTGCCGCTCGGTGACGGTGTCGAGGCTGCTGGTGGCGTCGTCCAGGACGAGCACGCGCCCGGCCTGGGCGAAGGCGCGGGCCAGGCCGATCCGCTGCCGCTCGCCGCCGGACAGGGGCGCCTCGGGGAGCGGGGTGGCGTACCCCTGGGGCAGCCGCCTGACGAAGCCGTCGGCCCTGGCCGCCACGGCCGCCGCGACGACGGCGCCCGACGCGGGGCGTTCCGGGGAGGCGGCGGGGAGGCCGAGGGCGATCGCGTCCCCCATCGTGTCGCCGACCAGGACGGGGCGGTCGAAGGCGCAGCCGATCGCGCGCCGCAGCTCGTCGCGGGTCAGCTCGGGCAGCGGCACGCCGTCCAGCAGGATCGTCCCGCGTTCCGGGTCGGTCAGGCGGGCCGCGAGGGCGGCGAGGAGCGACTTGCCCGATCCCGAGCGGCCCACGACGGCCGTCACGGAGCCGCCGGGCACGACGAGGTCGCCCACGGTCAGCCCGTCCGCGGCCACGCCACGGAACTCCAGCGTGCCCTCCGGGGCGCCGACGCCGTCGGCGGGAAGCGGGCGAGCTCGGGTGCGGGGTCCGAGGCCGTCGGCGGGAAGCAGGCGAGCGCCGGTGCGGGGCCCGAGGCCGTCGGCGGGAAGCAGGCGAGCGCCGGTGCGGGGTCCATGGCCGGTGGCGGGCAGCGCGCGGGTGCCGTGGGCGGGGCGGGGGACGGTGAGCAGGGCGGCCAGGCGGGCGCCCGCCGATCGAGCCCTGGCCAGGGCGCCGATCAGCCCCAGCCCCGTGCTCAGCGCCGAGCCCAGCACCGCGTACCTCGCCGCCGCGTACAGCTCGCCCACGGTCAGCTCTCCCGATGCGAGCAGCAGGCCGCCCGCCGCCAGCACCGCCACCTCCGCCAGCGGCACGACGAGTCCGGCGCGCACCCCGGCCGAGGCGTTGGCGCGCCACAGGGCCAGGCCGTGCCGGCGCAGCGCCTCCAGCGGGGCGAGGACACGGGCGGCCTCACGGTCGGCGGTGCCGGCCGCCGCGATGGTGCGGGCGCCGTCCAGCGCGCCGACGAGCCGGGCGGCGATCTCGCCCTGCGCCTCCTGGTAGCCGCCCGCGAGAGCCGTGGTCGTACGGAGGAACGCGCGTAACACCAGCAGGACGAGGACGATCCCGGCGGCCAGGGCGGCGGTCAGGACGGGATGGATGAGCGTGAGCGCCACGAGGGCGCCCGCCGTCGGCACGAGCAGCGCGAGCGCGCCGGTGATCGTCTCGGGGGCGCGGCCCGCCTCCTCGGCGTTGAGTCCGGCGCGGGTGACCAGCTCCCCCTCCGGGAAGCGGCGGGTCGCGACGGGCCCGGCGCCCAGCACGTGGCGCAGGATCTGGAGGCGGAGCCCGGCCGCGGCGCGGGCGCCGCTCGCACCGCGCGCCCACACGCCGATGCTCTCGCAGAGCATGACGCAGGCGACGAGCGCGGCGCAGGCGGCGAGCGCGGCGCAGGCGGCGAGCCAGCCGCCGGCGCCCGAGGTGAACGGCTGCCGGCCGCCGCCGGTGAGGGAGGCGGTGAAGGCGTCGACGGTCCTGCCCGCCGCGTACGGCAGGGCCAGCTCCCCGGCCGCTCCGGCGACGGCCGTGACGGCCAGCACCACGGGCCAGGGCCCGCCGCGCCGTACCGCGTCCATCACCAGCCGGTCTCCGGCCCGCACCCCTACCTCCGCTTCTCACAGGTCATGCGGTCTCACAAGTCATGCGGTCTCACAGGTCATGCACAGGTGAATCCCCACGCCGACGAGACGGCGGCGCGGGGATCTCGGATTGCCGCCGGTCAGTGGCAGACCGCGACACTCAGGTTGCTGGGCGCGTGGGAGTGGCAGCCCAGCACGGTGAGCGTGGAGCCGCCGCTGGCGACGTCGCTGCTCGCCGGGGACTCGAGGCCCTGCAGGTCGAGGAGAACCATGGTTTACACCTCCTTCCAGGGGTCGGGGTGACGGGGCCGCCCCTGCGGGGCCGGCTCCAGGAAGGGCAGGTGCACGGGCTGCTCGCCCAGCACCGAACCGAGCGCGAACAGGACACCGGCGGTGCCCGTCGCGAAGTCCATCGAGAGCCGCAGCAGCCGGTCGCCGGGGAAGGCGAGGCCGCCGGCGAACGGCAGCGCGTGCCACCGCAGCCCCTCGACCAGCCGGCCGGCGAACGGGTCGCGGTCCGGGAGCGCGGCGATGATCCCGGCCCGGCCGGTGAACAGCCCCGGCTGGACGTAGTAGCCGGCGCGGCCGGCGGCCCGCAGGCGGGACAGCGCGTCGGCGAGGCCGGGGTCGTCACGGTGGCCGAGGTGGCGGGCGAGTACGAGGGCGATGCCGGCCGACCCCTCGTCGAGGTACGGCAGGAGCCGCCAGCCCTGGTTCACCTGGAGCGAGCCGTCCTGGGAGGTGGCGCAGCGGCGGAGGTCCTGCCGGAGCGCGGTGTCGGCCAGGTCGAGCAGCGCCGTGTCGCCGGTGTGCTCGTAGGCGTGCAGGAACAGCAGGGCGGGGCCGCTGGAGCCGTGCATGAGGCCGGCTCTCGGGTGGTCGCCGCCGCTGGTCTCGGGGACGTCGCCCGGGCCGCCGAGCCGGTCGGCGCAGATGTCGACGGCGCGCAGGGCGGCCCGGGTCAGTTCGGGCTCGTCATGGCGGCGTCCGAGGTGGAGGAGGTTCAGCCCGATACCGGAAAGGCCGGAGGAGAGGGCGGATTCGAGGTCGTCCCACTTCTCGCGTAAGCAGACGCCGGCCAGGTCGAGGGCGTCCTGGCGGCGGCCGAGCCGGTCGAGGGCGTACGCGACGCCGTGCAGGCCGTCGTACAGGCCGAGCCCCGAACCCTGGGCGGGCCGCAGCGCGCGCTCGCGCAGCCACTCCTCGTAGGCGGGGTACCGGCCGGCGCCGGTCGCCGCGAGCGCGTACAGGACGCCTGCGGCGCCGTGGGCGAGGTTGAGGCCGCCGCCGGGGCGGAACTGGGCCACGTCGCCGGGGAACAGCCGGTCGTCCCTCTCCGGGGTGGCGGAGGCGGTGATGGCCCGGCACATCGCGTCGCGCAGCTCGGGCCAGGGCGCGCGTCCCGGCATGGGCGTGCGGTCCGGCCCAGGAGCGGCGGGCGCGGCGTCGCGGGAGACGGGCGGGGTGTCGCCGAGGATGGTGGCCGCGGCGGCGCCGACCATGTCCGCCGTCCCCGGGAAGCTCTCCGCGACCATCTCCGCGACCTGGAGGATCTTCGGCCGGTGCAGCGGCAGCATGATGGTGCACTGCGGGGCGAACAGGGCGAACCTGAGGCACGCCATCGCGTACCTGTCGACGTCCACGCCCTGCCGGTCCGGCGGCGCGGCGAACGCGGGGTGGGCCAGCGCGGCCCGCGCGCCGTCGTCGGCGAGCGTGGCGACCTCGTAGTCGATCAGCACCACGCGCCCGTCCTCCGTGAGCAGCACGTTGTCCGGGTGCAGGTCTCCGAAGACGACGCCGCGGGCGTGCAGCGCCTCGATGGCGGCCTCGACCCGGTCCAGCGTGGCGAGCGCCCAGCGGGTGTACTCGGCGACGTCCTCGGCCCGGCAGGTGGCGCGGGTGAGCGGGTAGCGGTGGACGAGGCGGCGCTGGAGCGGCGTGCCGTCGACGAACTCCATCGCGATGAAGTGGTGCTCGCCGAGCGTGAAGTGGTCGCGCAGCGCGGGCGCCGCGTCGAGGCCCGACAGGCGTTCGAGCATGTCGCGCTCGTGCGCGAGCCGGGTGACGGCGTCGCGCCCGGCGGCGTCGAGGCCGGCGTGCGGGCGCGCCTCCTTCAGCACCAGCCGCTCGCCGGTGGGGCGGTGGCGGGCCAGGTAGACGCCGCCGCCGTTGGAGAAGTGCAGGACCTGCTCGATCTCGTACGGCAGGCCGGTCGTGGTGACCGCGTTGCGGGCGGCCAGGTGGGGCTCCAGGAAGGCGGGCAGGGTCGTCCACAGCGGCACGGTGAACGTGGCCCCGCGCACGTCCGGCACGAGCCGGCCGTCGCCGTCCTCGACCGCCGGCACCCGCTCGCCGCCGCCGGACAGGCAGTGCCGCTCGGCGAACCCGCCGTAGCGCACGTAGAGCGGGCCCTCGCCGTACCTGAGGTCGCTGAGGACGTACGGACCCCGGACGCCGCGCAGCAGTTCGTGCAGCTCCTTGAGGGCGAGTTCGAGTTGCGCCTCGTCACGCGGGTAGATGGTCACGAGTTTCCCGCTGGAGGCGCGGGAGGCGGCCTTGGAATTGACCATCACGTGCACGGCCGGGCCGCGCAGGAATTTGAACGCCATTCCGCGGGGAACGCAGTAATCCCATACGGCGGCGATGGCGCGCTCGGCGTCGTCGAGGCGGGCGGAGACGTGGATCTTCCAGCCCTGCCGGGGCAGTGGAGGCTGACCGGTGGCGGCGTAGTAGCACCAGGTTCCGGTGACCATGTGGACCCAGCCCTCGGGGAGCGGCCTGCGCAGCAGGGAGAAGCCGGCCTCCTCGGCGTCGGTGTGGCCGAGGGTGTCGTAGAAACGGCTGTCCGCCAGGCAGTACAGCTCGTACTGGTCCATCCGGCGCTCCCTCCCGGTGCGGTCTGGAGTAAGACTGACGTTCCGGGTGGGTTTGCGGCTAGTAACACACGGCACCGCTAAATTGGTACAAATATAATTGCATTTGTGCGTTTTTCATCATTGGCCGGTTATACGGTCACCATTGGCCCGGGGAATGAAGGCCGAGAAGGCGAATTCGCCCCCGCGAGCGTCCGTCTCCAGCCAGCCGCCGAGCCCCGCGAGCCGCTCCGTCATGTTCCCGAGCCCGTGCCCGCCGCCGTGAGACCCGCCGCTGTGAGACCCGCCGGTGTGAGACCCGCCGCTGTGAGACCCGCCGGTGTGAGACCCGCCGCTGTGAGACCCGCCGCTGTGAGACCCGCCGGTGTGAGGACCTTCACCGTGAGGACCGCCCCCGTGCGGCCCGAGGTGGTGCCCGCTCCCGTGACGCCGCACCGGGCGGGCGCCGTCGTTCCTGATCGACAGGGTTATCAGCCGGTCCTGCTCGTCCAGCCGGATCACGCACCTCCGCGCGGCGGCGTGCCGCAGGATGTTGGTCACGCCCTCACGCAGGACGTGGACCAGCGCCTCGGCCACCTCCCCCGGGAAGTCACGGCACGACACCCGTACGTCGCAGCGCACCCCCACCGACTCCAGCAGGGCGCGCGCCGACGCCACCTCGCTCTCCAGCGACGCGTGGCTCCCGCCGTGGGCGACGGAGCGCACGTCGGAGGCGAGGGCGCGCAGCAGCACCAGGGTCTCCCCCACCTCGAACTCCGCCTTGGGGTCGCCCTCGCGGACCAGCCGCTCGACGAGCTGCGCCTTCAGCACCAGGGCGGTCAGCCGGTGCCCCACCAGGTCGTGCAGGTCGCGGGTGAAGCGCCGGCGCTCCAGGGCGACGGCCCGGCCGATGACGTCGTTACGGGCGGCCGCCAGCCAGTGCGCCCGCCCCGCGAGCGTCACCACGGCGTACTCCGCCAGCCCCAGCACCGGCGCGCCCACCGCCCAGCCCGTGTGGGCCAGCGCGCCCGGCGGCGCCCACAGCAGCACCGGGCCGCAGGCCGCGGCGAGGGCCACCAGCACCGCCGACCGGACGCGGTACGCGGTCACGAGCAGCGCGCCCGACAGCAGCCCGCACACCGGCGTCCACGCCGCCCCGAACCACGGCATCGGCAGGTACGTCAGCCACGCCTGCGCCCCGACCAGCCACCAGCCGCCCTCCCGGCGCGCCAGCACCCCCAGGACGAACCGCGCGTGCACGGCCAGCAGCGCCATCAGCACCACCGCCCCGACAGGGACCGTCAGAGCGGACCCGGCGGGGACCGTCAGAGCGGCCTGGACGGGGACCGTCAGAGCCGCCAGTCCGGCCGTCACGGCGACCCGGCCGAGCCACAACGGGGACATGGGGGTGACGACCACCGAGCGCAAGCGGGCCGCGAACCCGTTCCCCGTGCAGTACACCCGCCCCCCGCCTGCCGCCCGGTCCACGCCTCCCTCTAATCGACCCGATCGGCCGACGCCTGTAAAGCGGATGGCCTGGTTCGGACACCTTCAGGCCGTAAGCCGGGGCAAACATGCCAGTCATAGGGTTGACCCCATGGAATACACGCGACTCGGCACCACTGGCCTGAAAGTCTCCCGTATCTGCCTGGGCATGATGAGCTACGGCGACCCCGCCAAGATGGAGTGGACCCTCACCGAGGAGCAGGCGGAGCCGCTGGTGCGCCGCGCGGCCGACGCCGGTGTGACGTTCTTCGACACGGCGGACGTCTACAGCGCCGGCGAGAGCGAGGTCGTCACCGGCAACCTGCTGCGCAAGATCTTCCCCCGGCGGGAGGACTACGTGCTGGCGACCAAGGTCTACTTCCCCATGGGCGAGGGGCGCAACGACCGCGGCCTGTCGCGCAAGCACATCCACGCCTCGATCGACGACTCCCTGCGGCGGCTCGGCACCGATCACGTGGACCTCTACCAGATCCACCGCTGGGACGACGAGACGCCCATCGAGGAGACGATGGAGGCGCTGCACGACGTGGTCAAGGCCGGCAAGGCCCGCTACATCGGCGCCTCCACGATGTGGGCGTGGCAGTTCGCCAAGGCGCAGCACGTCGCCGAGGTCAACGGGTGGACCCGGTTCGTGTCGATGCAGCCGCACTACAACCTCCTCTACCGCGAGGAGGAGCGCGAGATGCTGCCGCTCTGCGCCGACCAGGGCGTGGGCGTCATCCCGTGGAGCCCGCTGGCGCGCGGCGTGCTCGCCCGTGCCGGCCAGGACGCCGCCACCGCGCGGGCCGGCTCCGACCCGCGCATCGGCTCCCTGTACGAGCCGGACGACGACCAGATCGTCATCGACCGGGTGGCGCGGATCGCCAAGGAGCGGGACCTGCCTCCCGCGCAGGTCGCGCTCGCCTGGGTGCTCCAGCAGCCGGCGGTGACGGCCCCGATCGTGGGCGCCACCAAGGAGCGGCACGTGGACGACGCGGTCGCCGCGGTGGACGTCCGGCTGACGGAGGAGGAGCTCACCTTCCTCACCGAGCCGTACCGGCCGCGCGTGGTCCGCTTCTGACGGTCGTCACCCGCTCCTGGCGGCGTCCGCCGGGAGCGGCCGGGCGGGGCCGGAAGTGTCGGTGGCGGCTTCTAAGCTTTGGCCATGGCACGTGCTAACGAGGAAGCGGCGGCGGCGCTGCAGGAGTACGCCGAGCTGTTCGCGCTGACCGGCGGTGACGCCTTCCGGGTGCGCAGCTACCAGAAGGCCGCCAAGGCCATCGCCGGCTTCCCCGAGGACATCTCGGCGACCGACGTGCGCGGCGTCCCGGGCGTCGGCGAGGCGATCGCGAAGAAGATGGAGGAGTTCCTGCTGCGCGGGAGCTTCCGGCAGCTCGACGACCTGCGCGGGCGGGTGCCCGAAGGGGTCCGGCGGCTGACGCGGGTGCCGTCGCTGGGACCGAAGACCGCGATCATGCTGTTCGAGGACTACGGCATCGACTCCCCCGCCGCGCTGGGCGAGGCGATCGCGGCGGGCCGGCTCGACGGCGTCAAGGGCCTCGGCGCCAAGACCCTGGCCAACCTCGCCAAGGGCGTCGAGCAGATCGAGCAGGCGGGCCGCCGGGTCCACATCGGCGTCGCCATGTCGCTGGCCGAGCAGGTGATGGCCTCCCTGACGGCCGAGCGCGTCGCCTACGCCGGATCGCTGCGCCGCATGAAGGACACGATCGGCGACATCGACATCCTCGCCGTGGCACCCGAATCGATCATGGAGGAGTTCCGGGCGCAGCCGTACGTCGCGGAGGTGATCGCGGCCGGCGACAAGAAGACGTCGATCCGCACCACCTCCGGCGTGCAGGTCGACCTGCGGGTGGTGCCCGCGGCCTCGTGGGGCGCCGCCCTGCAGTACTTCACCGGCTCCAAGGAGCACAACGTCGCGATCCGCGAGATGGCGGTCAAGAAGGGCTGGAAGCTGTCGGAGTACGGCCTGTTCGAGGGCGAGCGGGTGATCGCCGCCGAGTCCGAGGAGGACATCTACGCCGCGCTCGGCATGCAGTACGTCCCGCCGCCCATGCGCGAGGACGGCGGCGAGGTGCGGGCGGCGCTGCGCGGCGAGCTGCCCGAGCTGGTGCGGCTGGCGGACCTGCGCGGCGACCTGCACACCCACACCGACCTGACCGACGGCATCGCCTCGCTGGAGGACATGGTGGCCGCCGCCGAGGCGCGCGGCTACTCCTACTACGCGGTCACCGACCACGCGCCCGACCTGGCCATGCAGCGCATGACGCTCGACAAGGCGCTGGAGCAGCGCGAGCGGCTGGCCAAGCTGCAGGAGCGGCACCCGGGCATGCGGCTGCTGCACGGCAGCGAGCTCAACATCGCGCCCGACGGCTCGGTCGACTGGCCCGCCGAGGTGCTGCGGGAGTTCGACGTGTGCGTGGCCTCCGTGCACTCCCACTTCGGCATGCCGCGCGACGAGATGACCCGCCGCTTCATCGCCGCCTGCGAGAACCCGTACGTCGACATCATCGGCCACCCCACCACCCGCAAGATCGGCAAGCGTGACCCGGTCGACGCCGACTGGGACGCGATCTTCCGCGCCGCCGCCCGCACGGGCACGGCCATGGAGATCGACTCCTACCCCGACCGCTCCGACCTTCCGTCCGACCTGGTGCGGCTGGCCAAGCACCACGGGGTGAAGTTCTCCATCGACAGCGACTCCCACGCCATCCCGCACCTGGCCCACCAGCGGTTCGGCGTCGGCATCGCGCAGCGGGCCTGGCTCACCACCGACGACGTCATCAACACCTGGCCGCTGGAGCGGCTCCGGGCCTTCCTGCGGCCCTGACGCCTTCCCGGGTTTCCCGGGGCTCCCGGCGTAAGGTGGGAACGACCCTGTCCTCGCGGCGTGTGGGGGGCTCATGACGGCGAAGGCGTTCGCCTCGTCGGCCGACCTGGCCGACCAGCGGCAGACCCTGGACGTGCTCGCGGACGGCGTGTACGCGTTCACCGCCGAGGGCGACCCCAACGCCGGCGCGATCGAGGGCGAGGACTTCCTCGTCTGCTTCGAGGCGCTGGCGACACCCGTGGCGGCGCGTGAGTGGCTGACCCGGCTGCGCGAGCACACCGACAAGCCGGTGCGCTACCTCGTGCTGTCGCACTACCACGCCGTGCGGGTGCTGGGCGCGAGCGCGTTCGGCGCCGACGTCGTCGTGGCGCACGACAAGACGCGGGAGCTGGTCGCCGAGCGCGGCAAGGAGGACTGGGAGTCAGAGCTCGGGCGGATGCCGCGCCTGTTCAAGGAGCCTGACAGCATCCCCGGGCTGACGTGGCCGACGCTGACCTTCTCCGACCGGCTCACGATCGACCTCGGCGGCGGGCGGGGCGACCTGGTGCTGTGGCACTGCGGGCGCGGCCACACCGAGGGCGACCTGGTGGCCTGGCTGCCCGAGCGGCGCATCCTGTTCGCCGGCGACCTGGTGGAGGCCCAGGCCGCCCTCTACACCGGCGACGCCTTCCACCGCGACTGGGCCACCGGCACGCTCGACCGGATCGCCGGGCTGGGCGCCGAGACGCTGGTCGGCGGGCGCGGCGCGGTGGCCTGGGGCCGGGAGGCGGTGGACGCGGCCATCGCGCAGACCCGGATGTTCCTGGAGGTCATGATCCGCGAGGTGGGCGCCGTGCGCGACGCGGGCGGGACGCTCAGGCAGGCGTTCGAGGCGGTGCGCGAGCGGCTCGCGCCCCGGTTCGGCGGGTGGCCGATCTTCGAGCACTGCCTGCCGTTCGACGTGTCGCGGCTGTGGGACGAGCTGTCCGGCGTCGAGCGCCCGCGCGTCTGGACGGCGGCCCGCGACCGCGAGGTCTGGGCCCTCCTCCAGGGCTGAGCGACGATGCCGCCGGACCCGTTCCCCGGCCCCCCGCCGCCGGCCGGGCCGCTTCCCGTGGTCGTGATCGGGGCAGGGCCGGTGGGGCAGACGGCGGCGCTGCTGCTGGCCCGCTGGGGGCTGCCCGTCGTCGTCCTGGACCGGCGTCCCGGCCGCGATCCGGCCGGGTCGAGGTCGATCTGCCAGCAGCGGGACGTGCTCGACGTGTGGGAGGCGGCCGACTGCGGCGCCATCACCGCCGAGGGGCTGACCTGGACCACCGCGCGCACCTACTACCAGGGCCGGGAGCTGTTCGCCTGGAGTTTCGACCCGGGCCGCTCGCCGCTGCCGCCGTTCGTGAACATCTCACAGGCCCGCACCGAGGAGCTGCTGGACGAGCGGATCGCCGCCACGCCGCTGATCGACGTGCGATGGGGGCACGAGGTGGTCGCCTTCCCGCCCGACGCGGACGGGGTGACCGCGCGGTGCGCGAACGGCGCCGAGGTGCGGGGCTCGCACGCGGTCGCCTGCGCCGGAGCCCACGGCGGGCTCGTACGGGCCGCGCTGGGGGTGTCGTTCGACGGGGAGACGTTCGACGAGCGGTTCCTCATCTGCGACGTCCGCGCCGAGCTGCCCGGCTGGGAGCGGGAGCGCCGCTTCCACTTCGACCCCGCCTGGAACCCCGGCCGCCAGGTCCTCGTCCATCCGTGCCCGGGATCGACGTACCGCATCGACTGGCAGGTGCCGCCGGACTTCGATCTCGCGGCCGAGGAGGCGTCGGGCGGGCTGGACCGGCGGATCAGGCAGGTCGTGGGCGAGCGGCCGTACGAGCTGGTGTGGCGGACCGTGTACCGGTTCCACTCGCGGGTGGCGGACCGGATGCGGGCGGGGCGGGTGCTGCTGGCGGGCGACTGCGCTCACCTGGTGGCGCCGTTCGGCGCACGCGGGCTGAACTCCGGGGTGCCGGACGCGGAGAACGCCGCGTGGAAGATCGCCTTCGTACGGCACGGGTGGGCGCCGGAGGAGCTGCTGGGGACGTACGAGACGGAGCGGCGTGCGGCGGCGCTGGAGAACCTGGAGGTGACGGCGGCGACGATGCGCTTCCTCGCGCCGCGCACCGAGGCCGGGTGGGCACGCCGCCGCGAGATCCTCGATCGTGCCGCCTCGGCCCGCTCCCCGGAGAGGGTCTCGGCGGTGGACTCGGGACGGTTCGCGGAGCCGTTCTGGTATCTCGACTCGCCGCTGACGACGCCCGCTCCCGGGCGGACGTTCACCGGACGGCCGGCGAGGGGCGAGTCCGCCTCGCCGGTCCCCGGCGGGATCGTGCCCGACGCGCCCGTGTCCGTCCGGGGACGGCCGGAGGTGACCAGGTTGCGGCAGGTGTGCCGTGACGGGTTGCTCGTGCTGCTCGCCGAGGGGCTCGACCGTGAGGCGCTCGGCACGGCGGTGGTCCGCGCGGTCCGGGCGCCGGTCACGGTGCTGGCCCTGGACGAGATCGACCCGGGCGGCGACGTGCGTGAGGCGCTGGGGGCGAGGCCGGGCGAGGCGTGGCTGATCCGTCCGGACGCCCACATCGCCGCCGTCCTCACCGGCCCGACCCTGCCCGCCCTGACCCGCGCCGCCCGCCGCGCCCTCGGCCATCCGTCGTAGCCCACGCGAGGGGCCCGGCCCGGCGCCCGCCGCCGCCCTCGGCCACCGCCGTCCCGCCTGCTCCCGGCGGGAAGCCCGGTCCGGCCGTACGAGGGTCAGGAGCCGGCGAGCAGGGCGGCGAACAGCGCCTTGCCCTCGCGGTCCAGCCACGTCTCGAAGCTCATCAGCCCCGGGTGCAGGGCCCGCAGCGCCGGGATGTCCGCGGCCCAGGCCCCGAACGACTCCGTCTCCAGGTGGGACGCCCCGAGCCCGAGTGCCGCGCGCCGTTCCTCGGGGATGGGGTCGGTGTTGACGGGATGGCCGGTGGCGCGGGTGATGGCGGCCGCCAGGTCGTCGCGGGTCAGCTCGTCGCCGGCCAGCTCCAGCGCCTCACCCAGGTAGCGGTCCGGGTCGGTGAAGGCCAGCGCGGCGAACGCGCCGATGTCGGCGACGGCGATGAGCTGGACCCTCGCCTTGGGCGGGATGATCCGCATGAGCGCGGTCTCACCGGTCACGCCGAAGCCCGGCCGGGTGTGGTTCTCCATGAACATGACGGGGCGCAGGATCGTGGCCGGCAGGCCGAGCGCCCTGATGTGCTGCTCGATCTCCCACTTGGTGTTCCAGGTGGCGATGCCGGTGTCCCGGTCGGCGCTGCCGACGGAGGTGTAGACGAGGTGCCGCACACCGGCCTCGTGCGCGGCGTCGGCCACGTTGACGCCGAGCCGTACCTCCTCGGCGACGCCGTGCGGCGGGCCGGCGGCCGGTTGCACGCTGAACACCCCGTAGGCGCCGCGCACCGCCTCCGCCAGCGACTCGCGGTCGCCCATGTCGCCGGGCACGAGCTCGGCGCCGGCCTTCGCCAGCAGCCGGGCCGCCGGGGCGCCCGGGTCGCGTACCAGGGCTCTGACGTGCCAGCCCTTCGCCAGCAGGGCACGTGCGGTGGCGCCGCCCTGCTGGCCCGTCGCGCCGGTGACGAGCACGGTCCGTCCGGTCATGGTGTCTCCTTGGTAGATTATGCGGAGCGATGCTCCGGAACATACGGAGCACTGCTCCGGTTGTCAACACCGAAGGAGACCCCCGCCGTGCCCGAGGCGCTTCGCGCGGACGCCCGCCACAACCACGACCAGCTCCTGACCGCCGCCCGCGCGGCCTTCGCCGAGCACGGCACGGAGGCGTCGCTGCGCGACATCGCCCGGCGCGCCGGCGTGGGGATCGGCACCCTCTACCGGCACTTCCCGACGCGCGAGGCGCTGCTCCAGGCGCTCATGCGCGACCGCTTCGACGGTCTGGCCCGGCGGGCCGCCGACCTGCTCGCCGAGCCGTCGCCGCGCGACGCCCTCGCCACCTGGCTCGCGGAGGTGGCGGCCGGATCGGCGACGTACCGGGGCCTGCCGGAGTCGGTCATGGCGGCGTTGCGCGACGAGGAGTCGGAGCTGCACGCCTCGTGCGCGGCGATGCGGGCGGCCGGCTCCCAGCTGCTGGAACGCGCCCAGACGCGGGGCGGCGTACGGCACGACGTCACCACGGAGGAGCTGCTGGCGATCGCGGCCGGCATGGCGTGGGCGGGCGAGCAGTCGCCGGGGCGGCCGGAGCTGGCGCGGCGCCTGCTGTCCCTCGCCATGACGGGTATATCCCAGACGGAGGACCCGCCGGAGAGGGCCCGCTGACGGCCCTCGCCACGACCGAGCCGTTACGGGGCGGCCAGTGGATCAGAACCGGTCGATATGATTACATGGTTTTCCAGTAGGAAATAAAGATTAACGGAGGTGGTGGCCCCGTGAAGCAGGCCGTGACAACGATCGTCAAGCCCTTGCCGGACCACCTGTTCCGGCTGCACGACGGCAACGCGGAGATGCGCTGGGAAGCCATGGCCGGCGCGGGCTACCACACGCCGACCGACCGGTTCTTCGTGCGCAACCACACCGTCACCCCGCTGATCGACGCCTCCACGTGGCGGCTGCGCCTGCACGGCCCCGGCGTGCGATGTCCCGGCTCGTACACCTATCCGCAACTGCTCGCCATGCCCTCGCGGACCATCGACACCGCGATCGAGTGCGCCGGGAACGGCCGCAGCCTCTACGACACCCAGCAGCGCGAGCCGGCCCCCGGGGCGCAGTGGGGGCTCGGCGCGATCGGGGTGGCGCGCTGGCGCGGCGTGCCCCTGTCGTACCTCCTGCGGGAGGCCGGCCTGCGGCCCGAGGCCGTGGACGTGGTGGCGCGGGGGCTGGACGCGCCGTTCGAGGACCACGGCCGGGTACGCAGGCCGCTGCCCGCCGGCAAGGCCATGGACGACGTGATAGTCGCCTACGAAATGAACGGCGAACCGCTTCCGCCCGATCACGGATTTCCGGCGCGGCTGGTGGTCCCGGGATGGGCGGGAATTGCGTCCATCAAATGGCTCGGCGATCTGGAGGTCGCCACCGAGGAGATCTTCACCCCCTGGAACACCCTGTTCTACCGCGATATCACCACGCAGCCGGTCAAGAGCGCTTTCGAACTCCCCTGGGACGCCGTGCTCCCCCTCGGCGTCCCGCACACCCTGCACGGGCGGTCATGGTCGGGGCGCGGCCGGATCACCCGCGTGGAGGTGAGCCTCGACGGGGGCGGCAGCTGGTGCCCGGCCCAGCATCACGGCCGCCGCCTGGTCAGCGCCTGGCTGCCGTGGCACGTCCAGTGGGCGCCCCGTACCCCCGGGCGGCACGTCCTCATGGCGCGCGCCACCGACGAGACCGGCGCGACACAGCCGCTGGTCACTCCGCGTCACCCCTTCGGCTATCACTTCGACGCCGTCGTGCAACACCCGATTCATGTTGTCAGCAGATAGGAAAATGTCACCGATCCATGCTGAGCTGCGCATTCCCGAATGGTCTGCCCGGGTACGGTGAATTCATCTGAAAGACTCGCGCGGAAACCCATCCGAAATCGGTCCGTGTGACGCTGACCACACGAGACCATAAGGAGCCACGATGCGCCAGTTGACCGCACTCGACGCCCAGTTCCTCAACGTCGAGTCCGCGACCACCGCCGCGCACGTGGCGGGGCTGGCCATCCTCGATCCGGCGGACGGCGCGGTCAACCGCGACGCCCTGGCCGAGCTGCTCCTCGAACGCGTCCACCTGTCCCCCGCCCTCAGCCTCCGGATCGCGCCGGTGCCGTTCGGCCTCGACCATCCGTACTGGGCGGCGGATCCCGGGTTCGACCTCGGCAACCACCTGTTCGAGACCGCGCTGCCGGATCCGGGCGACCAGCGGCAGCTCGCCGACGAGGTGGCGCGCATCCACGCCCGGCGGCTCGACCGGGCCCACCCGCTGTGGGAGATGCACCTCATCCACAGGCTGGCGGGTGGGCTGGTCGCGGTGTACACGAAGGTGCACCACGCGGCCATCGACGGCGTCTCGGGCGCGGAGACGCTCGCCGCCCTCCTCGACCTCGCCCCAGGCGGCCGCCGCCCCGCCGCCCCGCCTTCCGGCGCGTCGCGGACGGCCTCGTCCGGGGGTACGGCACGGTCCGCCACGACCGGGGCGCGGGCGAGCGGCGGCGCGTCGCGGGCGGCGTCGTCGGGTGCGACGCTGCGGGCCGTCCCCACCGTCGTCCCCGTGACCGGCTCCGAGGAGACCTGCCTCGCTCCGCCCGGCGAGACGCCCGCCCCGGCCCCGGGCCCCCTCCCCACAGCGTCGAACGCCGGTCAGGAAGGCGGGGAGGAGCCCGGCCTGGCGCGGATGCTCGCCGCCGCCGCCGTGCGCTCCGCCACGCAACCCGTTCGCGCCGTGCGGGCCGCCGTCCGCGCGGCCGGCGACCTCGACGCGATCCCCCTGGTCTCCAGTGTCCCGGGCGCCGGGCTGATCGCCAGGGCGGCCAGGCTCGTGGCACGGGACCGGCACCACCGGCCGGAGGTCCCCCGTCTGGTGGCCCCGCGCACCCCGTTCAACGGCCCGGTCGGCGCCGAGCGGCGCGTGTCGTTCGGCTCGGTCCCGCTCAAGGACGTCAAGAGCGTCGCCAAGGCCAACGGCATCAGCGTCAACGACGTCGTCATGACCCTGTGCGCCTCGGCGCTGCGCGCGTGGCTGGTGGAGCGGGACGCGCTGCCCGCGGAGCCGCTGGTCGCCGCCGTCCCCGTCGCGGTCCGTACGGGGGGCGCCCGGCAGCTCGTCGGCAACCAGATCTCGGCGATGGTCGCCCCCCTCCCCACGCACGTCGCCGGCGCCCGCGACCGGCTGCGCGAGACGGGGGCCGCGATGCGGGCGGCCAAGCGCCGGTTCGCCGAGGCGCCGGCCTCCTGGCCGGCGGACCTGTGCTCGCTGCTGCCCGCCCCGCTCACGAGCCTGGCGACGCCGGCGCTCTTCCGGCTGGCGTCGGTGGCGTTCCCGCCCATCAACATCATCATCAGCAACGTGCCCGGCCCGCAGTTCCCGCTGTACCTGTGCGGGGGGCGGGTGCTGTCGTACTACCCGCTGTCGGTGGTGTCCGACGTGAGCGGCGGCCTCAACATCACGTGCTTCTCGTACGACGGCATGCTGGACTTCGGCGTCGTCGCCTGCCCGGAGCGCGCGGACGACGTATGGGGCATGCTCGACCACCTGCGCGCGGCGCTCGACGAGCTGCTGGCGCTCGACGCCGAGTGACCCCACGGCCCGGCACCGCACCGCGACCCGGCACCCCGCCCCCGCACCGGGCCAGGCCGGGGCCGGGCCAGGGCCGGGTCAGGCCAGCGAATGGGCGATCAGCTCGGCCACGGCGTCCGGGTCGAGCTGGTGGCCGGTGAGCTGGCAGAGCGTCTCCTGGTAGAGCAGGACGGCGGCGAACGTGGCCGCCGCCACCTCCAGCCGCGCCGCGTCGCCGCGCGCGCCCGGCAGCGCCAGCTCCAGCGCGAACCTGGCGCGCCGGATCAGCTCCCCGTTCAGGCGGCCGAGCCGCTCCCGTACGGAGCCGTGGGTGTCGGCCTCGCGGAACAGGATGCGCCGCATCGCCGGTGAGGCCAGCAGCGGCAGCCCGCGCGCCAGCCGGGACAGCGTGCCGGCCGGGTCGCCGGGGACCGCGTCGACGTCGCGCCCCTCCTCGACGATCGTCCGCTCGTCCACCAGCGCGACCAGCACGTCGATCTTGCGCGGGAAGTAATGGAAGACCAGTCCCTTCGGCACCTGGGCCAGCCGGGCGATGACGGAGGTCGGGGTGGCCTCGTAGCCGCCGCCGGCGAACAGCTCCTCCGCCGCGTCCAGGATGCGCTTGCGCGCGTCACCGCTCACCACAGCCGCACCTTAAGCCCCCGCCCGCTCGCCCCGCCATCCCGCCGGAGGGAGACCCTTGTCGTAAGACAAGCATGTATCGTTTGCGACAATGATGTCTCATCCGTTGTGAGGATCCATGAGCCGGGACCAGATCATGAGCGCGGCCATCCGGCACCTGAACGCGGACCCGGCCGCCTCCATGGCGCAGATCGCCGAGGCCGCCGGGGTGAGCCGGGCCACGCTGCACAGGCACTTCAGCAGCCGCGAGGACCTGATGGTCTCGCTCGGCCACCGGGCGCGGGAGCGCTGGGCCGACGCCCAGACGGCCGCCGGCGTCACCGAGGCGGTGGCCTCCGGCGAACCGGCACGACTGGAACGCGCCCTCCACGCCCTGCTCACCGCCCTGGTCGGCATCGCCGACGAGTACGGGTTCGGCCTCGCCGACCACGCCCTGGTCACCCATCCCGAGCTGCTGCGCCGTTTCGAGGAGCTGGAAGAGCGCGAGGTCGCGCTCTACACCGCCGCCCAGCGGGCGGGGCTGCTGCGCGCGGACCTGCCGGCGCGCTGGCTGAGCAGCGCGGTGTTCGGCCTGCTGGTGGCCGCGCGGGAGAGCCTGAGGCGCGGCGACATCGCGCGCCGTGAGGTGCCACGCCTGCTCCTCGGCACGTTCCTCGACGGCACCGCCGCCCGCCCCACCGAAGATCCCCCTCCCACCGACGCCCCCACCGCCGGGCACGCCCCCGGGGACCCGGACGTGGACACGTGCGGGGACCCGGACGGCGGGCCCGCCTTCGGGAACGGTGACGGCGGGCGCGTGCGGCGGGCGGGGCGATGACGTCCGACGCCCACCCGGGCTCGGGGCGGCGGCGGTGGGCCGGGCTGGTGGTGCTGTCCGTCAGCGTGCTCGTCGTCGTCATGGACATGACCGTCCTCAACGTGGCCCTTCCCGCCATGACCGAGGATCTGCGGCCGGACGCGATCCAGGTGCTGTGGATCGTGGACGTCTACGCGCTCGTGCTGGCGGGTCTGCTGGTCACGCTGGGGGCCCTGGGCGACCGGTGGGGACGCAAGCGGCTGCTGCTGAGCGGGTTCGCCGTCTTCGGGGCGGCGTCCGCCGCCGTGCTCACCGCTGACGGCCCGGAGGCGGTGATCGCGGTTCGGGCGCTGCTGGGCGTGGGCGGCGCGATGGTCATGCCGTCCACCCTGTCCATGATCCGCCACCTGTTCCCCGACCCGCGCGAGCGCGCCACCGCGCTCGGCGTCTGGACGGCCATGGCGGCCGTGGGCGGCGCGCTGGGCCCGGTGCTCGGCGGGCTGCTGCTGGAGCAGTTGAGCTGGCGGTCGGCGTTCCTGGTGAACGTGCCGGTCATGGTCGTGGCGGTCGTCGCCGGGTGGTTCGTGCTGCCCGAGTCGCGCAACCCCGCGCCGGGCCGCTGGGACCTGCTCGGCGCGGTCCTGTCGACCACCGGCATGGTGGCGCTCGTCTACGCCGTCAAGCAGGCCGTCAGGCACGCCGGCGCGGACGGCGGCGGCCCCGGCGGGGCCGGCGGAGTGGGCGGGGTCGGCGGGCTTGGCGAGCTCGGCGGGCTTGGCGAGCTCGGCGGGCTTGGCGGGCTTGGCGGTGCGACGCTGACGGCGGCGGGGTTCGCGGTGGTGGCTCTGGGCTGGTTCGTCGCGCGCTGCCTGCGCCGGCCGGAGCCGCTGCTGGAGATCCGGCTGTTCCGGGGCAGGGCGTTCTCGGCGGGCGTGGCGGCGGCGCTCGCCACGTCGATCGCGATGGCGGGGACGCTGCTGCTCCTGGCGCAGTGGTTACAGCTCGTGCAGGGGTACTCGCCGCTGGAGTCGGGGGTGCGGCTGCTGCCCGCCGCCCTGGCGGCCCTGGTCGCCGCGCCTCTGGCCCCCCGGCTGGCGGTCGTGGCGGGGGCGCGGGCGGTGCTGGCGGGCGGGCTGGCCGTGTCGGGGGCGGGATTCCTGGTGGTGTCCGTGGCGCCGCAGCCGCTGGGCTATCCGGCGGTCGCGGCGGCGCTGCTGCTGATCGGCTTCGGCCAAGGAGCGCTGGCGATCTCCTCGGCGGTCGTCATGGCCGGCGCGCCGGCGGAGAAGTCGGGCAGCGCGGCGGCCATCGAGGAGACGTCCTACGAGGTGGGCGGGGTGCTCGGGGTGGCCGTCCTGGGTAGCGTCGCGGCGGCGGTGTACCGTGCCGAGCTGCCGGCCGAGGCCATGGGCGGGACCACGGGCGAGGTCCCGGGCGACACCGGCAGCGAGGTCGTGGGCGAGAGCGCGGACCCGGTACCGGGCGAGAGCGCGGGCCCGGTACCGGAGGGGATGCCCGGCGAGACGGCGGGTGAGGTCGTGCGGGAGTCGCTGGGTGGGGCGCTGGACGTGGCGCGGGAGCTCGGCGCGGCGGGTGCGGAGCTGGCGGCGCAGGCCAAGGCGGCGTTCACCGCTTCGCTGGCGGTGACCTGCGGGGCCGGGGCGCTGCTGATGATCGTCGCGGCGGCGGCCGCCTGGCTCCTCACCCCCTCCGGCCTCGACCTCTCCAGAAACCACCACTGACCCGGGGCGGGGGCGGCGGGGGGCTGCCACCGGCCGCCGTGGAGGCGGACGGGATACTGGGGCGATGCGAGTGATAGGCGACACGGATCTGTCCGTTTTCCCGATATCCCTGGGCACCAACGTCTTCGGCTGGACCGCCGGCAAGGAGGACGCGTTCGCGGTCCTCGACGCCTATGTGGAGGGCGGCGGCAACTTCATCGACACCGCCGACGTCTACCCGTACTGGGCCACCGGCGAGCCGACCTCCGAGATCATGATCGGCGAGTGGCTGGAGGCCCGCGGCAACCGCGAGTCCGTCGTGCTGGCGACCAAGGTCGGCATGCTGGAGGGCGTCAAGGGTCTGGCCCCGGACACCATCCGCACCGCGGTCGAGGGGTCGCTGCGCCGGCTGCGCACCGACTACATCGACCTCTACTGGGCGCACGTGGACGACAGGGACACGCCGCTCGCCGAGACGCTCGGCGCGTTCGACGCGCTGGTCCGCGAGGGCAAGGTCCGGCACGTCGGCGCCTCCAACTACCAGGCCGACCGGCTGGCCGCGGCGCTGAAGGTGTCCGACGACGAGGGCCTGACCCGTTACGTGGCGCTCCAGCAGCAGTACAACCTGGTGGAGCGCGACTACGAGGGCGAGCTGCGTGACGTGGTGGCCCGGGAGGGGCTGTCCAGCACGCCGTGGTCGTCGCTGGCGCGCGGCTTCCTGACCGGCAAGTACCGCCCCGGGGTCACCGTCGACAGCCCCAGGGCGAAGGGGGCCGGCGAGTACCTGAGCACGGAGCGGGGGCCGCGCACCGTCGAGGCGCTCGTCCGGGTGGCCTCGGCGCGCGGCGTCGAGCCCGCGTCGGTGGCGCTGGCCTGGCTCGCCGCGCAGCCCACGGTCGCGGCGCCGATCGCCAGCGCCCGCAACGTGGCGCAGCTCCGGCCGCTGCTGGAGGCCGCCGCGCTCAAGCTGGACGCCGACGAGCTGCGCGTGCTGGACGAGGCCTCCCGTCCCTGAGCCGGCGACCCCGGCCGCGCCGAGCGCCCATGCGCGAACCGGCGGGCGGCGGCGCCGTCGTTATCTCATCTTGATCAAAAACAATGATCATGTGATACTTGACGCGCCCGTTGCCGAAGTCAGAGACAGCGCTTCTCAGCGCAGGATGCTCGAGCACGCAGCCGCAGATCAGGACCGACGTAGGGAACGCCCTCATGCCGCTTGCCACGGACCCCACCGTGTCCAAGCCACGAGTCCTTCCGTTCTACCGTGTGGTCCCGCGGCTTCTCAGGGACCCCGTCACCGAGCTGACCCGCATGGGCGTGGAAGCCGAGGGCGGGGTCGTCCGGCTCGACATCGGCCCGTTCCGGCCGTACCTGGTGTCCCATCCTGACCACGTCCGGCAGGTGCTGGAGACGCGGGCGGCCGGCTTCGCGCGCGAGGGCGTGTTCTGGCGCCCGCTGCCCGGCGGCGCCGGGCGGGGCGTCCTCGGCGACGGCGACGGCTGGGCGTCCGGCCGGGAGATCCTCCAGCCGCTGCTCACCGCCTCCGGGGTCGCGTCGCCGGCCGAGGACATCGCCGGCGTCGTCGCCGGGCGCGTCACCGCGCTGGACGAGGACGCGCGCGGCGGCCGGCTGGTCGACGCCGCTCACCTGATGGCCACGATCACCGACCAGGTCCTCGTCAGGGTGCTGTTCGGCGGACACGTCCCGCCGCGGGCGGGCGAGCGGGAGGCGGGCGAGCGGCTGCTGGCGGATCTCGCCGTCTGCGCCACGACCGCCGGGGTCCGCCTGCCGTTCCCGTTCGTGCCGTACGCGATGCGGGCGCCCGGCGACAGCACGTTCCTGGACGCCGCGCGCAGGATCGACGACGTCGTGCGCCCGCTGATCGAGGAGGTCCGCGCGGCGGAGCACCGGGGCGGCGACGCCCCCGGACGGCCGGACGCGGCGGTCGCGAGCCTCATCAGGGCCAGGATCAGCGAGGACGGCGCGGGCGGCGCGGACCTCCCCGGGCGGGTGCGCGACGACCTGGTCGGCGTCTACGGAGCCGCCGCCGAGACCACGGCGACCGCGCTGACCTGGCTGTGGACGTTGCTGCACGACCATCCCGAGGTGAACGCGCGGCTGCGTGACGAGATCGAGTGGGTCGTGGGCGACGGCCCGGTACGGCCCGGCCACGTGCAGGAGCTGACGTACCTCCGGATGGTGCTCCAGGAGCTGCTGCGCGTCCATCCGCCGGCGTGGATCATCCCGCGGCAGGCGGTGAGGGACACGGAGATCGGCGGCGTCCCGATCGCGGAGGGCTCGCAGGTGCTGGTCAGCCCGTACACGACGCACCGGCTGGAGGCGTTCTGGAAGCGGCCGGCGGAGTTCGACCCGGAGCGCTGGGCGCCCGAGCGCCACGAGCGGCGGCACCCCTACGCCTACGTCCCGTTCGGCGCGGGGTCGCACGGGTGCCCGGGGCAGGACCTGTTCCACCTGCAGGCGGCGCTCGTGGTGGCCGCCCTGGTCGGCAGGTACCAGCCGGAGCTGGCCAACCCGCAGCGCTTCACGCCCGTTCCGGGAGCCGTCGTACGGCCCAGGGAGGCGCCGCTGCTGCGGCTGCTCCCGGGCGGGCGGGACGAGGAGTCCCGGAACGGCGCCTGGCCGGCGGCCGTCCCGCTGCCCGCCATCGGCGGAGGGCCGGCGCACGACTGGACGTGGCCGATGGGCGGGGGCGCGTGAGCGCAGCCCGGCGGACGCCCCGGGTCCGTGCCGGTGAGGCCGCGAAACGCGGCCCTCGCACGGATAATTGACTAAAAGTCGCGACAAGAACGGATATGTTGGCTCAAATCACCTTGGTAACTTGAGCCATGATCAGGCCCTTGCTAAGGTCCCGAGGATGTCAGCGCTGGTATGCCACGGCATGTCCTGGTCGTCAGCCATTCACATGGACTTCGCAGGGTAGGTACTATGCGCCCCCGCAATTCACGTCTGCGGACCAAGGTCACGGCGTTGCTCCTTTCCCTGACGGCGCTGTGGGTCTTCGCGGCCTGGGTCACGCTGCGTGACGGGGTCAACCTGCTCTGGGTGTCGCAGATCGACACCAGCGTCATCGACCCGAGCCAGCCGCTGCTGGTGGAGCTGCAGCGCGAGCGCCGGATGACGATGATCCGGCTGGGCGACCCCTCCCCGCGCACCCGCCAGGACCTCAAGGCCCAGCGCGAGGCGGCCGACCGCGCGCGGACCACCTTCACGGCCGCCGCCCAGGAGTGGATCGTCGACTGGGCCCTGGACGACGAGGGCAGCACCCGGTTGAGCCAGACGTTCAAGCGCCTGGAGGGTCTCGACACCATCCGCCAGACCGTGGACGCCGGTCAGCTCACCCGCTCCCAGGCCGCCACCACGTACGACGAGATCATCGACTCCTTCTACAGCATGCACAGCCTCATCGGCACCGTGGACGACCAGACGATCGCCAAGGACATCCGCACGCTGGGAACCCTCAGCAAGGCCCGCGAGATGCTCTCCCGCGAGGACGCGCTGCTGGCCGGCGCGATCGCCGAGGGCCGGCTGACCGTCGAGGAGAAGACCAAGTTCACCGAGACGGTCGGCGCCTGGCACATCATGACCGAGCAGGCCGCCATCGACCTGCCCGCCAACGAGCGGCCCGCGTACGAGGCCCTCACGATCAGCAACGGCATCGTCCGCCTGCACAACCTGGAGACCCTGGTCGCCGAGTACGGCGGGGGCCGCGAGGGCATCCCGTTCGGCGCCGACCAGTGGGCCTCGGCCACGGAGCGCGGGCTGGCCGAGTTCAACGCGTTCGTCGTCGGCGCCGGCGACCGGCTGGTGGAGCGCACCACGCCCGTCAGCATCGGCGTCATCATCCGGCTGGCGCTGGCCGGCGGCCTGGGCCTCATCGCGGTCATCGCGTCGATCGCCCTGTCGATCTCCACCACCCGGCAGCTCCTCGCCCAGCTGCAGAAGCTGCGCGACGCGGCGCACGAGCTGGCCGACGAGCGGCTGCCCGCCGTCGTGGACCGGATCGGCCGCGGCGAGAGCGTCAACGTGGACGTCGAGGCCCCGGCCCTGCGGTTCGGCGACGACGAGGTCGGGCAGGTGGGCCAGGCGTTCAACTCGGTGCAGCAGACCGCGCTGCGGGTCGCCGCCGAGCAGGCCGAGCTGCGCCGCAGCATCCGCGACATCCTGCTCAGCCTGGCGCGCCGCACGCAGGGCCTGGTCCACCGGCAGCTCACCGTCCTCGACGTGATGGAGCGCCGCGAGGCCGACCCGGAGGAGCTGAAGGAGCTCTTCCGGCTGGACCACCTGGCGATCCGCATGCGGCGCAACGCCGAGAACCTCATCGTCCTGTCCGGCTCCTCCCCCGCCCGCACGTGGCGGCGCTCGGTGCCGATGGTGGACGTGGTCCGCGGCGCGCTGGCCGAGGTCGAGGACTACACCCGCGTCACCATCACCCCGATGGGCGACGTGGTGCTCGTCGGCCGGGCCGTCGGCGACGTCATCCACCTGCTCGCCGAGGTGATCGAGAACGCGGTGTCGTTCTCGCCGCCGTACACGACGGTGCAGGTCAGCGGGCAGCTCGTGGCCAACGGTTACGTGATCGAGGTCGAGGACCGCGGCCTGGGCATGAAGCCGGAGGACCTGGCCGCCGCCAACGAGCGCATCGCCGAGCCGCCCGAGTTCCGCATCACCGGCACCGCCCGGCTCGGCCTGTACGTGGTCAGCCGCCTCGCGGAGCGTCACGGCATCCAGGTGGTGCTCAAGGCGTCCCCGTACGGCGGGACGACGGTCGTGGTCCTGCTGCCGCAGGAGCTCGTCCAGATGGACGACGCGCCGAAGCCGCACGAGGACCTGCCGACGTCGCTGCCGCGCAGGCAGACGGGCCTGGCGACCGCGCCGAGGCCGGTGAACGGGGAGAACGTCCGCACGCTGAAGGTGGCCTCGAACCGCAGGGCGCTGGCGCTGGAGCCGGACGAGCTGACGGACCTCCCCGAGCCGAGAGAGCCGGCCGATCTCGGCCGTCCACGCAGGGTTCCGAGCCATCGGAGGCCGGAGATGGAGCAGCCGCACAGAGAGCCGGCCCGCAGAGAGCCGGCCCAGAGAGAGCCGGCGGGGACGGCGCCGGAGCCCTCGGCGGCGGAGCGGCCCGCGGCGGCGTTCACGCCCGGCGGTCTGCCGCTGCGGGTGCCCCAGGCCAGCCTGGCGCCCGCTCTGAAGGAGGAGCCGCCGCCCGTGGGGGCGGCGGCCGAGGAAGACGATGACGAGCGCTCCCCGGAGGAGATCCGGGCGATGATGGGATCGCTGCAGTCGGGCACCCGGCTGGGCAGGACCGACGCGGCCCGGCTCATGGGCGAGCGGCGACCGGGAGGCGACGCGTGACACCGAGTTCCGGCACGGATCTCAACTGGCTTCTCGACGATCTGATCGGGCGCATCCCCGAGGCCCGGCACGCCATCGTGCTCTCCTCCGACGGGCTGCTGATGGCCTCCTCGGCGGGGCTGGAGCGGACCGACGGCGAGCATCTGTCCGCGGTGGCGTCCGGGCTGCAGAGCCTGGCCAAGGGCGTCTCCGAGCGGGTGGAGGGCGGCCCGATCAGGCAGACGGTGGTCGAGTGGAAGTCGCAGTTCCTCATCGTGACCAACGCGGGCGAGCGGGCCTGCCTGGCGGTCCTGTGCGCGCAGAACGCCGACATCGGCCTCGTGGCGTACGAGATGGCGATGCTGGTGGCGCGGGTCGGCCAGTACCTGACCTCGGCGGCCCGCACCGGCGAGGCCGTCGCCGGGAGCGAGCGGTGATGCCGACCGGGGACCCGGGAGAGGAGCACTGGGTCGACCCGGAGATCATCCGTCCCTACGTCGTCACGCGAGGGCGCACCCGGCCCGCGCACGGCCGGTTCGACCTCATCTCGATGGCGCTGGCGGTGGGCCCGCCGCCGGGCCCGGACGCGGGACTCGACCCGGAGCATCTCCGGATCCTCCAGCTCTGCCGCGAACCCAAATCGGTGGCGGAGATCGCCGCTCACCTCAACCTGCCCGCGGGAACGATCCGCGTGCTGCTCGGCGACCTGTTCGACAGGGAGCTCGTCTCGGCCCAGGAACCGCAATCCGAGGTGGACATGCGTGACATGAGGATGTACAGGGCGGTGCTCGATGGACTTCGGTCGCTCTGAGCGCCCGCGCCTGCCCACGGCGATCAAGATTCTGATCGCCGGGGGCTTCGGCGCCGGCAAGACGACGATGGTCGGCGCGGTCTCGGAGACCAGGCCGCTGCGGACCGAGGAGGTCCTCACCGACCGGGGCGTCGGCGTCGACGACATCTCCTCGGTGGAGGCCAAGCGGACCACGACCGTGGCCATGGACTTCGGCCGCATCACGCTGTCCAACGACTACGTCCTGTACCTGTTCGGCACGCCCGGTCAGGAGCGGTTCTGGTTCGTCTGGGACGAGCTGGCCGAGGGGTCGCTGGGCGCGGTGATCCTGGCCGACACCCGGCGCCTGGCCGACTGCTTCCCCTCGGTCGACTACTTCGAGCGGCGGGGCACGCCGTTCGTGGTGGCGGTCAACTGCTTCGACGGGTCACCGACGTTCGAGCTGGACGAGGTGCGGATGGCGTTGCAGCTCGACCCGGCGATCCCGATCGTGATGTGCGACGCGCGCAAGCGCGACTCCAGCCGGGAGGTGCTCATCACGCTGGTGAAGCACTCGGCCCGGCTGCGCGCCGAGCCCGTCAGCACGTAACATCGCCCGTACACGCGAGGAGGGCCCGGCCGGGTGGCCGGGCCCTCCTGCCGTGCCGGGAGGCGCGTCAGTGCTGGCTGGCCTTCTCGGCGCCGACGCCGGTGAGCGAGCGGACCTCGATCTCGGCGTACTTGCCCTCGTTGCGCTCCTTGCTGAGCACGGTGCCCAGCCATCCGCACAGGAAGCCGAGCGGGATGGAGACGATGCCGGGGTTGCTGAGCGGGAACCAGGCGAAGTCGGCGTCCTTGAACAGCGCGGTCGGCGACCCGGACACCACCGGCGAGAAGATCACCAGGATGAGCGCGGACACCAGGCCGCCGTAGATGGCGCTGACCGCGCCGGCCGTGTTGAACCTCTTCCAGAACAGGCTGTAGAGGATGGCCGGCAGGTTGCCGGAGGCGGCGACCGCGAAGGCCAGCGCCACCAGGAACGCCACGTTCTGCCCCTGCGCCAGGATGCCGAGGCCGATCGAGACGGCGCCGATGACGAACGCGGAGATGCGGGCCACCAGCACCTCCTCCCGGTCGGTGACGTTGCCGCGCTTGAAGACGTGCGCGTACAGGTCGTGGGCGAAGCTGGAGGACGAGGCGAGCGTGAGGCCCGCGACGACGGCGAGGATCGTGGCGAAGGCGACGGCGCCGATGAGCGCCAGCAGGATGGTGCCGCCCACGTCGCCGAGGAACGTCTCACCGATGGCCTTGGCGAGCAGCGGCGCTGCCGTGTTGCCCGCCTTGTCGGCGGCCGCGATGGCCTTGCCTCCGACCAGGGCGGCGGCGCCGAAGCCGAGGACGAGCGTGAGCAGGTAGAACACGCCGATGATGCCGATGCCCCACAGCACGGACTTGCGGGCGTCCTTGGCGGTCGGCACGGTGTAGAAGCGGATGAGGATGTGCGGCAGACCGGCCGTGCCGAGGACGAGCGCGAGGCCGAGGCTGATCAGGTCGATCTTGCCGGCCAGGCCCTGCGCCTCGGTGCCGTACTTCAGGCCGGGGATGAGGAAGCTGTCGCCCTTGCCGCTCTGCGTGGCGGCGTCGCCGAGCAGCGACGACAGGTTGAAGCCGTAGTGGGCGAGGACGAGGATCGTGATCAGGGCGGCGCCGGTCATGAGCAGGACGGCCTTGACGATCTGCACCCAGGTGGTGCCCTTCATGCCGCCGAAGACGACGTACACGATCATGAGGGCGCCGACGCCGACGATCGTCCACGCCTTGCCGGACGGCGAGGTGATGCCGAGCAGCAGGCCGACGAGGGCGCCCGCGCCGACCATCTGGGCCAGCAGGTAGAAGATGCTGACCGTGATCGTGGAGACGCCCGCGGCGGTGCGGACCGGGCGGGGGCTCATGCGGAAGGCCAGCACGTCGGCCATGGTGAACTTGCCGGAGTTGCGCATCAGCTCGGCGACGAGCAGCAGCGCGACCAGCCAGGCCACGAGGAAGCCGATGGAGTACAGGAACCCGTCGTAGCCGGACAGGGCGATGATGCCGGCGATGCCGAGGAACGAGGCGGCCGACATGTAGTCGCCGCCGATGGCCATTCCGTTCTGGGCGCCGCTGAAGGACCGGCCGCCGGCGTAGTAGTCGGCGGCCGTCTTCGTCTGGCGGCTCGCCCAGAACGTGATCCCCAGCGTCAGCGCGACGAAGAGGAGGAAGAGCGTGGTCGCGAGGGTCGTCGAACTCACAGGGCCTTCTCCTCGACCTCGTTGCGGAGCTTGTCGGCGATGGGGTCGAGCTTCTTCTCGGCGTGCCGCGCGTACGCCCAGGCGATCCAGAACGTCGACACGAACTGGAGCAGGCCGAAGACCAGGGCGACGTTCACGTTGCCGAACAGCTTGATGCCCATGAAGTCACGGGCGAAGCCGGACAGGATGACGTAGAGCAGGTACCACGTCAGGAACGCGACCGTCATCGGGAACGTCCAGCGGCGGAAGCGCCGCTTCAGGTCCTGGAACTCGGTGCTCTCCTGGACCTGCTCATAAACGGATGCGTCATGTTCTTGAGTCGTCACGAGACCTCCACTGTGATGCGGATCACGCCCAACGTAGGAGCGCAACCTATCCGTAGTGGAGGCCTCACAGGGGGTCGTTCGGCGAGCCGCCACGGCATTGAGGCCAACCGTGCGGCGCTTGCGATGAAAGGTCCCATTCGCGCGACGAACGGTAGGCCCCGCCGGCGTCGGTCAGGGCGGTCCCCAGGGGGCGGCCCGGCCGGCGGCCGGCACGTCGCGCGCCTCCGGAACGCGCGCGCTCATCGGGCCGGCGCTTCCAGCGAGAGGGCGAACAGGTGGAGCTGCGGGCGGGTGAGCGCCGGCAGCGTGAGCGAGCGCAGCTCCTTGGCCGGGTCCAGCTCCGCCCGCGTCTCGAACAGGCCGACCTTGAGCGTGTTGGAGCCGGTACGGCCGTGCCGGTGGGTGCAGCGCAGCACCTCGGTGGTCGGCGAGCTCCCCGCGCCGCCCCAGTCGGGCATCGTGAACGGCACCTGGGCGGTGGAGCCGTCGGCGTAGGTGGCGGTCAGCGTGCCCGTGAGCGCCCCGGAGGTGGCCGCGCCCAGCAGCCGCGCCCTGGTGTACCTACCGGCCGGCACGGCGATGGTCTGGCCCTGCCCGGTCACGTTGTTCCTGGCGCCGTCGCCGTACGCGGGGAAGGTGAAGGTCAGGCCCTCGTGGACGAGCGGGCCGGCGGGCGGCAGCTCCTCGGCCGGGTAGGTGTAGCCGGAGCCGTCGGCGTCGCCGTCGGTCATGGCCTCGTGGGAGGACACCGCGTCGTTGTCGAAGTACGCCGACAGGCTCACCGGGGTGGTCGGTCCCGGCGGGGGGATCGGCGGCAGGCCCCACGGGTCGGCGGGCTTGGCCGTCGCCACGGGCGCGACGACCACGTCCGGCCGCGCACCGGTGTGGACCAGGACCTCCCGGCCCTTGGGCAGGGTGATCTCCACGACGCCGCCGCCCAGGTCCTTGACCGTGGCCGCGGCGCCGTCGTCCAGCACCGCGGTGATCTTGCCGGTCAGGCCGTGCCTGAGCCGCAACGGCTCGCCGGCCAGGCTCCTGACCCGGATGAAGCGGGTCACGCCGGCCCGCCGTACGGCGGAGACGAGGAACGCGCCCTGGGTGCGGAAGTCGTGCAGCGTGACGTCCTGCCAGGCGGCCGGGACGGCCGGGAAGACCCGGACGACGCCGCCCCAGCTCTGGCAGAGCATGTCGTGGATCGACTGGGCGGCCGACAGCGGCGTCTCGATGACCGGGCCGCCCTCGGCGTAGTGGGTGTTGGCGCGGCAGGGGAAGCGGCTGGCCGGGTCGAAGAACTTGTCCAGGTACGACAGGGCGGTGTCGCCGCGGCCCATCATCGCGTACAGGGAGGCGGCGCCGGTGTAGCTGTAGCCGCGGTGCGCGCCGGTGAGCGACTGCCAGCGGACGACCGACTTCTCGATGATCTCCCGATGCTCCGGCTGGTCCCAGTTGACCTGGTACAGCGGGTACACCATGAGCAGGTGCGAGTAGTGGCGGTGGGACTGGTCGTACGGGGTCTCGGCGCCGATCATGTAGCCGTTGGCGTCCGCCGGGTAGTCCACCAGGGTGTCGAGCACCTCCTGCCAGCGGGCCTTGAGCGGGTCGTCCACGCGCAGGCGCGCGGCCGAGTCGAGCAGCGTCCGGCACCCCCAGCGGATGAGCGCCAGGTCGTAGTTGGTGTCGCGCGGCGGCGTGACGGGGTACTCCGGCGACAGCGTGCTCGGCAGGTGCAGCTTCCCGTCGGCGCCGGGGGCCAGGAAGTGCAGGTAGTAGTTGACGGCCCGGCGCAGCAGCGGGAAGACCGTGTCCCGCAGCAGCCCGTCGTCCATGGTGTGCCGGTAGGACAGCCAGACGTTGTGCAACGCCCAGGTGAGGTCGCCGACCTCGGCGCCGGAGCCGGGAGTGCCGACGCCGCGGGTGGCGAACATGTCGGAGCTGCGGCCCACGCCCGCGGAGTCGGACCGGTAGGCGGCGGGGACGTTGGCGACGAGCTGGTCCCGGTTGCGGTCCAGGGTGGAGGTGAGCGAGTCCAGCTCCAGGTGGTTGGAGCCGTGGATGAGCCAGTACTCCAGCTGCACGTTGAGGTTCCACCACACGGCGGGCCACGGGGTCGGCTCCAGCCAGGGGCCGGTCGTCGCCATGACGGGCCCGCCGGCGCGGCTGGCCGAGGCCGTCTTGTAGAGCTGGATCCAGTAGAAGCTCTGCAGCCGCTCGTCGGGCAGGGAGATGAAGCTCTTGCCGTAGAAGTCGTGCCACCAGTCGCGGTGCCGCTGCCGGAGCATGCCGTACGGCTCGGCGCCCTTGATCCGGGCCACGGCGGTGGCCTGGGCGTCGGCGGCGGGGAAGCTGTGGGCGACGGTCAGCATGAGCGTGTCGCCGCGCACCCGGTAGGCGGTCGCGGTCTGGCCGCCGCCGGTCAGCGGCTGGATCACCTGCGCGATGCCGCCGGAGGACGCCGTGGTCCAGGCGGGGTTGGGGGTGTAGCCGGACGGCGGCGCCTCACTGGCGCCGCGGGGGCTGGCGGCCTCCTCTGGGTGGAAGGTCCAGCGCACCTGCTCGCCGCCGGCGGCCGCGGCCTTGGCCACGAGGATCTCGTCCCGGATGAACGCCGAGCAGGTCAGCGTGCCCTTGTCGGTGGTGACGGTGCCGGTGAACTCGGCGTTCCAGAGGTCGAGCCGCCAGTCCACCGCGGTGATCGCGCCGACGGGGTCGAGGGTGAGGTGGCCGACGGGCAGCCGGCAGGTGCCCCAGCCGCTGCCGAACTCGGGCCGGTGGTCCTGAACGCGGCCGTGCTGGACGGTGAAGCGGATCTTGTTCTGGCCGGGCTCCTGATAGATCATGCTGCCCAGCAGCCCGTCCCCGAGGAACGGGCCCTCGTGCCAGGCCTTGGGCATCCGGCCCCACCGCAGGTCCTGGTCCTTCATGAAGTCCTGCCAGGTGATCCGCTGCTGGAGCCGCCAGGCGGGAGCGGCCGCCCCGCCGGCGGACGCTCCGGTGGCGGACGTGCCCGCCCGGGCGGGGCCGGCGGTGGCGGCGGTGGTGAGCAGGGCGAGGGCGAGGCCGCCCGCGGAGCCGATGACGGCTCGGCGTGAGGCCATACCTCCGAGGACTTCCGGCGTTAAGGGCGAATTTTCGGACATGAAAGGCTCCAGCGCGGGAATTGGGGGGCGAGACCGCTGATGAATGAGAAGATCCATCCGATGTCTGCCTCTGTCAAGCCCCCCTCACCCCTTGACTGCGCCCGCGGTGAGCCCCTCCACGATGTAGCGCCTGATGGCGGCGAAGAGCACCAGGGTCGGGATCACCGACACCACGGTGGCCGCGGCCATGGAGCCCCAGTCGATGTCGTACTGGGTGATGAAGGAGTTCATCGCCACCGGGATCGTCTTGGCGTCCTCGCTGTCGATGAACGTGATCGCCAGGAACAGCTCGTTCCAGCACTGCACGAACGCGAAGATGAACGTCGCCGCGATGCCCGGCAGCATCACCGGGATCACCACGCGGATCATCGCCGCGAGCCGGGAGGCCCCGTCCACCTGCGCCGCCTCCTCCAGCGCCACCGGGATCCGCTCGTAGAACCCCCGCATGATGATCGTGGAGAACGGCACCAGCATCGCCACGTACACGAGCATGAGCCCGGCGAGATGGTTGAGCAGGTCGAGGTCGGACATCAGCAGGTACAGCGGCCCGAGCGCGATGAACAGCGGGATCATCTGCGTGACCAGGAACGCCAGCATCAGCGCGCCCCTGCCGGGGAAGGAGAAGCGCGCCAGCGTGTAGCCGCCGAGCACCCCGATCACGGTGACGGCCGCCGCCGCGACCAGCGAGACGAGCAGGCTGTTGAGCAGGTACGCGCCGAAGTCGGCGAAGGAGAACAGGTCCGCGTAGTGCTCGAAGGTCACCTCGCCCGGCCAGTACCTCAGCGGCATCGAGAAGATCTCCGCCTTGGGCTTGAGCGAGGTGACGGCGATCCAGTACAGCGGGAACAGCGTGATCACCAGCCAGACCGCGAGCACGGTCCCCTTGGCCAGGCGTCTCATCGGGACCTCTCGAATCGGGTGGCGTTCAGGTAGAAGACGCTGAAGGCGAGCAGCAGGCCCAGGATGAGCATCCCGACCGCGCCGGCCCGGCCGTAGTCGCCGCCGATGACCTGCTGGATGAGGAACGTCGTGATGATGTCGGTGCTCCCCGCCGGCCCGCCGCCGGTCATGGCGTAGATGAGGTCGGGGAAGTTGAGGATCCAGATGATCCGCAGCAGCACGATCAGGGCCAGCGTCGGGCGGATGTGCGGCAGCGTCACGTGCCAGAACTGCCGCAGCCGGGAGGCGCCGTCCACCGACGCCGCCTCGTACAGCTCCGCCGGCACCGACTGGAGCGCCGCCATGATCATGATGGCGAAGAACGTCACGCCGTACCAGACGTTGGCCACGATCACCGAGGTCATCGCCCAGCCCGGCGAGGCCAGGAACCCGATCCGCCCGTCGATGATCCCGGCCTTCAGCAGCAGGTCGTTGACCACGCCGAACTGCCCGTTGAACATCCACCGCCACAGCAGCCCGATGAGGAAGCCCGACATGGCCCACGGGAAGAACACCCACGCCTGGTAGAGGCCGCGGCCCCGGAAGTGCCGGCGCAGCAGCAGCGCCAGCCCGAACCCGAGGAAGAACTGGAAGAACAGCGACACCGCCACCCACGTGCCGGTGTTGCGCAGCGCGGTCCAGAACCGGTCCTCCGCCAGCACCGCCCGGAAGTTCTCCAGCCCGACGAACGGCGTCGAGGTCAGGTCGAACAGGTTGTAGCGCTGGAAGGCGATGACCGCGCCGCGGATCATCGGGTAGTACGTGAACACCAGCACGAACACCACGCCGGGCAGCAGGCACAGCGCGACGAACCTGGCCCTGCGCCCCGTGAACGCGGGACGGGCGACCTGGCTCACGAGACCTTCTTCGCCTGGTCCGCCCAGAACGCGTCCCAGGACGTCAGCACCTCGGCGACGGTCTTCTTGCCGGTGATCAGCGCCTGCACGTCACGGTCGGAGTCGGCGATGAACTGGCTCCAGCCCGGGTAGTCGACCGGCCGGACCGTGATGACCTGCTTCGGGTCCTGCTGCGCCTCCAGGTACGCCTTCCACGCGCCCTGCGAGAACTGCGGGTCGTTCTGCGCCTGCCGGGAGATCGGGATGAGCGAGTTGCCCTTGGCGAAGGCTATGCTCTGCTTGGCCTCCGACAGGTACTGCACGAGCTTGACCGCCTCCTTCTGGTGCTCGCTGAAGGAGGTGACGCCCCAGCCCGCGTAGCCGACCGGCTGGAAGGCGTAGCCGGACGGGCCCTTCGGGATCGGGGCCGTCGACCACGCCTTGACCCCGCTCTCCTCGACGGTCTTGATGACCTCGGGGTCCTGGATGAGCATGCCGGTGACGCCGGAGGTGAAGCCCTGCACCATCTCCGGGTAGCCCCAGGAGACCGAGTCGGGCGGCGACGCCTCCTTGAAGATCTTCACGTACAGGTCGAGGGCCTGCGCGGCCTCGGGCGTCGAGAAGATCGTCCGCTTGTCCTTGAGGTAGAAGGACTTCTGCGGATCGAGGGCCTCGCCGTTGTACGCGCTGATCATCTGGACCGCGTAGTCGGCGCCGCCCTTGCCGCCCCGGAAGGAGTAGCCGAACCGGTCGCCGGAGGTCATCTTCTTGCCCGCCTCGTACAGCTCCTGCCAGGTCTTCGGCGGCTGTGTCAGGCCCCAGTCGGTGCGGTAGAACAGCGTGCGCTGGTAGAAGCCGTACGGGATGAGGTACGCCTTGCCGCCGATCTCGACGGCCTTCTTCTGGGCCAGCTCGGTCAGGTCGGACCAGCCGGCCCACTGGGTGGTGGGCAGCTCGGCCAGCCAGCCGTTGTTGGAGAAGGACTTGGCCGTGTGGTCGCGGACCTCCAGCACGTCCAGGTCCTTCTTCGTCTGCAGGATCTGGGTGATCTTCTGGTCGGCGCTGTCCAGCGGGGGCGAGACGAGCTCCACCTCCACGCCCGGGTTCGCCTTCTCGAAGCCCTCGATCAGGGTCTTGAGCAGCTTGGTCCGTTCGGGGCTGGTCAGGCTCTCGATCATGCGTAGCTTGACCTCACCCGAGGACGAGCCGGAGCCGCAGCCGGCGAGGACGAGCGTCGCGGCCATCGCTGCTGCTGAGGCCGACAGAAGGGGGGTTCGCATAGGTGCCTCCGCACGAGTAAGACAGCACTGGGAGTCCGCCGTCGGGCCGGCGGCGGGGACCGCCGGCCGCACTACCGGATGACACGGCAGACAGCGCTGTCAGTCACGCTAGGCGACCGACCCCCTCCAGCGCCAGACCCAGGTCCTTGATCAACGTGTCGGCCGGCTCCAGCCCCACCGACAGCCTGACGAGGCCGACGGGGATGCCCATGGTGGCCCGCACGCTCTCCTCGGTGGACAGGGCGGGGGCGTTGACCAGGCTCTCGAAGCCGCCCCACGACACCCCGACGCGGAAGTGCCGCAGCAGGTCGATGAAGCCCGCCACCTCCTCCCGCGACTCCGTGTCGAGCTCCAGGCTGAACAGGCTGGAGAAGCCGGACATCTGGCCCGCGGCCAGCGCGTGGCCCGAGTGGGAGAGCAGCCCCGGATGGTTGACGCGCCGGACGGCCGGGTGCTCGTCCAGGAACTGCGCCACCGCCAGGCCGCGCTCCTGGTGGGCCGCCATCCGCACGGGCAGCGTGCGCAGCCCCTTGATCACCTTGGCCGCGTCGTGCGGCGACATGGCGGCGCCGTAGAGCTGGTACTCGGTCAGCGCGAGCGGCCGGATCAGCCGCGACGGGCCGGCCACCACGCCGCCGACCAGGTCGCTGTGCCCGCCCACGTACTTCGACAGCGAGTGGACCACCAGGTCGACGCCCATGGTGAGCGGCTTCTGGAAGAGCGGGGTGGACCAGGTGTTGTCCATGACCGTCACCAGGCCGCGCTCCGCGGCCCACGCCGTGACGGCGGGGATGTCGAAGACCTCATACCGCATGTAGGAGGGCGACTCGAAGTACAGTAGACGCGTGCTCTCCCTGATAGCGCTGTCACAGCTGACGAGATCGTCGACGTGCGTATGCGTGACGCCGAACTTCTCGAGGTAACGCAGGAACTGGGTGGTCGGCCCGTAGACCGCGCCCAGCACCAGCACGTGGTCGCCGGCCGACACCAGCGACGAGATCGTCGCCGAGATGGCGCCCATCCCGGAGGCGAAGCACTTGGCCCGCTCGGCCCGCTCCAGCGCCGCCAGCTTGCGCTGGACGAGGTCCACGGTCGGGTTCGTGCCGCGCCAGTAGACGTACCGCTCGTCCTCGTTCCTGATCGCCTCGCCGAGCTCACCGGCCGTGGCGAAGGTGAACACCGAGTTCTCGAACACCGGTGGGTTGACCGCGCCGAGCATCCACGGTTCGTCCTCGCCCAGCCGGCCACAGATCCATTCATCGTCCATGGGGGCACAGTATGACAGCGCGCCGCAAACCCACTATGGCCGACGTGGCCCGTCAGGCGGGTGTCAGCCTCAAGACCGTGTCGCGGGTGGTGAACCAGGAACCGCACGTCAGCCCCGTCCTCCAGCGGAGGGTGCAGGAGGCGATCGGGGTGCTCGGCTTCCGCCGCAACGAGGCGGCCGCCCGGCTGGCCCGCGGCGCCACCATGCTGACCATCGGGCTGATCATGGAGAACATCTCCAACGAGTTCTACTCCCGGCTGGCCAAGGCGGTCGAGGCGGCGGCGGCCGACCACGCGGCGCTCGTGGTCTTCGGCTCGTACGAGGAACGGCCGGAGCGGGAGCGGATGCTCGTGGAGTCGATGTACGCGCGGGGCGTCGACTCGCTGATCATCGTGCCGTCGGCCGCCGACCACGGCTGGCTCGCCGAGCACGGCGGCCTGACCACGGTGTTCGTGGACCGGGTCCCGCACGGCCTGGAGCAGGCCGACGTGGTGCTGCTGGACGACGTCCGGGGCGGCCGGATGGCGACGGAGCACCTGCTGGCCCGCGGGCACCGGCGCATCGGGCTGATCTCCGACGACGAGGCGTTCAGCTCGGTCCACGACCGCGCCTGCGGCTACCGCGCGGCGCTGGGGGAAGCGGGCGTGGCCGTGGACGAGTCGCTGGTGGTGCGGGGCGTCTTCGACCCGTGGCGGGCCGGGCACGAGGTGGCGCGGCTGCTGTCCCTGGACGACCCGCCCACGGCCTTCTTCGCCACCAACAACCGGGCGGCGATCGGCATCCTCCAGGCGCTGCGCGAACGGCCCGAACATCCGGCGTACGTGGGCTTCGACGACTTCGCGCTGGCGGACGTGTTCAACCCCGGGGTGACGGTGGTGCGCTACGACGTGACCCGGCTCGGGCGCAGCGCGGTGGACCTGCTCCTGGACCCTTCGGACACGCCGCGTCGCGTCAAGGTCCCGGTCGAGCTGGTCGCCCGCGGCTCCGGCGAGCTCCCCCCGCCCTCCCGCTAGCTGATCCGTTCGCGGCCTGCCACGTGCTCGGGGTCCGGGTAAGGCGGCGGGCTGCGGGGAGAGATGCGGCACGGCATGATAGGGCGCGATGAATGGGCATCTATCCCCCGACGCGACCAGCGCGCAGCGGCGCACCATCGGCCCGTACGTCCTGGACCGCAGGCTCGGCGAGGGCGGCATGGGCATCGTGTACCTGGCGCGCGACGGCGCCGGGCGGCACGTGGCGCTCAAGGTCATGCGGCCGGAGCTGGCCGCGCGCGAGGAGTTCCAGCGGCGCTTCCGCGCGGAGGCGGAGGCCGCCCGGCAGGTCGCCCGGTTCTGCACCGCGGCCGTGCTGGACGTCGGCCTGGACACGGTCGGCCCGAACACGGGCGGCCCTAACACGGGCGGCCCTGACACGGTTGGCCCTAACACGGTTGGCCTGGACACGGGCGCCGGCGGGGCGCAGGCGTACATCGCGACCGAGTACATCGACGGCCCCGACCTGTCAGCCGTGGTGGAGGCGCAGGGCCCGATGAGCGGGTCCACGCTGGAGGCCCTGGCCGTCGGGGTGGCCACGGCGTTGTCGGCCATCCACGGGGCGGGCGTGGTGCACCGCGACCTCAAGCCGTCGAACATCCTGCTCAGCCCCGTGGGACCGCGGGTCATCGACTTCGGCATCGCCCAGCTCGCCGACACCCTCGCCGGGCAGGGCGACACCGGCGTGGTGGTCGGCACACTGCCGTACATGTCGCCCGAGCAGGGCCGCGGCGAGCGGGTGACCGCGGCGGCGGACGTGTTCGCGTGGGGGTGCGTGGTCACCTACGCCGCCACGGGTCGCCCGCCGTTCCCCGGCCGGAGTGACGCCGAGATCCTCTACCGGGTCGCCCACCACGTGCCCCGCCTGGACGGCCTCGACGAGCGGCTGCGCCCCCTGGTCGAGCAGGCCCTGGACAAGGACCCGGCGCGCCGCCCCACCGCCCAGCAGCTCCTCGACCGGCTGCTCGGCCGCGAGAGGGTGACGGCGGAGGCCGCGACCCGGCTGGTGTCCGCCGGCTGGGACGTGAGCGTGCCCGTCCCGCGTCCCGTGACGGCCCGGCCGCCCCGCCGGTGGCTGGTGCCGCTGCTGGTCGCGGTGACCGCCGTGGCCGTATCGGCGGCCGTGCTGGCCCTCACGCTGTACGGCGGCCGGGAACGGCCCGGCGGCGGCGCAGCCACGGTGGGCCGCGATCTCCAGGTGGACGGGGTCAAGCTGCACATCGAGGTCGCCTCGCTCACCCGTGAGGGCCGTACCGTCACCCTCCAGTGGTCGGTGCGGAACGCCGGCGACAAGGCCTGGAACCCGTGGACCGCCTTCGGCACGGAGCCGGGCAGCAAGTGGCAGTACAACAGCACCGCCGGGGTGATGCTGGTGGCCCCGGCGACCGGCAGGAAGTACGGGCCGGTGACCGAGGGCGACACCTGCTCCTGCAGTCCCACCGGCAACCCCCTGCGGCCCGGCGACACCGCGCCCTACTACTCGCTGTTCACCGGGGTTCCCGAGGACGCCGACCGGATCGGCGTGCAGATCCCCAGCGTCGGCTACTTCGCCGACGTCCCCATCGAGTGAGCGGCACAGGGGTCAGGACGAGCGGGGACGCCAGTCGCCGCGGTCCAGGTTGAGGTCCTCGGGGGTGTGCAGGCGGACCATGGTCCTGGCCACGCCCGGCGGCACCCGGTGCGGCGTGAGGAACGAGACGGCCACCATCACCACGAACGCGATCGGCACCGTCCACGCCGCCGGCTGGGCCAGCAGCGCGTTCGCCGGCCCCTCGTACGGACCGCCGACGATCGTGACGAGCACCGCCGCGCAGGCCAGCCCGCCGCCCACGAACAGGCCCGCCAGCGCGCCCGTGGTGCTGAGCCGCCGCCACCAGATGCCGAGCACCAGCAGCGGGCAGAACGAGGAGGCGGCCACCGCGAACGCCAGCCCCACCACGTCCGCCACCGGCAGCGCCCTGGCCTGGAGCGCGAGCGCGAGCGGCACGGCCACCGCCATCAGCGTCGCGATCCGGAACGAGCGCACCCCGCCCTTGAGCAGGTCCTGCGCGATCACCCCCGCCACCGACACGGTCAGGCCCGAGGACGTCGACAGGAACGCGGCGAACGCCCCGGCCGTGACCAGCGCCGTCAGCAGCTCGCCGAGCGTGCCGCCGACCATCCGGCCGGGCAGGGTGAGGACGACGGCGTCGGTGCGGACGAGGTCGGGCGCGTACAGCCGGCCGAGCCAGCCGTACAGGGCGGGCAGCAGGTAGAAGGCGCCGAGCAGCGACAGCACGACGAGCGTGGTGCGGCGGGCGGCCCGCCCGTCGGGGTTGGTGTAGAAGCGCACGAGCACGTGCGGCAGCCCCATGGTGCCGAGGAACGTGGCCAGGATCAGCGAGTACGTCGAGTACAGCGCGTACTCCTTGCCCCCGGCCAGCGGCACCTGCCAGGTGGCGGCGTCCTGCGGGCTCAGCGGCGGCGCGCCGCCCGCCCGCCACGCCATGAGCAGGAACACCAGCGGCACGGCCAGCGCCGTCAGCTTCAGCCAGTACTGGAACGCCTGCACGAACGTGATCGACCGCATGCCGCCGGACAGCACGTTCACCGCGACGACCGCCGCCACGAGCAGCCCGCCCGCCCACCGCGGCGCCCCCGTGATCTCCCGCAGCACCAGGCCGGCGCTCTGGAACTGCGGCATCAGGTACAGCCAGCCGATGAGGACGACGAGCACGCTCGCGGCGCGGCGCACGGCCATCGACTCCAGCCGCGCCTCGGCGAAGTCCGGCAGCGTGTACGCCCCCGAGCGGCGCAGCGGCGCGGACACGAGCACGAGCAGCACCAGGTAGCCGCCCGTCCAGCCGACCGGCAGCCACAGCATGTCGGCGCCGAAGGACAGGATCAGCCCGGCCACGCCCAGGAACGAGGCGGCCGACAGGTACTCGCCGCCGATGGCGGAGGCGTTCCAGAGGGGGCTGACCGTGCGGGAGGCGACATAGAAGTCGGAGGTGGTGCGGGAGACGCGGATGCCGAACGCGCCGATGAGCACGGCCGCCACGACGACGAGGAGGACGGCGGCGAGGCTCACGGGCGTTCGACCAGGTCCGCGAAGTGGCGCTCGTTGCGTTCGGCCTGCCGCACGTACAGCCAGGCCCCGATGACGAAGGCCGGGTAGATGAGGCCGGCGAGCACCGCCCAGGGCAGCGGGACGCCGAGCAGCTCCGCCTCGCGCAGCCGCGGGATGAGCAGGAACAGCAGCGGCAGGCCGCACACCACGCAGCCCAGGACCGTGCAGACGAACAGCGCCAGCCGGAACTGGGTGCGCAGCAGGGAGCGCATGTACACCTCGCCGAGGTGGGTCTGCTCGTCGATCTCCCGGGTCGCCGGGTAGCGGGGCCGGCGCGCGGCGGCGGTCCGCGGGCTGGTCACGGCCACCCGGCGCGGCTGCTCGCCGCGCCGGGCCGGGCGCGGGGTCTCGGGGTCGCGGCCCGTCCGGCGGGCCCCCTGCGGGCGCGGGGTCTCGGGGTCGCGGCTCATTCGGCGCGTCCCCTGCGGGCGCGGCGGACGAGCAGGTCGCGCAGCTCGCGGGTGTGGCGGCGGCTGACCGGGATCTCCGTGTCCCCCACCCTGACCGTGCAGCGCCCGGAGTCGATGTGCAGCTCCTCGATGTGCTTGACCGCCACCAGGTGGCTGCGGTGCACCCGGACGAACCCGGCCGAGGCCCAGCGCTCCTCCAGCACGGCCAGCGGGATGCGCACCAGGTGGCTGCCGGTGGACGTGTGCAGGCGGGCGTAGTCGCCGTGCGCCTCCACGTAGACCACGTCGGTGCTGGAGACGAACCGGGTGACCCCGCCCAGCTCGACCGGGATGGTGTCGGACTCGCCGCCCTCGGCGGGCACGTCCGCCGAGACCGCGACCCGCCGGATCGCCTCGGCCAGCCGCTCGGGGCGCACCGGTTTGAGCAGGTAGTCCTCCGCCTTGATCTCGAACGCCTCGATGGCGTGCTCCTCGTACGCGGTGACGAACACCACGCGGGGCGGGTTGGCGAAGCGCGACAGCAGCCGGCCCAGCACGACGCCGTCCAGGCCGCGCATCCTGATGTCCAGGAACACCGCGTCGATCGGCCGGCCCTCGGCGATGGCCCGGTCCAGCAGGCGCAGGGCCGCGGCGCCGTCACGGGCGGTCGCGACCTCCCCGATGCGCGGGTCGGCGCGCAGCAGGTATGACAGGTCCTCCAGCGCGGGCAGCTCGTCGTCGACCGCGAGAACCCTGAGTTGCGCCATAGACAGTGATAAAACCGACAACTACCGACGCGGTCAACGGGCCGAGACGCCGGGGTGATACTTCGGCAACCTGACGTTGACCTTCGTGCCCGCGCCCGCCCCCGTCTCGACGACGAGCCCGTACTCGTCCCCGTACACCTGGCGCAGCCGCTCGTCCACGTTGGCCAGCCCGACGCCGCCCGCCGGCGCGACCTCGCCGGCCAGGATGCGGCGCAGCCGCTCGGGGTCCATGCCGAGGCCGTCGTCCTCGACGCTGATGCGGCACTCCGCGCCGCCGTCCTCGGCGATGATCGCGATGCGGCCGACGCCGTTGCGGCTCTCCAGGCCGTGGCGTACGGCGTTCTCGACGAGCGGCTGCAGGCACAGGAACGGCACGGCGACGGGCAGCACCTCGGGGGCGATGCGCAGGGTCACCTGGAGCTGGTCGCCGAAGCGGGCGCGTTCGAGGGTGAGGTAGCGGTCGATCGAGCGCAGCTCCTCGGCCAGCGTGGTGAACTCGCCGTGCCGGCGGAAGGAGTAGCGGGTGAAGTCGGCGAACTCCAGCAGCAGCTCGCGGGCCCGTTCGGGGTCGGTGCGGACGAACGAGGCGATGGTGGTGAGCGAGTTGTAGATGAAGTGCGGTGAGATCTGCGCGCGCAGCGCCCGCACCTCGGCCTCCATGAGCAGCGTGCGCGAGCGGTCCAGCTCGGCCAGCTCCAGCTGCGAGTCGACCCAGCCCGCGACCTCCTGGGCGGCCTTGACCAGCCCCGCCGAGGCTTGGGGGCCGTAGGCGGCCAGCGCGCCGACGACCCGGTCGTCGGTGGTGAGAGGTACGACCACGGCATGCCGGATCGGGCACTCCAGCAGGTCGCAGTCGACGGCCAGCACCTGGGTCCGGCCGTCCTTGAGCGTGGCCCGCGCGTGCTCGAACGCCTCCCCGGCGTGGTGCTCCCCCGCGCCGTCGTACACCAGCAGCCGCTCCCCGTCGGTGACGGCCACGGCGGAGGAGCCGAGCAGCGCGCGCAGGTGCCGCGAGGCCCGCTCGGCGCCGTCGGCGGTCAGCCCGGCGCGCAGCGGCGGGCCGGCGAGGGAGGCGGTGTGCAGCGTCTCGAACGTGGCCCGCTCGGCCGGGCTGGTGCCGAGCTCCCGGCGGCCGCGCATGACGCGCCACAGGACCAGCCCCGGCACGCCCACGAGTGCCGCCGCCACGGCGACGGCGACGAGGTACTCCACACCGCGCGAGCCTACTCGGGAGACCCCCAGGGCCCGCCCTGGCCCTGGGCGAGAGCCTTGGCGACGGCGTCGGCGTACGAGCGGGCCTCCTCGTCGGAGTCGTACCTGGTGCGCGGCCAGAAGAAGCCGCGCAGGCCGTCCTTGCGGTTGCGCGGCACCACGTGGACGTGCAGGTGGGGGACGCTCTGGCTGACGTGGTTGTTCATCGCGACGAACGTGCCGGCGGCCTCCATGGCCTCCTCCACGGCGCGGGCCACGGCCTGGACCCGCTCGAAGAACGGCCCCACGTCGGGCAGCGGCAGGTCGGCGAGCGTCTCGGCGTGCCGCCGGGGCACCACGAGCACGTGGCCCTTGAACAGGGGCCTGGCGTCGAGGAAGGAGACGGCCACCTCGTCGGCGCGCACGACGAACGCGGGCCGCTCCCCCGCGACGATCTCGCAGAACAGGTCGGTGCTCACCGGCCGACCCTACCCGCCGGCCACCTCGGCGGTCCCGGCCGCGTCCCGCCGGGGCCGGCCCGCGCCCCGCAGGTGGTCGCGGAAGTCGGTCCAGCTCGTCATGTTCGGCGCCGACCACGCCTCCGGGGCGCGCAGGAAGCGCTCGCCGGCGAAGCGGGCCAGCCGTCCGGGCACCTCGGTGACCTTGCCGCCCCGGCAGTGGTAGACGAGCGCCCCCTCGCGCTGCCCCATCGCCATCCACGGCAGCCACGGCGACACCCGGCACCACGAGAACACGCAGGGGACGTCCGCCACGCCCGAGTCCAGGTCGGCGGCGCGGGCGAAGAACTGGAACAGCTCCATCGCCCGGTAGGTGTCGCCCGCCGAGTGCTCGGGGAAGTCGGCGACCGGGAGCGGCGACGGGTAGGCCAGGCGCACGTCCACGTTGTAGACGACCTGGTCGCCGACGCGGGTGAACGGCACCGCGCGGTCGCCGAGCGGCTGGTTGACGGGGTCGTTGAAGACGTGCCGCACCTCGACGCTCTCGCCGGTGAACGGGTTGTCCCAGGTGGACAGGGCGTCCCGGGTGACAGGGTCGAGGTAGGCGGCGGCCTCGCGGGTCAGCAGCCGCCAGCCGGCGTCGCCGCGTTCGGCGCGGGCCACGTTGAGGCCCTCGAAGCCGAACAGGTGGTGCGGGCCGTCGTCGCGCCGCCAGCCGTACACGTCGCCGGTCCACCAGGAGATCGTCTCGGCGCCGTCCGCGGCGGCGCGCACCCGTACGAAGTCCCTGCCGTAGTCGCTGCCGTTGTCCATGCCCGCAGCCTCCCCGACCCGCGCCTCCGGATCAAGGACACGGGCGCCCCCGGACGGGTCAGCGGGGGGTGACGGTGAGGTCGAAGACCGCCTCGCCGGAGCGCAGACGGCTCTCCTCGGTGGGGGGCGACGTCGCGCCGCCGCAGCGCCAGCAGTCGTACAGCCTGACGCTCGTCGTGCCGGGCCGTTTGGTGTTGAACACGAAGTAGGCGGTGCCCGGGGAGCCGTCGCGCCGGCGCTCCTTGCTGATGTACGAGGCGACCCGGGCGTCGGGCACTGCCTCCAGGGTCCAGCTGTCGCCCGCCGCCGGGTCGTCGGGCACCGCCAGCGAGAACCGCTGCCCCGAATGCAGCTCCACCGGGACGGTCGCGCCCTTGGCGCCCTTGAAGATCACGCCGAGGTCGCTGACCGCCGCGCCGCCGCCGCATCCCGCGACGACGGCGGCGGTCAGCACCACGAGCAGGGCTGAGGCCGGCCGACGCTTCACTCAGGCAGCGTATCGGGCTCGGGCGCGTCCCGGGGCTCGGCGTACGGCTCCCGCTCCACGGGGCTGCCCTCGGCGATGGCGCGCTCCCTGATCAGCTCGGCGTCGAACTCGGCGCCGAACAGCAGCGCCATGTTCGACAGCCACAGCCAGATGAGGAACACCACGACCGCCGCGAGCGTGCCGTACGTCTTGTTGTAGGAGCCGAAGTGGCTCGCGTAGAGCGCGAACCCGGCCGAGACCATCACCCAGAGAACGACCGCGAGCAGCCCTCCGGGGCTGATCCAGCGCACGCCCGGCTGGCGCACGTTGGGCGCCGCCCAGTAGAGCACCATGATGAGGCCGGCCGCGATCAGGGCGAGGACCGGCCACTTGACGATGTTCCAGGTGGTCACCACCGCCCCGCCCAGTCCCAGCGCGCGCCCCGCCAGGTCGGCGAGCCGGCCGGTGAGGGTGACCGCGATCGCCCCGACCGCGAGCAGCACGGTCACCAGGACGGTGAGGCCGATCCGCAGCGGGGTGGTCTTCCAGAACGGCCGGCCCTCCCCGATGTCGTAGATCGCGTTGCAGGCCCGGATGAAGGCCGCGATGTAGCCGGAGGCCGACCACAGGGCCACGGCCAGGCCGACGAGAGCGAACACGCTCGCCGACCCGACCCGCTGGACGCCCGCCACGCCCTGCGTGAGCAGGTCGCGCACCTCGGCGGGCGCCACCACGGCCAGGTTGCCCACGATCACCGCGGTGTCGTCGCGGCCGAGCAGGCCGAACAGCGACACCAGCACGATCATCGCCGGGAAGATCGACAGCACCGCGTAGTAGGTGAGCGCGGCGGCGAGGTCCTGGACGTTGTCGTCCTTGAACTCGATGAACGTGCGCTTCAGCACGCTCCACCAGGCTCTGCGCGGGAAGTCGGTGGGACGTTCGGGAGCGCTCACCTGTGCCGGTCGCGCCTCATGACGCGGCGCAGCACGAACACGGCGATGGCGCCCGCCGCGACCACCAGCAGCGCGGGCCGCCTGCGGGCCTGCGTGGTGACCTTGTCGGCCGCCTCCTTCACCTGGTCGGGCGTGACCTCGCGGACCTTGGTCGTGACCGTCCCCGCGACCTCACCGGCCTTCCCCGTGACCGTCCCCGCGACCTCACCGGCCTTGGCCGTGACCGTCCCCGCGACCTCGCCGGCCTTGGCCGTGACCGTCCCGGCCACCTCACCGGCCTTGCCGGTGACCGTGCCCGCCATCTGGCCCGCCTTGGCCTTGGCGGTCTCGGCCGCGTCACCGGCGCGGTGCTTCACGTCCGCCTTGTGCGCCAGCTCGGCCACGGTGTGGCCCAGCTGTCCGCGGGTCTCCTCGATGCGCTTACGCACTCGTCCCTCCTCGTCGTCGTCCTCGCCGTCCCGGCCGTCCCGGCCGCGACGTCCCGTCGTCGTCTCGCGCGCCTGCCCTGAGCTCGCGCCCGTGCCCGTACCGGAGCCGTGCCGGGCTTCCGGTGTCACCTGCTGCGGGCCCTGGGAGCGGGCTTCCCCCTCGCGGCCCTCGATGGCGTCCGTGCGCTCGTCACGCACCAGCGGCTCGGGGTCGAACGTCTCGTGCTCCGCCCGGTCCTCCTCGGCCTTGAGGGCGTTCTCCGCCGCGCCGGCCCGCGTCTGGGGCACGTTGATCGACTCCTCGTCGGTCGGCATGCCCACGGTCGTCCTGTGGGCGCCGACGTCCCCGGCGTGCTGGCCGCTGCTGTATCCGGGATCCGTCTCGCTCATCGCCGCACCTTCTCCTTGACCACGTCGATGTCGGCCTTCACACTCTCGATGGCCTCGCTCGGCATCGGAGGCTTGGCCCGTTCCACCTGCTTCTTGCCGACCAGCCCCACCACGGCCGCGATGACGAACAGCGCGCCCGCCACCACCGCGGTGGCCGCCCACGCGGGCATGACCAGTGCCAGGAGCAGCGCGACGGCGGCGACCAGCGCGGCGCCGCCGAAGAACGCGAGCATTCCCGCCGCACCGAACAGGCCCGCGCCGAACCCGGCGTGCCTGCCCTTCTCGGCCAGCTCCAGCCGCGCCAGCCGCAGCTCGTCCTTGACGAGCCGGGTGACCTGCTCGGACAGATCATTGACCAGTTTGTGGGTCTCGTTCACGTCCTCGCCTCCTCTGACGAGGAAGGCGCCTACCCACCGGATCGCCCTTCTATCACGGGCGTTCGGCCACGCCCTGGAGCGCGGCGCAGCGGATCACGGGGCCGCGGCTGCGTGACGGCGGCCCCGTCGGCTCAGCGGCCCCTCAGCGCCTGGCGGCGGCCTTCAGGAGGTGGCCGATGACGGAGACGATCGGCGACTTGATCGGCGACTCGGGGACGTCGCACCAGTCGGCCGGACGCTCCGGCTTGCTCCACGGGGACGGGAGCTCGCACGAGGGAGCCTGCGGCTCGGGCCGCTCACACCACGATCCGGGAGGGTTCATACGTTCACTGTACAACCGGCCCATGATCATGCCCCGCCTTGACCGTACGACCGTCCACAAACCGTACGATCGTCCACTTATTATGGGACGACGTGCAGGGCACGGCGATCGGGAGGAGCGGGGATGGCGGGCACACGCGTCGACAGGCGCGTCGAGCGGGGCAACGAGAGCCGCCGGCTGGTCCTGGGCCATGCGGCGAAGGTGGCTTCGGTGGAGGGCCTGGAGGGCCTGTCGCTCGGCCGGCTCGCCGGGGAGCTCGGCCTCAGCAAGAGCGGGGTCTTCGCGCTCTTCGGCGCCAAGGAGGAGCTCCAGCTCGCGACGGTCCGCGCGGCCGCCGAGGTGTACGTCGACCACGTCGTCCGCCCGGCCCTGCGGGCGCCGGCCGGGCTGGGCAGGGTGTGGCGGCTGTGCCAGAGCTGGCTGGCCTACTCCGAGCAGCGCGTCTTCCCGGGGGGCTGCTTCTTCTACGCCGTCGCCGCCGAGTTCGACGCGCGCGAGGGCGCGGTGCGCGACGCGATCGCGCGGGCCCAGGCCGACTGGGTCCGCTTCGTCGAGCAGACGATCACCGAGGCACTGGACCTCGGCGAGGCGAAGCGCGACACCGACGTGCCCCAGCTCGCCTTCGAGGTCATCGCCCTGCTCGAAGCGGCCAACGGCCTGTCGCTGCTGCACGGCGACCCGGCCTGCTACCGCCGCGCCGCCACGGCCGTGCTGAGCCGGCTGCGCGCCGTCGCCACCGACCCCTCCGCGCTGCCCGCCGCCCCCTGACCCGAGCGACTCCGGCCCAGCCCACCGGGCGGGCTGACCGGGCGGGCTGACCGGGCGGGCTGACTGGCCGGGCTGACTGGGCGGGCTCACCGGGCGGGCTGGCGATCCCTCTCGGGGGCCACGAAGTCCAGCACCGTCCGGACCACCTCGGGGTCGCCGAGCATGCGGCGGTGGCCGAGCCCCCGCGTGGTGATCAGCCGGGCCTGCTCCCCGTACGCGGCGACGACGCGGCTCGCCTCGGTCGGCGTGACCATGTCGTCGTCCTCGTCGTGGAGGACCAGGATCGGGACGCGCAGCTCCTCGGGGCGGTCCAGCACCGAGAAGCGGGTCCAGATGGCCGGCTCACCGGGGAAGAGGTCCCGCTCGATCCGGCCGCGCAGCTCCTCCTTCACCGGCTCGGACAGCCCGAGCTTGGCGCAGAACGCGTCGAGGAGGTACGCGAAGTCCACGACGCCGCCGAGGGCGACCACCCGCTCGGCCCGGACCCCGTGCCGCAGCGCGAAGAACGAGGCCAGCACGCCCAAGGAGTGCGCGACGACGGCGTCGAAGTCGCCGTAGCGGTCGTGCAGCCGGGTGATGATGTCGCGGTATTCGAGGATGGTGGTGGTCCGGCCGGTGGCCTCCCCGTGGCCGGGCGCGTCGAAGGCGACGACGCTGTGCCCGCGCCGCAGGAGGCCGGGGATGAGATCGGCGCAGCGGCTGCCCCGCGACTGCCAGCCGTGCGCGAACAGGACCGGCCGCGTGCCGTCGCCCCAGAGGTAGGTGACGGCGGTCTTGCCGTTGACCTCCAGCGAGCCGGTGCGCGCGGCGGCGACAATCTCCCGCTCGCCGGGCCGCAGTCTGCCGCGCGCGAGCGGCGCCCGGAACAGCGCGAAGGCCCCCGCCCCGGCCAGCCGGGCCGAGACCCTGGACACACCGTTGAGCGCGGTCCCGACGACCGCCACACTGGATCCCATGCCGACTCCCCTGTCCCATTGGCCGATGGCGAGATATTAGCACGACCGTGCGTGCTCTTTTATGTCCACCGGCCGAAGCCTGCGGCCGGCCGTCCGCACGCGCATGTCCGCGTCCCGGTGATGCGCCAGAATGAATGATCATCATTCGGACAGAGGAATCCCCCCGTGAAGCACCTCATCGCCGGCGTGAGCACCGTGGCCATGACCGCCACCCTCCTCAGCGCCGCGTCCCCTCCCGCGCACGCCGCCGCGGCGGCCGACCCCGTCAAGGCTCTGCAGCGTCAGATGGTGGCCGGGAAGGGCGTGCGGTTCACCGACGTCACGTCCTACGTGGCGTTCGACGGCAGGACGCCCTACCTCCGGCGCACCGGCACGCTGCAGTTCGGCAGGACCGGGATCGTCGCTTCGGACATCACCGCGAAGCCCCTCGAAGCACCCGGCGTCCCAGGAGGCCTGACGGCTCTCGCCGAGCCGGAACGGACGATCACCGTCGGCAGGAAGAGCTACAACACCGCCGCTCCCATCTACGGCGACCTGCCCAAGGGCAAGACCTGGTTCGTCCCCAGGAAGAAGGTGACCAACGGCATGAGCGGGAGGTACGGCCAGGTCGTGAATCCCGCCGAGCCCGCGACGCTCAAGGCGCTGATCAGTGGCGGCAGGCGGGCGGGGCGCACCTACTCCGGCCACATCACCCTCGCCAGGCTGTGGAAGATCTCCCCCTGGTACCGGACCACCGTGCTGGTGGAGGAGAAGGGCGACGACGCGCTGGAGTACAAGCTCACGCTGGGATCCGGCGGCCTGCCCGAGCGGCTCGTCACGTCGTACCCGGCCACGGCTTTCCTCGTCCCCGCCGTGGCGGGAGAGGACAGCATCGCCGTCGAGACCCGCTACACGGGATGGGGCAGCCGCGTGCGCATCACCCCGCCCCCGGCCGCCAAGGTGTACACCGCTCCCTCCCGCGGCGAACGCCGTAAGTGAGCACGGCCCGGCCGGCGCGCAGGACCTCGTCGCGGCGCGTCGCGCGCGACGAGGCTCCCTCCCCGGCACCAGGCTTCAGAAGCCGATCAGCTCCGGCGCCCCGGTGACGCGCCGCAGCATGCCGGGCAGAACGGCCGCCAGCCGGGCCGTCATCCCGGGCGGCATGTCGAGGCGCACCTCGAAAGCGGTCTCGGTCTCCAGCGCGTCGGCGGCCTCGGGGGTCAGCTCCAGCCGGAGCACCTCGCCGTCTAGCGTGATGGAGCGCATGCCCCCACCGGTGCCACGCGTGCCCCCGCGCGACGCCCAGAGGGCGTTCGCGGAGCAGCCCACCAGGAGGCACTCCGGCTCGTCCGCCTCCCCCGTCAGGTAGACGTCGTGCAGGTCGGGCTCCTGGTGATGCTCGAAGAGGTGGGCGGTCATGGCCGTGGCCGGGCGGTAGGCCAGCTCGCCGGTGATCGGCGCAGGCGGCGGGGGCGGCGGCTCGTGGTCGCTGTGGTGGTGCCGGCGGTGGCGGCGGTCGCCGTACGCGGTGGGCAGCGCGATGGGCACGGCGGTGGGGAGCGCGGCGAGCAACCAGCCGGGGGTTCCTCGTGGGGAAACAGGGTCAGCTCCGCCAGCGCCGCCCGCGCCGGCACGTCCGCGAACGGCGGCGCGGAGGAGTCGACATGGCCGGTGTAGCCCCTGCTCCCGGCTGTGAACTCCAGCTCGCAGGTGAACCAGGTGCCGGCATCGGCTCGGTAGGACAGCTCGCGCAGCCGCTGGAACTGCTCGTCGACGCCCTCGGCGGCGACCTCGCGGCCGTCGCAGATCAGGGTGGTCAGCGCGTGCGCGCCGACCTGGGTACGGCGGACGGTGAGCCGCGACCAGCCCGGCGGGGCGGCGGCGCGGGCCAGGTCGCCGATCGCCATCCGCGTGCGGTGGCCCTCGTCCGGCCGGGCGGGCCAGTTGTGGCGATGGGACATCATGATCGTCCTTCCTGGGCGGAGCCGCCGGTGAGCCGGTCGTGCAACCGGCGGATCTCGCGGAGCACACCGCTGTTCCCCTTGCGGGCGGCCATGTCGCGTACCTCGGGGATCTCGCCGTGCGCGCCGCACCACTCGGCGGCCACGACGGCGAGCCTGACGAACTCGGCCAGGCCGTTGTGCGGGCGCCCGCCGGGAGCGGGCAGCAGCACGGGCAGCGCCGCGGCGGCGATCCGCCACACGGAGGCGTGGGCGCCCCGCCTGGCCGCGGTGTCGAGCGCGGCGACCATGTCGACCATCCTGACCTCTCCGCTCGCCACGAGGAGCCCGGCCTGGCGGCCGATCTCGGAGGCGGGCAGCTCGTCCCGCGCGGCGGCCTCCAGCAGGACGTCGACCGACTCGGGCATCCGCGGGTCGCCCAGGACGCGGGCGAGCACCACCGCGCACGCCGCACCGGCCGGCCCGTCTGCCCGGACGAGAGCACGGGCCTGCTCCGGTCCGACGGAGGGAGCGCCCCAGTGGCGTGCGAGCACGTACGGCATCAAGTAGGCGGCGGCGACCTCGCGGTGCGAAGGCAGGGTGGAGGCCCACCAGTCGCTGTGCTGTGCCCCGGACGAGTGGCGGGGGACGCCGAGCATCAGGTCCACCAGCGGCAGGCCGGTCGGCTCAACGCCGGCCTCCACCACCGGACGCGCGGTGTGGTGATGACCGCGGTCGTGCCAGTCGTGGTCGTCGCCGTGGTCGCCGCAGGTCCACCCCAGCTTGATCCCGACCTCCGGGCACGTCCACCCGGCGACGATCCGGCCCGCGGCGGAGGTCAGGCGAGCCGCCCGCTCCGCCACCCCGGGCTCGGAGACGCGTGGCAGCCGTAGCAGCGCCTGCTGAAGGTCGGCGGCCGGCGGCTTGGCCCCGGCCGCCTCGACGACCTCCAGCCGCCGGACCAACTCGGCCGCCGCCACGTGTCCCGTGCTGTGCGTGGGCGTGGCGAGCAGCAGCGGGGGGAGGGTGTCCTGCTCGACGGCCCGGAGGATCTCGGCCACGCGGTGCAGCAGGAGCCGGTGCGGCGCGGGCAGGCGGGTCTTCGGCATGAAGCGCCGCCAGGCGTCCCGGACGGGCGCGGTCGCGGTGAGGGAGTGCATCGCGCCCTGGAGCCACTCCTCGGCCCGTTCCCAGCTCTCCCCGTGGTACGCCCCGGTATACGCGTCGATCATCAGCGGCCGTAGCGCCGCCTTCATGCCTGCCCGGTCACGGGACGCGAGCGTGACGAACCCGGCCAGCAGCCGCTCCCACGCCTGCCACGAGTACGTCCCTTCCGCGCTCGACCGGACGAACTCCTCGACGGTCTCGATCGGGGGTTCGACGCCGCGGACGCGTTCGGCCGGGCCGGGCGGCGACGGTACGAACGCGGGCTCGGCCTCGGCCACGCTTCCCCCGAAGACCGCGGCCGCCCGGTGGCCGGGCTCGGGCGCGAGCAGCTCGATCGCCTCCCGTACGGTGGCGCGCCCCTCCTCGCTCATGCCCTCCGCGTGGGCGAGGGCCAGCCCGACGGCCGTCTCCTGGAGCTCGATGGAGTCGGCCCCGAACGCGCGGGCCAGCGGCGCGGCCACCATGGCGGCCAGCGCGGGCGTGTGACGGACAGAGCGGTCCAGCCACGACAGCCCGGCGCGCACCAGCTTGCGCTCGGAGCGGAACAGCAGCGAGTCCCACGCCTCGGCGAGATCGTCGGCGCCGAGGCCGTCGCAGGCGCGCAGGCGCTTCATGGCCAGTTCGGCGACCGGACCGGGCGATGCGGGCAGCAGGCGCAGATAGTCGCGGGCGCGGGAGGCCGTCTCGGTGGGAGAAGGGCTCAGAGCCTCGTGCAGATGGACGAAGAACCGCAGGTCTCGTGCTGTGCCACCGAGCAGGAAGCGGCGCACGCAGCCTTCGATCAGTGCCTCGCGCTTCACGCGGCCCGCCTCGGCCAGCTCCGTCAGAGCGCCGAGCCAGCCCTCTTCAGGGTCCTTCTCCCACTGGAGCACCCGCCCCACGCCCTGGGCCTCGAACAGCCGCGGGAGCAGGTGGTCGAGCAGCGGGTCGTCGCCCGGTCGCGACGGCCCGCGCTCCACCCATCCGGCCACCAGCGGGTCGTGCGGCGGCGGCTCGACGCCGGTCTCGCGGAGCAGGGCCAGGGCGAGCGCCATGCCGCGGTCGTCGGAGGCGCGGATGCGCAGCACCAGCCGCTCGGCCAGGTCGGCACGCCAGGCGGCGGGCCGGTCCGCGATCACCGTGAGGATGAGGTCCACGTCGTTGTCGGGGCCGGCCCATTGCGGCGCGAAGTCGCGCCGGTACAGCCAGGACGCCACGGCCGCCGCGCCGCCGAAGGTGGCGGCGCCCGCCACCCGCAGCACTGGCGCGTAGTGGACCAGGCCGTCGTCCCACTGATCGAACCAGCCCCGCAGCTCCTTGCGCAGTGCCGGTAATCGGGCCGCGACGTCCGCGCGGGCCACGTCGTCCAGTGCCTTGACCCGCTCGGCGAGCCGGTCGGCGTGCCGCTTCTCGATCAGCTTCCTGATCTCGTCCCAGTGATCCATGGCGGGGACAGTAACCAGCGGTGCCGACACTTCTGGGTACGGCGGCGTTCAATCGGTCCGGTCGCCGGGGTCGGGCTTCTGCCTCCGGCGGCGCCGGCCGGGCAACGGCGGGTGGGCGATCCTGCCCATGACGTCGCGGGGCTGCCACTCCAGGCCCCCGGGCAGGTTCCAGCCCCGCCAGTAGGCGATCAGCCGCAGGACGAACCCCGTCAGGACGCCCAGCACGGTGCCGACCACGGTGGGCGCCCCCAGAGCAGAGCACACCACCTGGATCGCGGCGACCAGGACGGCGACCGAGGCGTACAGGCCGTTGCCGCCGAACACCGCCGGGACACGCTGCACCATCAGGTCACGGGTGGCTCCGCCGCCGACGGCGGTGACGGTCCCCAGGAGGACGGCCGGCAGCCAGGCGAGCCCGGTCGCCAGGGTGCGCTGCGCCCCCGCGGCGGCCCACACGCACAGCGCGATCGCGTCCAGCACGTAGAAGAAGCGGCTCCAGTCCTCCTCGGTGAACGCCAGCAGGAACGCCACCACGGCCCCGGCCAGAGCGATGGGGATGTAGAGCGGGTTGGTCAGGGCAAGGGGCGGCCCGTGCTGGAGGAGCACATCGCGGATCAGGCCGCCACCGAGCCCGGACACCGTCCCGATCACCACGTACCCGAACAGGTCCAGCTCGCGCCTGCGCGCCACCGACCCACCGAGCAACGCGTTGATGAACACCCCGATCAGGTCCAGCACGGTCGTGATCGTTTCGATCCGCACAGGCAGGAGCGTAGAGAGCACGGCCGGCGCGGACGGCAGGGCCGCCTACGGCCTTGCCGAAGCCATTGCCGGTCCCTGACCTGATCGAGCGGCCACGGCGGAAACATCCCTGAGCGTCACCCACGGCGTGGATGGGGAGCAGCCGATGTCAGGCGGGAAGACGAGCGCGAGCCGGGTGCTGGCCGAGCTGGACACGATCCGGGCGGACCTGGAGGACTGCTACCGCGACGTGCACGCCCATCCCGAGCTCGGACACCAGGAGAGGCGCACCTCCGCCAAGGTGGCCGGGCGGCTCCGGGCGTGCGGGTACGAGGTGCACGAGCACGTCGGCGGCACGGGCGTGGTCGGCGTGCTGGTCAACGGCACCGGCCCGGGGGTGCTGTTCCGCGCCGACATGGACGCCCTGCCGATCAAGGAGCGGACCGGCCTGCCGTACGCGAGCACGGCCACCGACGGCGACGGCCGGCCGGTCATGCACGCCTGCGGCCACGACATGCACGTCACCTGCCTGCTCGGCGCGGCGCGGCTGCTGGCCCAGGTCAAGGACGCCTGGAGCGGCACGTTCATCGCGCTGTTCCAGCCCGCCGAGGAACCCGGTGACGGCGCCGACCGCATGATCGCCGACGGGCTGACCGACCGTGTCCCCCGTCCGGACGTGTGCCTGGCCCAGCACGTCCTGCCCTATCCCGCCGGGCGGGTGCTGACCCGGCCCGGGCCGACGCTGTCGGCCGCCGACAACTACCGGGTCACCGTGTACGGGCGCTCGGCCCACGGCTCGGCCCCGGACAAGGGCGTCGATCCGGTGGTGATGGCCTCGATGCTCGTGGTCCGGCTGCAGACGGTCGTCTCCCGCGAGGTGGCCCCGCTCAGCCCGGCGGTGCTCACCGTGGGCAGCATCCACGCCGGCACCAACCCCAACAACATCCCGGAGTCGGCCGAGATCCAGCTCAACGTCCGCACCTACGGTGACGACGTCCGCCACCAGATCGCGGACGCCATCACCCGCATCGCCAAGGCCGAATCCGCCGCCTCGAACTCCCCCAGGCCGCCCGGCATCGACCGCTTCGGCAGCTTCCCGCCCACCGTCAACGACGAGAAGACCACCGAGACGATCACCACCGCGTTCTCCGGCTTCTTCGCGGACCGGGCCGGGGCGCTGGACCTGCAGACGGCCAGCGAGGACTTCAGCGAGATCCCGAAGGCGTTCGGCGTGCCGTTCACCTACTGGGGCATCGGCTGCGTGGATCCGGCCGCCTACGAGGCCGCGGCCCGCAGGGGCACCCTGGCCACCGACATCCCGGTCAACCACAGCGCCGCCTTCGCACCCGTCATCCAGCCCACCCTGGACACCGGCGTCCAGGCCGCGGTGGTCGCCGCCCTCGCCTACCTCGGCACCGAACAGGAGTGACGTTCGAGGAGCCGGCCGAGAACGGTCCCGGCTCCACCTGGAACGGTGAGCCAGCCGCCTTACCGGCCCGGCCCCGCGCGGGTCAGCGGTCCTCGAAGGAGGCGGGGACCATGACGCGGACGCCGTTGGGGACCACGCGGAGGCGGATCGGGGTGCGCAGCCGTACCTCCCCGTCCACGTCCGCCGCCATCGGCGGGTCGGTCTCCAGCAGCATCTCGCGGCCCACGACGAAGGGACCGCCGGCGAGGCTGCGCCAGCGGCCCGTCGTGGCGCGGGCCAGCGTCTCGCCGAGCAGCCGCAGCTTCTTGCCGGACCCGAGCTGGTAGGCCACGAGCATGCCGTTGTCGATGCTGATGTCCTTGGCGACCTGCCAGCCGCCGTGGAAGCGGCCGTTGGCGATGTTGAGCTGGTGGGTGAGCAGCTCGTGCCGCTGGTCGTCGACCGTGATGTAGGCCCGGAAGGGCCGGTGCCCCGGCAGGACCGTGAGGGCCGTGAGCGGGTAGGCGGGGCGGCCGAGGATGCGCTTGAGCCACGGCTTGACCTTGCCGGCCACCTCGACCGACACCCCGAAGCTGGCCAGGTTGGCGAACGGCCGGTCGTCGGCCATGCCCAGGTCGATGTCGGCGACCTTGCCCGTGTCGAACACCCGGATCGCGCCCTGCAGGTCGAGCGGCAGGCCGAGGCTGCGGGCGAAGTTGTTGGTGGTGCCGAGCGGCAGTACGCCGAGGGCGACGTCGCGGTGGGCGACGTGGCGGACGGCGGAGGAGAGCGTGCCGTCGCCGCCGCCGACGATGAGCAGGTCGGGGCGGGTGGCGAGCGCGGTGTCGAGCAGCTCGCGCAGCCGCTTGGGGTTGTAGACGCCGATCTCGGCCAGCGGCTCGAACCCGAGGTCGTGGAGCTGCTCGATCACCTCGACGTAGTGGCGCCGGCCACGGCGCGAGCGAGTGTTGATCACCACCGCAACGCGACGGTCCTTGCGGATCGCCTCGGTGTGCTCGGCCTTGGTGCGCAGTTCGCTCATGGTGTCCCATCGTAGGGCCGCCGGTCGCCCCGGCGGCCCTACGGACAGGGCCTGCAGATCCGGCCTACAGGGACAGGCCGGGAATCACTTCTTCGGCGGGATCACCTGGACGACGGCGCCCAGGTTGCCCGGCAGCGGGGAGACCAGCTTGAACTGGACGCCCAGGGCCTTGCCCTCGTCGCCGGGGTTGCCGGTGCCGAGCTTGTGGCCGTTGCCGAGGTCCGTGCCGTACAGCTCGGTGGCGGGGGTGCCGTCGAGGTGCACGACGCGGGTGCTGTACTGCTGGTCGCCCTTGGACGGCACCACCGTGGAGGCGTCGAAGTCGCGGTAGTACAGGCTGCCGTTCTGCACCTCGAAGCCCGGGTACCAGGTCTTGGCGTCGGTGAAGGCCGGCACGCCCTTCAGCGCGGGGACGTCCGTGCAGTACTCGCTGAACGGCTCGCCCGCGGCCTCCAGGCACTCCTTGAACGGGTACGTCTTGCCGAAGGAGAAGGCGGCGTTGGACGACTGCGAGCGGCCCTCCATGTTCTTGTGCCGGGTCGGGTCCTTGGCCGCCGCCGTGCCGGTGCGGCGCAGCGGGTCGTAGTGGGAGTCGACCACGAGGAGGCTGCCCTTGGAGCCGATGCTCGGCGACAGCTCCAGGTTGTTGGCGATCGAGTTGTTGGTGAACGTGGAGTCGCGGTACCAGATCAGCAGGCCGGGCGCGTTGTACTTGACCTTCTGGACCTTCCACGCGCCGTCACGCGAGTACGTGCTGTCGTAGGCGAACTGCAGGCCCTTGTCGAACCCGTCGAAGTTGCGCCACTCGGCGAGGTAGAAGCGGGAGACCTCGCGGGAGCCGTTGTTGATGGTCCAGCCCTGGCCGCTGGTGTTGGTGAAGGTGCCGCCGGTGGCCTTCCACCCGTTGTCGCCGTTCTCGACGTCGTCGCTCCACACGGCGGTGCCGCCGTTGGTGAGCTGGAAGTCGTCGGCGTGCCAGCCGCGCGGGGTGAAGGCCGCGTCGCTGTTGTATGTCAGGCGGAGCTTGACGCTCTTGCCCGCGAACGGCGTCAGATTGACGTAGTCGTGCCGCCAGCCGTTGGTGTTGCCGGTGAGGCCGTACTTCTTGTTGCCGAACGTCTTGAGGTTCTTGTTCGGGTCCGGGTAGTCCTCGGCGGTGGTGACCTCGTTGCCCGCCTCGTCGTACACCTTCTGCTGCGCCCAGGTCTGGCCGCCGTCGGTGGACACCTCGACGAAGCCGAAGTCCCAGTCCTCCTCGATCTCGTAGTTGTTCCACATCCAGAAGCGGACGTCGGTGCCGGCGGGGACGGGCACGTCACGGGTGAGGTGGACGTTGGCCCATTCCTGGTCCATGCCGGACCACCACGCGTTGGCGCCGCTGTGCGGGTCGATCATCTTCAGCGGCGTGGAGGCGAGGTTGACGCGGACGCCGTCCTCGGTGAGCTTCGGCGTGCGCGACGACTGGCCGACGGTCACGAGCTTGGCGGCGTCGCCCGGCTCGAACACCTTCGGGTTGGCCCAGCCGAGCACCCACTTGTCCCAGAGGCCCATGTGGGTGGGCATCGACTGGAAGATCGGCCCGGAGTGGGAGCCGCTGGACATGAGGTCCCAGAAGTCCACGGCCGAGCTGGCGGCGCCGCTGGTGTCGTACAGGTCGGGCAGGCCGAGGTCGTGGCCGTACTCGTGGGCGAAGACGCCGACGCCGGAGTCCTCGGGCTGCACGATGTAGTTGGAGATCTTCTTGTCGGTGCCGGGGACCTGGTAGCCGCCGGCGACCGCGCTGGAGTGCGCCCAGATGGCGTACGTGCCCTCGGCGCCGCCGTCGGAGGACTTGTCCTTGCCGGCGTGGACGAGCACGAGGTGGTCGATCACGCCGTCGGGCTCGGCGTAGTTGCCGTCGCCGTCGGCGTCGGAGACGTCCTCGACGTCGTAGTCGGCCCAGGGGAAGCTCGGCTGGGTCTGGGAGAGGACGTTGACCGCGTCGATGGCGAGCTGGCCGGCCCCGGTCGGGTTGTCGGGGTGGCCGGACATGTCCTGGGGCGCGCCGCCGCAGGCCGCCGCGCCGTACCACGCCTCGGAGTGCGGCGCCTTGATCCAGCCGACGGCGGAGCCGGTGACGGAGTAGGCGCCCTTGGACATCTCCTCGTACATCTTCTTCATCGTGAAGCCGGAGATGTCGATGCCGGGCTTGCCGTCGCGCGGGTCCTTCAGGTCGGGGCGGACGCGCTCGGTGATGCCCTTGTCGGTGTAGAGCATCTTGTTGAAGTGCTCGGTGCTGAAGTCCTTGACCCAGAACGAGTTGTTGTCCTGGTGCGGCAGCGTGGCCGGGTCCGGGATCTTGTTGTGCAGCGGGCCGTTCTTCAGGGTGCCGGGCGGCTCGACCACGCAGTCGTCGGGGGCGCTGTCCGGGGTGGCCAGCCGGTTGAAGCCGGAGAAGTCGTCGTTGGCGTTCTCGTTGAACTCGACGAGCAGCGTGAGGAGCTTGGCGGTCTTTGACTGCTTCGCGTTCTTGAAGATGAATTCAGCGGGGTTTCGGCCCGTCTTGATGGCCTGCTGCTCGCGCGCCGCGAGGACGCGGGCGGCGGCGGGATTGCCCTCGATGTACTTCCGGTCGGCCTTCTGCGCCGGCGACTGGGCGCGGGCGCGCCTGCTGTTCGGGGACGGCGGGTCGCCCGGCTCGGGCTCGTCGCGCGGCGGCGCGTAGTTGATGTAGTAGTCGGCCGCGGTCGGCTCGTACACGGCCGCCGACGCTGCGGCCTGGGAGGTTGCCGCGGGGACTGTGAGCGCGGCAGCGAGCAGGGCCGCCGCCGGCATGGCTGTTAACAGGCGCTTCGTGCTGGGCACCAGGAACCCTCTCTGCCCGGGATCGCCGGGCGCATGGCCTTGGGGTGTGCAATGCCGGACGTTAGAGGGTGAGTAAAGCGGACGTAAAGGGCGTTGTTGAAATGTGATGTATTTAGGACAATTCAGAATAAGGGTCCGTGACCGCCCTAGCCCTGCTCTCCCTGAGGAGACCTGTGCGGGTAGTGCAGGTCGAAGGCGGGACGCTCCGACCGGATCGGCGGCATGGAGGTGAAGTTGTGCCGCGGCGGCGGGCACGAGGTGGCCCATTCGAGCGAGTTGCCGAAGCCCCACGGGTCGTCCACGGTCACGCGCGGCGCGGTGCGGGCGGTCTTCCAGACGTTGTGGAGGAACGGCAGCGTGGACAGCCCCAGCAGGAACGCGCCGAGTGACGAGATCTGGTTCAGCGTGGTGAAGCCGTCGGCGGCGCCGTAGTCGGCGTAGCGGCGGGGCATGCCGAGCACGCCCAGCCAGTGCTGGACGAGGAAGGTCGTGTGGAAGCCGACGAACAGGGTCCAGAAGTGCACCTTGCCGAGCCGGTCGTTCAGCATGCGGCCGGTCATCTTGGGCCACCAGAAGTAGAAGCCGGCGAACATCGCGAACACCACGGTGCCGAACACCACGTAGTGGAAGTGCGCGACCACGAAGTAGGTGTCACTGATGTGGAAGTCCAGCGGCGGCGAGGCCAGGATGACGCCGGTCAGCCCGCCGAGCAGGAACGTGACGAGGAAGCCGATCGCGAACAGCATCGGCGTCTGGAAACTGATGTGGCCGCGCCACATGGTGCCGATCCAGTTGAAGAACTTCACGCCGGTCGGCACGGCGATGAGGAAGGTCATGAACGAGAAGAACGGCAGCAGCACCTGGCCGGTGGGGAACATGTGGTGCGCCCACACGGTCATCGACAGGCCCGCGATGGCGATCGTCGCCCCCACCAGGCCCATGTAGCCGAACAGCGGCTTGCGGCTGAAGACGGGGATGACCTCGGTGACGATGCCGAAGAACGGCAGCGCGATGATGTAGACCTCGGGATGGCCGAAGAACCAGAACAGGTGCTGCCAGATCATGGGGCCGCCGTTCGCCCCGTCGAACACGTGTGTGCCGAGCTTGCGGTCCGACTCCAGCACGAGCAGCGCGGCGGCCAGCACGGGGAACGCCATGAGCACGAGCATGCTGGTCAGCAGGACGTTCCAGGTGAAGATCGGCATCCGGAACATCGTCATGCCCGGAGCGCGCATCCCGATGATCGTGGTGATGAAGTTGACCGACCCGAGGATCGTGCCCAGGCCCGACAGCGCGAGCCCCATGATCCACAGGTCGCCGCCCATGGTCGGCGAGTACGTCGCCGTGGACAGCGGCGTGTAGGCGAACCACCCGAAGTCGGCCGCGCCGCCCGGCGTGAAGAATCCGGCCACGGCGATGAGGCTGCCGAACAGGAACAGCCAGTACGCCACCGCGTTCAGCCGCGGGAACGCCACGTCCGGCGCGCCGATCTGCAAGGGCATCACCACGTTGGCGAACCCGGCGAACAGCGGCGTGGCGAACATGAGCAGCATCGCGGTGCCGTGCATCGTGAAGAGCTGGTTGTACTGGTGCTGGCTGACGAGCTGCATGCCCGGCTGGGCCAGCTCTGCCCTGATCACCATGGCCATGACCCCGGCCACCAGGAAGAAGGCGAACGACGTGATCAGGTAGAGGTAGCCGATGACCTTGTGGTCGGTCGTGGTCAGCCAGGAGACGATCACGGTGCCGGTACGGCGCCGCCTGACCTGGGCGATCGAGGTCTCGCGAACAGTCGTCACGACTGCTCCCTCCTGTGCGGAGTGGTGCCCTGCCTTGCCGGTCCCCCGGTGCCCCCCGATGCCCCTCCATTGCACGCCACCGATCGCTCCGCGTGAAGCCGTTCGCGCTGATTCGTCGCTGGCGGGCCGTCCACATGCCGAAACCGATTCCTGCTCCCGGAACCGCGTCTTCTATCCTTCGTATCCGACCCATCCGGAGGAGAAGATCTCGTGAACGCTCAGCGCGACTACGCCGAACTCGTCCAGCGTGGCCTCTCGCTCGACCTCACCCGCGGCAAGCCGTCCCCGCGCCAGCTGGATCTCTCCAACGACATGCTCCGCCTGCCGACGTCCTACCGCGCGGCCGACGGGACCGACGGCCGCAACTACGGCGGCCTCCAGGGCCTGCCCGAGCTGCGCCAGCTGTTCGCGCCGCTGGTCCAGGTGCCCGCCGGCCAGCTCGTCGTCGGGGGCAACTCCAGCCTCGCCCTGATGCACGACACGGTCGCGTTCGCGCTGCTCGACGCGGTGCCGGGCGCCACGCGCCGCTGGGTGGAGGAGCCGAAGGTCACGTTCCTGTGCCCCGTGCCCGGATACGACCGGCACTTCACGATCACCGAGCGGTTCGGGATCACGATGGTGCCCGTCCCGATGAACGCCGACGGCCCCGACATGGACGTGGTCGAGCGCCTGGTGGCCACCGACGCGAGCGTCAAGGGCATGTGGTGCGTGCCGAAGTACAGCAACCCGTCCGGCGCCACCTACAGCGACGAGACGGTGCGCAGGCTGGCCGCCATGCCGGCCGCCGCGCCCGACTTCCGGATCTTCTGGGACAACGCCTACGCGGTGCACCACCTCACCGACACCCCGGCGGAGCTGGCGGACCTGCTGGCGCTGGCCGCCGAGCACGGCAACGCCGACCGGGTCTTCGTCTACGCCTCCACCTCCAAGGTGACGCTGGCGGGCAGCGGCGTGTCGTTCTTCGGCTCCTCCCCGGCGAACGTCGAGTGGTTCCTGCACAACACCGGCAAGCAGTCCATCGGCCCCGACAAGCTCAACCAGCTGCGTCACGTCGAGTTCCTGCGCGACGCCGAGGGCGTGGCCGCGCACATGCGGCGCCACGCCGAGCTGGTGTGGCCGAAGTTCGAGCTGGTCGACCGGGTGCTGACCAAGGAGCTGGGCGGCCTGGCCACCTGGACCAGCCCGACCGGCGGCTACTTCGTCAGCCTGGAGGTGCCGCACGCCGCCGAGGTGGTGGCCAAGGCCAAGGCGGCGGGCATCGCGCTCACCCCGGCCGGCGCCACCCACCCGTACGGCCAGGACCCCGACGACCGCGTGATCCGCATCGCGCCCACCTTCCCGGGACTGGACGAGCTGGAGCAGGCCATCACCGGCCTCGCGGTGTGCGCGCGGCTCGTCGCCGACGAGCACGGCGCCTGACCCCCGGGTCCGCCCGGCCGGCGGGCTTCAGGCGCGACCGCCGCGCCTGAAGCCGAAGATGTAGTCGCGGGTCTCGCTCGGGTGCACCGAGACGCCGACGCCGGGCTCGAAGACCACGTTGTCGCGGGAGCAGTAACGCAGGCGCTCCCACACCTGCAGCGCCTGCTCGCGGGCGGGCGCCTCGGCCTCGTCCCGCCTGCGGGCCCCGTACGAGCCGAGCACCTGGAGCAGGCCGAACCCCCAGAACAGGCCGGTCAGGCAGAACGGGGCGAGCAGCACCTCGCCCCAGTTCGAGTCCTTGCCCATCGCGATCACCAGCGACACCACCAGGTGCACGAGGGCGGCCACGCCGAGCAGGATGTAGCCCTGGTTGCGCACCCAGGGCGCGTACTGGCGGCTGGGGAACGACATCCACACCGCGAGCTGCGTACGGCTCATCAGGTGCTTCGTGGCGCCCAGCGACACGGCGGCCGGCAGGTCGGCGATCTCGCGCTCCCCGGGAAGGCGGACGCGCCCGATCCGGTACGTGGTCCCCGCCGCCACCGCTCCCGGGACTGCGATGACCTGGTCAACCTGGGAACACACCGGACACGTCACTTCCACCCGGGCAGTCTGGCCTCAAGCCTCGATCCACGCAAACCGTAAGGTTCTTCATGTGAGACCCATAGACGCCTTGGTGAACGCGCTGCCCGCCGGCCGAGTCGTGACCGATCCCGACGTGGCCGCCTCCTACGCCCGTGACCGCACGTTCGTCGAGCCCGGCAAGCCCGTCGGCGTGGGGGGGGGGGGGCCCCCGCGCCCCCGCCGGGAGGAGCGGGCCCTGGGGCCCCCCGCGCCCCCCGCCCCCCGCCCCCCCCGCCCGCGCCGCCCGCGCGGGGGCCCCGCCACCCCGGGGGGGGGGGGGGCCCCCCCCCCCCCGCCCCGCGGGCGGCCCGACGCTGCGCTGGGCCGGCGAGCACCGCGTCCCGGTCGTCCCGCGCGGCGCCGGCTCGGGCCTGGCCGGGGCTGCCACGGCCACCGAGGGCGCGCTCGTCCTGTCGCTGGCGCGCATGACGGCCATCAGGGAGCTGTCCCCCGCCGACGAGATCGCCGTCGTGGAGCCCGGCGTGATCACCGCCGACCTGGACAGGGCGGCCCGGGAGCACGGGCTCATGTACGCGCCGGACCCGTCGTCGTACGAGATCTCCACGATCGGCGGGAACCTGGCGACCAACGCGGGCGGGCTGCGCTGCGTCAAGTACGGCGTGACGCGCGACTCCGCGCTGGGCCTGGAGGTGGTGCTGGCCGACGGCCGCGTCCTCCACACCGGCCGCCGCACGATGAAGGGCGTCACGGGCTACGACCTGACCGGGCTGTTCGTCGGCTCGGAGGGCACGCTCGGCGTCATCACCTCGGCCACGGTACGGCTGCGCCGCGCGCCCGCGGCCCCGCCGGCGACGTTCGCCGCGGAGTTCGGGTCGCTGCGCGCGGCGGGCGCGGCCGTGTCGGCCATCATGGCGGCCGGTTGCCAGCCGTCCCTGATGGAGCTGCTGGACCGGGCGACGCTGGAGGCGATCGACGACTGGCGCCACATCGGCCTGGAGCCCGGGGTGAACGCCATGCTCATCGGCCAGTCCGACGCCTCCGACGGCCAGGCCGCCGTCGAGCGCATGGAGCGGCTGTGCGTGGAGAACGGGGCGTCGTTCGTGGCCGTCTCCTCCAGCCCGCAGGAGACCGAGGAGCTGATCGGCGTGCGCCGCATGGCCTACGAGGCCAAGGAGCGGCTCGGGGCGTGCCTGGTGGAGGACGTGTGCGTGCCCCGCTCGGTGCTGCCCGAGATGATCGGCGCGATCGAGGCGGCCGCGGCCCGGCACGACGTGCGGATCTGCACGGTCGCGCACGCCGGCGACGGCAACCTGCACCCGGTGTTCATCTTCGAGCACGGCCTGGCCGAGCCGCCGGCGAGCGTGTGGGCGGCGGCCGACGAGGTCTTCACCCGGGCGCTGGAGCTCGGCGGCACGCTCACCGGCGAGCACGGGGTCGGCCTGCTCAAGCGCCGGTGGCTGGCGCTGGAGGCGGGGCCGGTCACGCGGGAGGTGCAGCACGGGATCAAGGCGGTGTTCGACCCGCTGGGCATCCTCAACCCGGGCAAGGCGATCTGAGCCGTTCATCCGATTTCCGGGCATGACGACGGGCGTGGCCCTGGCCACAATCCGTACACAAACGCTGACATGAGCCGACAAATCGTGAAAGAAAAGGCAAGGCCGGGCCACGCACCAAGCACCACGCTGGTAGCGTTCTGCCCCAGTTGTTGATAAATCATGCGTGGTCATGGGGGTTCAACGTGGATCAGTACCAGCCGTTGGCGGCGGACGACCCGCGACGGCTGGGGGCCTACGACCTCCTGGGCCGTCTCGGCGAGGGGGGTCAGGGAGTCGTCTATCTCGGCCGTAGCGACTCCGGCGAGCAGGTGGCGGTCAAGCTGCTGCACCACGCGGCGGTCGCCGACCCCGACGCCCGCACCCGCTTCCTGCGGGAGGTGGCCGTGGCCCAGCGGGTCGCCCGGTTCTGCACCGCCCCCGTGCTCCACGCCGACCTGGAGGGCAGCCGGCCGTACATCGTCAGCGAGTTCGTGCCCGGGCCGTCGCTGCGTGAGCTCGTCATCAACGAGGGGCCGCGCCGGGGGGCCGCCCTGGAGCGGCTGGCGATCAGCACCGCGACCGCGCTGGCGGCCATCCACCGGGCCGGGATCCTGCACCGCGACCTGAAGCCGGCCAACGTGCTCATGGGCCCCGAGGGCCCGGTCGTGATCGACTTCGGCATCGCGCGGGCGCTCGACTCGCCGGGCGCGACGGCCACCGGCATGGCCATGGGCACGCCGTCGTACCTCGCGCCGGAGCAGCTCAGCGGCGCCGCGGTGTCGGAGGCCGCGGACGTGTTCGCGTGGGGCGTCACCATGGTGTACGCCGCGACGGGCACGCCGGCGTTCGGCTCCGACTCCATCCCCGTGGTGATGAACCGCATCCTGCACGAGGAGCCGCAGCTCGGCGGGATGGACGGGACGCTCGGCGAGCTGGTGGCCCTGTGCCTGTCCAAGGACCCGGCGCTGCGGCCGAGCGCGGACGAGCTGATCGTGCGGCTCACCGGGCAGCCGGCGCCCAGGGCGGCGGTCGAGCCGGTCACGGGCGGGCAGGCCGTTCCGGGGGTCCAGGCCGTTCCCGGCGGGCCTCAGGCCGCCGGCCCGCACCAGACGGGCGCCCAGCTCCCCCACGTGCCGCAGCAGCCCGCGGGCCCGCACCCGAGCGGCCCGCACCCCGGCGCTCCTCAGCACGGCAGTCCTCAGCACGGTGCTCCTCAGCAGGGAGTTCCCCACCAGGGCGTTCCCCAGGCGGGCGGCCCTCAGCCCGGCGGTCCCCAGCCCGGCGGTCCCCAGCCCGGTGGCCAGCACCCCGGCGCCCCGTACCCCGCCGGAGCTCAGCAGGCGGGCGCGCAGCATCCCGGCATGCCGCAGGCGGCGCCGGGCGGTCAGCCCGGCGCGGGCGGCGGCCACCCCGCGGCGCCCGGCGGAGGCCCCCAGGGTGCCTGGCCCGGCCGGGAGGCGCCCCCCTTCGGCCACCCCGGCGCCCAGCACCCCGGAGCCGGACACCCCGGCGCCCAGCACCCCGGAGCCGGGCACCCCGGCGCCCAAGGGCCGCACGGCGGCGGGAACGGCCCGGCCGGGCCCACCCGGCGGCAGGGCGGTCCCTCCGGCCCCACCGGTCCGGGCGGGCAGAACGGACCGGACGGGGAGGGCGGTCAGGCGGCCAAGCATCGCCGCACCCTGACGTTCGCCCTCTCGGGCGCGGCCGCGGCGGCGCTCCTGGTCGTGGCCGGCGCGGTCGTCGTCCAGGCGAACGCCGACAAGCCCACCGAGGTCGTCGCCGTGGGCAGCCGCTCGCAGGTGACGCCCACCGACGGCTCGGGCGGCGGCCAGCCCCTGGAGCCGCCGGCGGACGTGATCATCCCGGAGACGGACGACACGGTCCCGCCGCCGGAGCTGGAGGAGACGAAGCCGTCGGAGACGGGAGCGGCGCAGAAGCAGCCGAGCCCGCTCCAGCCGATCCCCACCCACGTCCAGATCCCGGCCACGGTCGCGCCTCCGCAGCACACGAAGGAGACCCCGGCCGACAAGACCTCCGAGCCCGCCGCCAAGCCGACGAAGACCAAGAAGCAGCCGGACAACCAGGTGGACCCGGCCACGGAGCCCACGAGCGGCGCGGACACCGGCACGGTCGAGCCGCCTCCGGCGCAGTCCACGGCCAGGCCGACCGCGAAGCCCACGGCCCAGCCCACCGTCAAGCCCACCGTCAAGCCGACCGCCAAGCCGACGGCCGCCCCGCTCAAGCCGAACCCGTACACGCCGGCGCAGGTGTGCGGCACGGGCTACAAGGTGATCGACAGCCACGCGCTGGGCGGCAGCGCGACCGTCTACCTGCTCTACAACACGGGTGCGGGCAAGAACTGCGTGGTCACCATGTCCAAGCTCGTGTATCCGGGCAAGGTCGCGATGAACGCCGTCCTCCAGGTGAAGGGCGGGTCCAGCGGCTCGAACCCCGGCAGCTTCACCGCGTACGCGGGGCCGGTGCGCCTGGGCGCCAAGAAGCAGTGCGTCATCTGGGGCGGCTCCTGGAAGACGCTGAGCTGGAAGTCCGGCTGGAGCCACTGCGGCTGAGGACCCGCCCCGCAGCGGCATGTGAGGGAAGGCCCGCCCGCGACGGTCGTCGCGGGCGGGCCTTCCCCCTTTTCGTGGCCGGGGTTACGCTGTTGACGTGATCGTCAGGTCCGAGACGCTGACGGCCCGGGGCCGGCGCACCAGGGCCGCGCTCGTGCGGGCCGGCCGCGAGGCGTTCGACGAGCAGGGGTACGAGGCCGTGCGCGTCGACGACGTGTGCGCCAGGGCCGGCGTCTCGCACGGCACCTTCTACACGTACTTCGGGTCCAAGGAGGACCTCTTCCGCGAGGTGGCCGGCGCCGTGGTGGGCGAGATGTTCGCGGCCAGCGTGGTGGGCCCGGCGGCGCCCGGCGACCCGTACGCGCGCATCGAGGCGGCCAACCGGCTCTACCTGCGCGCCTGGTCGGCCAACTCCCGGCTGGTGCGGATGCTGGAGCAGGCCGCGGCCGAGGAGGGCCTGCGCGAGCTGCTGCTGGAGCTGCGGGAGGTGTTCGTGCGGCGCGGCGCCGACGGGCTGCGCCGCCTCCAGGAGCAGGGGCTGGCCGACCCGTCGCTCGACCCGCGGCTCACCGCCGTCATGCTGGGCGGCATGGTCGAGCACTTCGCGCGCGTCTGGCTCGACCTCGGTGAGCCCGCCGAGGAGCGCGCGGCCGTGGACCTGCTGACGAGGTTGTGGGCCCGGGCCATCGGGTTGACGCCGGCGTCGACTTCAGGGGAGGACACGTGATCACGAGCAGGATCGACCCGGCCGACCCCGAGCACGCGCGGCGGCGCGAGGCGATGCTGGCCAAGCTGGCCGAGCTGGACGCCGAGCACGCCAAGGCGGTCGCGGGCGGCGGTGAGAAGTACCGCGAGCGGCACCGCCGGCGCGGCAAGCTGCTCGCCCGCGAGCGGATCGAGCTGCTGCTCGACCCCGACTCCCCGTTCCTGGAGCTGTCGCCGCTGGCCGCCTGGGGCAGCGACTTCCCGGTGGGCGCGAGCGTCGTGACGGGGATCGGGGTGATCGAGGGCGTCGAGTGCGTGGTCTGCGCCAGCGACCCGACGGTCCGCGGCGGCGCCTCCAACCCGTGGACGCTCAGGAAGACGTTGCGCGCCTCCGACATCGCCCTGCGCAACCGCCTGCCGTACGTCAATCTCGTGGAGAGCGGCGGCGCGGACCTGCCGACGCAGAAGGAGATCTTCATCCCGGGCGGGCAGGTGTTCCGGGACCTGACGCGGCTGTCGGCCGCCGGGGTCCCGACGATCGCGCTCGTCTTCGGCAACTCCACCGCCGGCGGCGCCTACGTGCCCGGGATGAGCGACTACGTGGTGATGGTCCGCGAACGGGCGAAGGTGTTCCTGGGCGGGCCGCCGCTGGTGAAGATGGCGACCGGCGAGGAGTCCGACGACGAGTCGCTGGGCGGCGCGGAGATGCACGCCCGCGTGAGCGGCCTGGCCGACCACCTCGCCGCGGACGAGCACGACGCGCTGCGCATCGGACGGCGGATCGTCCGCTCGCTCGGCTGGCGCAAGCTCGGCGCGGCGCCACTGCCCGTGCGCGAGCCCGCCCACCCCGCCGAGGAGCTGCTCGGGATCGTGCCGGACGACCTGCGCGTGCCGTTCGACCCGCGCGAGGTGATCGCCCGGATCGTGGACGGCAGCGAGTTCGAGGAGTTCAAGCCGCTGTACGGATCGTCGCTGGTGACCGGGTGGGCGCGGCTGCACGGCTACCCCCTCGGCATTCTGGCCAACGCGCGCGGCGTGCTGTTCAGCGAGGAGGCGCAGAAGGCCACCCAGTTCATCCAGCTCGCCAACCAGACCCGCACGCCGCTGCTGTTCCTGCAGAACACCACGGGCTACATGGTCGGCAAGGAGTACGAGCAGCGCGGCATCATCAAGCACGGCGCCATGATGATCAACGCGGTGTCCAACTCGACCGTGCCGCACCTGACCGTGGTCATGGGCGCCTCGTACGGGGCCGGGAACTACGGCATGTGCGGCCGGGCGTACGAGCCGAGGTTCCTGTTCGCCTGGCCCAGCGCCAAGTCCGCGGTCATGGGGCCGGCGCAGCTCGCCGGGGTGCTGTCGATCGTCGGCCGCGCCTCCGCGCAGGCGCGCGGGCAGGTGTACGACGAGGAGGCGGACGCGGCGATGAGGGCCATGGTGGAGGCGCAGGTGGAGGCGGAGTCGCTGCCGTTCTTCCTGTCGGGGCGGCTGTACGACGACGGGGTGATCGACCCGCGCGACACCCGGACCGTGCTGGGGCTGTGCCTGTCGGCGGTCAACAGCGCGCCGGTGCCCGAGGCGGCGGGTTACGGGGTGTTCCGGCCGTGATCACGCGCCTGCTGGTGGCCAACCGGGGAGAGATCGCGCGCCGGGTGTTCCGGACCTGCCGCGCGCTGGGGATCGAGACTGTCGCAGTGTTCTCCGACGCCGACGCCTCCGCGCCGCACGTGGCCGAGGCCGACTTCGCGGTACGGCTGGCGGGCACGCGGCCCGCGGACACGTACCTGGCGATCGAGCGGATCGTGGCGGCGTGCCGGGCGTCGGGCGCCGACGCGGTCCACCCCGGGTACGGGTTCCTGTCGGAGAGCGCGGACTTCGCGCGGGCCGTGCTGGGGGCGGGGCTCGTGTGGGTGGGGCCGCCGCCGGAGGCGGTCGCCGCGATGGGGTCGAAGGTCGAGGCCAAGCGGCTGATGGCGGAGGCGGGCGTCCCGGTCCTGCCGTCGATCGTCCTGCCCGCTCCGGAGGATGCCCCGGATCCGGAGGACGCCCCGAATCCGGAGGACGCGCCGGATCCGGAGGACCGGCTGCTGCTGGAGTACCCGCTGCTGGTGAAGGCGTCGGCGGGGGGCGGCGGGCGCGGGATGCGCGTCGTGCGCTCCCCGGCCGACCTCGCCGCGCAGGCGGCGTCGGCGCGGCGGGAGGCCGAGGCGGCGTTCGGCGAGGGCACGGTGTTCGCGGAGCCGCTGCTGGAGGGCGCCCGGCACGTCGAGGTGCAGATCCTCGCCGACACCCACGGGACCGTGTGGACGCTCGGCGAGCGCGAGTGCAGCATCCAGCGCCGCCACCAGAAGGTGATCGAGGAGTGCCCGTCGCCGGGTGTCGGTGACGCGACGCGGGAGACGCTGCGCGACGCGGCCGTGCGCGCCGCCCGCGCGATCGGCTACGTCGGCGCGGGCACCGTGGAGTTCCTGGTCAGGGGCGAGCGGGTGGCGTTCCTGGAGATGAACACCCGCCTCCAGGTGGAGCACCCGGTGACCGAGCTGGTGTACGGGCTGGACCTGGTGCGGTTGCAACTGGAGGTCGCCGAGGGCGCGGCGCTGCCGGAGGAGCCGCCACGGCCGCGCGGTCATGCCGTCGAGGCCCGCCTGTACGCCGAGGACCGCGACCACCTGCCGCAGACCGGCACCCTGTGGCGCTTCGAGGTCCCGGACGGGGTCCGGGTGGACTCCGGGGTGGAGTCGGGCTCCGTGGTGCCGCCGTACTACGACGCGATGCTGGCCAAGGTGGTCGCGCACGGGGCCACGCGCGGCGAGGCGGTCAGGAGGCTGGCGGCGGCGCTGCGGCGCGCCCGGCTGCACGGCGTCACCACCAACCGGGACCTGCTGGTCGCCGTCCTGGACCATCCGGCGTTCCGCGCCGGCGACACGCACATCGGCTTCCTGGACGAGCACCGCGACGCGCTGCTGCCGCCCGGACCGCCGGAGCCGCCGCCCCTGGCCGTGCTCGCCGCCGCGCTGGCCGGCGCCGCCGCCAACCGCCGCGACGCGCGCGTCCTCGCGAGCCTGCCCGGCGGCTGGCGCAACGTCCGCTCGCAGCCGCGCGCCGCCCGCTTCGAGGAGGCGGAGGCGGTCTACGACCCGCTCCCGGACGGCGTCGTCCTCGTCTCCGCCGAGCCCGACCGGGTCGTGCTGGAGGACGGCGGCGTACGGCAGGCGTTCCGGGTGGCGTGCCACGGCGGCAAGGTCTACGTCGACTCGCCCGCCGCGCACGCCGAGCTGACACCCGTCCCGCGCCTGCCGGAGCCGGCCGAGCGGGCCGCGCCCGGCTCGCTGCTCGCGCCCATGCCGGGCACCGTTCTCCGGGTGGAGGTCAAGGAAGGGCAGCGCGTGGACAAGGGGCAGCCCGTCCTGGTGCTGGAAGCGATGAAGATGGAGCATCGGATCACCGCGCCCGCCACCGGGACCGTGTCCGCCCTGCGCGTGGCGAAGGGCGACCAGGTCGAGGCCGGGGCGGTGCTGGCGATCATCGACGAGGAGAACACATGACGCGCCTGGTCCACAGGGAGCTCGCCGGCGGCGTGGCGACGATCACGCTCGACTCTCCGCCGAACCGCAACGCGCTGTCCGTGCGGCTGCTCGGCGACCTGGAGGAACGGCTGACCTGGGCGCTGGCCGAGCCGGAGGCGCGGGTCATCGTGCTGACCGGCACCGGCCCGGTGTTCTGCTCCGGCGCCGACCTGAAGGAGCAGCGGATCGAGCCCTCCTCCGCCGCCGCCGACGCTCCGGTGACGGCGTCGTTCCCGGAGGTCCTGGCGCTCATCTGGGAGAGCCCGAAGCCGGTCGTCTGCCGGCTCAACGGCACCGCGCGGGCCGGCGGGCTCGGCCTGGTGGCCGCCTGCGACTTCGCGGTCGCGCCGCTGACGGCGTCGTTCGCGTTCACCGAGGTACGGCTCGGCGTGGTGCCCGCGATGATCTCCGTACCGGTGCTGCGCAGGCTGCAGCCGAGGGCGGCGGCCGAGTACCTGATGACCGGCGAGGTGTTCGACGCCGCCAGGGCCGTGGAGATGGGGCTGCTGTCGAAGGCCGTGCCGGCGGAGGAGCTCGACGCGGCGGTGGCGCACTACGCGGACATGCTCGTCAGGGGCGGGCCGGAGGCGCTGGCGATCACCAAGCGGCTGGTGCGCGAGGTGCCGGCGATGCCGTTCGAGGAGGGGCTGCGGCGGATGGCGGCGCTGTCGGCGCAGCGCTTCACCTCGCAGGAGGGGCAGGAGGGGATCGCCGCGTTCATGGCCAAGCGCCCGCCCTCGTGGGTCCCGGACAAGCCGGAGGCGTGATGGCGCTGCGCGTCGCCAACTGCAGCGGCTTCTACGGCGACCGGCTGTCGGCCGCGCGGGAGATGGTCGAGGGCGGGCCCATCGACGTGCTGACCGGCGACTGGCTGGCCGAGCTGACCATGCTCATCCTGGCCGGCAACCGCCTCAAGGGCCGCCCCGGCTACGCGCCGACGTTCCTGCGGCAGCTGGAGGACGTGCTGGGGCCGTGCCTGGACCGCGGCGTCCGGATCGTCGCCAACGCGGGCGGGCTCGACCCCGCCGGCTGCGCCGAGGCCGTCCACGAGCTGGCCGCCCGGCTCGGCCTGTCCCCCGACGTCGCGTACGTCACGGGGGACGACCTCACCGGCCGGCCGCTCGACCTGGTCAACGCCGACACCGGTGAGCGGCTCGACGCCGCGCCGCTGACCGCCAACGCCTACCTCGGCGGCCGGCCGATCGCCGAGGCGCTCGCGGCGGGCGCGGACGTCGTGGTGACCGGCCGCGTCACCGACGCGGCTTTGGTGACGGGCCCCGGCATCTGGCGGTACGGCTGGGGCCCGGACGACCTGGACGCGCTGGCCGGCTCGGTGGTGGCGGGACACGTGATCGAGTGCGGCTGCCAGGCCACGGGCGGCAACTACGCCTTCTTCCAGGAGGTGCCGGACCTCGCCCACTGCGGCTTCCCGATCGCCGAGCTGCACGCCGACGGCTCCTCGGTCATCACCAAGCACCCCGGCACGGGCGGGCTCGTCTCGGTGGGCACGGTCACGGCGCAGCTCGTGTACGAGATCGCCGGGCCCCGCTACCCCGGGCCGGACGTCGTGGCGCGCTTCGACACCGTCACGCTGGCGCAGGAGGGGCCGGACCGCGTCCGGATCTCGGGGGTGCGCGGCGAGCCGCCGCCGGACACGCTCAAGGTCGCGGTGACCGTCCCGGCCGGCTACCGCAACACGATGACGCTCGTCCTGACGGGCCTGGACGTCGAGGCCAAGGCCCGGGTCGCGGAGGAGGCGATCTGGGCGCGGGTGCCACGGGAGTCGTTCGACCAGGTGGACGTCACGCTCACGGACCGGGGGCTGCTGCGGATCACCGTCATGGACGCGGACCGGCGCAGGGCGGGCCGCGCCTTCTCCTCGGCCGTGGTGGAGACGGGCCTGGCCGGCTACCCGGGCTTCCACGCGCTGACGCCTCCGGGCGACGCCACGCCGTACGGCGTCTACTGGCCGGTCCTGGTGCCGGCCGGGGAGGTCCGGCCGGCCGTGTATCTCAACGGCCGTCTCCTCCAGCCGGAGCAGGAGGAACGCGCCACCGGCGGCGCCCCCGTGAGCGCTCCAGCCGACGCCCCCGTGAGCGGCCCAGCCGGCACCCCGGAAGGCCCCGGCGCGGCGACCGCGCACCGGCTCAGCGGCGGACGGCGTGTCCCCCTGGGCCGGATCATGGGCGCCCGCTCGGGCGACAAGGGCGGCAACGCGAACCTGGGCGCCTGGGTCACCACGGCCGAGCGGTACGCCTGGCTGGCCGCCACCCTCACCACGGACCGGCTGAAGGAGCTCCTGCCCGACCTGGCCCCCCACCGGATCGACCGCTACGCGTTCCCCAACCTCAACGCCCTGAACTTCGTCGTGCACGGCCTCCTCGGCCGCGGCGTGGCCGCCAGCCCGCGCATGGACCCGCAGGCCAAGGCCCTCGGCGAGGAGCTGCGCGCCCGGCTCGTGGACGTCCCCGAAGAGCTGCTCCCCTGATCCCCCGCGGGAAGCGGGCCTGATCCCCGGCGGGGAAGCGTGCCGTCGCGGCTGATGAGGCCGCCCTCGCGGGTCGTCCCACCCACATCAACCGCCACGGCACACTCCATCCTCTTATACTCCACCAGCCCCATCAGGTTGAAGGGGATAGTGCGCTACAAAAGGGTTTGAGCGGACTCTTCCGGATACGGAAGGATGCCGGGCGTGATGAGGATACGCCGCCTGACCGTGGCCGATCTGGACGCCTGCACCCGCCTGGCGACCGACCGTCAGTGGGAGCCCGAACGCCACAAGTGGTCACTGCTGTTCGAGGTCGGCGAGGTCCACGGCATCGACGCGCCCGACGGCGACGGGCTGGCGGCCGCGAACGTCCTCACCCGCTACGGCCACGACCACGCCGTGATCAGCATGGTCCTCACCGCCGCCCGCCACTCCCGCCAGGGCCTGGCCAGGAGGCTGATGGAGCACGCGCTGGAGCAGGCCGGCGACCGGACCGTCTCCCTGCACGCCACCGAGCAGGGCCGCCCGCTGTACGAGAAGCTCGGCTTCCGCACCGTGGGCCGGGTCGCCAAGCACACCGGCGTGTTCGAGGGCCGCCCGTCCGGGGTGACGCGCCCGGCCATCGAGGACGACCTCGGCGCGATCCTGGCGCTCGACGCGGAGATCTTCGGCACGGACCGGTCCCGGCTGCTGCGCCGCATGTTCGGGTTCGGGCTGCGGGTGCGGATGGCCGACGGGGGTTTCGGTCACTGCTGGCGCAACGATTCGAACGTGGTCATCGGCCCCGTCGTGGCCCGCGATCCGGCGACCGCCCAGGCGCTGATCGGGGACCTTGCTCTCGACGCCGGGGGCGAGGTGCGCATGGATCTCGACCTGGCCCAGGAGGAGCTGGTCGGCTGGGCCGTGGCCCATGGGATGGGCCGGCCCTGGCAGGTGTCGCTCATGGTCAGGGACGGCGACCTGCCGGGCGACCGGACCCGCCAGTTCCTCCCGTTCATGCAGGCCCTGGGATGAATATGGCTATTTTTCCAGAAACGATCACATATGTCCCAGCGGGCCGTACAATTGCGCGCAATTGCAGTCGTCCGTCCAGGGGGAAGGACCAGCCATGCGCATGCGGTTCCTCGGCTCGACGTCGGAGGCGGGCGCCTGCCCCACCCTGTACGAGACCGACCGCGGCACCATCGTGGTCCAAGGGCTCAGGCTCACCGACCCCGAAGCCCTCGCGGACCTGCGCGACGTGCTCGACGGCGAGGACGCGGTGGAGGTCCCCCGCGAGCTGATCACCGAGATCGCCCGCCGGGTGCTCCAGGACCCGTAACCGCGCCTCGGCCGTTTCGCCACCTTCCGCTATTGCTTCGTCACGATTGCGCCACTACCTCTGGCATGATCACCCCTGCCCGTCTAGCCTCTTGCGGCGTGACGTCCTTTCAGCAGGCGCGGATCGACCTCGGAAGCCAGCTCCGGCAGTTGCGCGAGGCCGCCCACCTGTCGGGCAAGGACCTCGCCGAGCGGCTGCGCTGGCAGCCATCGAAGGTCTCCCGCCTGGAGAACGCCAGGCAGACGGCCACCGAGGACGACGTCGTGGTCTGGGCGCAGGCCGTACAGGCCACTGCCGCGACGACGGACGACCTGATCAGGCAGGCGATCGCGCTGCTGGAGCGGCACGACGACTGGCGGCAACGGCACCGCAGCGGCCTGGCCGCCATCCAGGAGGACATCCGCGACCTGGAGGCCCGCACCCGGCTCTTCCGGGTGTTCGAGCCGAACATCGTGGTCGGCCTGCTCCAGACGGCGGAGTACTCCCGGCACGTGTTCAGCAAGGTCAAGCGCCTCTACAGCGCCCCCGACCAGATCGACGCGGCGGTCCGGGTGCGGATGCAGCGGCAGGAGATCCTCTACGACCGCGCCCGGACGTTCCGTTTCGTGCTGCCCGAGTCGGCGCTGCACACCCGGCTGGCCCCCCTCGACGTCATGCGGGGCCAGCTCGACCGGCTGCTCGCGGTCAGCACCCTGCCGAATGTCGAGTTCGGGGTCGTCCCCTATGACGCGGAGCTGCCGGCCGCCCCGATCAACGGCTTCTGGATCTACAACGACGCCATGGTGGGCGTGGCCACCCTGACCAAGGATCTCGTGCTCCGCGACCCCGAGGACGTCGCCTTCTACGTCCGCGCGTTCGATGACTTCGCCAAGGCGGCGGCCTTCGACGAGGACGGCAGGGACGTCATCATCCGTATTCTCGACGGATACCGGAAACAATCGTCGCATTGATCCTCGCAATTGCTTGCCCGCCTCCACAAGATCGTGCAATTCTGTCGCGGGAGACGTTGCGGAGGTGACGCATGATGCTTGATACCGCGCTCAGCCTCGAGCGGTTCGCGTGGTACGCGGGCCGTCACGCGGATCTGGCGATCCAGAGCCTCTCCCTGGCCAGCGATCCCGCGTACGTGTCGGTGCGCAACCGCTTCTCCACCACGCTGGCGGAGACCGTGACCTGCTCGGAGGACGGCAGCTTCGTCACGTCCTGGGGCTACCGGCTCGGCACCGCGGAGGACGTCGAGTCCGCCGCCGCCCGCCTCGCGTTCCTGCTCGCCGCCCTGCCCGCCTGAGCCGAGTCCCCGCCGGGGCCGTCCTCGCCCGAGCCGTCCCTGCCGGGGCTGCCATCGCCGGGACTGTCCTCGCCGGGGCCGTCAGCCGGGGAAGGACGTCACCGGGATGCCGGCCTCGCGGGCCGCGGCCGTGCGGGCGTGGGCCAGCAGCCGCCCCCGGCTCAGCACGTCGGGGTGGAGCGTGTAGCGGATGATGAGCCCGTCGAGCATGGCGTCGATCCGCTCGGCCGCGCCCGCCGGGTCCTCGCAGGCGAACTCCCCCGCGTCCGTGCCGTCGGACAGCACCCGGGCCAGCGCGTCGAGCCAGGCCGTCTCCAGCTCCAGCATGATCTCGTTGACGGCCGTCTCGCGCAGCGCGGTGTTCCACGCGTCGATCCAGAGCAGCCAGCTCTGGTCGGACGGCGACTCCGGGATGTAGTAGCGCAGCACCCGGTCCAGGCGCTCCGCCGCCGAGCCCGGGCCCGCGACCAGCTCGTCGAGCTTGGCGCTCTCGATGTCGAGGGTGGCCCGGAGCATGGCGGTGATCAGCTCGTCCTTGGTGGCGAAATGGTAGTGGATGAGGCCGCCGCTGACGTTGATCGACTTGGCGATGTCGGCGATCCGGGTGTGGGCCAGACCGCGCTCCAGCACCACCTTGCGCGTGGCCTCCAGCAGCTCGGCCCTGCGCTGGTCAGCCTGATCGGCCCGGGACGTACTCCGCACCGGGCCAGCCTATCCGTCAGGAGGCCGCGGCGGAGCAGTCGTAGAGGCCGTCCTGACCGTCCACGGCCGTGCAGTTCTGCTGCACCCACGTGGTGACCTCGGTGTTGCCCCGGCCGGGGCCGCCGCGGTCGCCGCCGCCGAGCACGTACCGGAGCCGGCCGGACGAGACGAGCTCCTTGAGACGGTCCACGGTCATGGCCGGGTCGCTGCCGGTGAAGCCGCCCATCGCGATGACGGGCCGGCCCGTGGACAGGATGATCGAGGACGCCTGCTGGGCGCTGCCGACGGCCACGAGCCACTCCGCTCGGCCCTGGTTCGCGAGGAGGTACTTGACCATCGCGTCGCTGACGCCGCCGCCGGGGCCGCCGGTCGTCCGCCCGGCCCGGCCGTCCTGCGCGGACTGGTCCTGGCCGTCCTGCGGCGGCTGTCCGCCCTGCGGGAACCGGCCTTCGCGGAACGGGCCGTACTCCCCGGACGCTCCGGGCGGCAGGCCGCCGGGAGGCAGCTGGCCCATGGGGCCGCCGCGGCCGAAGCCCATGCCGCCCGTCGAGGGGCCGGCCGTCGGGTTGCTGCCGTTCACCTGCGACCGGAGCGGGCTGACGGCGTACGCGGCGGGCCCGGCGAGCCCTGCGACCAGGGTGGCGAGCAGCGCGCCCGCGGCGACCCCGGCGGCCACGCGCCCGCGCCCGGCGAGGACGAGCCCGGCCAGCGCCAGCCCGGCGACGGCGAGGACGGTCGCGGCGAGCACCGCCCACGCCAGCCACGGCACGAAGTCGGGCGAGCGACGCAGCACCGTGAACGACCAGCCGCCCGTGACGGCGACCGCCAGCGGCAGCACCCAGGCCCAGGTCCGCGACCGGCGGTACGACCGCCACATGAGCACGCCGCCCATGCCGGTGACCGCGGCGACGGCCGGGGCCATGGCGGTGGTGTAGTACGGGTGGAAGGTGCCGCTGGAGAAGCTGAACACCGCGAAGTGGACCACCAGCCAGCCGCCCCAGACGAGCCACGCCGCTCCGGACGCTCCTTCGGCGCCGCCGGTCCCTTCGGCGCCGGCCGCCCCCTCCGCGCCGGCGCGACGGGAAGTCCAGCGGGACAGCGCCGCGAACGCCAGGGCGAGGGCGCAGAACGGCAGCAGCCAGGAGATCTGCCCGGCCATGATCTCGTTGAACAGCCGCCCGGCCCCCGACGCGCCGCCGAACGACGCCCCGCCACCGCCGCCGAACCCGCCGTTCCCGGCGCCCTGGCCGAAGATCCGCCCGAGGCCGTTGTAGCCGATGACGAGGTCCCGGACGGAGTTGTCGGTCGATCCGCCGATGTATGGGCGGGAGCCGGCCGGCCACAGGTCCACGATCACCATCCACCAGGCGCTGGAGACCACCAGCACGGCCCCGGCCGCCAGCAGGCGCCCGATCCGCCGCACCACCGCGCCGCGGGCGCACACCAGGTACGCGAGCGCGAACGCCGGCACCACGAGGTACGCCTGGAGCATCTTGACGTTGAAGGCGAGCCCCACGAACAGCGCGCACAGCAGCAGCGACCGCAGCCGGCCGGTGCGCAGCGACTCCAGGCAGAACCACGCGGCCAGCACGAGCAGCAGCACGAGGACGGTGTCGGGGTTGTTGTCCCGGTTGATGGCCACGGTGATGGGCGTGAGCGTCATGACGACGGCCGCGACGAGGGCGGCCACGTGCCCCTGCCGCGCGCCCCCGTGGGCCCGCAGCACGGCGGAGTGGACCAGCGCGACGGCGGCCACGCCGGCGACGGCCTGCGGCAGCAGCATGCTCCACGTGCCGAAGCCGAACACCCGGGCCGACAGCCCCATCACCCACAGCGCCAGCGGCGGCTTGTCGACGGTGATGTACGAGCCCGCGTCGATGGCGCCGAAGAAGAACGCCTTCCAGCTCTTGGTGCCGGACAGGATGGCGGCGGAGTAGTACTCGTTGGCGTAGCCGCTGAGCGCCCACGCGTACAGGACGAAGGCGGCGGCGAGCACGGCCCACAGCGCGGGGCGCGACCAGCGGGGGGCGTCGCCGGTGCCGCGCCGGGACGTACGACGGTGCGCGGAGAGACTCGGGGTGGTCGTCATCAGGCGGCGTTCCTTCTCCGGGGGTTGAAGACCCACACGCGCAGCAGCAGGAACCGCGCGAGGGTGGCCAGCGCGTTGGCCACGATCACGGTGACCAGCTCGACGCCGTGGGAGACGTCGCCGGGCAGCAGCGCGAGGCTCCCGGTGGTGAGGGCCAGGCCGACGAGGAACGCGACGAGCCCCTCGAACTGCTGGCGCAGCACCCCGGACGAGCCGGTGACGCCGAAGGTGAAGCGGCGGTTGGCGGCGGTGTTGGCCACGGCGGTGACGAGCAGGGCGACGGCGTTCGCCGTGAAGACCGGGACGGCCTGGCGCAGGCCGGAGAAGAGCAGCAGGTAGGCGAGCGTGCTGAACGCGCCCACGACGGCGAAGCGGGGAAGCTGGCGGGCCATGCCGCGCGGCAGCTCGGCCTGGCGCACGCGGGCGGGGACGGGGATGCGGGCGGCGCCGGACAGCGTCCTGCGGGCGACCCGGGCCATGCCGCGCAGGTCGTCCAGGGCGGTCCGGACGACGTCGACGCGGCTGTCGGGGTCGTCCACCCAGTCGACGGGCACCTCGTGGATGCGCAGGCCGTGCCGCTCGGCGAGCAGCAGCAGCTCGGTGTCGAAGAACCACTGCTCGTCCTCGACGGCGGGCAGCAGCGCCTGCGCGACCTCGGTGCGCACGGCCTTGAAGCCGCACTGGGCGTCGGTGAAGCGCGCCCCCATCAGGGAGCGCAGCAACAGGTTGTACGCCCGGGAGACGAACTCCCGCTTGGGCCCGCGCACCACGTTCGACCCGCGCGAGAGCCGGGTGCCGATCGCGAGGTCGCTGTGGCCCGACAGGAGAGGGGCGACGAGGGGCAGGAACGCGTCCAGGTCGGTGGACAGGTCGACGTCCATGTAGCTGACGACGTCGGCCTCGCTGCGGGACCACACGTGGCGCAGCGCCCGGCCGCGGCCCTTGGCGTCGAGGTGGACGGCTCGCACGCCGGGCAGCTCGGCGGCCAGTCGCCGGGCCTCGTGCCAGGTGTCGTCGGTGCTGGCGTTGTCGGCGATCGTGATGCGGAAGCCGTAGGGGAAGGTGCGGGTCAGGTAGCCGTGCAGCCGGGCGATGCTCTGGCGCAACGCCCGCTGCTCGTTGTAGACGGGGACGACCACCTCGACGAGTCGAGTCCTGACTGATGTCTGCATGCTATGTAGTGCAAAACATCCGTCTTTGAAGCTACTTATGCCTATCTGAGGGCGGCGTGAGATTTCCCAGGAATCTCAACTGTCGCCATGACTCCGCCGCCCGGCGCGTTGTCAAGGCGCACGCGGCCACCCGATTCGGCGACGGACTGAGCCACGATCGCCAGCCCCAGCCCCGAGCCGGGCAGGGCGCGAGCCGACGGCGAGCGCCAGAACCGGTCGAAGACGTGCGGCAGCTCCTCCTCCGGGATGCCGGGCCCGTGGTCGCGGACGGTCAGCGTGCCGTCGCGCAGGACCACGTCCACCTGGCCGGGGCCGAACTTCGCCGCGTTGTCGATGAGGTTGAGCACGGCACGTTCCAGCGAGGCCGCGCCGCCGAAGACGTACCACTCGCCGAGGTCGGTGCTGACCTCGGCGCCGCGCAGCCGCGCCCGCTCGACGGCGGCCCGTACGACGTCGTGCAGGCCCAGCTCGGCGTGCGGCTCGTGGTCGGTGTCGCCGCGGGCGAGCTGGAGCAGGTCCCCGACCAGCGTGGACAGCTCGGCGAACTGCGCCTTGACGTTGACGAGCAGGCGTTTCTTGGCGCCCGGTTCGAGGCTGCGGCCGGTCTGCTCGCTGCGCAGCAGCAGGTCGATGTTGGTGCGCAGGGTGGTGAGCGGGGTGCGCAGCTCGTGGCCGGCGTCGGCGACGAGCTGGCGCTGCCGGTCCCGCGAGCCGGCCAGTGCGGTCGTCATGGCGTTGAAGGACGAGCTGAGCCGGGCGATCTCGTCGGTGCCCTGGACGGGGATGCGGGTGCTGAGGTCCTGCGTCTGCGCGATGTGCTCGACGGCCTTGGTCAGGCGGCCCACGGGGGCCAGGGCGGCCCTGGAGATCGCCAGACCGGCCCAGGCGGCGCCCAGCGCGCCGAGCGCGGTGAGGGCGGCGAGGCCGAGCGCCATCTGCCGCAGGGAGCCGCGGACGTGGTTCAGCGGCCTCGACTCCAGCACGGCGACGCCGGGCGCGAAGTTAGTGGTGACCACGCGCACCGCTCGCCCGTCGGTGGTCTGGCCGTTGCGGAAGACCGGGTCACCCGGGTGGGCGAGCAGGGCCTTGTCCTCCTCGGTGGGCACGATCGGCTTGCCCAGCGAGCAGGTGCCGCCGTCGGCTCCCAGGAGCGTCACGCTGTCGCCGAAGGGGTCGCCGGTGCCGCCCTTCTGGCAGTGGTCCTTCAGCCAGCGGGGATCGTCGGGCTCCAGGATGGTCTGGTCGAGGGTGCGGAGCATCTGCTTCTCCGCGACGACCCAGGACATCATGGCGCAGGCGGCGATGGCCACCACCACGGCGGTCGTGACCAGCAGCGTCAGCCGCGAGCGCAGGCTGCCGAACCGTCTCATGTCGTCGCCCGCAGGACGTACCCCACCCCGCGCACGGTGTGGATCACGCGCGGCTCGCCGCCGGCCTCGGTCTTGCGGCGCAGGTACATGATGTAGACGTCGAGCGAGTTCGAGGTCGGCTCGAAGTCGAACCCCCACACCTCGCCCAGGATCTGCTCGCGCGTCAGCACCTGGCGCGGGTGCGTCAGGAACAGCTCCATGAGGAGGTACTCGGTCCTGGTCAGGTCGAGCGGCCGGGCGCCGCGGGTGACCTCCCTCGTCGCCGGGTCCATGCGCAGGTCGCCGTACGTCAGGGAGTTCTCCGGCGTGCCGGCGTGCAGGGCGCTGCGCCGCAGCAGCGCGCGGACGCGCGCCAGCAGCTCGTCCAGCTCGAACGGCTTGACCAGGTAGTCGTCGGCGCCCGCGTCCAGGCCGGACACCCGGTCGCCCACGGCGTCGCGGGCGGTCAGCATGAGCACCGGCACGTGGTTGCCCCCGCCGCGCAGCCGGCGGCACGCGGTCAGCCCGTCGAGGCGCGGCATCATCACATCGAGCAGCACGGCGTCGTACGGCTCGCGGACCAGCTCGTCCAGCGCGGCCTGGCCGTCGTTGGCGGTGACGACCCGGTAGCCCTCGAACTCCAGGCTCGACTGCAGCGCCTCGCGCAACGCGGGCTCGTCGTCCACCACCAGCAACCGTGCGGGCTCACTCATGCTTCACAAACTAGGGGCACATCATGAGAACCCTATGAACGGCCCGGCCATCTTCCATGAGAAGGATCAGGCGGTGAGCAGGGCCATCGCGGCGTTGTGTCCCGGTATGCCGCTGACCCCTCCGCCCCGGCGGGCGCCCGCGCCGCACAGCAGGATCCGCTCGTGTTCGGTCCGCACGCCCCACTCCCCGCCGGCGTCCCCGCCCTCGGCGTACGGCCACGTCAGGTCGCGGTGGAAGATGTGGCCGCCGGGAAGCCCCGCCTCGCTCTCCAGGTCCACGGGGGTCCTGACCTCGACGCAGGGCGTGCCGTCCGGGCCGCGCAGCAGGCAGTCCCCGATCGGCTCGGCCAGCACCCGGTCGAGCGAGGCGAACGTGGCCCGCAGAGCCGCCGCGCGCGCCCCCTCCGGGTCCGCGCGGAACAGCCGCGCCGGCATGTGCAGGCCGAACAGCGTCATCGTCTCGGCCCTGCCCCGCAGCTCCGGCCCGAGGATGGACGGGTCGGTGAGCGAGTGGCAGTACACCTCGGCGGGCGGCACCTCCGGGATCTCGCCGCGCGACGCCTGCGCGTGGGCCGCAGCGAGCTGGTCGCGGCTCTCGTTGATGTGGAACGTGCCGCTGAAGGCCGCCCGCGGGTCCACCGACGCGTCCCGGAGCCGGGGCAGCCGCGACAGCACCATGTTGACCTTGAGCTGGGCTCCCTCCGGCACGGTCGCGGGCCAGCCGAGCACGCGGTCGAGGACGGCGGGGGGCAGGTTGACCAGCACGTGGCCGCCGGTCACGGTGTGCTCGCCGTCCTCCGCCCGGAAGGTCACCTCCCCGGACGGCGCGATGCCGACGATCTCCGCGCCGGTCCTGATCTCCGCGCCGGCCCGCCTGGCCGCCGCCTCGATGGCCCCGGACACGGCTCCCATGCCGCCGACCGGGACGTTCCACTCGCCGGTGCCGTCGCCGATGACGTGGTAGAGGAAGCAGCGGTTGGCCGCCAGGTCCGTGACCGGGTCGGCGAACGTGCCGATGAGGGCGTCGGTCAGCACCACGCCGCGTACGGTGTCGTCGCCGAACCGCTCGTCCACCGCCTGGCCGATGGGCCGCTCGAACAGGTCGCGCCACGCCTCGGGGCCGACCAGCCGCTCGATCTCGGCGGGCGTCCGCAGGGGTTGGAGGAGCGTGGGCGCGAGGACGCGGGCCGTCCGCCCGGCCATGGCGTAGAAGTCGCGCCACGCCTTGTGGTCGGCCTCCCCGCCGGTGACGCGCCGGAACGACTCCTCGGTACGGGCCGCGTCCTCGTTGTCGACGAGCAGCCCGGTGTCACCCTTGGGGGTGTAGGAGGCGTAGCGGCGGCGGCGCAGCTCCAGATCGAGGCCCAGATCCCGGACGATCGCGGTGGGGAGCAGGCTGACCAGGTAGGAGTAGCGCGACAGCCGCACGTCCACGCCGGGGAAGGCGCGGGCGGAGATGGCCAGACCGCCGGCGTGGTCGAGCCGTTCGAGGACGAGCACCCGCCGCCCGGCACGCGCGAGGTAGGCGGCGGCGACCAGACCGTTGTGCCCGCCACCCGCCACCACAACGTCATATTTCCCCATACCGGCACCCTAAGGCTCCCGCTCCCACCCGGACAGCCGGGCCGCGGCGCGGAGCCGGCGCCGATGGGCGGTGACGACGAGGCCCGTAAGCTGGGGCGGGGCGAGTTGCAGGGGGACTTGCACCCAATTCACCGCAAACTCCCCAAATGCACTAAAGTCCACGTTTCCCCGTGTCAGGCCGACCATCCGAAGGAGCACCGCACCCACATGCGCACTGCCGCCGACCCTCTTCTCCAGCCGTCCGACGAGGTCGCCGAGGCCCTCTCCACCGGCGCGCCCGTCGTGGCCCTGGAGTCCACGATCATCTCCCACGGCCTGCCGCAGCCGCGCAACCTGGAGGTCGCCAGGGAGCTGGAGGGGATCGTCCGCGAGGCGGGCGCCGTGCCGGCCACCATCGCGGTGCTGGACGGTGTCGCCCGCGCCGGCCTGACCGAGGCCGAGCTGGAGCGCGTCGCCTCGGAGCCGGGGCTGCGCAAGCTCGGCCAGCGTGACCTGCCGATGGCCGCGGCGCTGAAGGCGAGCGGCGCGACGACCGTCTCGGCGACGTCGTTCCTGGCGGCGCGGGCGGGCATCCGCGTGTTCGCCACCGGCGGGCTCGGCGGCGTCCACCGCGGCTGGACCGAGGACCAGGACGAGTCGGCCGACCTCGGCACCCTCGCCGCCACCCGCATCACGGTGGTGTGCGCCGGCGTCAAGTCCATCCTCGACGTGCCGGCGACGCTCCAGCGGCTGGAGACCCGCGGCGTCAGCGTGGCCGGTTACCGGACCGACCTGTTCCCGGGCTTCTACCTGCACTCCTCCGGCCTGCCGGTCGAGTGGCGGGTCGAGACGCCCGAGGACGTGGCGGCCGTGATGCGCGCGCAGGACGCCTTCGGCGGGCAGGAGAGCGCGCTCATCCTCGCCAACCCGGTGCCGGTGGAGCAGCAGCTCGACCCCGAGCTGCACGACCGGGTCCTGGCCGAGGCCCTGGAGGCGGCCGCCCGGGACGGCGTCACCGGGCAGGCGATCACGCCGTTCCTGCTGGGATACTTGGTGCGCGGCACCGGCGGCGCCTCCCTGGAGGCCAACCTGGCCGCCGTCCGCGGCAACACCGCCCTCGCGGCCCGCGTCGCGCTCGCCTGGTCCCGGCCGTGACCGAAGCGGCCCCGCCGCCCGCCTCCCCCATGACGCACCCGCCCTCCGAGCCCAGCCCCTCCGAGCCCAGCATGGGGGGCGGAGGCGGGTTGCTGGTGGTCGGGGACGTGGTGACCGATGTCGTGGCGCTGCACGGCGGCACCCCCATCGCGCCCGGCACCGACACCGCCGCCGACATCGTGCTGCGCCCCGGCGGCTCCGGCGCGAACACCGCCTGCTGGGCCGCCCGCCTCGGCGCCGACACCCGCCTGCTGACCCGGCTCGGCTACGACAGCAGCGAGTGGCACACCGCCGAGCTGGTCAGGGCGGGGGTGCGCCCGCACGCCCGGGTGGACCCCGACCACCCGACGGCCGTGGTGATCGCGATGGTGGACGCCGGCGGCGAGCGCTCCATGCTCACCAACCGCGGGGCCGGCGGCCGGATCTCCCCCGGCGACTGGGACGACGCCTTCCTCGACGGCGTCGCGCTGCTGCACCTGTCGGGCTACACGTTCTTCACCGAGCCGGGGCTGCGGCTGGCCCGGCTGGCGATGGAGCGGGCCGCCGCGGCCGGGATCGCGATCAGCGTCGACCCGGCCTCGACCGGGCCGCTGAGGGAGTTCGGCGTCGAGCGGTTCCTGAGCGAGTCGGCGCCGGCCGGCCTGATCATCCCGAACCGCGACGAGGCCCTCGTGCTGACCGGTGTTCAGGAGCCGGAGCGGGCCGCCGAGATCCTCAGCGAGCGGTACGGCACGGCGGTGGTGAAGCTGGGGTCCCAAGGCGCCGTCGCCGCGACCGGAGGACGTATCGTGGCGGCCGCGGAGGGCGTGCGCGTCCACGCCGTCGACACGACCGGAGCGGGCGACGCCTTCGCTGCCGGATATCTCACAGCGCGCCTCGAAGGCGCCGGCGAAGCGGCTGCTCTGCGGGCCGGGTGCCAGGCGGGTGCGGAATGTGTGGCCCTGGTGGGCGGTCGGCCACGGTACGGTTTGGAAGTGAACCGTCTTTACCCTATTCACGCCGATTGATAGCTTGCCGCGTAAGCTGCACCATGAGCCACAGGTGTATCGCCGGCCACGTGGTTCACTCTGGGGAGGTTAAGGTCTGCCGATGGAAGTCGAGTCATCGATCTGCCTGAGCGACCTGGTCCCCGCCCTGCGCTGGAGCAGGCCACAGCAGGTCGCGGAGGTGCTGGGCGATCCGCGTCTGCCGGCCGCCTGGTGGTCGTCCCTGTCGCTGTCGCGGGCGCTCGCGACAGCGGGACTCGACTGGATCTGTGAACGGCTCGCGCGGCTGGCCGCGGCCCGCTGGGACCACCTGCCGCTGTCCGACCTGCTTCCCGCGCTGTCGGTGTACCGGGTGGACCCGGCCCTGCCGGGCTGGTCCGACGCCACCCGCACGGCCGTGGCCGGCCTCGGCGGCTGGCAGCGGCTGCGCAGGCTCTCCCCCGCCGACCTGGCCACCCCCTCGGCCACGCCGGAGGTCGTCCTCGGCTCCGTGCTGCGCGAGGTGCTCGGCCGCGTACAACGCGACGTGACGCGGACCGGCACGACCGCCGCGACCGCCGGGACCGGTGCGACCACCGCCGTCCAGGCCGGTCACCCGGAGGTCACCCGGCCGTTCGTCCCGCGCCCCGCCGGTGCTCCCGGCGAGGGCGCGGCTCCGTCTTCCGGCCCGTTCCCCGAGCAGCCCGCCGCGCAGCAGTCGGGGCCCTTTCCGGCGCAGCCCGACCCGCAGAGCGGCGGCTTCCCCGCGCAGCCGCAGGCCGCCCAGCAGAGCGGCGGGTTCCCGGCGCAGCCGGAGGACGTGCCGCCGCACCGGACCGGCGGTTTCCCCGCCGTCGGCCAGGACGTGCCGCCGCACCAGACCGGCGGCTTCCCCGCGGTGGGCCAGGACGGCCCGTCGCAGCAGAGCGGCGCGCCGCAGCAGTCGGGGCCTTTCCCGGCCGCCGGCCCGAGCCCCCGACCGCATCAGACCGGCTCCTTCCCCGCCGCGGACCAGAACGGCTCGCCGTCCGGCGCGGGCCAGACCGGGTCCTTCCCGGCCCAGCCGGAAGGCGCGCCGCAGCGCGACACGGGCGCCTTCCCCGCCCGGCCGAGCGGCGGTCAGCAGGACACGGGGGCGTTCCGCGGGCAGCCCGCGGCGACCCCCACCGGCCCGCTGCCCCGCACCGGCGGCGCACCCGGCCCGAACGTCCCGAACGGCCACGTCCCCGGCTCCCCGGCCACGCCCGGCCCGCAGGCGAACGGTCAGCCCCCGGCGCCCTCCTCCTCCCCCCTCCCGGGCGACTACGGCTCCAGCCTGCCCGGCGGCTCCGCCCCGGTCCCGCCCTCGCCCGTGCCGTCGGACATGGACCACGCGATGGTCCGGGTCGTGGACAGCCTGTTCCGCGGGCTGGACAAGCTGGAACTGGCCGTGGCCGTCCACCGGCTGTTCGCGGAGGACCCGGTCAGCCTCCGTACGCTCGCCCACAAGATGCTCGTCGACCGTGACTCGCTCTCCCACGCGCAGCGCACCGCCGAGGAGCGCGTCCTGCACTGGCTGCGCTCGTCGGAGTCGGCGCCGGTGACGGGCCACATGTTCCGGCTGACCGAGTGGCTCGGCGCCGCCGCCACCCAGGAGCAGCTCATCGGCGCCGACCCGGCGCACCCCGTGATCGTGCCGTCGCTGCGCACGCCGCTGTGGCGGGTGCTCGTCACCCTCATGCCCGACCGCCGCCTCCAGGACGGCTGGCTCGTCGTGGGCGACATCCAGCGGCTCCAGGCGCGTACGAGGCAGCTCCTCGCCTCGCAGCCGGCCGACGCCGACGTCGTGGAGCTGCTGGGCGAGCTCGGCATCCGCGCCCACTCCGCCAAGGCGTGGCTCGAAGCGCTGCCCCCGGAGACCTCGGCGCACGACCCGGCCTCCTCCGCGCCCTCACCGGCGCAGCCACTCCCCCGCCGCACACCCGGCGCCAACGGCCACCATCACCGCGGCGGCCAGCCGATCCCCACGGCCGGGGCGAGTTCCATCGACCCCTCGGCGGCGCTCGCCACGCTCTCGGCGCTCTCGGGCGGCCGGTCACCCGCGCTGCCGGCCCTCGCGGGCGCGCCGTCCAGCCCGCCGCCACCCATCCCCGGCCCGTCGTCCGACCCGCGCCGCTGGCAGCGCATCGACGTCACGCCCGAGCACCTGCGCGGCGGCCCGGTGCCGGTCCCGGAGGGGTACGCGGCGCAGCTCGGCATGCGGCCGGGCACGCTCCTGTCGGTGACGGGGCCGGGCGACAACGCCATCGTCCTGGTCTGGCAGGGCCACCAGCCGGTCTTCGACTCGCTCCAGCCGGTGCTGATGCGCCTGAACGCCCGCCCGGGCGACCAGGTGTACGTCACGGTGGACGGCTACCGCCTGGAAGCCCAGCTGACCGGCTGACCCGCCCACCACGGACACCCCGCCCTGTCCACGGCCGCCACCGGACGGCCGTCACGGGTCTCTCACCACCTGACGGCCGGCTCATCCCCGGACGACCACAGCGCCGCCGCAGCGCGCGGCCTGAACTGCCGGCACGCCCCGAGTGCCGTCCCCGGCTCGGAGCGCGAGCAGACACGGGTGGAGACCTTCGCGGCGGAGATCTCGCCGCGTGGGGTGCCGCGTGTCGTCGGCGCGTCCGGTCCGGCCACCGGCAAGACAGGTCCAGGAGATCACTACGTGCAGCGTTTTGACACCTCGTACAGCTAACCGCTATCTAATAGCTAACCGTTAGAGGGATGAGGTGCGGGACGCAGTGCTAACGATGCTCGCCGAAGAGCCGGGGCGCGGGTACCACCCGCGCGCTCGGCTGCGGCAAAGTCCTGGCCCGCTGGGCGAGTCCGACCGGGACGGTGCTGGGCGAAGTCCACGCGACCGGCGGCGCCGCGCCGCGCCGGACGACGACGCCCAGGCGACGGTTCAGCGCCCACAGCCGGGTCGCGACAGGTTACGGAGATCCGGCGACCGGGGACAGGGCGGCCCCGGCGACGGAGGCGGCCGCGGAGGCGGAGGCGGAGGCGGCCGCGGAGGCTCGGGCGGGGCCGGCGGACCGGGTGACGACGGTCCGGGGAGCCGGCGAGAGCGGCCGGGCGAGGGCGGCGGCCCCCCTCGCCGTACCGGCTGGAAGCGGTTCATCCCCAGCTGGAAGATCGTGCTTCTCGGCTGCGCGGTGCTGGTGGCGGGCCTCTTCAGTATGATCATGGTGGGTTACGCCATCACCCCGCTCCCCGTGGACACCCAGGACCACGCCGTCGAGCAGGGCAGCGTCATCTACTACCGGGACGGCAAGACCGAGATCGCCCGGCTCGGCACCAAGCGTGAGATCGTCCCGATCTCCAGGATCCCGCTGCATGTTCAGGACGCGTTCATCGCCGTGGAGAACCGCACGTTCCGCACGGATCCGGGTATCTCGGTGTCCGGCATCATGCGGGCGGTGTGGAGCACGGTGACCGGCCGGCAGGTCCAGGGCGGTTCGACGATCACGCAGGAGATGGCGCGGGGCTACTACGACGGTCTCAGCCAGGAGCGGACACTTCAGCGGAAGGTCAAGGAGATCTTCGTCGCGATCCGCGCCGGCAAGGAGATGTCAAAAGACCAGATCCTGGCCAACTACCTCAACACAATCTATTTCGGCCGCGGCGCGAACGGCATCCAGGCCGCCGCCCAGGCGTTCTTCGACAAGGACGTCGACAAGCTGACCCCTGTCGAGGCCGCCTACCTGGCGGGCCGGATCCAGAACCCGGTCACCTTCGACCGGACGGAGGCGAAGAAGAACTGGGCGCCGACCCAGGAGCGGTTCGCCTACGCCATCCGCGGGATGGCGATCGTCGATCCCGCCAGGTACGGGCGACTGCCCAGAACGGCGAAGTTCCCCAAGCTCGCCAAGCCGGACAAGAAGGAGACCTTCAAGGGCGTCAACGGCTACATGGTCGACATCGTGCAGCGCGAGCTGGAGCAGCGGGGGATCACCAGGGAGAGCCTGCGCAGCGGCGGCTACCGCGTCACGACGACGTTCGACCAGAAGCTCATGCGGGCCGCGAAGAAGGCGGTGGAGAGCAACCTCGCCACCCTCCACGACAAGCACATCCGCGCGAACATGGCCGCCGTGGACCCGCGCAACGGGCGGGTGATCGCTTTCTACAGCGGCCACGACTACCTCAAGAGCTTCACCAACAACGCCTTCGACGCCCACAAGCAGGCCGCGTCGGCCTTCAAGCCGTACGTGCTGGCCGCCTGGCTCCAGAACGGCTACAGCCTCAGGAGCTACGTGTCCGGCAAGGGCCCGGTCACGCTGCCGGGGACCAAGCCGATCGGCAACTCGCACGACGTTGGCGCGGCCGTGCAGATCGACCGGGCCACCGCCGAGTCGGTGAACACGGCGTTCGCCACGATGGCGCAGGAGGTCGGCCTGAAGGAGGTCGAGCGGATCGCCGAGGGCGCCGGGATCGACCAAAAGAACCTGGAGCAGGCCGCCAAGGACCACGCGTACGGCATGTCCATCGGCGCCGGCCTGGTCACTCCGGTCGAGCAGGCCGCCGGGTACGGCATCTTCGCCAACGGCGGCGTCCACCACGGCGCGCACGTGGTGGTCTCGGTCAAGACGTCCAAGGGGATGACCGCCATGAAGGAGGTCGGCCTGCCCAGGACGGTCATCAGCCCGGAGACCGCCGCCGACGCCACCTACGCGATGCAGCAGGTGGTCAAGTACGGCACCGCCAGGGGCACCTCGCTGCCCGGCGGCCGTCCGATCGCCGGCAAGACCGGCACCAACAACGAGAACAAGGAAGCCTGGTTCGTCGGCTACACCCCGCAACTCTCCGCGGCCGTCGGGATGTACAAGGAGATCCCGCAGATCGACCCGAGGACCAGGAAGGTCGTCAAGGACGCCAACGGCCATCCCCTGCCCAGGGAGGTCTCCCTGGGCGACATCCAGGGCGCCGGAACGCCCACCGAGATCTGGCGGGAGTTCATGACGATCGCGATGGCCGGCAAGCCGGTCGAGCCGTTCCCGGCGCCCGCCTTCGGCGGCGAGCAGCACGACCTGGTGCGGAAGCCGACGCCCAAGCCGACCCGCGACCCGTCCACCGACCACGTCGGCGACGACCCGGCCTGCGCCGACGACGCCGCCTGCCTCGCCGACGACCCGGGCGACGACGACCCTGTCACGGTCGACGACACGTTCGACCACGGTGGTGACGAGACCTTGACCGGCGATGACGATCCCGGCGGGACGAACGAGGTCACCGCCTCGGACTGATGATCGCCACCGCGCGACCGGTGGCGTGAGCTCTCAGCGTCGTACCGGGAGCAGCCGTACCGGGGGGAGACTGGAACCCTCACGGAGGACGGCCGAGGGTTTCGGCGCTAGGAGGGTGGAGTGCAGGACGCGGTGCTGGCGATGCTCGCCAAGGAGCCGTCGCACGGGTACGACCTGCGCGCCCGGCTGCGGCGGAGTCTTGGCCCGCTGGGCGAGTCGATGAACCCCGGTCAGATCTATGTGACCCTGACCCGGCTGGAGAAGGCCGGGCTCGTGGTCTGCGAACGGGCCGAGGGCCTCCCCGAGCGGCCGGAGCGCAAGGTCTACGCGCTGACGCCGGCCGGGCAGCAGCGGGTGGCCGCCTGGCTGGCCGAGGTGGGCTGGCCGAAACCGGACCTGGCGGAGTTCCACCTCAAGCTCGTCACGGCCTCCGCGGCCCGGCTCGCCGACCCGGTCGAGCTGGTGGCGGCGCAGCGCCGTGAGCTGCTGCGCCACCTGCGCGAGGCGCAGCGGGCGGCGCTGGCCGAGCCGGCGGGGTCGGCCGCCGGCCTGCTGCTGGAAGGGGTCGTGCTGCGGCTGCAGGCGGACCTGCGCTGGCTGGCGGCCTGCGAGCGAGCCTGGTCCGAGGGCGATGACAGAGTCTGAGGGTGCATGAACGTGTTGCATGGCGTGGTACGGGCCTGCGGCCTGGTGAAGGTTCATGGTCAGGGGCCGAGCCGGGTCCGCGCGGTCGACACCGTCGACCTGGAAGTGCCGCAGGGCGAGACGGTGGCGGTGATGGGGCCCAGCGGCTGCGGTAAATCGACCCTGCTGCACCTGCTGAGCGGCCTGGAGCGGCCCACCGGTGGGGAGGTGTGGCTGGCCGACCAGCGCATCGACATCCTGAGCGAGCAGGCCTTGGCGCGGCTGCGGCGCCGGTCGGTGGGCTTCGTCTTCCAGGCGTTCCACCTGGTGGAGGAGCTGTCGGCGGCCGAGAACGTGGAGCTGCCCCTGCTGCTGGCCGGGCACTCGTGGCGCGAGGCCCGGCGGCGCGCGAGCCTGCTGCTGGAACGGGTCGCGCTCGCCGACCGTGTCCGGCATCTGCCGTCGCAACTGTCCGGCGGGCAGCGTCAACGGGTCGCCATCGCCCGCGCGCTGGCCAACGACCCGCTGGTCGTCCTGGCCGACGAGCCGACCGGCAACCTCGACACCGCGGCCACGCTCGACGTGCTGCGCATCTTCGAGGACCTGCGTTCTGCGGGGCAGACCCTCGTGATCGTCACGCACGACGAACGGGTCGCGGCGACCGCCGACCGGCTGATCTCGATGCGCGACGGGATGTTCGTCGACGACACCCGGCTGGCCGGCACCGGCACCGGGCGGCTCGGCCGCCTGATCGGGCTGGAGGGCTGAACGCCATGGGCCGCGTCGTGCTCGTCGTCCGCCTCGTCCTGGCCGACGTCCGCCGGCACCAGGCCCAGGCCGCGATTCTCCTGCTCGCGGTGACCGCGGCGACCGCCACCCTGGCTGTGGGCCTGTCCCTGCGCGGGGCGAGCCAGGCGCTCTACCAGCAGACCCGGACGGCCACCGCCGGGCCGGACGTGGTGGCGCTCGCCCCCGACCAGGGCCCCGCCGTGGCACCGGCTCTGGAGTCGCTGGCGCGCGACCCCGAGGTCGTGGCCCACAACGGTCCCTACCGCATCGTGTACGCCACCCTCACGGCGCGCGGCTCCTCCTCCCGCGTGGTGGTGCACGGCGCCGCCGAGACACCCGGCGCGGTCAACCGGCCGCTGGTGACCTCGGGCCGCTGGCTACGCCCCGGTGGCGCGGTTCTCGAACGTGGCTTCGCCACCGCGCTGGGCGTCCGCGTCGGCGAACACGTCACCATCGCCGGCCGCTCGTACCCCGTCGTCGGGATCGCGGTGACCGCGGCCACCTCGATCTACCCCTGGGCGGCGCAGATCGGCCCGCACGGCGGCCCGAGCGACCCGAGCGGCCTGGCCTGGCTCACCCCGTCGGATGCGCGGGCACTGGCGTCGCCGGGTCTCCCGGTGACCACGGCCCTGGACCTCAAGCTGCGCGACCCCGCCGCCACCCGGGCCTTCGTCGACGCCCACCACATCTCCACCACCAGGGTGACCTTGGACACCTGGCAGTTCAAGGCCGACCAGGACGCCGTCATCCTCAAGACCGGCCGGCCGATCCTGGTCGTCGGCAGCTGGCTGCTCAGCTTCCTGGCCGTCACCGGAGTGGCCGCACTGGCCGCGGGGCGCGCCTTCGAGCGGACCCGCCGAGCGGGACTGCTCAAGGCCGTCGGAGCCACCCCCGGGCTGATCGCCGCCGTCCTGCTCACCGAATACCTGGCTCTGGCGCTGCTGGCCGACGCGCTGGGACTGGCCCTCGCCCGCCTGGCCGGGCCCGCCATCGCCAGCCCCACCGCCGGCCGGATCGGCGATGTCGCCGGACCGGCCGGCGCCACCGTCGCCGCGACGACCGTCCTCGCCGTGGCGGTGGCTGCGCTTGCCACCGTGCCGCCCACCCTGCGGGCGCTGCGCACCGCGACCGGCACCGCACTGGCCGGCACCGCACCGGCCGGCACCGCGCGCCGGCCCCGCCACCGTCCGCGGCTGACCGCGCTGTCCGCGCTGCTGCCCACCCCGCTGCTGCTCGGGCTGCGCCTGACGGCCCGCAGGCCGGGCCGCGCCTTGCTGCACGCGTGCTCCACCGCCGCCACACTGATCGCGATCGTAGCCCTGCTGACCCTCTACGCACAGCCCGTCAAGGGGTACGGCCTCGGCTCCTCCACCCTGCCCGACCTGCGAGACGTCCACGACCGCCGGCTGCTGCTGGCGGTCACCGTCCTGCTGCTCGCGCTCGCCACCGTGAACACCATCACGCTCACCTGGACCACGGCCATGGAAGCCCGGCGCACGATGGCCATCGCGCGCACGCTCGGCGCCACCCCCGGACAGATCTCCGCGGGGCTGTCCACCGCCCAGCTCCTGGCCGCCCTGCCCGGCGCCGTCGCCGGTGTTCCCCTGGGCGTCGGCGTGTACCGGCTCCTCAGCGCCGGGGAGAGGATCACACCGCCCGTCTCCTGGATGTTCGCCGCCGCACTCGCGATCCTGCTGGCGACGGCGGCGCTCGCCGCCCTGCCCGCACGCGTGGCGGCCCGCCGCTCGGTGGCACACACCCTCAGCGCCGAAACGGCCTGACCGGCCCGGCCCGCCCCGGCAGAGGCCGGCGCCGGCCGCCGATCAGGCCCGGCGTCACTGCGGGCCGGCGAACAGGCGCAGGCGATGGGCCGTGGCCGCGGCCTCCCCTCGTGAGGCGACGCCGAGCTTGGCCAGGATGTTGGACACGTGGACGCTCACCGTCTTGACGGCGATGACCAGCTCGCCGGCGATCTCCCGGTTGCTGCGCCCGGCGGTGACGAGCCGGAGCACCTCCAGCTCGCGGGCCGTCAGCCCCAGCGGCGCACCCGCCGGCGCGCCGTCGGGCCCGGCCGCGCCCCTCGATCTGCCGGAAGCCACCTGGGCGCGGCCCACCAGGGCGTCGAGCTCGGCCAGCAACGGCGCGGCCTTCAGCGGCTCGGCCAGCTCGCGGGCGCGCGCCACGCGGGCCGCCGCCTCCTGCCGCTCGCCGCCCGCCAGCGCCGCCCGCGCCGCGTCGGCGAGGGTCAGCGCCTCCGAGTACGGCTGGCGCAGCGCCGTCCAGGCCGCCACGGCCTCGTCCCACGCCTGGAGCCGCCGTCCGGCGCCGCCCCCGGCCTCCGCCCCGTCCGCCGAGACGTCGCCGCCCGCCGGGTGAACCACGCCCTCCAGGGCAGCCCCGCGAGATGAGCCGGGGCCGAGGCCCGTCAGGGCGGTGAACGTCAGGTGGTGCGCCCGCTGCACGGCCCCCTGGACCCTCGTCGACCCCGCCGCCGTGGCCAGCTCCGGTGGCAGCGGCTCGCCCAGCCTGGCGACGGTCACCAGGAGCGGCCACACGTAGCGCGGCCCGGCACCCGGGACGTCGTCCCGCAGGGCCCGCACGGCCGCCTCCCGCGCCTCGTCGGCCCGGCCGCGCGCCAGCAGCAGGCTGATCTCCCTCTCGGCCTGCGGCAGCATGGTCTGGTCGCGGAACACACCGCGCGACACCACGGCCCGGACCCTGTCGAGCAGCTCCTCGGCCCGGTCGAGCTCCCCGCGGGCCAGCGCGATGTCCATGCCCATGCCCTGGAGGCTGGCCTGGTACGGCGGCGGGGGCACGAGGTCGAGCGCGTGCTCGATCACGTCGAGGGCCTCGTCCCACCGGCCGAGGGACACCAGCGGCTCGACCAGGTTGATGGACAGGAACGCGCCCGAGGTGCGGGCCACGCCGTACCGCTCCGCCTCGGCGACGCCTTCGCGGGCCACCTGCGCCGCCCGCTCGTGCCGTCCGGCGCCCTCCAGCGTGTCGGACTCGGAGATGGCGCAGGCGAGCAGCGCGTTGTAGGCGTCGGCGCCGAGCGCGAGCCGCCGCGCCTCGGCGAAGCCGCCGAGGTGGGCGTCGACCTCGGAGTAGTCGCGGCATCGGGCCCAGGTGAGGGCGATCAGGGCGCGCGCCTCGACGGTGGGGTCACCCCCCTGGCGCGCCAGGTCGATGGCCTGCTGGGCGGTGGCGATCCTCTCGGGCCACAGGTCGGTCCCGTGGAGCATGCGGGCGAGGTTCTCCATGACCTGGGCGCGCAGCCTGATCGGTCCGTCCGCCACCAGGGCCGCCGCCTGGCGCAGGTCGTCGATGTGGCCGGACCGGCCCAGGTCGTAGCGGATGATGCCGCGCTTGCGCAGCAGACGGGCGGCCCGGATCGGGTCGGCGTCGGGGTCGAGCTCCTTCATGGCGGCTCCGGCCAGGGCGATGCCGCGCTCGTACTCGCCCGCGACATGAGCGACGGTGACGGTCCGGTAGAGCACGTCGACGTGGTCGCAGCCGATGCGCTCGGCGGCGTCCGGGACCTTGTCCCACAGCTCCAGGACGCGGGACAGCATGCGGAGCTGCTCGCCGTACGCGGCGGACCTGCGGGCGGCGTCGGCGGCCGCCCAGGCGCTGACCAGCGCCCAGGTGGCGTCGTGGGCGGAGTGCCAGTGGTGGGCCAGCTCGATCGCGCCGCGCGGGGCGGGCAGGATGGACGGGTCGCGCTCCAGCGCCTGCGCGAACCGGGTGTGCAGGCGGGTGTGCTCGCCGGGCAGCAGGTCGTCGTGCAGGGCCTCGCGGATCAGCGCGTGGCGGAAGGAGTAGCCCTCGCCGTCGACCACGAGCACGTTGCCGGCGACGGCGGGGCGCAGGGCGCTCGACAGCTCGGCGTCGTCGAGGCCCGAGACGGCCGTCAGCAGCGCGTGCTCGATGCGCTGGCCTCCGGCGCTGGCCACGCGCAGCAGCTCCTGCGTCTCCTCGGGCAGCCGCTCGACGCCGGCCAGCAGCAGGTCGCGCAGCGACTCGGGCAGCGCGACGCCACCGCCGGCCTCGCTCAGCAGCGCCTCCACGAACAGCGGGTTGCCCTCGCTGCGCGCGTAGATCATCTCGATGTCGGTGGCGTTCGGCTCGCGCTCCAGGATGCTCGCCGCCTGCTCGACGACCTCCCGGCGGGTGAGCCTGCGCAGCTCCATCCGGCTCACCCAGCCGACCCGGCCCAGCTCGGCCAGCAGCGGGCGCAGGGGGTGGGTGCGGCGCAGCTCGTCGGTGCGGTAGGTGACGACGATGAGCAGGCCCGCGTCGGAGCGCTGGTAGCGGACCAGGAACGACAGCAGGTCGCGGGTGGAGCGGTCGGCCCAGTGGGCGTCCTCGATGACGAGGACCACCGGCTGCTCCTCCGCCAGCCGTTCGAGCAGCCCGAGCACCTGCTCGAACAGCCGGGCCCGGGCCTCCGCGCCGTCGCGGTCGGGCTCGCCGAACTCGGGCAGCAGCCGGGCCAGGCCGCGGGTGGTGCCGCCGGGCACGAGCGCGGCGACGCCGTCGCGGCCCCGCTCGCGCACCAGGCCGCGCAGCACGGCGCTGAAGGGCGCGAACGGCAGGCCCTCGGTGCCGAGCTCCAGGCAGCCCCCCACGAGCACCAGCGCGTCGCCGGCCCGGCCGGTGAACTCCTCGACCAGCCGCGTCTTGCCCACGCCGGCCTCGCCTCCGACGAGCACGGTGGACGACGCCCCGGCACGGACGCGGGACAGGGCGTCGCCGAGCGCGGCCAGCTCGCCCGCCCGGCCGACGAACAGCGGGCTCACCATGTGGATCGTCACGCCCTACAGGATGCCATCAGCCCCCGACAGGACGAGCCCGGCCGTACGGCTCCCTACCTGAGCATCTTGCGGAAGAACGCGGCGGACTCCTCGTAGCCGAGGGCGTGGTAGAACTCCGGCGCCCGCCGGGTGGCCATCGCCACATACCGGGCGCCGCGCGCGCGGGCCCATCGCTCGCACTCCTCCAGCAGCGCCCGCCCGATGCCCTGCCGTCTCGACCCGGGCCGCACCATGGCCTCCTCCACCCAGGCGACCGGCCCGTTGGCGAACAGGGTCAGGTGCGCGAATCCGAGCAGGTAGCCGTGGACCCGCCCGCCCATCACAGCGGTGATCAGCAGGGCGTCCTCGTCGTCCAGCAGCCGCGGCAGCGCCTCGTCGAACGCGTCGCGCTCCGGCCGGAACGTCGTCGCGAACTCCCGGGCCAGCGCGAACAGCTCGTCCGCGTCGGAAGCCCCGGCGCGCCTGATGACCGGCTCCCCCGCCGTCCCCACGGTGTCGATCGACGTCATGATCCTTACCGTATGTCGGTCCCTCCCCTGGGCGGCACGCGGGACGTGGGTTAGCGTTCCGGGCGTGAGCGAGATCATGGTCGTGTACCGCAAGTACGGTGGCGCGCTGCACTGGCACCACCGGGGGACGCTCCTCGGTGAGGACGAGCACGGCGCGTGGGTGGGGGTGCCCGACGGCACCCTGGCCCGCAAGGGCTCGGACCCGCCGGTCAGGTGGGAGACCGGGATCGTCATGCTGTTCCCGCGCGACGCGTGGTGGACGGCGAGCTTCCACGTCCCGCCGCACCGGACGGACGTGTACGTGGACGTCACGACGGTGCCCGAGTGGCGCGAGGGTGAGGTCACCATGGTGGACCTCGACCTGGACGTCATCCGGATGCGCGACGGGCGGCTGTTCCTGGACGACGAGGACGAGTTCGCCGAGCACCAGGTGCTGCTGGGCTACCCGGCGGAGGTGATCGCCCGGGCGGAGGAGACGGCCGCCATGCTGATGACGGCCGTCGGCTCGCGTCAGGACCCGTTCGGCGGCGCCCACGAGAAGTGGTTCACCCTGGCCCGGCGACCCGGCTGAACCTCCCGGGCCGAGCGGCTCGCGGAACGGGTCAGAGATCGCCGAGGCCGAGCTGGCGGGCGATGAGCATGCGCTGCACCTCGCTCGTCCCCTCGCCGATCTCCAGGATCTTGGCGTCGCGGTAGAAGCGGCCCACCGGGAACTCGTTCATGAACCCGTACCCGCCGAAGATCTGCGTGGCGTCGCGGGAGTTGTCCATGGCGGCGTTCGACGAGACCAGCTTGGCGATGGCCGCCTCCTTCTTGAACGACTCCCCGGCCAGCATCCGCTCGGCCGCGTGGTAGTAGGCCAGGCGGGCGGTGTGGGCCCGGGCCTCCATGTCGGCGATCTTGAACTGGATGGCCTGGTAGTGGCCGATCGGGTGGCCGAACGCCCTGCGGTCCCGTACGTGGCGCAGGCACTCGTCCACGCAGCCCTGCGCCAGCCCGACGCCGATGGCGGCGATGGCCACGCGCCCCTCGTCGAGGGTCCGCAGGAACTGGGCGTAGCCGCGCCCGCGCTCCCCCAGCAGGTTGGCGGCGGGCACCCGGCAGTCCCCGAAGGCCAGCTCGCGGGTGTCGGAGGCGTTCCAGCCGACCTTGGAGTACTTCTTCGACACCGTGAAGCCCGGCGTGCCGCTCGGCACGAGGATCGTGGAGATCTCCCGCTCGCCCGTGAGGGCCGCGACGGCCACCACGCCGGTGATGTCGGTGCCGGAGTTCGTGATGAACGCCTTGGTCCCGTTGATCACCCATTCGTCGCCGTCGAGGACGGCCGTGGTCCGCATGCCGCCCGGCACGTCGGAGCCGCCGCCCGGCTCGGTCAGGCCGAACGCGCCCAGCGTCTCGCCCGTCGCCAGCCTGGGCAGCCACTCCTGGCGCTGCTCGGGCGTGCCGAACCGGTAGATCGGCATGGCGCCCAGCGACACGGCCGCCTCCAGGGTGATGGCCACGCTGGAGTCGACCCGGGCCAGCTCCTCCAGCGTCAGGCAGAGGGCGAAGTAGTCGCCGCCCATGCCGCCGTACTCCTCCGGCAGCGGCAGCCCGAACAGGCCCATCGCGCCCATCTGCCGCACGATGCCGTACGGGAACTCCTCCCGCTCGTAGTGCTCGCCGATCACCGGGGCGACGACGTCGCGGGCGAACGCCTCGACGGTCTTGCGCAGCTCTTCGTACTCGCCGGTCAGCATGGGTGGTCAGCCTTTCGAGAGGGCCTGGACGACGCGGGACGGGCTGGGCCGGCCGAGCAGCCGGGCCAGCCAGGTGCTGGTCTCCACGAGCCGGCCGAGGTCGAGCCCGGTCTCGACGCCGAGGCCGTCGAGCATCCAGACGAGGTCCTCGGTGGCGAGGTTGCCCGTGGCCGACTCGGCGTACGGGCAGCCGCCGATGCCGCCCGTGGACGCGTCGACGGTGGTCACTCCGGCCCTGAGCGCCGCGAGCGTGTTGCCGAGCGCCTGGCCGTACGTGTCGTGGAAGTGGACGGCGAGCCGGTCGGGCGAGCCGAACGCCTCGATGAGCGCGGTGACGTGACCGGGCGTGGCGACGCCGATGGTGTCGCCGAGCGACAGCTCGTGGCAGCCGAGCGCGAGCAGCCGCTCGCCGACCTCCACGACCTGCCGGACGGGCGTGGGGCCCTCCCACGGGTCGGCGAAGCACATGGAGACGTACGCGCGGACCCTGACGCCGCCCGCCAGGGCGCGGGCGACGACCGGCTCGAACATGTCGAACTGGCTCTCCAGGCTGCGGTTGAGGTTCTTGGCGGCGAACGTCTCGGTGGCGCTGGCGAAGACGGCGATCTCGTCCACGTCGCGGGCCAGCGCCCGCTCCAGGCCGCGCTCGTTCGGGACCAGGACCGGGTAGCGGACGCCGGGCCTGCGCTCGACCCGGGCCAGCAGCTCGTCGGCGTCGGCGAGCTGCGGCACCCACCGGGGGTGGACGAAGCTGGTCGTCTCGATGATCTTGTGTCCGGCGTCGGCGAGGCGGTGGACGAACTCCGCCTTCGCCTCGACGGGGACGACCGCGGCCTCGTTCTGCAGGCCGTCGCGCGGGCCGACCTCGTAGACGGTGACGTGGTGGGGCAGACCTTCCAGTCCGTACGGCCGGCGCATCAGGACGCCTCCTCGGGTGCGACCGCGGCGTCCCGCGTGACCGGGGCCTCGGGGACGACCACGGCCAGGACCGCGTCCATGTCGACCGGGCGGCCGGCCTGGGCCGGCAGCTCGGTGACGCGGCCGGCGTGCGGGGCGGTGACGGTGTGCTCCATCTTCATGGCCTCCACGATGAGCAGCGGCTGACCCTCGGCGACCTGGTCGCCCACCTGGGCCTTGACCACCAGGACGGTGCCGGGCATGGGGCTGCGGACGACGCCGTCGCCGGAGCCGGCCGCGCCGGGGCGGTCGCCGGGGTCGCCGATGAGGTGGCGGGTGAACGCCCACGCGGCGCCGTCCGCGGCGAGCCAGAGCGTGTCGCCGTCACGGGCGTGCGTGTAGTGGCGGGTGCGCCCGCCGAGCGTGACGGACAACCGGGAGCCGTCCTGCCGGATGCGCGCGGGGGTGGCCCGGCCCGAGTCGTCGCCGGGCAGCCGGGCCTCAGCCTGCTCCGCGGCCCCACTCGTACCGGAGGGGCCGTACGGCAGGCCGCGCACCTGGACGGCGCGCACCGCGCCGCGCGACTCCAGCCGCCACGTCGTCCACGCCCGCTCACCGACCCGCCAGCCGTCGGCGACGTCCCACGGGTCGGCGCCCGGGGCCTGAGCGGGATCCCACCGGCCGGCGCCCGGGGGCCGGCCGGCGTTCCCAGGGTCGGCGGCCGGGGGCCGGGCGTGGAAGGCGAGCGCGGCCGCGGCCAGGGCCTCCGGGGAGGGCTCGCCGGTGAGCGGCAGGCCGGGCAGGGCCCGCTCGACCAATCCGGTGTCGAGCTCGCCCGCCACGACCGCGGGGTGGGTGAGCAGGGCGCGCAGGAACGGGACGTTCGTGGTGACGCCGAGCACGGCGGTCCGGGCCAGCGCCTGGTCCAGCCGCCGCAGCGCCGCCTCCCTGGACGGGGCCCAGGCGATCACCTTGGCCAGCATGGGGTCGAACTCGCTGCCGACGACCATGCCCGCGGCCAGCCCCGAGTCCACCCGCACGCCCTCGCCCGCGGGCTCGTCCAGGGCGAGGACGCGGCCGCCCGTCGGCAGGAAGCCGCGCGCCGGGTCCTCGGCGTAGACGCGGGCCTCCACCGCGTGCCCGCGCAGCCGCACGTCGTCCTGCGTGAACGGCAGCGGCTCGCCCGCCGCCACCCGCAGCTGGAGCTCGACCAGGTCGAGGCCGGTGACCAGCTCGGTGACGGGGTGCTCGACCTGGAGGCGGGTGTTCATCTCCATGAAGTGGTGCTCGCCGGTCGTGCCGTCCACGATGAACTCGACCGTGCCGGCCCCCGTGTAGCCGACCGCGCGGGCCGCCTCGACGGCCGCCGCGCCCATGCGGGCGCGCAGGTCCGCGTCCACGAACGGCGACGGCGCCTCCTCGACGATCTTCTGGTGGCGGCGCTGGAGGCTGCACTCGCGCTCGCCCAGGTGGACGGCGAGTCCGTGCGCGTCGGCCAGGACCTGGATCTCGATGTGGCGCGGGTTGGCGACGTAGCGCTCGATGAGCAGCGTGTCGTCGCCGAACGCGGCGCGGGCCGTGCGGCGGGCGGACTCGATCGCGTCCGGCAGCTCGGCCGCTGAGCGGACCAGCACCATGCCCTTCCCTCCACCGCCGGCGGAGGGCTTGATCAGGGCGGGGAAGGCATTCCACGCGGCCAGCGACTCGGCGGGCTCGGCGGCGCCCGGGACGACGGGCACGCCGGCGGCCGATACGGTCGCCTTCGCGCGGATCTTGTCGCCCATGGCGTCGATGGCCTCGGGCGGCGGCCCGACGAAGACCAGCCCTGCCTCGGCGCAGCGGCGGGCGAAGGCGGCGTTCTCGGCGAGGAACCCGTAGCCGGGGTGGACCGCCTGGGCGCCGGACGCCTGGGCCGCCGCGACGATCGCCTCCATATCCAGATATTTTGGGATCTGGAGGGCCAGGTCGGCGTCCCGCACGTGCCGCGCCCCCGCGTCCGAGGCGGTGTACACGGCGACCGAGGTGATGCCGAGCGCCCGCAGCGTGCGGACGATCCGCACGGCGATCTCACCCCGGTTGGCGACGAGGACGGTGTCGAACAGCGTAGGACTCATGCGCGCGGTCACATCCGGAAGACGCCGTAGCGGACGGGTTCGAGCGGGGCGTTGGCCGCCGCGGACAGGGCCAGGCCGAGGACGGTGCGGGTGTCGACGGGGTCGATCACGCCGTCGTCCCACAGCCGGGCCGTCGAGTAGTACGGGTTGCCCTGGTGCTCGTACTGGGCGCGGACGGCGTCGGCGTCGGCCGAGCCGACCGTGGTCAGGACGTTGGCCGCCTGCTCCCCGCCCATGACGGAGATGCGGGCGTTGGGCCACATCCACAGGAAGCGGGGCGAGTACGCCCGCCCGGCCATCGCGTAGTTGCCCGCCCCGAACGAGCCGCCGATGACGACGGTGAACTTCGGCACCCGGGCGCAGGAGACGGCGGTGACCATCTTGGCGCCGTGCTTGGCGATGCCGCCCGCCTCGTACGCCTTGCCGACCATGAAGCCGCTGATGTTCTGCAGGAACACCAGCGGGATGCCGCGCTGGTCGCACAGCTGGATGAAGTGGGCGCCCTTCATGGCCGACTCGCTGAACAGGATCCCGTTGTTGGCGACGATCCCCACGGGGTGGCCGTGGAGATGCGCGAAGCCGGTGACGAGCGTCGGGCCGTACTCGGCCTTGAACTCCAGGAACCGCGAGCCGTCCACGATCCGGGCGACGACCTCGCGCACGTCGTACGGCTGCCGGGTGTCGCCGGGCACGATGCCGTACAGCTCGCGCGGGTCGTGGCGGGGCTCCTCGGGCACGGCGACCGGCCACGGCCGGGGCGCGCGGGGGGCCAGGGTGGAGACGATGTCGCGGACGATGGCCAGCGCGTGGGCGTCGTCGGCGGCCAGGTGGTCGGTGACGCCGCTGACACGGGCGTGCAGGTCGCCGCCGCCGAGCTCCTCGGCCGTGACCTCCTCGCCGGTGGCCGCCTTCACCAGCGGCGGGCCGCCGAGGAAGATCGTGCCCTGGTCGCGGACGATGACGGCCTCGTCGCTCATCGCGGGGACGTACGCGCCGCCCGCCGTGCAGGAGCCGAGGACGGCCGCGATCTGCGGGATGCCGAGCGCGGACATCGTGGCCTGGTTGTAGAAGATGCGGCCGAAGTGCTCGCGGTCGGGGAAGACCTCGTCCTGCTTGGGCAGGAACGCGCCGCCGGAGTCGACGAGGTAGACGCAGGGCAGGCGGTTGTGCAGCGCCACCTCCTGCGCGCGCAGGTGCTTCTTCACGGTGATCGGGTAGTACGTGCCGCCCTTGACCGTGGCGTCGTTGGCCACGACCACGCACTCCCGGCCGGAGATCCGGCCGACGCCGGTGATGATGCCGGCGGCGGGCGCCTGGTCGTCGTACAGACCGGCGGCGGCGAGCGGCGACAGCTCCAGGAAGCGTGAGCCGGGGTCGAGCAGGCCGTCGACCCGGTCGCGCGGCAGCAGCTTGCCGCGCTCGACGTGACGGCGGCGCGCCCGCTCGGTGCCGCCCTGCGCCGCGATCGCGAGCCGTTCGAGCAGCTCGGCGGCGAGCCCCTCGTTGCGCTCGGCGTTGCGCTTGAAGTCCTCGCCGCCGGGATCGGCGGACGACCTCAACACGGGCCAGTCGCTCATGACTCCCCTCTCGTCCTGTTCGAGATGTTAGTCACCGTTAACGTAACCGTCTAGCATGTGAGACGTGACGACCGCCCGTACCCCTACCCGCAATCGCGGCAACCGGCGCGCCGAGATCCTCGACGCCGCCGCCCGGCTGTTCGCCTCCCGCGGCTTCCACGGCGTGTCCATCGAGGACATCGGCGCCGCGGTCGGCGTCTCGGGCCCGGCGCTCTACCGGCACTTCGCGGGCAAGGAGGCCCTGCTGGCCGAGCTGCTGCTCGACGTCAGCTCCCGACTGCGCGAGTCGGCCGCCGCCGTCGTCACCTCCGCCGCGACACCCGCCTCCTCCGCCGAGACGCTGAACGCGCTGCTCGACGTGCAGATCACCTTCGCCCTGGAGCAGCCGGCGCTGATCACCGTGCACGACAGGGAGCTGGGCAACGTGCCGGAGCCGCACCGGCGCCGGATCCGCCGGCTGCAGCGCCTCTACGTCGAGGAGTGGGTGACGGTGCTGGCCGAGCTGCACCCGGCCTGCCCGGCCGCGCGGCTGCGCGCCGCCACGCACGCGGTCTTCGGGCTCCTGAACTCCACCCCGCACAGCGCGGGAGAGCTGCCGGCGCGCGACATGCGCCCGCTGCTGCGCGCGATGGCCCGGGCCGCCATCGACGCCGCCGTTAACGCCCGCTAACACCGCCGCATCTCGTACGACTTCAGCCGCACCAAGGAGTACACACTTTCGGATTCGGAGTGCGACGGAGAGCTGACGCACTGTAGTGTTCCCTCGAGTGAGCGGCAGGCAGGGAGCGACACCAACTCCGTCACCTCCGTGAAAGGAATCTCCAATGCTCGATCTGCGTATGGAAGTGGATCACCTCAAGGGCAGGGTCGACGCCCTCGAGGCACGTACGTTCAGTGGCGTGCCGGACATGAGCATCGCCGAACGGTTCGAGCAGGTCCACGACCGCGTGGACCTGGTGGCGCGCAACATCCTCGACAAGATCGATGAGCGCTACACCCAGCTCGACACGCGCATCGACGAGACCCAGGCCGAGATGAGGCGCGGGTTCCAGGCGATCGACCAGCAGTTCAAGGTGATCGACCAGCGGTTCGAACGAGTGGAAGGGGACGTCTCGCACCTCAGGACGGACGTGTCCGACATCAAGGCCATGCTCGTGAGCCTGGGGGCGAAGGCACCCGAGAACGTCTGACACACACGTGAGGCCCGGGGGGAGCGCCCCGGGCCTCACGTGCTGTGCGAGCGGGAGCTACCGCTTCACGACGCGGACGTAGTCCGCGCGGCCGGTGTCGCCCCATGTGTCGTCGTCGCCGGCGAAGACGAGCTTCCACGAGCCCGACTTCCACGCTTTGACCTTGGTCGACAGCTTGCCGCTGTCACTGGACCACGTGGTCTTGACGTACTGCCAGGAGCGCGAGTGGGCGGGCTTGAAGTACAGCGCCACCTTGCCCGCGTACCCCTCCCAGGTGCCCTCGTCGTCGATCTGCAGCAGGCCCTTGACCTTCAGGTACTTCCCGCGCTTGACCGGCTCCGGATAGGCGTTGAACGCGACGACGCGCGTGTCGGCCTTCTCCACCGGCGGCGGGGTGGGCTGGACGACCCGCACCCAGTCGGCCTGGCTCGCCGAGCCGTCGAAGCCCCTGGTACCCCGGTAGACGGCACGCCACCAGCCCGACCCGGCGGCCGTCGCCGACGCCGCGAAGCGGCCGTGGCGGCCGGTCACGTCGCTGGTGACGTACTCCCAGCGGTCGGAGCCGCGGGCCTTGAACTGGACGGCCACCCGCTGCCCGGGCAGGCCGTGTCCGCCCGAGCGCAGCGAGCCGTCGAAGCGGAGCACGGCGCCCTTGTCGACGGGCTCGGGAGTCGCGTCGAAGCCGGTGATCGCCGTGCCGCGGTCACGGACCCGCACGTCGACCCGGTCGGTGTCGCTGACGGAGGCCGCGGCCTGGCCGTTGCCGCCGAACTCGGCCCGCCACCAGCCGGTGGCGTCGGCGGCGACGCGGGCGGCGAAGCCACCGCCCGCGCCGGTGGTCGCCTCGGCGACGTGCCGGTAGGCGTCGGTGCCCTGCTCGCGGAAGGTGATGGTGACGGACTGCCCGGCGTACCCCTTGCCGTCGGCGAGGAGCGTGCCGGAGACCTTGAGCGCGTCACCGCGGGAGACCTGGTCGGGGTCGGCGTCGAAGTCGACGATCTTGGTGTCGAGCGCCTTGCGGACCTCGAACGTCCCGGTGACGGACTTCTCTCCCGAGGAGCCCGAGCCGTGCGCCAGGGCCAGGACGCTCCACGTGCCGGCGTCCTTGGCCTCGAACGCGCGGGTGCCGGTCCACTTCGTCCACTGGCCGAACGGCTTGGCCGTGAGCGTGACCGGACTGCCGGCGCTCACGCCAGGCGGCTTGAGCTGAAGCTCGGTGGAGCCGGCGTCCTTGGTGGTGAAGGAGAAGGTCGCCGTGACGGCCTTGTCGAAGACCACGATCGGCGACCCGGGGCTGACGCTCACCTTGGAGATCGCGGGTGCCGCGGTGGCCGAGGCGGCCGAGGCGGCCGAGGCGGCGGGGGCCATGACCAGGCCCCCGGCTCCCATCGCGAGCACGATGGCGGCCGTACGGATGCGTTGTAACATGCGGGTTCCTTCCAGAGACCCCAATGGTTCAACGCGGCAATTGAGGGTGCCACGTTTTCACTCAGTAGACGCACAGGAACCCGTCAGTGTTCACAAATCTGACAATCTCGCATAGATCACCGTCAATCGGACCGGTCCAGAACATGCCGCCACCGACGAGCAGACGCGGGCGGCGGCAGGGGACATAATCGGGCTTGTGGCGCGGGACACAGTTGAGACTCACTTCATCCAGGCGGCGGCGGCGTTGACGGCGGCTCCGGTCAGGGATCCGGCACGCCCCATCCGCGACGGCAGCTCGCTGACCGGCGATCAGGCCAGGACCCTGTTCCATCGCCAGCTCGACAGCCGGCTGCTCGACATCGCCGCTCGCTGGCTGCGCGAGCGCGACGAGGGCTTCTACACGATCGGCTCGGCCGGCCACGAGGGCAACGCGGCCGTGGCCGCCGCCCTGCGGCCCACCGACCCGGCGCTGCTCCACTACCGCTCCGGGGCCTTCTACCTCACCCGCTCCGAGCAGGCCGGGCGGCTGCCCGACCAGGGGCTGCGCGACGTCCTCCTGGGCCTGTGCGCCGCCGCCGAGGAGCCGATCGCGGGCGGCCGGCACAAGGTCTTCGGCCATCCCGACCTGGCGATCATCCCGCAGACCTCGACGATCGCCAGTCACCTGCCGCGCGCGGTGGGCGTGGCCTTCGCCATCGAGCGGGGCCGGGCGCTCGGCGTGCGGACGGCCTGGCCGGAGGACGCGATCGCGGTGTGCAGCTTCGGCGACGCCTCGATGAACCACGCCTCCGCGCTGACCGGCTTCAACACCGCCGCCTACGCCACTCACCAGGGGCAGGCGATGCCGATCCTGTTCGTCTGCGAGGACAACGGCATCGGCATCAGCGTGCGCACCCCGAAGGGCTGGGTGGAGGCCGCGGCGCGGCGCCCCGGCATCGCGTACTTCTCCGCCGACGGCTGTGACCTGGTCAAGGCCCACGACGCCGCCGTGCGGGCCGCCGAGCACGTGCGCACCCAGCGCTCCCCCGCCTTCCTGCACCTGAGGACCGTGCGGCTGATGGGTCACGCGGGCTCCGACGTCGAGTCGGCGTACCGTACCCAGCGGGAGTTGCGCGCCGACCTGGAGCATGACCCGCTGGTCGTGGGCGCCCGCCTGCTCGTCGAGGCGGGCCTGGTCACGCCGGAGGAGCTGCTCAGGAAGTACGAGTCGACGCGCGAGCACGTGCTGCGCATCGCGCTGGAGACCACGCGCGCGCCCCGGCTGGGCTCGGCCGCGGAGATCATGGCTCCGCTCGCGCCGCGCCGCCCCGAGCTCATCGCCAAGATCGCCCCGGTCGCCGCCGAGCCGTCCGTCAGGGAGCGGGCCTTCGCCGGCACACCGCCCGAGGGCGAGAAGCCGATGACGCTCTGCCAGTCGATCAACCGGACGCTGGCCGACGCGCTGGCCGTCCACCCCGAGATGATGGTCTTCGGGGAGGACGTCGCCAAGAAGGGCGGCGTCTACGGCGTGACCCGCGGCCTGCAGAAGCGGTTCGGCCCGGGCCGCGTGTTCGACACCCACCTCGACGAGCAGGCCATCCTGGGGCTGGCGCTCGGGTCGGGGGTGTCGCGGATGCTGCCGGTGCCCGAGATCCAGTACCTGGCGTACCTGCACAACGCGCTCGACCAGATCCGCGGCGAGGCCGCGACGCTGTCGTTCTTCTCCAGGGGCGCCTACCGCAACCCGCTGGTCGTGCGGGTGGCCGGCTACGCCTACCAGAAGGGGTTCGGCGGCCACTTCCACAACGACAACGCCGTGGGGGCGCTGCGCGACATCCCCGGGGTGGTCATCGCCTCGCCGTCGCGGCCCGACGACGCCTCGGCCATGCTGCGCACCTGCCTGGCGGCGGCCCGCACCGAGGGGTCGGTGTGCGTGTTCCTGGAGCCGATCGCGCTCTACCACACCAAGGACCTGTTCGAGGACGGCGACGGCGGCTGGCTGGCGCCGTACACGCCGCCCTCGCGCTGGAGCGAGACGCACGTGCCGATCGGCCGGGCGCGCTCGTACGGCGACGGGCGGGACCTGACGATCGTGACCTTCGGCAACGGGGTGCGGATGAGCCTGCGGGCCGCCGTGCGGCTGACCCAGGAGGGCTTCAGCTGCCGGGTGCTCGACCTGCGCTGGCTGGCGCCGCTGCCCGTCGAGGACCTGCTGCGGGCGGCGGAGCTGACCGGCAGGGTGCTCATCGCCGACGAGACCCGCCACACCGGCGCGGTGTCGGAGGGCATCGTGGCCGAGCTGGTGGACGCCGGCTTCTCGGGGCAGATCGCCCGGGTCACGTCCTCCGACAGCTTCATCCCGCTCGGCGGCGCGGCGAACCACGTGCTGCTGTCGGAGGAGGAGATCGAGCAGGCGGCCCGCAAGCTGCTGGGATGACCTCAGGCGCACCCGTACGGCCGGTGCGGCGACCTTCACTTCCTGACCGGGCTCGTGACTGCATCTGTTAACAGGCTCGAAACACTGGTAGTTTAGGGAGCGCTCCCAATAGATCTTGGGCGAGGTGCGCCGTGACCGATTTGCCCACGCTCGCACAGGTAGCGGCCGAGGCCGGGGTCTCCCAGGCCACTGCTTCGCGCGTATTGACTGGCACGGTCAGGGTCAGCACGTCGACCCGCCGTCAGGTCTACGACGCGATGTCACGCCTGGGGTACGTGCGCCACCGGGCGCCCCGCGGCGCTCCGGCGCGCCGGGCGGCCGGCGGGGTGGCGGTGGTGATCTGCGACCATCTCCACCGGCTGTTCTCCGATCCGTACTACGCGCGGTTCCTGTCGGCCGGCGGCGACGCGCTGGCCGAGCTGGGCCTGCCGATGATGGTGATGACCGTGCCGCCCGCCGACCCGGGCATGCTGCCCACGCTCGCCTCCGGGGCCGACGGGGTGCTGCTGATCGCCGCCCGCAAGGAGCATCCGCTGGCGATCACGCTGTCCACCTCCGGCATCCCGGTACGCGGGATCGGACGGCCGCCCGACGACGTCAAGGTCCCGTACGCCGACGTGGACAACCGCGACGGCGCCCGGCAGGCGGCCGAGCACCTGTTGCTCAGCGGGCGCCGCTCGATCGGCGTGATCGCCGGCCCGCCGACCCTGCCGGCCGCGCAGGACCGGCTGGAGGGCTTCGTCGGGACGCTCCGGCAGGCCGGGGCGACCGACGTGCCGGTGGCGTACGGCGACTTCGGGCTGCCGTCGGGCACGCACGCCATGCAGTGGCTGCTGCGGCGCTCGCCCGGCCTGGACGCGGTGTTCGCCGCGTCGGACCTGATGGCGGCCGGGGCGATCAACGCGCTGGCCCGCGCCGGCCGCAGGGTGCCGGACGACGTCGCGGTGATCGGGTTCGACGACTCCCCCGTGGCGCGTCGCACCGTGCCGGCGCTGACCACGGTGCGCCAGCCCGTGGAGGAGCTGGCGATCCTCGCCATCCGGCTGCTGCTGTCCGGGACCGTGTCCGTCAACCCGATCCTGCCCGCGGAGCTGATCGTCCGTGAATCAGCATGAGCCGGGGGACGTCCTGGCCCGTCGTTACGTGCTGCTGGAGCGCATCGCCCTCGGCGGCACGTCGGTGTTGTGGCGGGCGCGGGACGCGTCGCTGGAGCGGCTCGTCGCGGTGAAGGTGCTCCAGGACGAGCGGGAGCTGGCGCGCAGGGAGGCCAGGACCACCGCCCGGCTGGAGCACCCGGACGCGATCGAGATCTACGACTACGGCGAGACGGTCACGGCGCAGGGCCGGGTCGCCGCGTACGTGGTGATGCGGCTGCTCGACGGCGTGCCCGTGGCCGAGCGCCTGTCGGCGGGGCCGCTGCCGTGGCAGGAGGCGGCGGCCACGGCGGCGCGGATCGCCCGGGTGCTGGAGTCGGCGCACCGGCAGGGCATCGTCCACCGGGACGTGTCCGCGGAGAACGTGCTGCTCACCGGCTCCGGGCCGAAGCTGCTCGACTTCGGCATCGCCGCCCCGGCCGGGGACCCGGACGACCAGCGGGGCACGCCGCCGTACGTCTCGCCGGAGCGGCTGGCCGGCGCGCCCGTCCACCCGGCCGTGGACGTGTACGCGCTCGGGGTGCTGTTCTTCGAGATGGTCACCGGCGCCCCGCCGTACCCGGAGCGGACGTGGGAGGAGCTGGAGACGGCACGCCGGAGCAGGCCGTGCCCGCGCCCGGCAGGGGTGCCCGGCGAGCTCGCGCTGCTGTGCCGGCGCTGCCTCGACCCGTCGCCCGCGAGGCGGCCCACGGCGGGCGAGGTGGCCGACCAGCTCACGGCCGCGCTGCGCCGCTCGGTGACGCGCCGCAGGCTCAGGTACGGCCTGGCGGTGCTGGCTCTGGCGCCGGTCGCGGGGACGGTGCTGTGGCTCGGACCGCGGGCCGCCGAGCAGGAAACCCGCGTGCCGTCCGGCCCACCTTCGGCGGTGGCCGAGCCACAGCCCCAGGAGACGCGCGCCGACCTCCCAGCGGCGGCGCCCCTGGTCTCCTCGTCGCCCCTGGTCACCTCCTTGCCGCTGGTCACCTCCTTGCCGCTGGCCTCCTCGTCGCCGCGGTTCACGTTCGCGGCGCGCCCCCTCCCCCGCGCGCTGGACCGCTTCCACGACGAGCTGGCCGCGGGGGCCGCGGCCGGGCGGATCCGTCCTGACGTGGCGCTGGACCTGCGTCAGACGCTGGCGCACGTCACCTCGCGCGGCGGGGTCGCGGAGGTGCGGCGCAAGCTCGGCGACCGGCTGCGGGAGGGAGCGGTGGAGCCGGGCCTGCGCGGCGACCTCGACGCCCTGCTCGCCGAGATCGCCGCCGCCTTCCGTTAGGGGGCCGGGTCAGGGGGTCCGGGAGCAGGACAGGGCAGGAGCGGCGTTGGTGCCGTTCCAGCTGCCCAGGAACCCGAACGTGGCCGTCCCGCCCGCCGCGATCGCGCCGTTGTGCGACTCGTTCGCGATCGTGTACGGGCTCGCCGTCTGGCCGGTCCGGGCGTTCCAGATCTGGGTGATCTTCTGCCCGTCGGCGAAGGTAAGAGTGACCGTCCAGCCGGTGGTGGGCGTGCTGCCGCCGTTGGCGACGGCGACCTGCCCCTGGAATCCGCCCTGCCAGCTGCCGACCTGGCTGTAGGTGGCCGTGCAGCCGCCCCCGCCCGATCCGCCGGTGGTGGCGACCGTCACCGTGTTCGACACCGCCGAGGTGTTGCCGGCCGCGTCACGCGCCCGCACCTGGAAGCGGTACGTCGTGCTCGGCGACAGGCCCGTGGCGGTGAACGACGTCGTGGCGGACGTGCCGACGACCGCGAACGAGCCGGTGGCTCCGGCCCGCAGCACGTCGTAACCCGTCACGCCCACGTTGTCCGTGGACGCCGACCACGACAGCCCCGCCTGAGCCGACGTCACGCCGGACGCCGCGAGGCCCGCGGGCGCCGTCGGCGGGCTCGTGTCCGTGGAGCCGCCGTAGATCGTGGCCTCGCGGGCGGTGGCCTGGATGCCGTTGGCGCCGTTGAACAGCCGCTCACCCCACGCGGTGAGGCGGGTGGCGTCGAACGCGGTGACCTGGTCGAGGTACTCCACGCCGCCGCCGTTGCCGCTCCACGACCATCCGAGGTAGCCGATGCCCCGGGCCTGCGCCTGCGCCATGATGGTGTCCTCGTCGGGGTCGCCGTCGGAGTGCATGTTCCCGAACTCCCCGATCACCAGCGGCAGGCCGGCGGTCCGGAAGGCGTCCAGGTAGGCGTTGATCTCGGCGGCCGTGTCGTAGACCCCGTACATGTGCACGGAGAAGACCGTGTTCTTCTGCGGGTCGGCGTTGAGCACGGTCGCGGCGTTGTCGCGCATCTCCCCCTTCCAGTCCTGGCCCCAGGCGGGGGCGTCGACCATGAGCAGGTGCTGGAACCCGGCGTCGCGCATCCGGGTGATCGCGGCCGAGGTGGCCTGCGCCCAGCCGGGGGTGACGGCGTTGTTGCCGATCGGCTCGTTGCCGAGGTTGATGATGACGTGGTTCTCCTGGCCGGTCAGCACGCTCCGCAGGCCGATCCAGTACGTGACGGCCTGGTCGAGCGTGTAGGCGCCGCTCTGCTCGCCGTAGCCGGTGGTGTCGTGGTCCTCCAGCACGCAGATCAGCCGGTTCTGCTTGCACAGGGAGATCACATCGGCCACGTCGGCGGCCGAGTTGGCGGTCCACCGGCCGCCGCTGAGCACGACGCGGACGGTGTTGGCGCCGTGCGCCTTGATGCCGGCGAACGAGCCGGTCTCGTTGGGATACCAGGTGTGCGCGTGGCTGGTGCCCCGCATCACGAACGCGCTGCCGTTCGCCTCGACGACGCGGGTCCCGCTGACCCGCAGACCGGTCGCCGCAGAGGCCGGCCGCGGGATCAGCAGGATCGCGCCCACCAGCGCGAGCAGCACGATCAGGCTCGTGGTGATGGGTCGGGTCATGGAGCGGTCATCCGTTCGGGAAGAGGGTGCCGTAGTCGGCCGCGGCCATGGCGATGTCGGCCTGCGCCCAGAAGCGGTGGTAGGTGAAGGACGGCGCCGAGCCGCCGTTCAGGTAGCTCTGGACCTTGGACCAGTCGGGGTCCTGCTTGTAGAAGGAGCGGATGTCGAGGAACGTCTTGCCGGAGCTGATGACGTCACCGTTGGGCATGGTGCCGGTGTAGTCCGGCGGGATGTACAGGCCGGTGTTGGTGGCGTCGTTGTGCGGGTCGTCGAAGCGGTTGTAGTCCTCGCGGGTCTCGCTCACCGCGGCGCCCTTGGCGTCCTTGTGGGTGAGGATGCCGTCGATGAGGTTCTTGGCCCCGGCCTTGGCGGTGGCGCTGCCGGACTTGGCGGCGTACCAGGCGAGGGTGCGGGCGTAGGCGGCGGCCACGCCGACGTCGTTGGTGGTGTTGACCACGGTGACGTGCAGGCCGGGGTTGGGGCCGGGGACGCCGCCGCCGCTGTAGCTGGCAGCGGGGGCGCCGGTCCACGTCATGTCGTTGGGGATGCGGTAGTTGCCGCCGGCGCCGAACGTGGTGTTGGCCAGCGCCCACGGCACCCACTTGTCGAGGATGGACTTGGCCTTGGCGTCACCGGTGACGTAGTAGTACTCGGCCACCCGCTCCAGCGACCACGCCTGGAAGCCGAACCACCGGTTGCTCGGCGGGTCGTGGTAGACGGGCTGCTGGTCGTAGGCCCAGCCGTAGAAGGTCGGCGTGCCGGCGGGCGGCGCCGCGTAGGACCCGTTCCAGCTGTTGGTCGCGCCGCCGGCGATGCCGCCCTCGGCTGACTGGAGCCACAGGTAGGAGTCGAGCTGCCGGTTCAGGCTGGTCTGCCAGTCGGAGGCGGCCGTCGGCGACTGCGGGCGCAGCGAGGCGGGGCCGGCGGGCGACAGGACCCAGGCGGCCAGCGGGTTCTGGTAGCCCTGGTGCCAGGAGCTGGAGCCGACCCGCCACGCCCAGGCGCCGCCGTTGTCGCCGCCCCACGCGTAGTACCAGGTCAGCAGGTACGAGGAGCTGCTCTTGCCGGTACCCGGCGTGCAGGAGGGCGAGGTGCAGCCGGGGTTCTTGAAGTACTTGTCGTAGAAGGAGTAGCGGAGGAAGTCGCCCATCTTGGCGGCCTTGGACAGGGTGGTGGACAGCTGCGACTGCTTGCCCTGCGCGGTGGCCCAGGTCAGCGCCCAGTACGCGGCCTGCACGGCGCGGGCGTCGGCGTCGGGGGCGTTGGTGTAGCGCCACTGGTTGGCGCCGCCGCCCTGGATGAACAGCGGCGGGTAGCCGGCGCCGGACTTGCCGTAGCGGCCGGTCTCGCACGACGGGTGCGCGACGGTCTCCCAGGCCGACTCCTGCGGGCCGCGCTGGAAGGTGTTGATGTAGGTGACGCGCTTGGTGTTGTCGCCGCACTCGCTGAGGCTGGCGCCGCGGCCGGTGCCGTAGCCGTAGACGTCGTCCACGTCGAGCAGCCAGTGCATGCCGTAGATGTTGCGGTTGCCGTACGTGCTCTGCAGCTCGTTGGCGAGCGGGTCCTGGCCGGCGACGACGCCGGTGTCCAGCGCCACCGGGTAGCCGCTGGGCTGCGGCTTCTCGGGCGCGTAGTCGGCGGGGTCGCTCGGGTTGTAGGTGGAGGAGCCGCCCGGCTGGCCCGCGGCCGACGGGATGATGTACTGCTCCATCACGTTCCAGGCGTTGTTGAACGGCGCCCAGTTGCCGGTGACCCTGCCGTACTGCGCCTCCAGCCAGAGCCAGAAGCTGAACGCCTCGGACGTCGTCTCGTGGCCCTGGTCGGGGGCCTCGACGATGAGGGTCTCGACGGAGTGGTACGGGATGCCCTCGGGCGAGAAGTAGCCGTTGGCGGGGTCCTTGAGCTTGTTGTACTGGTTGGTGAACTCGGTCAGGTACGAGTTGCTCTGCGGCGCGTCGTCGTCGGCCTCGGTGGCGGTGACCGCGACGCTGGTCAGGCCGGTCGAGGCGACGGTGATGGGCCGCGTGCCGTTGGTGGTGTCGCTGTCCTGGGCGGCCGACACGGTGACGTTCTGGACCGTGTTCCAGTTGGCGGAGGTGAAGGTCAGGCTCGCGCCGGAGGTGACGGTGAGGTCGGCGTCACCGCTGCCGGCGGTGGAGGTGACGGTCACGTTGGCGGAGGGCTGCGTAGCCAGGCGGACACCGTAGGTGGCGCTGGAGCCCTCGGGGACGATCACCGCCGCCGGGCTGACCTGGATGGCCTGCTGCCCGGGGTCGGGGCCGGGGCCGCTGCCGCCGCAGGTCACGCCGTTGATGGCGAAGGTGGTGGGGTTGGTGTTGGTGCCGCTGTAGGAGCCGTTGAAGCCGATGGTCCACTGGGCGCCGGTGGCCTGGCTGCCGTTGTAGCTGAGACTGGTGGCGGTGACGTTCTGGCCGGACTGGCTCCAGTTGGCCTGCCAGCCCTGGGTGACCTGCTGGCTGCCCGGCCAGGTGTAGGTCAGCCGCCAGGAGGTCAGCGGATCGCCGGTGTTGGTGATGGTGACGTTGGCGCCGAAGCCGCCGCCGCTGTCCCACGACTTCACGTACGTGACCGAGCAGGCCACCGCGGCCATGGCGGTGCCCGCGCCGGCCAGCGCCGTGGAGACGGACAGGACGAGGACGGCGAGCGCGGCGAGGAGACGATGTCTCATGAAAGTCCTCTCGGAATGGGAGCGCTCCCAACACGCTGGGGTTACGCGGATGTTAAGCGCGCGCCGATGCGCCGCCCAGGAGAGGCCCGCGAGAGGGCGGCGGTTTCCAGGTCGGGACGGGCGTGACCCTGAAAGTTTCACCGCGCGGCCTGCGGGGTGACGGGCCGGGATGAAAGTTTCACGGCTCTGGTGCGGGTTCGGGGCGCCGTCTCACCGGAATCTGTACACGGATGTGAATCCGGGCTATGGATGGGAGCGCTCCCACCTTCTGAGAGGACCCCCCACATGAGAAACCGCCTTCTCGTCGCGGTGTGCGCCCTGTTGACAGGGCTCGCCACGGCGCTGATGTCGGCAGCACCGGCGCAGGCCGCCGTCGCCTGCTCGGTCACGTACGCGAAGACCTGGGACAGCGGCAGCGGCTTCGGCGCCAACATCACCATCACGAACACGGGTGAAGCCCTCAGCTCCTGGCGGCTGACCTACGCCTATGCCGGCAACCAGCAGGTGTCGCAGGGCTGGCAGGCGAACTGGAGCCAGTCCGGCCAGAACGTCACCGCGTCGAGCCTCAGCTACAACGGCAGCCAGGCCTCCGGGGCGCAGTGGACGATCGGCTTCAACGGCTCCTACAGCGGCACCAACACCAACCCCACCACCTTCGCCATCAACGGCGTGACCTGTGGCGGCAGCGGCCCCGGACCGGACCCGGGCCAGCAGGCGCTCCAGGTGACCCCGACCGCCCTGAGCGTGCCCGAGGGCTCCAGCGCCACCTACGCCGTACGCCTGGCCACGCAGCCGTCGGCGAACGTGACCGTCACCTCCACGGCGGGCACCGGTGACAGCAACCTCACCGTCACGGGCGGCGCCACCCTGACCTTCACCTCGGCCAACTGGAACACCCCGCAGAACGTCACCGTCTCGGCCGCCGAGGACAGCGACACCACCAACGGCACGCGGCCCATCACCGTCGCCTCCAGCGGCCTGACCAGCGTGACCGTCACCGCGACCGAGACCGACAACGACACCGGCGGCGGCACCGGCCACGTCGACAACCCGTACGCCGGGGCCACCGGCTACGTCAACGCCGACTGGTCGGCCAAGGCCGCGGCGGAGCCCGGCGGCTCGGCGGTCGCCAACATCTCGACCGGAGTGTGGATCGACCGCATCGCGGCCATCGCCGGCACCGGCGGCGCCAAGGGTGTGCGCGCCCACCTCGACGCCGCCCTCACCCAGGACGCGGCCAACGGCAGCGCGCCGCTGACCATCCAGTTCGTCATCTACAACCTGCCCAACCGTGACTGCTCCGCGCTGGCCTCCAACGGCGAGCTGCTCGTCTCGCAGAACGGCCTGGCCCGCTACAAGACCGAGTACATCGACCCGATCGCCGAGATCATGTCGGACCCGAAGTACGCGGCCCTGCGGATCGTGACCGTCGTCGAGATCGACTCGCTGCCCAACCTGATCACCAACACCAACCTGGCCAAGTGCGCCGAGGCGCAGTCGTCCGGCGCGTACGTGCAGGGCATCCAGTACGCGCTGAACAAGCTGCACGCCATCCCGAACGTCTACACCTACCTCGACGCCGCCCACCACGGCTGGATCGGCTGGTCCAGCAACTTCGGCCCGACCGCGGACCTCATGGCCTCCACCGCCCGCGGCACCACGGCCGGCTACGCCAGCGTGGACGGCTTCATCACCAACACCGCCAACTACTCCGCCCTGACCGAGCCGTACTTCACGGTGGGCACCACCGTGAACGGCACGTCCGTGCGCCAGTCGAAGTGGCTGGACTGGAACGACTACGTGGACGAGCTGACCTTCGCCCAGGCGTTCCGTAACGCGCTGGTGTCGAAGGGCTTCCCGTCGACGATCGGCATGCTGATCGACACCTCCCGCAACGGCTGGGGCGGCTCCGCCCGGCCGACCGGTCCGAGCACCTCCACGAACGTGGACGAGTTCGTCAACCAGTCGCGCGTCGACCGGCGCATCCACGCCGGCAACTGGTGCAACCAGAGCGGCGCCGGCCTCGGCGAGCGTCCGCGCCCCAACCCGGCGGCCGGCCTCGACGCGTACGTGTGGATCAAGCCTCCGGGTGAGTCCGACGGCTCCAGCACCGCGATCAGCAACGACGAGGGCAAGGGCTTCGACCGGATGTGCGACCCCACGTACACCGGCAACGACCGCAACGGCAACAACCTGACGGGGGCGCTGCCCAACGCGCCGCTGTCCGGCCACTGGTTCTCCGCCCAGTTCCGGCAGCTGCTGCAGAACGCGAACCCGCCGCTGTAACCCTTCCCGCTAAGACCTTCCCGTAGGTCTGGTACGGCCCCGGTCCCGCTCCCGTCGGCGGGCCGGGGCCGTACCCTTTCCGAGACGTGTTCCCCGGGCGTGAAAGTGATCGGGCGGATCGGGCGATAAGAGATGTCCGCAGATCGCGTCCGGAGGGTGGCAGATGACGGGGGAAGCATCGTGACGGCGTTGCCGTGGCCAGATGCGCGGCCTGACTCGGGGCGGCCTGAATCCGGTCGGCCTGAATCCGGGCTGCCTGACTCCGGTCGGCTGGACTCCGGGCGGCTGGACTCCGGGCGGCTCGATGACGCCGAGGCGTTCGCGGCGGTGTTCGACGCGTGCTTCGGCGAGATCCACGCGTACGTCGCGCAGCGGCTCGGTCCGGACCACGCCGAGGACGTCGTCTCGGACGCGTTCCTCATCGCCTTCCGCAAGCGCGCCCAGTACGACCCGGCGCGCGCCACGGCGCGCGCCTGGCTGTACGGCATCGCCACCCGGCTCGTCGGCCGGCACCGCCGTCAGGAGGCGCGGGCGCTGCGGGCGCTGGGCCGCTACGGGTCCGAAGCGGAGAGCGCGCCGGGGCACGAGGAGCGGGTGAGCGCGCGGGTGAGCGCGCAGAGCCTGCGGCCGGAGCTGGCGGCGGCCCTGGCCGGGCTCGCCTCGCGTGACCGCGACGTGGTGCTCCTCGTGGCGCTGGCCGGGCTGAGCCACGAGGAGATCGCCACGGCCCTCGGCATCCCGTACGGGACGGTGGGCTCACGGCTGAGCCGGGCCCGGCGCAAGCTGCGCGAGGCGCTCGGCGGCAGCAACCCGATGCTGGAGCTGGAGGAGGCCGGCCGTGGATGAGCTGGAGCTGGTCCGCGACCTGTACGGCGAGCCGCCGCGGCCGGACCCGGAGGTCAGGGCCCGGGTGCGGGCCCGGTGGGAGGAACGGCCGGAGGAACGGCGCCCCGCGCGGGGGCGGGCGCCGTGGGCCCCCCGGCCGGCGGGACGGGCGCGCGGGCGAGGGCCGGGCCGGCGCGGGTTGTGGGCGGCGCCGCTGGCGGGCGCGGTGGCGACGCTGGCCGCCGTGCTGTTCGCGTACGGCCTCGCCGGTGGCGCGGGCATCCCGGCCGGACCCGCGCAGAGCACGGCGACGGCGCTGGACGGGACGGCGTTGGACGGGACGGCGCGGGGCTCGGCAGAGGGCACCTCGACGGTCCAGGGGAGGGCGGTGCTGCTGGCGGCGGCGGCCACGGCGGCCTCGGAGCCCCCGCCGCGGGGCGCGTACTGGCGCGTCTCCCGGCAGAGCGGCGCCAAGGTCACGACCCTGTGGGTGGCCCGCGACGGACGCGCCTGGATCGCCGAGCACGCGGAGGGAACGGCCCCCGGCACCGGGGTGAAGCAGGTCGCCAGGCCGTTCACCATGGCGGGCCGGGCTCTGTCGCTCACGGAGATCGAGCGGCTGCCCGCCGGGACGGACGCGCTCAAGCGGCGGGTCGCGGCGCTGCTGCCGCCCGGCTCCGGCGACGGTGTGCTGGCCGACGCGGTGAGCGGGCTGCTGTGGAGCAAGCCGTCGCCGCCCGCCGTACGGGCCGCCGCCTACCGGCTGCTCGCCGAGCTGCCGAACGTCCGCTACCTGGGCCGTGCCACCGACCCCAAGGGGCGGCCGGGTGAGGCGTTCGCGTTCACGCCGGACGCCGCCACGGGGGTGCGGCGGACGCTGGTCGTCGACCCGGTCAGCTCGCAGGTGCTGTCCAGCAGCGACAGCGCGGACGGCACCGGGCGGGACTCCCCGGCGGACCGTGACGAGGTCGTCCTCACGGCCGGCTGGACCGACGAGGGCCCGCCGTGACCGGCGCCGCCGCCCGCTAGAGCCAGTCGCGCCGTTTGAAGACGAGGTAGAGGGTCACGCACACCACGCCCATGAGCACGATCGCGAACGGGTAGCCGAGCACCCAGTGGGTCTCCGGCATGACGTCGAAGTTCATGCCGTAGATGGTGCCGACCAGCGTGGGCGCGAACAGGATGGCCGCCCAGGCGGAGATCTTCTTGACCTCCTCGCCCTGCCGGATGCTCGACTCGGTCATCTTGGCCATCTCCGCGTTCTGCGCCTGGGTGACGAGCGTGGAGTTGATCACGAGGATGTCCTGGAGCATCTGGCGGAAGGCGGCGACCCGCTCGTTGACCGTGATGGCGTGGTCGGCCACGTCGCGCAGGTAGCTCTGGAGCTCCTCGTTGACCCCGTACTTGGCGGCCCCGGCGATGAAGCCGTCGATCATCCGCACCAGCGGCGCGGTGGCCCGCTGGAACTCGATGACCTCGCCGGACAGCTCGTACACGCGCCGCGAGACCGACGGGTCGCCGCTGAACACCTGCCCCTCGATCTCCTCCAGGTCCTTCTGCAGTCCGGCGACGACCGGCGCGTAGCCGTCGACGACGGCGTCGAGGATGGCGTACAGGACCGCCTGGGGTCCCTGGCGGAGCAGGTCGGGGTCCGATTCCATGCGCTTGCGCACGCCCTGGAGGTCGGGCGCCTCGGCGTGCCGTACGGTGATGACGAAGTTGGGGCCGACGAAGACGTGCAGCTCGCCGAACGCGACCTCCTCGACGTCGTCGAGGTAGCGGGCGGCGCGCAGCACCACGAAGAGCGTGTCGCCGTAGCGGTCGGCCTTGGGCCGCTGGGAGCCGACGATGGCGTCCTCCAGCGCCAGCTCGTGCAGCTCGAACTCCTCGGCGAGCTTGACCAGCTCCCACTCCTTGGGCCGGTAGAGGCCGATCCAGGCGAGGCTGTCCGGCGTCTTGTTCAGCCGCTCGAAGGCGTCGGCCATGGAGCCGGGGTTGTCCACGCGCTGGCCGTCCTGGTAGACGGCGTTGTCGATGACGGTCGGCCGGTACGGCGGCTCGTCGGCGGCGCGCGGGTCCATCTCGTGCTCGGGCGCGTCCTGGCGGGCCGCCTCGCCGCGCCTGAAGCTCCTCATCCGTGCCACGCCGTTCCTCTTCCCGCCGGCCGATCGGGTGACCGTCTCCGACGGTCCCGGGTGGTGTCGTGCCATATATCCAGCCGATCCTTCACTTTTTTATCAGATCACGTCCGCTACGTCGTCCCGGCGAACGGCCCGTGACCAGCGCGCGAACGCGCCTCCACACGGAACCGCCGGCACTCGTCACCTGCCCAGCCGGACGGCCGTCAAGCGGGCCGCACGCGAGGGGCCCGACCCGGATAGGGTCTTGTCTCGATGAACGAGCTCTGGGCCCACCTCATCAAGGCACAACCCGACCCCGCCCCCTGGGTCGTGCCGGCCACCGCTCTGGCGGCGCTCGCGATCGTGTCGTTCAGGACCCCCTGGCAGCTGAGCCGGGGTCTGATCACGATCGCGCACGAAGGGGGCCACGCGCTGATGGCACTGCTCACCCGGCGCAAGCTCGAGGGCATCCGGCTGCACTCCGACACCTCGGGCGTGACGCTGACCCGGGGCCGCCCCAACGGCCCCGGCATGGTGCTGACCGCGCTCGCCGGCTACCTCGCGCCGTCGCTGCTCGGGCTGGCGGCGGCGTGGCTGACCGAGCAGGGGCGCATCACGCTGCTGATCTGGAGCGTGCTGCTCTTCCTCGTCTGCATGCTGCTGCTGATCCGCAACCTCTACGGCGCGCTGATCCTGCTGGCGACGGGCGGGGCGGTGTTCGCCCTGTCGATGTACGCGCCGAACCAGGTGCAGCAGGCCGTGGCCATGGCGGCCGTGTGGTTCCTGCTGTTCGGCGGGGTGCGGCCGATCGTCGAGTTACAGCGCAAGCGGCGGCTGCGGCAGGCCCGCGACTCCGACGCCGACCAGCTCGCCCGGCTGACGATCCTGCCGGGCGGCTTCTACGTGTTCTTCTTCCTGGTGGTGGCGTGCGCGTCGGTGGTGGCCGGCGCGTACCTGATGAATCCCCTCTGACCGGCCCGGCCGGGCCTTCGTCAGCCGGAGGCCAGCCGGTCCAGGGCGACGCGGACCAGGCGCCGCTCGTCCTCTGACAGCGGCGCCAGGAACACGCGCTCGGCCTCGTCGATCGCCGCCGAGCCGTCCCTGAGCACGTCGCGGCCGTGGGCGGTGAGCTCGACCGCGTTCTTGCGCCGGTCGTCGGGGTGCGGCCTGCGCGCCACGAGGCCCTTGCCCTCCAGCGCGTCGATCATGGCGACCATCGTGGTGCGGTCGATGCGCAGGGCCTGGGCGGCCTGCTGCTGCGACATCGGCGTCCGCGCGTCCAGCACGGTCAGCACGGCCAGCTCGCGCGTGTCCACGCCCAGCGGCTCCAGCGCCGGCCCGGTGAGCCTGGCCAGCCGCGACTGCGCGTGCTTGAACAGGTAACCCAGGCGGCGTCTCGACACAGGGGTCATTCTCGCACTAGCCTAATCATCAGTCTTACTGACGATCAGTGGAGCTGACATTGCTGAGCTTCGGCATCAAGACCATCCCCGTCGGCGTCACGTACCCCGACCTGCTGCGCGTCTGGCAGGAGGCGGACGAGCTGCCCGCCATCGAGCACGCCTGGCTGTGGGACCACCTCCTGCCGCTCTTCGGGCCGGTGGACACCCCGATCCACGAGGGCTGGACCATCCTGGCCGCGCTCGCCGCCCGCACCGAGCGCCTCGCCTTCGGCCACCTGGTGACCAGCAACCTCACCAGGTCGCCCGCCCTGCTGGCCAAGATGGCGGCGACCGTCGACGCCGTCGCGCCCGGGCGGCTCGTCCTCGGACTCGGTGTGGGAGGCACCCATCAGCCCGGCGACACCCTCGTGCCCAGGGAGTACAACGCGTACGGGCTCACCATCGCCACCCCCGGAGAGGGCGTGGCCAGGCTCGCCGAGTCGTGCCAGATCATCAAGCGCATGTGGACCGAGGACCGGTTCGACTTCGACGGCCGGCACTACCGGTTGCGCGACGTGGTGTGCGAGCCCAAGCCGGCCCGCCGGCCGCCGCTCCTCATCGGCGGCTGGGGCGACAGGACCCTCGGCGTGGTCGCCGAGCACGCCGACATCTGGAACGTGCCCGGCCCGCCGCACAACTCCCTCGACTTCATCGCCGAACGCTCCCGGGCGCTCGACGAGCGGTGCGCCGCCCTCGGGCGAGACCCCGCGACGCTGACCCGGTCCACCCAGGTCATGGTCTCGTACGACGACCCGGGAGCCACCCGCGCGGCCGTCAAGGAGCTGGCGGCGATCGGGGTGACCCACGTCGTGCTCAACCTCCGGCCGCCCTTCCCTGAGGGCGTCGCGCGGTGGGTCGTGGACGAGATCATCACCCCGGCCGCCTCCTAGAGCCTGTTTTGTGGATCTCATGTGAGCCATAGCAACAGGCAGACGATGGTGACACTTGCCTGGTAGTGAACGGCGAGCTTGTCGTAGCGGGTGGCG
>NZ_JBITIP010000007.1:0-233157 GCF_044459125.1 Nonomuraea sp. NPDC050383
GGGGGGGGGCGCCGCTGGGGGGGGGGTGTGTCGGTCGGCGCAGGTGGGCTGGGCCGGGTGGTCCGCGCCGGCCGCCGCCCGGGGGGGGGGGGGGGGGCCCCGGGCCGGCGGGTCAGCTCGCCTGGCTGACCGTCGACATGTTGAAGTCGGGCACCCGCAGGGCCGGCATGACCGCCCGGGTCCAGTAGTCGTTCCACTCCCGGGGCAGCGTCTGCCCGCTCGATCCCACCTCCGACACGCGGCCGAGCAGGTCCACCGGGCTCTCGTTGAACCGGAAGTTGTTCACCTCGCCCACGACCTCGCCGTCCTCGACGAGGTAGACGCCGTCACGGGTCAGCCCCGTCACGAGCAGCGACTGCGGGTCCACCTCGCGGATGTACCACAGGCAGGTCAGCAGCAGGCCGCGCCGCGTGGAGGCGATCATCTCCTCCAGCGACCGGCCGCCCTCGCCACCGGTCATGATCAGGTTGCCGATCGACGGCGTCACCGGCATGTCGCTGAGCTGCGCGGAGTAGCGGGTCTGCGGCAGCGCCTCCAGCCGCCCGTCCCGCAGCCACGCGGTGGGCTCCAGCGGCAGGCCGTTGTCGAACACCGACGCCTCGCGGCTCGGCCCGTGCGCCACCACGAACGGCGCGCACTCCAGCCCCGGCGCCGACGGGTCGCCCGCCAGCGTGATCGGCAGCTCGGCCAGCCGCTCGCCCACCCGGGTGCCGCCGCCCGGCTTGGAGAACACCGAGCGGCCGTCGAGCGCGTCCCTGGCGCCCGCCGACCAGTACATGTAGATCATGAGGTCGGACACGGCGCTCGGCGGCAGCAGCGTCTCGTAACGGCCCGCCGGCAGGTCGATCCGGTTCTTGGCCCATTCGAGCCGCCGGGCCAGCGACGAGTCGAGCCCCGTCACGTCCACGTCGGAGAAGTCGCGCGTCGCCACGCCCGTCCACGCCGACCGCTTCAGGTCGGCCGACTTGGCGTTCAGCTCCAGCCGGCCCGACGGCTGGTCGTGGCGCAGCCGCAGCCCCGCCGACGTGCCCAGGAACGTCGTCGTACGGGAGTGCTCGGCGAAGCCGTACAGCTTCCTGCCGCCCGACTCGGCGGCGGCGAACGCCTCGCCCAGCGCCGGCGCGAACCCCTCGAACACCCCGATGTCCGTGGGCGTCACCGGCTCACCCCACGACGGGCTGGCCGGCACCCCCTCGACCAGCGGCCGGGCGTCCTCGGCCGGCCGGGCCTCGCGCGCCGCCCGGTCGGCCGCCGCCACCACGTCGGCGAGCTGGCCGGGCCGTACGGCGGCGCGGGACACCACGCCGACGCCCTCGCCCACGACGGAGATCACGGTCAGCCGCGACGAGTGGGCGACGCCGTTGGTGGTGAGGGTGTTGCCCGCGAAGCGCAGGTTGGCGGTGGAGCTCTCGTCGGCGAGCACCATGCAGCCGTCGGCCCCCGACAGCTCCAGGGCCCGCTCCACCATGTCCTGCGGCGAACCGCCGGTGATGCGCTCGCTCACTTCTTGCCACCCTCCTGCACGGTGTTGAGGATCCGCACGCCCCGGAACAGCGCCGAGGGGCATCCGTGGCTGACCGGGGCGACCTGCCCCGGCTGGCCCTTGCCGCAGTTGAAGGCGCCGCCGAGCACGTACGTCCCCGGCCCGCCCACCGCCTCCATGGACTGCCAGAAGTCGGTCGTCGTCGCCTGGTAGGCGAAGTCGCGCACCTGCCCGGCCAGCCGGCCGCCGACGATGCGGTAGGCCCGCTGCCCGGTGAACTGGAAGTTGTAGCGCTGCATGTCGATCGACCAGCTCTTGTCGCCCACGATGTAGAGGCCGTGCTCCACGCCCGCGATCAGCTCCTCCGTGGACGGTCCGTCCGGGGCCGGGGCGAGCGAGACGTTGGCCATGCGCTGGATCGGCATGTGGCCGGGCGAGTCGGCGAAGGCGCAGCCGTTGGAGCGGCCGAACCCCTTCAGCAGCGCCATCCGCCGGTCGAGCTGGTAGCCGACCAGGATCCCGTCGCGCACGATGTCGAACGACTGCCCCTGCACGCCCTCGTCGTCGTAGCCGATCGTGGCCAGGCCGTGCTCGACCGTGCGGTCACCGGTCACGTTCATGACCGGCGACCCGTACACCAGCTCGCCGAGCTGGTCGAAGGTGGCGAAGCTGGTGCCCGCGTAGGCCGCCTCGTAGCCGAGCGCCCGGTCCAGCTCCGTGGCGTGGCCGATCGACTCGTGGATCGTCAGCCACAGGTTGGACGGGTCGATCACCAGGTCGTGCTCGCCCGCCTCGACCGACGGCGCGGCCAGCTTCTCCGCCAGCAGCTCGGGAAGCTGCGCCAGCTCGGCCGCCCAGTCCCAGCCGGTGCCGGTCAGGTACTCGTAGCCCCGGCCGACCGGCGGCGCGATCGTCGACATGTCGTCGAAGCCGCCGCCCGCGGCCTTCATCGCGTTGAGGACGGGATGCAGGCGCACCCGCTGCTGCGTGGTGACCGTGCCGGCCGAGTCGGCGTAGAACTTCTGCTCCTTGACCTGGAGCAGCCGGGCCGAGACGTGGTCGGCCCCCTTCATCAGCTCCGCCGACCAGTCGGCCAGCAGCGCGACCTTGTCGGCCGACGGCACCGTGAACGGGTCCACCTCGTACGAGGAGACCCACGTCACCTCGCGGTGGGAGGGCTCGGGCGCCAGCTCGATCGGCTCCCTGTTGATCGGCGCGCTCACCTCCGCCACGCGCACCGCCTGCTCGGCCACCGCCGCGGCCGCCTCCGGGGTGAGGAGGATGCCGGAGGCGAAGCCCCACGTGCCGCCCTTGACGACACGCACGGCGTAGCCCAGGTCGTCGGCGTCCATCGCGCCTTCGAGCCGGGCGTCGTAAAGGCTCATCGACTCGGCCCTGACGCGTTCGAGCCGGAAGTCGGCGTGCTCGGCACCCAGGTCGCGGGCGCGTTGCAGGGCGGCGTCCGCCAGCTGCCGCAGCGGCAGCTCCAGGAAATCGGGGTCCATCTGGCGCATGTCCACGATCCTAACCCTGTGATCTTGTCTGCCCCGGACAAGCGCATACCAGCCGGTAGGAGATAGCGTCAGGTCCCATGGCACGCTCTGTACTCGTCACCGGGGGCAATCGCGGCATCGGCCTCGCGATCGCCCGAGAACTCGCCGCGGCCGGCGACGCCGTCGCGGTCACCTACCGCTCGGGGGAGCCCCCGGAGGGGCTGTTCGGCGTCCGGTGCGACGTGACCGTCATGGCCGACGTCGAGGCCGCCTTCGACAAGGTGGAGGCCGAGCACGGGCCCGTCGAGGTGCTGGTGGCCAACGCCGGCGTCACCAAGGACACCCTGCTGGCGATGATGAAGGAGGACACCTTCACCGACGTCATCGACGCCAACCTGACCGGCGCCTACCGGGTCGCCAAGCGGGCCATCCGGCCGATGATGAAGCTCAAGCGCGGGCGCGTCATCCTCGTCTCCTCCGTCGTCGCCCTGTCCGGCTCCGCCGGCCAGACCAACTACGCCGCCTCCAAGGCCGGGCTCATCGGGTTCGGCCGGTCCATGGCCCGCGAGTACGGCTCGCGCGGCATCACGGTCAACGTGGTCGCGCCCGGCTTCGTGCGGACCGACATGACGGCCGGCCTGGACGAGGAGGCCATCATCAAGAACATCCCGCTCGGGCGGCAGGCGTCGCCGGGCGAGGTCGCGCGCGTCGTCCGCTTCCTGGCGAGCGACGACGCCTCCTACATCACCGGGGCCGTGATCCCCGTCGACGGCGGACTTGGAATGGGGCACTGACGTGGGCATTCTCGAAGGCAAGCGGATCCTCGTGACGGGGGTCCTGACCGACGCCTCCATCGCGTTCTCGGTGGCCAAGCTGGCCCAGGAGGAGGGCGCCACGGTGGTGCTCACCGGCTTCGGCCGGCTCAGCCTGGTCGAGCGCATCGCCAAGCGGCTGCCGCACCCCGCCCCGGTGCTGGAGCTCGACGTGCAGAGCACCGAGCACCTCGACACCCTGGCCGACCGGGTCGGCGAGCACGTCGACGGGCTCGACGGCGTCGTGCACTCCATCGGCTTCGCCCCGCAGACCGCGCTCGGCGGCAACTTCCTCAACACCACGTGGGAGGACGTCTCCACCGCCCTGCACGTGTCCACGTACTCGTTCAAGTCGCTGGCCGTCGCCTGCCTGCCGCTGATGAAGGAGGGCGGCGCGGTCGTCGGCCTCGACTTCGACGCCACCAAGGCGTGGCCCGTCTACGACTGGATGGGCGTGGCCAAGGCCGGCCTGGAGTCCGCCTCCCGCTACCTGGCCCGCGACCTCGGCAAGCAGGGCATCCGGGTCAACCTCGTCGCGGCCGGGCCGCTGCGGACGATGGCGGCCAAGTCGATCCCCGGCTTCAAGGAGTTCGAGGACAGCTGGCCGGAGAAGGCGCCGCTCGGCTGGGACCTGGGCGACACGGTGCCGGCGGCCAAGGCGTGCGTCGCGCTGATGTCCGACTGGTTCCCGGCGACGACGGGCGAGATCGTCCACGTCGACGGCGGCGTCCACGCGATCGGCGCCTGACCGCCCCTCCATCGGGCCGGCCCCCCGCCGGAGAGGTCCCTGTCCAGGCCGGCTCGTCCTCGGGCCGGTCCCGCGTCAGGCCAGGCGGTGGCGGCCGTTGGCGGCCGTCGACGGCTCGAACGGGATCGAGTCGGCCCGGTCCGCCCGCTGCCGCCGCTGCTGCACCACCCGCGTGGCCGCCACCGCCGACAGCAGCAGCGCGATCGTCAGCGCCGTGCCCAGCACGTCCGAGGCCGGGGTGCTGGGCCGTACCACCTGCTGGTCGCGCATCGGCGCCGTCAGCTCGCGCACGAGGGGCTGCGGCCACAGCAGGTCGATGCGGGCCTCGTCGGGGTCGGCCTCCGGCTCCTCGCCGACCCGCTCCTGCCGGGTGTCCATCAGGTACGGCTGGCTCTCCGGCTGCCTCGCGGGGCGGGTGGGCGCGGCCGTGGGCACCGCCGCGTGCTGCTTGTCGTCCTTGCGCTGGCGGGCCGTACCGGAGCGCGTCGGCTGCTCCGGCTGCCCGGTGCGCCGTTCGGCGGGCGGGTGTTCGGTGGCGCGCGGCGCGGGCGTCACGCCGTCGTCGTGGACGCTCTGGTCGTCGCAGGCCAGCACCGGCAGGCAGACGTCCGTCAGCTTCTCGGGCAGCAGCGTGGTGGTGGCGGACGGCTCCGGGTCGGCCTTCCTGGCCTGGCCCGGCCTGGTCGTGGGCACGGCCTCGCCGACCTTGCCGAGCACCTTGCCCGTGGTGTCGTCCACCGTGTCGGTCAGGCCCTTCGCCCTGCCTCCGGTCACGGCGTCGACGGTGTCGGTGACCTTGCCCACCGTGTCGCAGAGCGTGCCGGTCACCCCGCCGAGTAAGCCGCCCCCCTGGGGGCAGTCGTCCGCGGCGGCCGGCCCCGCGAGCGTGACCGTGAGGGCCACGGTGACCGCGGTCGCCGCCAGTGCCGTCGCCAGGACACCGGCCGCCGTCACGGTCCTGCTCCCCATCGGTCCGTCCCCTCCCGCATCGCCTTGGATTGAAATCTTTACGGACATCGCCGCCGAGACGCAGGTGTTTTCCGCCAAAGTTGCGATTCGGTATCGACTAGTGATACGCGAGCCCGACTCCCGTTCAGCCGGTCAGTCCAGGGACGAGACGTCGTCCAGGGCCTCGCGGATCTCGCGGGGCAGCACGACCTCCTCCGCCGCCAGTATCCCGGCCAGCTGCGCCCGGGTGCGGGCCCCCACGATCGCCGAGGCCACCCCGGGCTGGTCACGCACCCACGACAGCGCCACGGCCAGCGGCGACACGCCGAGCCCGTCGGCGGCCGTCATGACCGACTCCACCACCCGCCGGCTGCGCTCGTCCAGGTACGGCCGGACGAAGTCGGCGAAGTGCGGCGTCGCGGCCCGCGAGTCGGCCGGTATGCCGGTGCGGTACTTGCCGGTCAGCACCCCCCGCCCCAGCGGCGACCAGGCCAGCACCCCGGCGCCCACGTGGTCGGCGGCCGGCAGCAGCTCCCGCTCGGGCTCGCGGGCCAGCAGGGAGTACTCGGCCTGGGCGGAGGTGATCGGCACGCGCCCCGGGACGGAGCGCTGGGCGACGCCCGCGGCGGCGAGCTGCCAGCCGGTGTAGTCGCACACCCCCGCGTAGACGGCCCGGCCGGAGGAGACGATCGCGTCGAGCGCCGCGAGGGTCTCCTCCAGCGGCACCTCCTCGTCGTAGGTGTGGAGCTGCCACAGGTCGACGTAGTCGACGCCGAGCCGGGCCAGTGACTCGTCCACGGCGGCCACGAGGTGGCGGCGGGAGGCGTCGCGGGGCCGGCGGCCGAGCGGCGTCACCACGGCCTTGGTGGAGATCACCAGCTCGGAGCGCGGCACCGTGTCGCGCACCAGCCGGCCGAGCAGCCGCTCGGCGTCGCCGCCGGTGTAGACGTCGGCCGTGTCGACGAGCGTGCCCCCCGCGTCCATGAAGGTGCGGAGCTGTGCCGAGGCCTCGTCGGCGTCGGTGTCCCGCCCCCAGGTCATCGTGCCGAGCCCCACTCGGGACACCGACAGGCCGCTACGGCCGACATAGCGCTGCTGCATGATCCCGCCAGGTTACCGTCCGGGCCGGGGAAAAACCGTGATCCCGGCCTGCGACACTTGGTTCGTGACCACGCTGCTTCTGGCCCGCCACGGCCTCACCGCCCTCACGGGGCCCGTCCTGGCCGGCCGCACCCCGGGGGTCCACCTGAGCGACGAGGGCCGGCGGCAGGCCGAGGCGCTGGCCGGCCGCATCGCGGGCGTGCGCCTGGACGCGGTGGTCTCCAGCCCGCTGGAGCGGTGCGTGGAGACCGCGACGGCCGTGGCCGCCGATCGCGCGATGGCCGTGAAGACCGACGACCGGTTCGTGGAGTGCGGCTACGGCACGTGGACCGGCCGCCCGCTGAAGGAGCTGGCCGAGGAGCCGCTGTGGCGGGTCGTGCAGGCCCACCCGAGCGCGGCCGTCTTCCCCGACGGGGAGCCCATGGCCGACGTGCAGCACCGGGCGGTGGCGGCGGTGCGGGAGTGGAACGCGCGCCTGGGGGAGAAGGCCGTCTACCTCGTGTGCAGCCACGGCGACGTGATCAAGGCGATCGTGGCCGACGCGCTGGGCCTCCACCTCGACCAGTTCCAGCGGATAACCGCTGATCCGGCCGCCCTCACTGTGATTCGATATACCCCCTTGCGTCCCTTTCTCCTCAGGCTTAACGATATGGGGGAATTGCGGCTCCCCGAGGATTCGGAGGAGAAAGACGGGGGAGAAAACATCACCGGGAGCGATGCCGCCGTCGGCGGCGGACCCGGGACCACGTAAGGTCAGGCTATGCCGGTCTTCGACTACGACCCACCAGAGAGGTTCGTGGCCGGTGCCCTGGGGCAACCGGGCGCCCGAGCCTTCTTTCTGCAGGCCAGAGCCGAGGGCAGACTGACCACGGTCGCGCTGGAGAAGCTCCAGGTCGCCGCGCTCGCGGGCAGGCTCGACGAGCTGCTCGACGAGGTGCTGCGGCGCAGCGGGGGCACCGCGCACGTGCCGGCCCTCGCACCCGCCGACCTCGCCGACGACGACCCCCTCGACGTTCCGCTCTCCGAGGACTTCCGGGTGGGCACCATGGCGCTCGCCTGGGACCCCGAGACCTCGCAGGTGGTGATCGAGGCGCAGGAGATGGTCGAAGAGGAGGACCTCGACGTGCCCGATCCCGCGGTGCTGCGGGTCCACATCAGCGCCGGGGCCGCGCGGGCCTTCACCGCGCGCGCCCTGCGGCTCGTCGCCGCGGGGAGGCCACCCTGTCCCCTGTGCGGCCAGCCCCTCGACGCCGAGGGGCACATCTGTGTCCGGCTCAACGGCTACCGCGGGGGTGAGGCGGCCTCATGAGCGCCCCGGAGAGCGAGCCCGCCGTCAGGCACTCGCACACGCCGGTCATGGATGAGGAGAGCGCGCTGAAGCTCCTCCGTGACGGGCGCCTCGACGTGGTGGGGCGCCTGGTCGAGGCGACCAACCTGACGCTCTACTGCTCCGTCACGCTCGCCGGGCAGACCGTCGCCTGCGTCTACAAGCCCGTACGCGGGGAGCGCCCGCTGTGGGACTTCCCCGACGGCACCCTCGCGGCCCGAGAGGTGGCGGCCTTCGAGGTGTCCCAGGCGACCGGCTGGCAGATCGTGCCGCCGACCGTCTACCGCGACGGGCCGTTCGGCCCCGGCATGTGCCAGCTCTGGATCGACACCGAGCGCGAGATCGACCTGATGCGGCTGGTGCGCAGCCGCAACCCGGTGGTGCGGCGGATGGCGGTGTTCGACGCCGTGGTCAACAACGCCGACCGCAAGGGCGGCCACCTGCTGCCGCTGCCCACCGGCCACGTGTACGGCGTCGACCACGGCGTCTGCTTCGCCGCCGAGGACAAACTGCGCACCGTGCTGTGGCAGTGGCGCGGCAAGCCGCTGGCGCGCGAGGCCGTCGCCGTGCTGGCCAAGCTGGAGCGCGACCTGGAGGCGGGCGCGCTCGGGCGCCGGCTGCGGGAGCTGCTCACGCAGGCCGAGGTGGAGGCGACCTGGCAGCGGGTCAGGCGGCTGCTCGACACCGGCGTCCACCCGTCGCCGTCGGAGGACTGGCCCGCCATCCCCTGGCCGCCCATTTAGCGGCGTTCACTACTCTTTGCCTCATGTGCACCGTGATCGTGAAGACAGGGTGGCCACTGACCCTCCTGTTCGTGCGCGACGAGTACGCCGACCGGCCCTGGGAGGGGCCGGGCGAGCACTGGCCCGACCGCTACCCCGGCCTGATCGGCGGTCGCGACCTCAAGGCGGGCGGCACCTGGCTGGCGCTCCACCCCACGGCCCACCGCGCGGCCGCCCTGCTCAACGGCTGCGGCGTCACGGCTGCCGAGGCCACCCGGGTCTCCCGCGGCGACCTGGCCCTGCGCGCCGCCGCCACCGGCACCCTGCCGGGCGACCCGCCCCGTGCGGACGTCCCCCCGGAGGTGAGCCTGTCCGAGGCGGACCTCACCGTGTACGACCCCTTCTTCCTTCTCCTCGCCGAACCGCCGGGAGCGCGGCTGGCCGGCTGGGACGGCGAGCGGCTGACCGTCACCCGCGTGCCCGACGGCACCAACATGATCGTCAACGCGGCGGGACTCGACCCCGCCCATCCCCGCGTCGTCGCCAACCTGCCGCGCTTCCGGGCCGGTGACTGGCGCGTCCCGGGGGAGGAGGCGCCGTCCGCCGATCCCGAGTCGCTCCTGGTCCGCCACGAGACGCCCGAGGGCAAGATCCTCACGTCGCTGTCGGCCATGCGGGTCACGCTGGCGGCCGGAGATGTGACGTACGACTTCACGGACTTGACCGCCGAACGGGACAGATAGGCTCGAAGCTATGAGATCGTGGTCCGCCCCGAACGTCCCCAAGCTGCCCGGTCAGAGCGTCCCGCTGCGGCTCCACGACACGGCCACCGGGCAGGTCCGCCCGACCGATCCCGGCCCCACGGCCCGGATGTACGTGTGCGGCATCACCCCCTACGACGCCACCCATCTCGGTCACGCCAACACCTACCACGCCTTCGACCTGGTCGGCCGCGTGTGGCGCGACGGCGGCCACGACGTCCACTACACGCAGAACACCACCGACGTCGACGACCCGCTCCTGGAGCGCGCCGAGCAGACCGGCATCGCCTGGCAGGACCTGGCCGAGCGGGAGATCGAGCTGTTCCGCACGGACATGGAGGCGCTGCGCATCGTGCCGCCCCGCGAGTACGTGGGCGTCACCGAGGTCGTCGGCCGCGTCGCCGAGCTGATCGCGTCCCTGTCCGCCAAGGGCGTCACCTACGAGCTGGACGGCGACGTCTACTTCAGCTCGGCCGACGCCCCCAAGTTCGGTCAGGTGTCCGGGTACGGCGAGAACGAGATGCTGGAGCTGTTCGGCGAGCGGGGCGGTGACCCCGACCGGCCGGGCAAGCGCCACCCGCTCGACTGGCTGCTGTGGCGGGCCGAGCGGCCGGGCGAGCCGGCGTGGGACTCGCCGCTGGGCCGGGGCCGGCCCGGCTGGCACATCGAGTGCACCGCGATCGCGCTCGACCACCTGGGCGCCGGCTACGACGTGGCCGGCGGCGGCACGGACCTGATCTTCCCGCACCACGAGTGCGGCGCCTCGGAGGGGCACGCGGCGACCGGCGAGTGGCCCTTCGCCAAGTTCTACACCCACGCCGGCATGGTCGCCCTCGACGGCGAGAAGATGTCGAAGTCCAAGGGCAACCTGGTGTTCGTGTCGCGGCTGCGCCGGGAGCACGACCCGATGGCCGTCCGGCTGGTCCTGCTGGCCCACCACTACCGCGCCGACTGGGAGTACACCCCGGAGCTGATGGAGCGGGCGGAGCGGCGGCTGGCCCGCTGGCGCGAGGCGGTGGCGCTGCCGTCGGGGCCGCCCGCCGACGAGCTGCTGGCGCTGGTGCGGGAGCGGCTCGCCGACGACCTCGACGCGCCGGGCGCGCTGGCCGCCATCGACGCCTGGGCCGAGCGGGCGCTCGCGGGGGAGCGGGCGCTCGTGGGGGAGGGGGCCGACGCCGGAGCGCCGGCCCTGGTCCGCGACCTGTCCGACGCCCTGCTCGGCGTCGCCCTCTAGCGGAGGCCCGTCCGGCTCGGACGGGGATGCCTCACACCAGGAGGCGGCGTGACGGGATGATCTCGGCCGACATGTTGCGCTCCATCATGCGCAGCGCGGCCCGGCCGAGATCCCCGTGGACCGGCGCCACGCAGTCGGGCGGCACCACCACGTCGAACTCCCGCACGTACGCGTCCAGCGCGCTGTAGAGGACGCACTGCTCGGTCACCTGCCCGGCCAGCAGCACGGTGCCGATCCCGCGCTGCCGCAGCATGTGCTCCAGGGCGGTGCCGTAGAAGGCGCTGTGGCGCACCTTGGCCAGGAACGCGCAGTCCCTCGGCGGCACGATCGGCCGCACCAGGTCGGGCCGGCGCCCCTTCAGCGCCCGCGTCACGAGATCCTCCCGGGTGGCGGCGAAGTCGCCGTAGTTGTCGTTGACGTAGATGAGCTCCACGTCGTCGCGCCGGTGCGCCCGCCCCGCCAGCTCGGCGAGCTTGGGCACGATCGGCTCCACCCCGTGCACGAGCCGGTCGGCGTCCTCGTGCTCGTACGGGTTCAGCATGTCGAGCACGATCATCGCGATTCCCGGCATCCTCGGACCACCACCCCCCGACGCCACGCTCAGGCGCCCAGCCGCTCCAGCTTGCCGTGGCCCGCCAGCTCGGCGGCGAACCAGTCGATGGTCCGGCGCAGCCCCTCCGCTGCGGGCACCGCGGCCCGCCAGCCGAGCCGCTCGGCCGCCAGCGTCGTGTCCGGCCGGCGCACCATCGGGTCGTCGGCCGGCCGTTCGATGAACTCGATCGGCGACGACGACCCGGTCAGCTCCTTGATCAGCGTGGCCAGCTCCAGCATGGTCAGCTCGCCGGGGTTGCCGATGTTCACCGGGCCGGCGAAGTCGCTCCCGGCCATGGCCAGGATGCCTGTGACCGTGTCGTCGACGTAGCAGACGGACCGGGTCTGCCCGCCGTCGCCGGTGATCGTGATCGGCTCGCCCAGCAGCGCCTGCCGGATGAAGGTCGGGATCGCCCGGCCATCGAAGGGCCGCATGCGCGGGCCGTACGTGTTGAAGATCCGCACGATGCCGGTGTCGGTGTCACGGGAGTGCCGGTAGGCGGTCGTCAGCGACTCGGCGAAGCGCTTGGCCTCGTCGTACACGCTGCGCGGCCCGACCGGGTTGACGTTGCCCCAGTACGTCTCCTTCTGCGGGTGTTCCAGCGGGTCGCCGTACACCTCGCTGGTGGAGGCCAGGATGAACCGGGCGCCCTTCTCCCGTGCGAGCCCCAGCGCGTGCAGCGTGCCGACGCTGCCCACCCGCAGCGTCTCGATGGGGTAGCGGAGGTAGTCGGCGGGGGAGGCGGCCGAGGCGAAGTGCAGCACCAGGTCCAGCCGGTCGGGGACGTGGACGTACCCGGTCAGGTCGCACTCGATGATGCGGAACTGGGGGCGGTCGATCAGATGCTCGACGTTGCGCGGCCCGCCGGTGAGGAAGCTGTCCATGCAGATGACCTCGGCTCCCTGGCCGAGCAGGCGTTCGCACAGGTGGGAGCCGAGAAAACCGGCTCCACCGGTAACCAGAGCCCTCATGACGTGACCTCCATCACGGCCTCGACGACTTCGGAGACTTCGATCCGCAGCAGCCCGGGGTCGACCCGGTCGCCGTGCGGGTCGCCGGGCAGCCCGGCCCACAGCGCGACGTGCCGCCAGCCGGGCGGCGGCCCCCACCACGCGGGCGGCACCGGCCCGAACAGCACCACCGACGGCACGCAGAACGCGGTCGCCAGGTGCCCCACGCCCGTGTCGCCGCACACGACGAGCCGGGCCCGGCCCACCAGGTCGATCAGCCCGGCCAGGTCGGTGCGGCCGGCGAGCACCCGCCCGGCGGGCAGCCCGGCCAGCTCCGCCACGCGCGCGGCGATGGCCTCCTCCTCGGCGTTGCCGGTGACGACGACCTCGCCCACGGAGCCCTCCAGGGCCGCGGCCACCTGCGCGAACCGCTCGGGCGGCCAGCGGCGCGACGGGAAGGCGGCGCCCGGGTGGACGACCACGGGCCCGGTCCGGTCCGACACGCCCAGCGTCAGGTCCGACGGGTCGGCCTTGACGCCGTACCACTCCAGCATGTCGCACCAGCGCCGCACCTCGTGCACGCCCTCCCGCCACGGCGGGCCGTCGGTGTGGCTCAGCAGCCGCCCGGGCCGGGTACGGCGCAGCGCCTCGACGCTCTGCGGGCCCTTGCCGTGCAGGTTGACGGCCACGTCGGGCCGTTCGACCGGCACCGGGCCGGGACCCCGCACGTCGATCAGGTCGTCGACGGCCCCGGTCAGCGGGATGAGCGGCCGCAGCGCGGCCGGCGCCGCGAGCGTGATCCGGTGGACGGGGAACTCCTGGCGCAGCGCGCGCAGCGCGGGCACGGCCGTGAGCAGGTCGCCCAGGCCGAGCCCGCGCAGCGCGACGAGTTCTAGGGCCATGACGTCTCCGTCGAGGGGCACACGACCAGTTCCCTGACCTCGCACCCGGCGGGCTGCCCGAGCGCGAACACGATGGTCCGCGCCACGTCGGCCGGATCGTTCAGGCCCGCGTCGGGCCCGGGTTTGTACTGCTCCGGCCGGCCGTCGAAGAACGCGGTCCGCATGCCGCCGGGCACCAGGAGCGTCACGCCCACCTGCCCGGCCAGCTCGACGGCCAGCGCCCGGGTGAAGCCCACCACGCCGAACTTCGACGCGCAGTACGCGGTGGCGTCGCTGAGCGGCCGCAGCCCCAGCGTGGAGGCGCAGGTGACGACCTTGCCGCGCGACGTCCTCAGGTACGGCAGCGCCGCGCGCACGACCGAGGCGGTGCCCAGCAGGTTGACCATGATCACGCGGTCCCAGTCGTCGGCGGCCACGTCCTCCAGCCGCCCGCAGGCGTCGACGCCCGCGGCGGTGACCACGGCGTCGAGCCCGCCGGCCCGCTCGGCCAGCTCGCGCACGGCCCGCTCGGCCTCGGCCCGGTCGGACAGGTCGGCGACCACGTGATCGACGCCCTGCCCGGGCTCGCGCACGTCGGCGACCAGCGGCCGCCAGCCCTCTTTGGCCACGGCCTCGGCGGTGGCCAGGCCCAGGCCCGAGGCCCCTCCGGTGATGAGGACGTTCATGTGCTCTCCTTCTCGTGGCGGTTTCTCGTGGCGGTACGGCTCCCGCGCACCGCGGGAGCCCCGGCCGGCGCGGCTCAGCGGATCTCCCTGATGAGGTTGGTCGTGGAACGGCCCGGCAGGCTGCTGAGGACGACGATCTCGGCGCCGAGCCGGTCGAGGATCTCGGCCTCGGGCAGCACGTCGCCCTCGTAGTCGCCGCCCTTGACCCACACGTCCGGCCTGAGCCGCTCGATGGCCGCGGCCGGGGTGTCCTCGTCGAACACCAGCACCGCGTCCACGCAGGCCAGCGCCCGCAGCACCTCGACCCGGTCGCGGACGTCCACGATCGGGCGGGTCGGTCCCTTGAGCCGGCGGACGGAGTCGTCGGAGTTGACGCACACCACCAGGGCGTCGCCGAGCGCGCGGGCCCGCCGCAGCAGGCTGACGTGGCCGGCGTGCAGCAGGTCGAAGCAGCCGCCGGTGGCGATGAGCCGCCCGCCGTACGCGCGGGTCAGCTCGGCCACCTCCAGCGCGGTGCGCGGCCGGTCGCCGAGCTCCTGCTCCTGGGTGCGGATGGAGGCGGCGCCGCCCCGCTCGACGAAGCGCGACGCCTCGCCGACGCCGATGGTGACCGCCTCCTCCACGCCGGAGCCGTCGCGCAGCGCGAGCGCGGAGGCGGCGGCCAGCCGGTCCCCGGCGCCGCACACGTCCTGCCCGGAGGCGGACACCGGCGCCGGCACCTGGGTGAGCGCGCCGCCCTGGCGGGCCAGCGCCGCGCCCCGCACGCCGAGCGTGACGGCGACGGCCCGCGCCCGCAGCGAGCGCATGAGGTGGCGGGCCGCCTGGTCGGGGCCCTCGTACGGGACGTCGCACATGAGGCGGGCCTCGGCCTCGCTGGGCGTCAGCAGCGCGCACCCGGGCACCGGCTCCTGGCCGAGCGGGTGCGGGTCCCACACGAGCGGCACATCCAGCCCGCGCAGGGCCTCGCGCACCGCCCGGGCGACGCCCCGGCCGTAGTCGGACACGAGCACGGCCCCGGCCTGGCGCAGCGCCGCGGCGACCTCCTCGCCCGCCGCGTGCCGGGCCCTGCCGTCGCCGGAGTCGACGCGCACCAGCGTCTGCCCCCGCGCCCGGACGCGGGTCTTGCGCACGGTGTCGCCGCGCAGCGGCAGCCGCACCAGCTCCACCTCGCCGGCCAGCAGCCCGCACAGGCGCCGCCCGTCCTGGTCGTCGCCGATCGCGGTGACGAGCACCACGTCGGCGCCGTCGCGGGCGGCCAGCAGCGCCGCCAGGCCGGCTCCTCCCGGCCGGGAGTGCTCGGCCTCGACGTCGACCACGGGGACGGGCGCGTCCGGGCACAACCGGTCCGCCACGCCCTCGACGTCCACGTCCAGCAGGGTGTCGCCGATGACGACGAGCGGACCGCTCACAGCGCCTCCTCGACCGCGTCGCAGAGCAGGTGGATGAGGGCGAGATGCACCTCCTGGACCGTCGCGGTCTCCTCGGCGGGCACGGTGACGGCCTCGTCGCACAGCCCCGCCAGCGGGTTGGGGCCGGGCCCGGTCAGCGCCCAGGCGAGCATCCCGCACTCGCGGGCGGCCTTGGCGGCGGCCAGCACGTTCGCGCTGCCGCCGCTGGTGGACAGGCACACGAGCACGTCGCCCTCGCGGCCGTGGGCGCGCACCTGCCGCGCGTACGCCTCCTCGGCGCCGTAGTCGTTCACGATCGCCGTCAGCGACGAGGTGTCGGCGTGCAGCGGGATCGCCGCGTACGGCGGGCGGTCGGCGCGGAAGCGGCCCACCAGCTCGGCCGTCAGGTGCTGCGCCTCGGCCGCCGAGCCGCCGTTGCCGCAGGCCAGCAGCCTGCCGCCGGAGCCCAGCACCCCGGCCAGCTTGCCGCCCCACGCGCGGACGACGGCCGTGTGGCCGTCGACGCGCGCCAGGGTGGCGCACAGCTTCTGCAGATGCGCGTCCATGGCTCACCCTCCCAGCGCCGTGAGACGGCACAGCCTGCCGTCGATGACCTGCGTGTACACGGCCTCCGTGCGCTCGGCGACGCGCGGCCAGCCGTACCGTTCGCGCGCCCTGCGCGCCCCGGCCGCGCCCATCGCGCGGCGCCGGGCCGGATCCGCCAGCACGTCCTTGAGCGCCCTGGCCAGGGCGCGCGGGCGGCGGGGCGGCACGAGCAGGCCGCATCCGGCGACGGTGTCGAGGTGGCCGCCGACGGCCGAGGCGATCACCGGCACGCCGCACGCCATCGCCTCGACCGGCGCCATCCCGAACGGCTCGTACCACGGCACCGTCACCAGCACGTCGGCCGAGCGCATGAGCGCGGGCACCTCGTCGCGCGGGACGCTGCCGACGACCCGCACCCGGTCGCCGAGGCCGCACCCGTCGGCCAGGTCGCGCAGCCGTACCGCCTCCTCGTCGTCCACGCGCCCGCCGGCGATCACCAGCTCGGCGCGCGGCAGCAGCCGCATGGCCTGCACGACGGTGTCCACGCCCTTGCGCGGCACCAGCCGGCCGATGCTGAGCACCCGCGCCATCCGCCCGCCGCCCGGGGCTCCCGCGCCGTCCCAGGCCCAGGAGGCGCCGGAGGGTGGCGCCGACGGGCCGTCGGGGCGGAACACGCCGGTGTCCACGCCGCACGGCACGATCGCGATCCGCTGCTCGGGCACGCCCATCGCGCGCAGCTCGTTCACCTCGTCGCGGCAGGTCGCGAGCACGGCGTCGGCGCTGCGGCCGATCTGCCGCTCGGTGTCCACCCGGTGGGCCGGGCTGGTGTCGGCGGCGCCCTGCCAGCGCCGCTTGACGGTGCCGAGCGCGTGGAAGGTGTGCACCACCGGCACGTTCCCGGCGGCCCGCAGCGAGGCCTGCCCGCTCATCCAGAAGTGCGCGTGGATGACGTCGGGCGGCTCCTCCTCCCATCGCGCCGCCAGGCGCGCGGTGAACTCCGGCATGTACGGCGGCAGCTCGTCCTTCGGGACCGGCGCGGCCGGGCCCGCGGTGACGTACTCCACGCACACGCCCGGAGCGATCACGACGCGGTCCGGCTGGTCCGGGCCCCAGCGCCGGGTGTGGACGACCACCTCGTGGCCGCGCGTCCCGAGAGCTGCGGCCAGGGCAGCGACGTAGACGTTCTGCCCGCCGGCGTCGACGCCGCCGATGGCCGCGAGCGGGTCCGCGTGCTCCGAGACCAGGGCGATTCTCACTGGTTCAGCTCCCTCACTGCCTTGACGACCTGCTCACTGGTCACCTGCGCCAGACAGGGATGGCCGGGCACCGGGCACACGCGCGCCCGGGAGTCCCGGCATGGTGCCCCCTGGTCGCCGAGCAGGACCGTGGGGACCCGGTACGGGGCCCACCGCGCGGCCGGGACGACCGGGGCGAACAGGCTGACGACCGGCGTGCCGACCGCCGCCGCCAGGTGGGCGGGGCCCGTGTTGCCGGCGACGAGCACGGCGGCGCCCTCGATGACGGCCGCGAGCTCCGCCAGCGTGGTCGCGCCGCCGAGGTCCACGGCCGCCTCGGGGGCCCCGGCCGCGACATGGGCGGTCAGCTCACGCTCCATGCCGGTGACGACGATCCGGTGGCCGTCGTCGGCCAGCTCCCGCACCGCCTCGCGGTTGCGCTCGGGCGGCCAGGTCCGGGCGGGCGCCGAGGTTCCGGGGTGCACGACGACGTACGGGCCGGGACCGAGGCCGAAGCGGGACACGTCCGGCAGCGGGCGGCGGACGGCGAGCCGGCCGTCGTCGCCGGGCGGCAGGTCGAAGCCGGCGGCGCGGGCCACGGCGAGCATCCGCTCCGCCTCGGGGACGTCCAGCCCCTCGTCGACGACGTGCCGCACGTCGAGCAGCGAGCCGGGGTAGTCGTTGCTGATGGCGCAGATCCGGCCCACCCCGGCCAGCCGCAGCAGCAGCGCCAGCGGCAGCGCCGACTGGTGGAACGAGGTGAGAATCACCGCCTCGTCGACGCCGCGGATCCGGCCGAGCAGGTCGTCCACGTCCTCCGGGGACACGGGCGGCGGCCGGTGGTCGATCCACGGCGCCTGCCACACGATCACCCGGTCCACGCCGGGCAGCAGCTCGGCCGCGGCCCGGCCGCGCGGCCCGGCGAGCACGGTCACCTCGCGCGCGTGCGCGCTCACGGCCCGGACGGCGGGGCCGGCCAGCAGCACGTCCCCGGCGTCGTCCAGCCGCGCCACGAGCACCCGTCCGCTCATCGCCGCACCTTCCATTCCCCCCGCAGCCGGTGCGCGCAGGCGACCGGCGGGATCAGCACGCTGGTGACGGCCATCCGCAGCACCTCGCGCGGCGTCCGCGGGCCGGGCGCGATCCGCGCCCAGGCGAACTCGGCGGTCAACGCCGCCCACCCCGCGCCCGCCGCCGCCAGGAAGGCGGTGTCCGGCCGGCGGGCGCCCAGCAGCCGGGCCACGCCGAGGCCGGCGGCGGCCAGACCGAGGGCCGTGGCCGCGGCGTGGCGGCGCAGCCGTCCCCGCGCCCCGCCGATCGCCTCCCGCCACCCCGGCCCGTGCAGGCGCCGCATCAGCGCGTCGTCGGCGTTGCCCCGCTGGAAGCGCACGCTGGCCCAGAACCCGTCGTCGCGCACCGGGTGCACGGTCACCCGCTCGCCCCGCACCAGCCGGTGCCCCCGGCCGGTCAGGCGCAGCGCCAGGTCCGCGTCCTCGCGGTAGGCCCGGGGGAAGCGCTCGTCGAACCCGCCGACCTCCTCCAGCGCGGCCCGCCGGTAGGCGATGTCGGCGGTGATCCACAGCGCCCCGGCCAGGCCCGCCGTGTTCCGCTCGGCGTCGGTGGGTCTCCGGCCGGCGGGCAGCGGCACCCTGATCCGCCCCTGGCTGCCCGCGACCGGCGGCGACAGCCCGGCCAGGTCCTTCCACAGCGCCTCGTACCAGCCGGGCCCCGGCACCACGTCGTCGTCGAGGAAGGCCACCCACGGCGTCGAGGCCGCCCGCCAGCCCGCGTTGCGCGCGGCGGCGGGCCCCCGCCCGCCGGACCGCACGACCTTCACGTGCCCGGGTGTCACCAGCGGCGCCCCGTCATGTCCGGCCGGCCGATCGTCCACCACGACCACCGGCACGTCCGGCCCGAGCGCCGCGAGCGTCGCGCGCAGGCTCGGCCGCCCCACCGTGGGGACCACCACCGTGATCACTGAGCGAACACCTCCCGCCGCCGCACCAGGTACGGCCCGAGGGCGAGCACGTCCACCGGCGAGGAGCCGAAGCACTCCAGCGCGTCGCGCGGGTCGTCCACCATGGGCCGCCCGGCGGTGTTGAGGCTCGTGTTGACCACGACCGGAAGCCCGGTGCGGGCCTCGAACGACGACAGCATCCGGGCCAGCAGCGGCTCCGAGCGCGGCGACACCGTCTGCACCCGCGCCGTCCCGTCCACGTGCACCACGGCCGGGATCCGCTCCCGCCACACCGGGTCGACCTCGTGCACGAACAGCATGTACGGCGAGGGCACCGGCCCCCGCGTGAAGATGTCGCGGGCCCGCGACTCCAGCACCATCGGCGCGATCGGCCGGAACTGCTCGCGGCCCTTGACGTCGTTGAGCCGCTCGGTGTTGCGGGCGTGCCCCGGGTGGGCGAGCAGCGAGCGCCGGCCGAGCGCCCGCGGGCCGTACTCGGAGCGGCCCTGGAACCAGGCGACGATCCGGTCGGCGGCCAGCTCGGCCGCCACCGCGTCGGCCAGGTCGGCCGGCCGCGTGTACGGCACCCGCGCCACGTCCAGCCAGGCGCCCAGCTCCTCGTCGGTGAAGCCGCGACCCAGGTCGGCGCCGATCATGGGCGTGGCCCGCTCGCCGTACGCCTGCGCCAGGTGCAGGGCGCCGCCCAGCGCGGTGCCGGAGTCGCCCGCGGCGGGCTGCACCCACACCTCCTCGAACGGCCCCTCGGCCAGCAGGCGGGTGTTGGCGACGCAGTTGAGCGCCACCCCGCCGGCCAGCGCCAGGCGCCGCTCCCCGGTGCGCTCGTGCAGCCAGCGGACCAGCTCCAGCAGCACCTCCTCCAGCCGCGCCTGCACGCTCGCGGCGAGGTCGGCGTGGTCCGGCGTCCACGGCGAGCCCCTGGACAGGGCCTTGGCGTAGGAGTTCCAGTCGATCGGCTCGACCCGGAACCCGCCGTCCTCCGTGGTGCGGATCAGCTCGCGCAGCGACTCCAGGTGCCGCGGCCGGCCGTAGGAGGCCAGCGCCATGACCTTGTACTCGTCGCTGGAGCGCAGGAAGCCCAGGTGCTGGGTCACGTCCTCGTACATCAGCCCGAGCGAGTGCGGCAGCTCCTGCGCGGCGAGCACCTCCAGCTCGCCGTCGCGGTAGCGGCCCGCCAGGTGGGAGACGTTCTCGCCGCGGCCGTCGCACACGAGCACCGCGCAGTCCCGGAACGGCGCGGCCAGCCCCGCCGAGGCGGCGTGCGCCACATGGTGGGGGACGAAGCGCACCCGCGCCGGGTCCAGGCCGGGCAGGGCCGTGGCGAGGAAGTTCGGCGCGCGCACCGCGTACTTCGTGCGCAGGTCCTCCCAGTCGCCCTCGGGACGCTGGACGACCAGGGCCGGATCGTAGGAGTAGGCGACCGCGTCGAGATCCTCGGGGGACAGCCCGGCCTCGGTCAGGCACCAGGCGGCCGCCAGCTCCGGCAGCTCCCAGGCCGAGAAGGCGAGCGGCCGCTTGCCGTGCTTGCGGCGGCTGAACCGCTCCTCCTCCGCGGCGGCGACGATGCGGCCGTCGGCGACGACCGCCGCGGCGGGGTCGTGAAAGATCGCGTTGATGCCGAGAAATCTCATCTGGCTCCTCCCACCGGATGGAGAACCGCTACCGAGAGAAGCGACTCTCAAACATGCGGCATCGCCTGGAAGTGCGGAAACAGCCTGCTGGCTCTGCGATTGGTCACGCTCGGTAGTTGTTTGTGGGGGACCTCGCCGGGTAGCTGACCGGCCGGCGTGACGGAGGTGAGCGGTGTTCGTACAGCGAGGTCCCGGGGCCGTGCTCTTCGACCGTGACGGGACCCTGATCAGGGACATCCCGTACAACGGAGACCCCGGCAAGGTGCAGCCGATGCCGGGGGCGGTCGAGGCGCTGTCACGCCTGCGGCGCGCGGAGATCCCGGTGGCCGTGGTGACCAACCAGTCCGGGGTGGCCAAGGGGCTCATCACGCCCGACGAGATGGGGCAGGTCAACGCCCGGGTCGAGGAGCTCATGGGGCCGTTCGACGCGTGGGCGATCTGCGTCCACGACGACGGCGACTGCTGCACCTGCCGCAAGCCCGCGCCGGGCCTGGTCATCAGGGCCGCGGCCGTGCTGGACGTGAGCCCGCGCGACTGCGTGGTGGTCGGCGACATCGGCAGGGACATGGAGGCGGCGCGCGCGGCGGGCGCCCGCGGCATCCTCGTGCCCACGCCGCAGACGCTGCACCAGGAGGTCCTGGAGGCCGCCGAGGTGGCCGCCGACCTCACCGAGGTGACCGACCGGCTGCTCGGCGACCTGGAGGCCGCCCCCGTCCCCGCCGGCCACTCGCGCCGGGCCCGCGTGATCGGCTGGAGCCGCTGGTGAGGATCCTCCTGTGGCACGTCCACGGCGCTTGGACCAGCGCGTTCGTCCGCGGGCCGCACGAGTACGTCCTGCCGCTCGTCCCCGGTCGCGGCCCCGACGGCCTGGGCCGCGCCGACACCTACGACTGGCCCGGCAGCGCCCGCGAGGTCAGCTGGGACCGGCTGCGCCACGAGCCGATCGACGCCGTCGTCTACCAGCGCCCCCGCGACCTCGACCTGGCCCGCGAGTGGCTCGGCCGCGACCTGCCCGGCGTCTACGTCGAGCACAACACGCCCGCGGGCGACGTGCCCCGCACCCGCCACCCGCTCGCCGGCCGGGACGACGTCACGCTCGTCCACGTGACCCACTTCAACGAGCTGTACTGGGACAACGGCAGGGCCCCCACCCGGGTGATCGAGCACGGCGTCCCCGACCCCGGCCACCTCTACACCGGCGAGCTGCCCCGGGCCGGCGTCGTGGTCAACGAGCCGGTGCGGCGCACCCGCGTCGCCGGCACCGACCTGCTGCCCCGCTTCCACGAGGCGGTGCCGCTCGACGTGTTCGGCATGAAGGTCAGCGAGCTGCCGTACGGGACGTACGAGGACCTGCCGCAGCACCTCATGCACCGGGAGCTGGCCCGGCGGCGCGTCTACCTGCACCCGTACCGGTGGACCTCGCTCGGGCTGGCCCTCATCGAGGCGATGACGATCGGCATGCCGGTCGTGGCGCTGGCCGCCACCGAGGCCGTCGAGGCCGTCCCGCCGGAGGCGGGCGTCATCTCCACCAAGATGGACGTGCTGGTCGGAGCGTTGAAGGAGTTCGCCGCCGATCCGGAGCGGGCCGCCCAGGCCGGGAAGGCCGCCCGCGCCGCGGCCCTGACCCGCTACGGGCTCGGCCGGTTCCTCGCCGACTGGGACAGGCTGCTCGACGAAGTGGTGTGACCCGCGGGGAAAGGGGTAGGCGCCCTGAGCATGATGATGCTCGACTGGTCACGCAGGGCCGCCTGCCAGGCCATGGACCCGGAACTGTTCTTCCCGATCACGATGGAGGGGCCGGGCCGTGAGCAGGTGGAGCAGGCCAAGTCGGTGTGCCGGGGATGCCCGGTGCGCCAGCCCTGCCTGGACTACGCGATCGACACCCGCCAGGTCAACGGCGTCTGGGGCGGCACCGACCCCGACCAGCGCCGCTCCCTCATCCCGATGGTCGTGCGACGGCCAGAAACCGTTCCCGCTCGCCTGCTTCCAGGTGATCGCTGAACAGCACGCCGTCCAGATGGTCCACCTCGTGCTGCAGCACCCTCGCCAGCACGCCCAGCGCCCGTACCGTCGCGGGCTTGCCGAACATGTCACGGCCGCGCGCGACCACCATGTAGGAGCGCTCCAGCGGCCACCACACCCCCGGCGCCGACAGGCAGGCCTCGTCCGCCGTGACGCGTCGTTCCGACAGCTCCAGGCGGGGGTTGACGAGGTGGCCTGACCGGCCCTCGTACGCGTAGGCGACCACCCGCAGCGGCACCCCGATCTGGGGCGCCGCCAGTCCCGCGCGCCCCGGACCGGCGCGCATCGTCGCGATCAGCGCCTTGACCACGCCGCGCAGCTCGCGGTCGAAGTCGCGCACCGGCGCCGCCACCGAGCGCAGCACCGGGTCGTCGAACAGGCGGATGGGCCGGACCGTCACCGAACCTCCCCGAAAGGTCGCTTGGTCACCCGGAAGGCTTCCCGCGCCCGCTCGCGATCAATCCCGGACGGCGGCGGATGTGGCACCGCGGTGACAACTGCCTGCCGTTCTCGCCGCGCACGGTTTCCGGGGCGCTTGTAGCACAGCGGTAACAGAAGGGACCCAGCGGCGAAACGGCACGAAAGCACCATGGACCGCGTGATCTCACTTCTGGCTCACGTGCCTGTGATGCCCGGCCGGGTGCTCGGGGCCCGGCCGGGCCCGCCGGCTCCCCCGATCCATCAGGAGGTGTCCGCGTGAGCGCGCTCCCCGACGAGGACCCGTCGCGTACCCACGAGACGGCTCCCAACGCCCTGTCCGGCTTCACCGTCGGCGTCACCGCGACCCGCCGGCGGGAGGAGTTCGGCGCGTTGCTCGAACGGAGAGGCGCCCGCGTGGTGAGCGCGCCGGCGATCCGCCTCGTGCCGCTCGCCGAGGACTCCGACCTGCTGGCCGCCACCCGCCTCAGCCTGGAAGGACCCCTCGACGACGTGGTGGTCACCACCGGCGTGGGCTTCCGGGGCTGGGTGGCCGCCGCCGAGGGCTGGGGCCTGTCCGGCGACCTCGTCGCCCGGCTCGCCCGCGCCCGCCTGCTCACCCGCGGCCCCAAGGCCAGGGGAGCGGTCCGCGCCGCCGGCCTGGACGACCACTGGACGCCGGCCACCGACTCCTGCCAGGAGGTCAAGGAGCACCTGCTCGCCCAGGACCTGCGGGGCCGGCGCATCGCGGTGCAGCTCCACGGCGAGCCGCTGGCCGACTTCGTCGCCGACCTGCGCGCGGCGGGCGCCGAGGTGATCGAGATCCCCGTCTACCGGTGGCTGCCCTACCGCGACCCCTCGCCCCTGCGCCGCCTCATCACCCAGACGATCTCCGGAGCCGTCGACGCCGTCGCCTTCACCAGCGCGCCCGCCGTGCACGCCATGCTCGCCGCCGCCCGCGCCGAAGGGCAGGAGGAGCCGCTGCTGGCCGCCTTCGGCGAGCGGGTCGTCGCCGCCTGCGTCGGCCCCGTCACCGCCGACCCGCTCGTCTCCCGCGGCATCCCCACCCTCCAGCCGGAACGCTCCCGGCTCGGCGCGCTGGCCCGCGCCCTGGCCCGGCACCTGCCCGAGCACGGTGTCACCCGCGTCCTCGCCGGCGGGCACCACCTGGAGATCCGCGGCCACGCCGTCGTCGTGGACGGCGAGCTGCGGCCGTTGCCGCCCGCGCCGATGGCCGTGCTCAAGCGGCTGGCCGACAAGCCCGGCCACGTGGTGTCCCGTACGGAGCTGCGCACGGTGCTGCCCGGCAGCCTGGCCCGCGACTCGGCCGAGCACGCGGTCGAGATGGCGATCACCCGGCTGCGGCGCGCGCTCGGGCCGGGCGGCATCGTCGAGACGGTGGTCAAGCGCGGCTACCGCCTGGCCTGCACCCACGAGGCCCACCAGTGAGCGTGCGTCCGGGCCCGCCCCGGAGCCCGTCTCCGCATCCGTCCCGGGCGCTGCCGAAAGGGCCGTCCCGGGGGCTTCCCCCGGCGGTGTCCCGGGGCGGCGCGCCCACGCTGGTGCTGGCGGCGCACGGCACGCGCAGCGCCGAGGGGGAGCGCACCCTCGCCGACCTGGCCGCCGCCGTCCGCCGGCGACGGCCGGGGCGCCGCGTCGAGCTGGCCTACCTGGAGATCAGCGGCCCGCTGCTGCGCGACGTCCTGCCGGCCGTCCCGGGGCCGGTGGTCGTGGCGCCGCTGCTGCTCGCCGGCGGCTACCACGTCCACGTCGACCTGCCCGCCGTGCTCGCCGAGCACCGGCCGGGGGCGCTCATGGCGGCGCCGCTCGGCCCCCACGGGCTGCTCACCTCCGCGCTGATCCGCTCGCTCACCCGCGCGGGGCTGCGCCGCACCGACGCGGTCGTCCTCGGCGCGGCCGGCTCGTCCGACCCGGCGGCGCTGGCCGACGTGCGCGCCGCCGCCCACCGCCTCGCGGTGCGGCTCGGCCGGCCGGTCACCGCGGCGTTCGCCTCGGCCGGCACGCCGACGCTCTCCGAGGCGCTGGAACGGGCCGGGTCCGGTCCGGCCCGGCGGGTGGTCGTCGCGTCGTACGTGCTGGCGCCCGGTCACTTCCACGGCCGTCTCCTGGCCGCGGGGGCCGACCTCGTCACCGACCCCCTGGGCGCGGACCCGGACGTGGCGTCGCTGGTGTGGGCCCGCTACGACGAGGCCGCCCTGGCCGCCCGCGCCGCGACGGCCTGACCTGACCCGAAGGCCCGCCGTGACCCGCGCCGCCCCCTCCGTGCGCCCGCCACAGCGGGGGCGGGCGGACGGAGCAGGCGGGCGGTCAGGCGGGCCGTTCAGGCGGAAGATCCAGCCGTAGCTCGCGGACGATCTCCTCGGCGCTCACGTCCCGTGACGGGACCGCGTCCGCCCCGACGAACAGCTCAAGGTAGGCCCGGTGGAAGCAGCCCGCGAGCAGCAGCCGCGCGCTCGCCTCCGGGTCCACGCGGGCCGCCACCCGGCCGAGCCGCCGCTCCTCCTCCAGGTAGGCGGCCAGCGGCGTCACCTCCGCGTCCGGCCCGAGCCCCGCGGCGCGGATGGCCTCGCGGACGCGCACGGTCACGTCAGGCGAGCTGAACGCGGGCAGAGCGGCCGACTGCACCTCCAGGTGGTACTCGACGCCCGCCCGCGCCACCGGCACCAGATTGCCGCGGACCGTGTCACGGCCGGCGTGGTTGGACAGGTCGTGCAGGACGCTCAGCCAGAACGGCAGGCGGTACTGCAGCAGCGCGAGGAAGTGGTCGACCGAGCCGCCCGGCGGCCCGTCGCGCAGGGAGAGCGCCATCTCCAGGACACGTCGCCTGGCGTCCTGGCTTCGCTGGTGCGGGTCTACGTGAGATGTCACCATGGGGGGCCTTACGTGGGCGGTCACGTGGAACGGGGCGGCGTGACGCCCCTGTGACCGGCGCACGCCCGACTCTCCTGCCTCAGCCTCGGCCAGGCCCTGACCGGGTTGGAACCCCCGGCCGGCCTCGCCGTCGTACGGCCCCGATTATGACCCGGACGGCGCGCGGGAAGCGCGCCGGAAATGCTGGAAGTTAGCTGTCAGTATCGGTGTCGCGATGCCGCAGGTACCGCTCGAACTCGGCCGCGATCGCGTCGCCGCTGGCCTCGGGGAGCTCCGCCGCGTCCTTGCGGTCCTCGAGCTCCTTGACGTATTCGGCCACCTCGCTGTCCTGGGACGCCAGCTCGTCCACGCCGCGCTCCCACGCGCGGGCCTCCTCGTCCAGGTCGCCGAGCGGCATGGGGATGTCCAGGACGTCCTCCATGCGGCGCAGCAGCGCCAGCGTCGCCTTCGGGTTGGGCGGCTGGGCGACGTAGTGGGGCACCGACGCCCACAGCGACACGGCCTTCAGCCCGGCCTCGCCGAAGGCTTGCTGGAGCACGCCCACGATGCCTGTCGGGCCCTCGTAGCGGCTCAGCTCCAGGTTGGTCGAGCGGGCCAGCGCCTCGTCCGTCGCGCCGCCCAGGATCGGCACCGGCCGGGTGTGCGGGGAGTCGTTGAGCAGCGCGCCCAGCATGACGGCCAGCTCCACGCCCAGCTCGCGGCAGACCTCGATGATGTCGGCGCAGAACGAGCGCCAGCGCATGTTGGGCTCGATGCCGCGCAGCAGCACCACGTCGCGCTCCAGCCCCGGCGGGCGCGCGTGGAAGAGCCGGGTCGTCGGCCACACGATCGAACGCGTCAGCCCGTCGCCCATCTCCACGATGGGCCGGGTGACCTGGAAGTCGTAGTAGTCGTCGGGGTCGAGCGCGATCAGCGGCTCGGCCTTCCACGCGGACTCGAGGTGGGCGATCACACCACTGGAAGCCTCGCCCGCGTCGTTCCACCCCTCGAACGCGGCGATGAGCACCGGGTCGACGAGCTCGGGGAGCCCTTCGAGCTCGATCATGTGTCGCCTCCTCTCTCCTCCGTCCCGCTAAGCCTATGCGGTGAGGAGCCGCTCATGTCACCGAGTGCTGATGATCACCTTTACCAGACGCGGGCCCGGCTCCGCACCATCCACCGGCGGCCGGATCCCGTTACCGGAGTGACGCCGGTGCAGGGACGCGAGCCCTGATGATCCAATTCCCGTGTCCCCGAGAACCCGCGGCGGGCACAGCCGATAAGCTGAGCGCCATGAGCAGCCCCGCGTCCTCCTTCCGTGAAGCCCTGTCCCAGCGAGTGATCGTCGCCGACGGCGCCATGGGGACGATGCTGCAGGCGCAGGACCCCACCCTCGACGACTTCGAGGGACTCGAGGGCTGCAACGAGGTGCTCAACGTCACCCGGCCCGACATCGTCGCCGGCGTCCACGACGCGTACTTCGCCGTCGGCGTCGACTGCGTCGAGACCAACACCTTCGGCGCCAACCTCGCGGCCCTCGGCGAGTACGACATCTCCGACCGGGTCTTCGAGTACTCCGAGGCGGGCGCGCGCATCGCCCGGGAGCGGGCCGACCACTGGTCCACCCCCGACCAGCCGCGCTTCGTGCTCGGCTCGATGGGTCCCGGCACCAAGCTGCCCACCCTCGGTCACCTGCCGTACGCCAGCCTGCGCGACGCCTACCGCGACAACGCCGCCGGCCTCATCGCGGGCGGCGCCGACGCGATCATCATCGAGACCTGCCAGGACCTCCTCCAGGTCAAGGCCGCCGTCGTCGGCGCCAAGCGGGCCGCCGAGGACTCCGGCCGTGACGTGCCGGTCATCGCCCAGGTGACGATCGAGACCAACGGCGCGATGCTGCTCGGCTCCGAGATCGGCGCCGCGCTGACCGCGATCGAGCCGCTCGGCGTCGACGTGATCGGCCTCAACTGCGCCACCGGCCCCGCCGAGATGAGCGAGCACCTGCGCTACCTCGCCCGCCACTCCCGGCTGAAGCTGTCCTGCATGCCCAACGCCGGCCTGCCGGTGCTGACCTCCGACGGCGCCTACTACCCGCTCGGCGCCCAGGAGCTGGCCGACGCCCACGACGCCTTCACCCGCGACTACGGCCTGTCGATGATCGGCGGCTGCTGCGGCACCACGCCCGAGCACCTGCGCCAGGTCGTCGAGCGGGTGCGCGGCCGCGAGCCCGTGACGCGCCGCCCGCACCCGGAGCCCGGCGCGTCCTCGCTGTACCAGAGCGTCCCGTTCCGGCAGGACACCTCCTACCTGGCGATCGGCGAGCGGTGCAACACCAACGGCTCCAAGGCGTTCCGCGAGGCCATGCTGGCGGGCCGCTGGGACGACTGCGTCGAGATGGCGCGCGACCAGGCCCGCGACGGCGCCCACATGCTCGACCTGTGCGTCGACTACGTCGGCCGCGACGGCGTCGGCGACATGCGGGAGCTGGCCTTCCGTTTCGCCACCGCCTCCACGCTGCCGATCATGCTCGACTCCACCGAGCCCGAGGTGCTCAAGGCCGGCCTGGAGATGCTCGGCGGCCGCGCCGCCGTCAACTCCGTCAACTACGAGGACGGCGCCGGCCCCGACTCCCGCTTCCAGAAGATCATGCGGCTGGTCCGGGAGCACGGCGCGGCCGTGGTCGCCCTCACCATCGACGAGGAGGGCCAGGCCCGCACCGCCGACTGGAAGGTGCGCGTCGCCACCCGCCTCATCGAGGACCTGACCGGCAACTGGGGCATGCGGGTCGAGGACATCATCGTCGACTGCCTGACCTTCCCCATCGCCACCGGCCAGGAGGAGACCCGCCGCGACGGCCTGGAGACCATCGAGGCCATCGGCGAGCTCAAGCGCCGCTACCCGGGCGTGCAGACCACGCTGGGCCTGTCCAACATCTCCTTCGGCCTCAACCCGGCCGCGCGCATGGTGCTCAACTCGGTGTTCCTCAACGAGTGCGTCAACGCCGGCCTCGACTCGGCCATCGTCCACGCCTCCAAGATCGTGCCGATGGCCCGCATCCCCGACGAGCAGCGCCAGGTCGCGCTCGACATGGTCTACGACCGGCGCCGCGAGGGCTACGACCCGCTGCAGCGGTTCATGGACCTGTTCGAGGGCGTCGACGCCGCCGCCGTGCGCGCCGGCAGGGCCGAGGAGCTGGCCGCGCTGCCGCTGTGGGAGCGGCTCAAGCGGCGCATCATCGACGGCGAGCGCAAGGGCCTGGAGGCCGACCTCGACGCCGGCCTGGACCAGCGGCCCGCCCTGGAGATCATCAACGAGGTGCTGCTCGACGGCATGAAGACCGTCGGCGAGCTGTTCGGCTCCGGCCAGATGCAGCTGCCGTTCGTGCTCCAATCGGCCGAGGTCATGAAGGCGGCCGTCGCCTACCTGGAGCCGCACATGGACCGGGTGGAGGGCGAGACGAAGGGCCGCATCGTGCTGGCCACCGTCAAGGGCGACGTCCACGACATCGGCAAGAACCTCGTCGACATCATCCTGTCCAACAACGGCTACCAGGTCGTCAACCTCGGCATCAAGCAGCCCGTCTCCGCGATCCTGGAGGCCGCCGACGACAGCAAGGCCGACGTCATCGGCATGTCCGGCCTGCTGGTGAAGTCGACGGTCATCATGAAGGAGAACCTGGAGGAGATGAACTCCAGGGGCCTGGCCGAGAAGTACCCGGTGCTGCTGGGCGGCGCCGCGCTCACCCGCGCCTACGTCGAGCAGGACCTCGCCGAGCTGTTCGAGGGCGAGGTGCGCTACGCCCGCGACGCCTTCGAGGGGCTGCGGCTCATGGACTCGTTCATGGCCGTCAAGCGCGGCGTGGCCGGCGCGACGCTGCCGCCGCTGCGCGAGCGCCGCGTCAAGACCGGCGCCGTGCTCCAGCGCACCCCCGTCGAGGAGCTGCCCGCCCGCTCCGACGTGGCCACCGACAACCGCGTGCCGGTGGCGCCCTTCCACGGCGACCGCATCGTCAAGGGCATCTCGCTGACCGAGTACGCCGCCTTCCTCGACGAGCGCGCGCTGTTCCTGGGCCAGTGGGGGCTCAAGCCGACCCGCGGCGGCGACGGCCCCGACTACGAGGAGCTGGTGGAGACCGAGGGCCGGCCCCGGCTGCGCATGTGGCTCGACCGCATCCAGACCGAGGGCCTGCTGGAGGCGGCCGTCGTGTACGGCTACTTCCCGTGCGTCAGCGACGGCGACTCGCTGATCATCCTGGACGACGCGGGCCGCGAGCGCACCCGCTTCACGTTCCCGCGCCAGCGCCGCGACCGCCACCTGTGCCTGGCCGACTTCTTCCGCCCGCGCGAGTCCGGCGAGGTGGACGTGGTCGCGTTCCAGGTGGCGACCATGGGCGGCAAGATCTCCGAGGCCACGGCGGAGCTGTTCGCCAAGGACGCCTACCGCGACTACCTGGAGCTGCACGGCCTGTCCGTCCAGCTCACCGAGGCGCTGGCCGAGTACTGGCACGCGCGGGTCCGGGCGGAGCTGGGCATCGGCGGCGAGGAGTCGCTGGACGACATGCTCAAGGTCAACATCGAGGGCTGCCGCTACTCGTTCGGCTACCCGGCCTGCCCCAACCTGGAGGACCAGGTGCAGCTCTTCGAGCTGCTCTCGCCCGAGCGCATCGGGGTCACGCTGTCGGAGGAGTTCCAGCTCCACCCCGAGCAGGCCACCTCCGCCCTCGTCGCCCACCACCCCGAGGCCAAGTACTTCAACGTCTGACGCCCCAGCCGGCGGCCCGGCCCCGCGCCGGGCCGTCCGGCCACCCGTCAGCGACCGATCGGAGCCGCATGCAAGCCGCCTTCTTCGACATGGACGGCCTCCTCGTCGACACCGAGAAGGTGTGGCTGGAGATCGAGACCGGCGTGATGGCCCGGCTGGGCGCCGTCTGGACCGCCGAGCACCAGGCACACCTCGTGGGCGGCTCCATGCAGCGCACGGTCGACTACATGATCCAGGTGTCGGGCGCGGACGTGCCTGCGGCGACTCTGTGGCAGTGGATGGTCGACGGCATGGTCGCCGCCCTGTCCGAGGGGGTGCGGATCATGCCGGGCGCCTCGGAGCTGCTCGACGGGCTGCGCGCGGAGGGCGTCCCGGTGGCCCTGGTCACGTCCTCGCTGAAGGACATCGCGGACGCGGTGCTCAAGGGCGTGGGGCGCGAGCGCTTCGACGCGGTCGTCACGGCCGACGACGTGACCCGTACCAAGCCGGACCCGGAGCCGTACCTGACGGCGGCGCGGCTGCTCGGCGTGCAGCCGGTCCGCTGCGTGGTGCTGGAGGACTCTCCCACGGGCGTCGCGGCCGCCACGGCGGCCGGCTGCGCGGTGGTGGCGGTGCCGAGCGTCCTGCCGGTCGAGCCCGCCCCGGGCCGCCTGGTCGTCCCCTCGCTCACCTCGGTCACGATCGCCGACCTCCGCGCCCTCGTCCCCGCCTGACCCTCCCCGGTCGCCGGGGGGGATCCCCGCGGGGCGTCCCTGAGATCTCCGGCTCCCTTCCCCTAAGGGGGAAGTGGTCCTCGCGGAGGAGCGCCCGGCCGGTGTCCGCGTGCCAGGATGGAAGGCGTAGTCGAGACGAGGGGCGGCGGCCGGAATGTTCGAACAGATCCCGTGGATGGCGCTGTGCGCAGGACTGACCATCGCGGGGCTGGTGCTCAGCTTCCTGGCCTTCCGCCGCAGGGGCGCGGCGGCGGGCATGCGCGCGGCGGCGTGGGCGCTGCTGCCCGTGGCCGCGTACCTGACCGGCGCGTTGCAGGCGTTGTGGACGATCGGCGCGACGGTCGTCGGGTTCGTCACCAGCCTGGTGCTCAACCCGCTGGTATGGGCCGGTGTCGCGGTGGCCGGGCTGTCCGTGGTGCTGTTCGTGGTCTCCGGCGTGATGCGGGGCCGCGTGCTGGCCCGCGAGGGCGGCTCGCGCAAGGGCCGCAAGGCACGCCGGGAAGAGGTGACGGGGCAGGCCGCGACCGGCCAGGAGGGCGCCGGAGGGCGGCCCGCGCAGCCGGGCAAGCCTGCGGTCGAGGCGCCCCCGAAGCGCAAGAGTGACGAGGACTTCTCCGACATCGAGGACATCCTCCGGCGCCGCGGCATCAAGTGACCGGGCTTGTGTCACAGATCTGCGACACAATCGGAATGCCTCCCTGACATCCCGTTCAAGATCAATACGAATGAGTTTCGCGTCAGTCACAGTTGAGCCACATAGCGCCCCTGGGGGCTGGTCAGCGCAGCTCAAGGCATAGATTCTGCACCCTGGGGCCGTGACGTGCGGTCTCTGATCCCACGGATGCCACCAGATCGGACGGTGTCCGGCACGGACGTCGTCGTCTGCAACCCAGGGGGCATGAACCGCATGCGCAGTTCCACGGTCACGCGAGCCTTCGCGCGCCCCGCGGCGCCGCAACGGGAGGGCGCATGACCGCACCGCTCGACGTGCCCGAATCCGTGTCGCAGGCCGCTCCGGAAGCGGTCACGGCCGGCGCGGACCGCAAGGCCATCCAGGGGCGTTCGCTCGGCCAGATCGCATGGATGCGCCTCAAGCGCGATCGTGTCGCCATGGCGGGCGGCATCGTCATCATCCTGCTGATCCTGGTCGCGATCTTCGCGCCGTTGCTGGTCTCCTGGCTCGGCCACCCTCCGGCCGAGTGGCACCGGGAGAAGATCGACCCGGCCATCCAGGCGCCGATCGGCGCGTTCGGCGGCATGAGCTGGGACTTCCTCTTCGGCGTCGAGCCGACCACGGGCCGCGACCTGTTCAGCCGCATCCTGTACGGAGCCCGCATCTCCCTGCTGATCGCGTTCTTCGCGACCCTGCTCTGCGTGGTGCTCGGCACCGTGTTCGGGATGATCGCCGGATTCTTCGGCGGCTGGATCGACACCGTCATCAGCCGGCTCATGGACATCTTCCTGGCCTTCCCGCTGCTGGTGTTCGCGCTGGCGCTGGCGGGGGTGATCCCCGACAAGGCGTTCGGCATGTCGGGCGACACACTGAGGATCAGCCTGCTGGTGTTCATCATCGGCTTCTTCAACTGGCCCTACATCGGGCGCATCATCCGCGGACAGACCCTCACGCTGCGCGAACGCGAGTTCGTCGACGCCGCCCGCAGCCTCGGCGCGCGCAACCACGTGATCCTGTTCAAGGAGATCCTGCCCAACCTGATCGCGCCGATCCTCGTCTACTCGACGCTGCTGATCCCGTCGAACATCCTGTTCGAGGCCGCGCTGTCCTTCCTGGGCGTGGGCGTGCGGCCGCCGACCCCGACGTGGGGAGGCATGCTCGCCGAGGCCGTGCACAACTACGACGTCGCGCCGAACTTCATGCTCTTCCCCGGTCTCGCCATCTTCGTCACCGTGCTGGCGTTCAACCTGCTCGGTGACGGCCTCAGGGACGCTTTCGACCCCAAGGCGCGATAGACCTCGTGAGGTTTCCGAAAGTTCTACGAACTCCTAGATCAAGGGGTGTGTCAGGTCCATGAAGATAAGATCAACGGCGTCGGCGGTCGCAACGACCGCCGCTCTCGCCCTGGTCGTCTCCGCGTGCGGCGGCGGTGGCGGTGGCTCCAAGAGCTCCTCCGGCGGCAGTGACGCGGCCCCCGCCAGCCAGTACAACGCGGCGGTGACGCAGGTCGTCAACCCGTCGACGAAGACCGGCGGCACGCTCCGGATGGGCATGCCCGGCGACTTCGACTCGGTGGACCCGGGCGACCAGTACTACGGCTACGCGTGGAACTTCTCCCGCTTCTACACGCGCGCGCTGACCATGTTCAAGCCGGTGCCGGGCGAGGAGGGCCTGCAGCTCGTCGGCGACCTCGCCGAGGACCTGGGCAAGCCCAGCGACGGCGGCAAGACCTGGACGTACAAGCTGCGCGAGGGCGTCAAGTTCGAGGACGGCACCCCGGTGACGTCCAAGGACGTGAAGTACGCCGTGGCCCGCTCGCTGGACAAGGACATCCTGCCCAGCGGCCCCACCTACTTCAACGACTGGCTCGACACGGGCGACTACACGGGCCCGTACAAGATGAAGGGCAAGCTCGACGACTGGAAGGGCGTCGAGACGCCCGACGACCGGACGGTCGTCTTCCACCTGAAGAAGCCGTACGGCGGTTTCGACTACTTCGCCATGCTCCCGCAGACGGCCCCCGTGCCCGAGGCCAAGGACACCGGCTCCAAGTACAAGGAGCACCCGGTCTCGACGGGCCCGTACATGTTCAAGTCGCACGAGCTCACCAAGCGCATCGAGCTCGTGAAGAACCCGAACTGGGACCCGGCGACCGACCCGAACCGCAAGCAGCTCAACGACTCCATCGAGGTGCTGCTCGGCCAGAACGAGGACGACCTCGACCAGCGCCTGCTGTCCGGCAAGATCGACGTCAAGGTCAACAGCACCGGCGTGGCCGCCAACGCCCGCAAGACGGTCCTGACCGACGACAAGGTCAAGCAGTACGCCGACTCGGCCCTGATCGACCGGACCTGGTTCACCAACATCAACGGTGACGTCAAGCCGTTCGACAACATCCACTGCCGCAAGGCGGTCCTCTACGCGGCCGACCGCTCGGCCATCCAGGGCGCCTACGGCGGCCCCGACGCCGGCGGCGACGTCGCCCTGAGCCTCATGCCGCCGAAGATGACCGGCTACCAGAAGATCGACCCGTACGGCGTCGAGGCCAACCCCGGCGGCAACGTCGAGAAGGCCAAGGAGGAGCTGGCGGCCTGCGGCCAGCCGAACGGCTTCAGCACCACCATCTCCTTCCGCAACGAGCGCGCCGCCGAGAAGCAGACCGCCGAGGCGCTGCAGCAGTCGCTCGCCCGCGTGGGCATCAAGCTGGACGTCAAGGGCTACCCGCAGGGTGACTACTTCAAGCTGTACGCCGGCAAGCCCGACTTCGCCAAGAAGAACGGCCTGGGCCTCATCGTCTACGGCTGGGGCGCCGACTACCCCGAGGGCTTCGGCTTCTTCCAGCAGATCGTCGACAGCCGGGTCATCCGTCCCGCCGGTAACACCAACCTCGGCGTGAAGGACCCCAAGATCGACGAGCTGATCGACCAGGCGGCGGCCGAGACGGACGCCACCAAGCGCGGCGCCATCTGGGCCGCGGTGGACAAGCAGGTCATGGACTCGGCGTTCATCCTGCCCTACGTGTGGGCGCACGGCCTGTTCTACCGGCCGCCCACGCTGAAGAACGTCTTCGTCAGCCAGAACTGGGGCATGTACGAGTTCCTCACGCTGAGCACCCAGTAGCACCCGGCCGGGGCAATCCCGCAGGAACGTCCGTCGAAAGCAGGTGAAGGCTTGGGCGGCCGGGCCCACAAGGCCCGGCCGCCGTGGCCGAGATCAGTGGTGACATACATTCTCAGACGGTTGGTAGCGGCCGTCATGCTGCTCTTCGTGGTGAGCATCGCGACGTTCGCCATCTTCTTCCTCGTGCCTCGGCTCGCTGGGATGTCCGCTGACGACCTCGCCTCCCGGTACGTGGGCAAGGCGGCCAACGCCCAGGTCATCCACGACACGGCCATCCGGCTGGGCTTCAACGACCCGATCATCGTGCAGTACGGCCGGTTCGTTAAGGGCATCTTCGTCGGCGTCGACCGCAACTACGGCCCCGGCATCGAGCACTGCCCGGCCCCCTGCCTGGGCTACTCCTACGTGTCCCAGAACCCGGTCCTGCCCGACCTGCTCAACCGGCTGCCGATCACGCTGTCGCTGGCACTCGGCGCGGCCGTCGTGTGGGTCATCTTCGGCGTGGCGACCGGCGTGGTGTCCGCGCTCAAGCGGGGCAGCTTCTTCGACCGCGTCTCCATGGGCATCGCCCTGGCCGGCGTGTCCCTGCCCATCTTCTTCACCGGCATCGTCTCGCTGGCCATCTTCCGCGACCAGCTCGGCCTGGTCGGCGACGTGGCCGACTGGGTGCCGCTCACCGAGGACCCGTTCACCTGGGCCAACAACCTGATCCTGCCGTGGGTCACGCTGGCCTTCCTGTACGCGGCCGGCTACGCCCGGCTCACCCGCGCCGGCATGCTGGAGACCATGTCCGAGGACTACATCCGAACGGCCAGGGCCAAGGGCCTGCCTGAGCGGGTCGTGGTGCTCAAGCACGGCCTGCGCGCCACGCTCACGCCCGTGCTCACGATGTTCGGCCTCGACCTGGGACTGCTGCTCGGCGGCGCGGTGCTGACCGAGAGCACGTTCTCCCTGCCCGGCATCGGCAAGTACGCCGTGGACGCCATCAGCAACAACGACCTCCCCCAGGTGATGGGCGTCACGCTGCTCGCGGCGACCTTCATCATCCTGGCCAACCTGATCGTGGACCTGCTCTACGCGGTCGTCGACCCGAGGGTGAGGCTGGCGTGACCCCCTTTCTCGATGTCAAAGACCTGAAGATCCACTTCCCGACCGACGACGGCCTGGTCAGGTCCGTGGACGGGCTGACCTTCAGCCTCGAACGGGGCAAGACGCTCGGCATCGTCGGCGAGTCCGGCTCCGGCAAGTCCGTGACCAGCCTCGGCATCCTCGGCCTGCACAAGGGCAGGGGCGCCGACATCTCCGGCGAGATCTGGCTCGACGGTGAGGAGCTGGTCGGCGCCTCCCAGGAGCACGTGCGCGGCCTGCGCGGCAAGAAGATGGCGATGATCTTCCAGGATCCGCTGTCGGCGATGCACCCCTTCTACACCGTGGGCGACCAGATCATCGAGGCGTACCGCATCCACCACAACGTCTCCAAGTCCGTGGCCAGGAAGCACGCCGTGGACATGCTGGGCCGCGTCGGCATCCCCGAGCCGGCCCGCCGGGTGGACGCCTACCCGCACGAGTTCTCCGGCGGCATGCGCCAGCGCGCCATGATCGCCATGGCGCTCTCGTGCGACCCCGAGCTGCTCATCGCCGACGAGCCGACCACCGCGCTGGACGTCACCGTGCAGGCCCAGATCCTGGACCTCATGCGGGACCTGCAGCGGGAGTTCGACTCCGCGCTCATCATCATCACCCACGACCTGGGCGTGGTCGCCGAGCTGTCCGACGACATCCTCGTCATGTACGGCGGCAAGTGCATCGAGTACGGCACGGCCGACGACATCTTCTACCGTCCCGAGCACCCCTACACCTGGGGTCTGCTGGGATCCATGCCCCGCCTCGACCGCGAGCCCACCGAGCGGCTCCTGCCGATCAAGGGCAGCCCGCCGTCGCTCATCAACGTGCCGCCCGGCTGCGCCTTCCACCCGCGCTGCCCGTACGCGGAGCGGACCGGCGGCAGGGCCGACACGGAGGTGCCGGCGCTCGCCGAGACCGAGGGCGGCCACCTCGTGCGCTGCCACATGAGCCCGGCCGAGCGGCGCACCCTGTGGGAGACCGAGATCAAGCCAGTGCTGGAGAGCCAGTGAGCGAGCCCCAGACCCCGCCCGCGACCGAGCCCGCCCGGCAGGGCGACCCGCTCCTGTCCGTCCGGGACATGGAGAAGCACTTCCCCGTCACCAAGGGCCTGCTCAAGCGGCAGGTCGGCGCCGTCAAGGCCGTCGACGGCATCAGCTTCGACGTCTACAAGGGCGAGACGCTCGGCCTGGTGGGGGAGTCGGGCTGCGGAAAGTCCACCACGGGCCGCCTGGTGACCCGGCTGCTGGAGCCCACGGCCGGCCAGGTCCTGTTCGAGGGCCGCGACATCACGCACATGAGCCAGGGCAGGCTGCGCCCGCTCCGGCGCGACATGCAGATGATCTTCCAGGACCCGTACTCGTCGCTGAACCCCCGCCACACGGTCGGCGCCATCGTCGGCGCCCCGTTCCGCATCCAGGGCGTCCAGACCGACAACGGCATCAAGAAGGCCGTCCAGGAGATCCTCGAACTCGTCGGCCTCAACCCCGAGCACTACAACCGCTACCCGCACGAGTTCTCCGGCGGCCAGCGCCAGCGCATCGGCATCGCCCGCACGCTCGCGCTCAAGCCGAAGCTCATCATCGCCGACGAGCCGGTGTCGGCCCTGGACGTGTCCATCCAGGCTCAGGTCGTCAACCTGCTGGAGGACCTGCAGAACGAGCTGGACCTCACGTACGTGGTCATCGCGCACGACCTGTCGGTGGTCCGCCACATCAGCGACCGCGTGGCCGTCATGTACCTCGGCAAGATCGTCGAGATCGCCGACCGCAAGAGCCTGTACGCCGCGCCCATGCACCCGTACACCAACGCCCTCATGTCGGCCGTGCCCGTGCCCGACCCGCGCGGACGCGCCGGGCGCGAGCGCATCCGCCTGACCGGCGACGTGCCCAGCCCGCTCAACCCGCCGCCCGCCTGCCGCTTCCACACCCGCTGCTGGAAGGCGCAGGACATCTGCAAGAAGGTCGAGCCGCCGCTGGCGGAGCTGGCCACCGGGCACCGCGTCGCCTGCCACTTCCCGGAGAACGCCCCGGACGTGCCCGCGGCCGGCAAGGAAGAGCCGGTCACGGCCTGACACCCGGCCGCACCACCCGCCGCACCGCCCGCCTCCCCACCTGCCGGGGGCGGGCGGTCGTGCCCGCCGCTAGGACAGGGCCCCGGGAGTGATCAGCCCCGTCTCGTACGCCAGCACCACGGCCTGCACCCGGTCGCGCAGCCCGAGCTTCGTCAGCACGTTGCCCACGTGCGTCTTCACCGTCGTCTCGCTCACCACGAGCTTGGCCGCGATCTCCGCGTTGGACATGCCCTTGGCGATGAGCCGCAGCACCTCCAGCTCGCGCTCCGTCAGCCGGTCCACCCGCGCAGGGGCGGGCTGCTCGTAGGCCGAGGGCAGCCGCGCCGCGAACCGGTCCAGCAGCCGCCGCGTCACGCTCGGCGCGACGATCGCCTCGCCCGCCGCCACCACGCGGATCGCCTGCACCAGCTCGTCCGGCGGCACGTCCTTCAGCAGGAACCCGGACGCCCCCGACCGCAGCGCCTCCACGATGTACTCGTCGAGGTCGAACGTGGTCAGCACCAGCACCTTCGGCACGTGCGCCCCCGGCGCCGCCTCCCGCACGATCCGCCGGGTCGCCTCGATCCCGTCGACCCCCGGCATCCGGATGTCCATCAGGACCACGTCCGGCAGCAGGGCCCGCGTCTGGTCCTGGGCGTCCTTGCCGTCACCGGCCTGCCCCACGACCGTGATGTCCGGCTCGGCCTCGAGGATCAGGCGGAATCCCGTGCGCAGCAGCGGCTGGTCGTCCACCAGCAGCACTCTGATCGTCATTGTCCGTCCTTCAGGGGGAACCTCGCCCGCACCTCGAAACCGCCCCCTGGCCTCGGGCCGATGCTGAGAATTCCACCATAGAGCGCCACACGCTCGCGAATCCCCACCAATCCATGCCCGGTCCCGTCTGCGCCCCGGCCGCCGTCCGCGCCCCACCCGCCGTCCGCGCCGCGCCCGTCGTCCTCGACGCGGACGTCCAGCTCGTGCGGCTCGTGCCGTACGGTCACCCGCGCCGTCGCGCCCGCGCCCGCGTGCCGCAGCGCGTTCGTCAGCCCCTCCTGCACCAGCCGGTACGCGGCCAGGTCCACACCGGCGGGGATCGGCCCCGGCGGGCCCTGCACCGTCAGCCCGGTCGCCAGCCCCGCCTCCCGCATCTGCTCCACCAGGGCCGGCAGATCCCGGGTGCCCGGCTGCGGCCCCAGCTCCGCCCGCGCGCCCGCCCGCAGCACCCCGACGATGTTCCGCATCTCGGTCAGCGCCATCCGGCCCGTCTCCTCGATCGCCGACAGCGCCTCACCGGCCAGCTCGGGGTCCGAGGCCAGCACCCGGCGCGCCGCCGACGCCTGCACGGTCATCACGCTCACGTGGTGCGCCACCACGTCGTGCAGCTCCCGCGCGATCCGGGACCGCTCCTCGGCGCGGGCCGCCCGCCGGTCGGCCGCCCGCGCCCGCTCCAGACGCGCCGCGCGGTCCTTCAGCTCCGCCATGTACGCGCGCCGCAGCCGCAGGCTCCGGCCCACGCCCCACACCGCCACCAGCGCCACGATCATCACCAGGTGGCCGCTCCAGGCCGCCGGGGGGCCCGCCCCCGCCGCCATCGACGCCGTGTACAGCACCACGGCCAGGGCCAGGCCCCCCAGCGCCACCGCCAGACCCCGGTAGGCGGCCACCGAGTACAGCATCACCAGGCCGGCGACGCCCGTCAGTCCCGTGCCGTAGCCGAGTCCCTCCAAGGCCGTCTCGGGCAGCAGGGCCGCGCACAGGCCGGTCAGCGGCCATCGCCTGCGCACCGCGACGGGCACGCACGCCAGCAGCAGGAGCGCCACCCCGAGCGCGTCCGGCTCCCGCAGCCCCTCGACCGGGACGCCCGGCCCGCCGAGCTGCCCACGACCGTGGACGCCGAACAGCACCACCGACGCCCCCGCCACGAGCACGGCCGGCAGGGTGTCCCGGACCAGCACCCGCCGGCCCGGCCCCGCCCGGCCCCACACTCTCACCACAGGCTCCCAGGACGCCTCCGGGGATGGTGGCGGGGCGCGAACCCCTGGGACACGTGCGACCCTCCCCGCGTGAGGTCGCCGCTCCGGCCCACCACGGGGGCGGGTGCCTGCCACTGTAGGCCCGGGCGGCCCAGCGAACCTCCTCCCAGGGGAGGAACCGGACCTCCCCCCAGAGAGCCCTCATGGGCCACCGGCGGGCCGAGAGCGGCCGGCCAGGGCCCGGCGGCAGACCAGGCCCGGCGGCGCCGCTCCGGCGGCCCTGCTCCGGCGGTCAGGTCCCGCCAGAGCACGGCGGACCGGCTCGGGTGACCAGGTCCCGCCGGAGCACGGCGGACCGGCTCGGGTGACCAGGTCCCGCTAGAGCTCGTCGGTCGCCGCCCGGCGGTTGCGGCGCACCGTGTCGCCCGGCTGACGGGCGGGCACCGGCGGCGGGGTCCCGCCGAACTCCGGGCACAGCGCCTGGTGATCGCACCAGTCGCACAGCCGGCTGCGCCGCGCCCGCCACTCGCCCGACCGCAGCGCCCGCTCGATCGCCGCCCACAGCGCCCGCACCTTGCGCTCGGTGGCCAGCAGGTCGGCCTCGTCGGGCGCGTACCGCAGCACCTCGCCGCCGCCGCCCAGGTAGACGAGCTGGAGCAGCCTCGGCACCTCGCCGCGCAGCCGCCACAGCACCAGCGCGTAGAACTTCATCTGGAACAGCGCCTTGGCCTCGAAGTCGGGCCCCGGCGCGCTGCCCGTCTTGTAGTCGACCACCCGCACCTCGCCGCTCGGCGCGACGTCGAGCCGGTCGACGTAGCCGCGCAGCATCAGCCCGCCCTCCAGCACCGCCTCGACGTAAAGCTCGCGCTCGGCCGGCTCCAGCCTGGTCGGGTCCTCCAGGGTGAAGTAGCGCTCCAGCATGCCCCGTGCCTGCGCCAGCCACGCGGCCTGCTCGGCCTCGTCGGCGAACATCTCCGCGTACTGGGGCTCCTCGTCGAGCAGCCGCCGCCACTGGGGCTCCAGCAGCTCCAGAGCCGCCCGGACCGAGCGGCCGGGCGCGGGCAGGTCGTAGAGGCGCTCCAGCACCGCGTGGACCACCGTGCCGCGCACCGCCGCCTGTGACGGCCGCTCCGGCAACTGGTCGATCACCCGGAACCGGTAGAGGAGGGGACACGTCATGAAGTCGCCCGCCCGGGACGGGGAGAGAGCTCCGATGATCACCGGATCGGTCAACGTCATGCACCGCACTCTAGGTCAATCCCCCGACAGAACGGGGCCGTGAAAACGGGATCACCCCGTCCGGCGCGTAGCATCGAGGCAGCGGCACCCTATGACGGACGGCGAGGAGTTCGGTGAGCGAGCAGAGTCCCCAGCAGGAGTTCTCCGGCCTGAGGATGGGGAGGCCGTTCGGCATCCCGGTCTACGTCTCCTGGACGTGGTTCATCATCGCCGCCTTCATCACCTGGATGTACGGCGAACGCGTGCGCGGCACGCTGCCCGAGCTCGACGCCCCCGCCGCCTACGCCGTCGCCTTCGTCTTCGCGGTCCTGCTGTACGTCTCGGTCCTGCTGCACGAGCTGGCCCACAGCGTCCTGGCCAAGGCCTACGGCCTGCCGGTGCGCCGCATCACGCTCTACCTGCTCGGCGGTGTGTCCGAGATCGAGAAGGAGCCGCCCACGCCGGGCAAGGAGTTCATGATCGCCGCGGCGGGGCCCGCGCTCTCGCTGGTGCTCGGCGGCGCCGGCCTGCTCGCCGACCTGTACCTCGTCAACGGCGGCGGCATCCCCCAGGAGCTGATCTGGCAGCTCTGGGTGTCCAACCTCATCGTCGGCGTCTTCAACCTCCTGCCCGGCCTGCCGCTCGACGGCGGCCGGATGCTGCGCGCCGGGGTGTGGAAGCTCACCCACCGGCCCGGCACCGGCACCATCGCCGCCGCCTGGGGCGGCCGCGTCCTGGCCGTGCTGCTCGTCCTCGCGCCGCTGGCCATGGTCACCATGAACGGTCAGAAGGTCGATCCCACGGGCATGATCTGGCCGCTGGTGCTGGCCTCGTTCATCTGGATGGGCGCCTCGCAGTCGCTGCGCATGGCCCGCATCCGCGCCCGCATCCCGCAGGTCGACGCCCGCGCCCTGGCCCGGCGGGCCATCCCCGTCAGCTCCGACACCCCGCTGGCCGAGGCGCTGCGCCAGGCCGGCGAGCGGCGGGCCGGCGCGCTCGTCGTCGTCGACCACGACGGCCGGCCCGTCGCCATCGTCAACGAGGCCGCCGTCCAGGCCACCCCCGAGCACCGTCGCCCGTGGGTGAGCGTCTCGTCCCTGGCCAAGTCGCTGGAGCCGTCCATGGTGCTCGCCGCCGACCTGACCGGCGAGCCCCTCATCGACGCCATGCGGGAGACCCCCGCGGCGGAGTACCTCCTGGTGGAGCGGACCGGCGAGATCTACGGCGTCCTCGCCACGGCCGACGTCAACCGCGTCTTCGCCGGCGTCTGACCGCCCCCGCGACCGGTGTCCCCGCCCGAGCGTCTGATTTGTCCCACTCGAATAACGGGCATCCCCCGGCTAGTGTCGTAACTGGTGATCAGGCCGGATGCGTGCCGGCCCGATCCCACCCCGGCGATTCGAGGATGCGACGGCTGGCCGATAGTGTTCCGTTTGGCCGAACTCACAGACCGGAGGGGTTCGCCGCGGCCCGACGATCCGACGATCCGGCGGATCGGCACCGCCCCGCCGCGGCGCCGCCCCGCCACTGGGACGCGTAAGGGCTGGTGGCCGGCACGGCAGTGCGGGTGCCGTAATGCAGTGCGGGCGCCGTGATGTCGCCGGCTTCCGGGGAGGAGAGTTGAGTGACCGAGCGCAGCGAGGGCACCGTTGAGCGCGAGCGCAGCACCGTCGGCGTGAAGGAGGGCTCATGACCGACCAGGGCTTCGGCGTGGTGCGTCCGCTTCCCGGGGACGGCCTCGTCGCCTACCTCGGCGGGCTGCTGCTCGCCTGCGACGCGGGCGAGAGCGCGGCCGGCGACCTGCTCGAGGCGTTGCGCTCGACGGCCGCCTCCGGCGGCGACGGCCGGGCCCTCGCCAGGCGCGCGGCCCAGGTGCTCGCCGCCAACATGACGGGCGACCCCGCCACCTGCGCGGTGGCCGGACCGGTCAGCGACGGCGGCGTCGCCGTGCTGGTCAGCGGCTCGGCCGCGGCCGTCATCACCACCGCGGACGGCCAGACCAGGCTGGCCGGCAGCGACTCGCTGACCTGGGCCGACCGGCTCATCGGCGGCCCGGTCGAGCGGGTCGAGCTGACCCTGCCCGGCGCCGGCACCCCGCACCCCGCGGTCCGCTTCGACGGCGGCGTGGTCCACGGCGGCGGCCTGGCGGGCGACTTCGGCGACCAGGCCGCGCCCGCCCCGTCCGGGCCGCTCACCAGCGAGCTGCCCAACACGGGCCTGTACATGGAGCCCGACCTCGTCCAGCCGCCGGCGCCCGAGCGCGCCCCGGTCAACATGCCGCCCTACCCCATGTCGGGCGACCAGCCGCCGGCGCCCGCGCAGCAGGCGCCCTCCTACCAGCCGGGACCGCCGTCGGGGCCGCAGGCAGCCCCGGCCGCGCACTCGCCCACGTCCTCGCCGGCGTACGCGCCGCCGGAGCCCTCCGGCGCCGGAGCGTCCGCGGGCGGTGCGGGCTACCCGCCGTCGCCGGCCGAGCAGTCGCCGGCCTCGCCGTTCCAGCCGCCGCACGAGCAGCCGCAGTCCGGCTACCCGAGCTACGACGAGCCCGCGCACACTCCCAACGGCGCCGGCGACTCCTACGACCAGCCGGGGCAGCCCGAGCCGTACGAGCAGCAGCCAGGCGCGCACCTGTCGGCGGTGCCCGACTACTTCGAGCCCGCCCAGCCCTCCGGACCGCCGTCCGACCCCTTCGACCAGCAGGGCCCGTACGACCAGCAGGGCCCCTTCGACCAGCAGGGCCCGTACGACCAGCAGGGTCAGGGACAGCCGGGCCAGGGTCAGGGCCAGGCGGGTCAGCACGCGCAGGAGCAGCCCGAGCACGGCGACCGCCCGCTCGTCTACGGCGTCGACTGCAAGAACGACCACTTCAACGACCCCCGCTCGCCGTACTGCGCGGTCTGCGGCATCGCCCTGGTGCAGCGCACCCTCGTCCCGTACAAGGGCCCCCGCCCGTCGCTCGGCGTCCTCGTCCTGGACGACGGCACCACGCTGCCGCTGGAGACCGACTACCTCCTGGGCCGCGACCCCGAGCGCGCCCCCGAGGTGGCCGGCGGCTCCGCCCGTCCCGCCAAGGTCACCAGCCCCGACGGCTCGGTCTCGCGCCGCCACCTGCGGGTCGCGCTCGACGGCTGGGACGTCAACCTGGTCGACCTCGGCTCGGTCAACGGCACCCAGATCCAGCCGCCGGGCGATCCCAACTTCTACGACATCCCGCCCAACGAGCCGGTCACGATCGCCCCGGGCACGACGGTCCGGGTCGGCGTGTCCCGCACGATGCGCTTCGAGCCCCACCGGGGCTGACGCCCCGCGTGACCCTCCGGCGCCCCCGTCATCGCGTGGGCGCCGGACGGCCCGCGCCGAAGGCGTGCACCCCGCGCAGGAGCCGGGCGGCCGCCTCCAGGCCGCTGGCCGCCTCCAGAGCCCGTCCTCCGGCCGTGGCGAGCCGGCTGAGCAGGTGCTCGTCGTGGTCCCCGAAGTCCCGCCCGGCCACCCAGAGGTGCAGCTGCTCGCGGGCGGCCAGGGGCACGGGCGTGGCCAGGAACCCCGGCTCGCCCACCGTGGCGTCCCGGGGCAGGCGCACCTGCCCCGCCGAGAGGGTCAGGAGCTTGAGCACGCCCGGCTCGGCGAGCCATGGCCGTACCCCCAGCGGATCGCCCGGGGGAGCGTGCAGGTGGACGACCCGGGCGGCCTCCCGCAGCGGGTCCACCCGGACGAGACCGGCGTACCCCGTTCCGGAGACGTCGGCCGCGGCGCGGGCCAGCAGGTCGGCCAGCGCCGCCGCGTCCGGGCAGGAGAAGGAGCGGATGAGTTCGTGCACGACGACATGAGCGCGGTTGCCAGGCATCGAGGTGTATCCCTCCGCGGAGGGGGGAGAGACCGCGTGCCCTCTTCGCACGCGTCTCCGGTGCGGTGACCCGGAGTATTCACCGCGCCGCGCCGCTTGGCCAGACCCGAACGGGAAAGTCTGATTTCTGCCCAGATGTGGGAGCGTGCCCAGGCTAGCGGGGCCGCAGGCGTACCCACTGGACGTCGTCGGCCCGCGTGCCGTCCGCCGCCGGGAACAGCTCCCGGTGGACGCACTCCCGCGTGAACCCCGCCCGCTCCAGCACCGCGTGCGACGCCCCGTTGCGCTCGTTCGTGCCCGCCGTGATCCGGTGCAGCGGCGTGTTCGCGAACGCCCAGTCCACGAGCAGCCGCACCGTCCGCGTCATGAAGCCCCTGCCCCGGAACTCCTCCAGCAGGGAGTAGCCCACCATGGCCTGCCCCAGGACCGGCACCACGTGCGCGAGCTGCACGTGCCCGGCGAACGCCCCCGACTCCGCGTCGCGGACCGCGAGCTCCGCCCGCTGGGCCGTCACCCACCAGTAGCCGGTGTTGCGGCAGCGCCGCTCGATCTCCTCCGGCGTGGCCGCCGGCCCCATCGCGTAGGCCGCCACACTGGGCTGGGCCATCATCCGGTGGAAGTCCCCGGCGTCGCCGAGCTCGATGGGCACCAGCCGTACCACGCCGTCCGTCAGCTCGCCGCCCTCCAGCAGCGGGAGGTACGGCGGCACCTCCTCGCCCGCGTCGAGGGCGAGCCGCCCGAACAGGACGTCGTCCGTCAGCCGCCCGTCGCGCGTCTCCCGGGCGTCGCGGCGGCGGCCCTCCTCACGGAAGCCGGCCTTCAGCGCCACCCGCAGGGACGCCACGTTCTCGGCCGCGACCCGCAGCTCGACCCGGTGGACGCCCTGGTCGAACAGCCAGTCGGTCACCGCCCGCACGGCCGCCGTGGCCACGCCCTTGCCGCGGGCCCACGGCGCGACCAGGTAGCCGATCTCGACCGCCCCCCACGGGTCGGGCGCCGAGACGCGCAACCCCCCGGCGTAGGCGCCGTCCTGCGCGATGGTGAACTCGGCGCCGCCCTCCTCCCACCTGCGCGCGGCCACGGCCAGGTGCTCGCGGGCGTCCCGCTCGGTGTACGGCGAAGGCAGCGAGGTCAGGAACCTCGCCGCCACGGGATCGGCGCCCGTGGCGGTCATCGCCTCCACGTCGCCCTCCGCGGGGGCGCGCAGGACGAGGGAACCGGTGGACAGGACGGCACGAGGGAGCATGACCCATACATATCGCGCGTCAGAGGCCGGTCGAAAGCCCTATAACCTTGCCGCCATGGGTTTCCGCAGGCATGGGCCGTTCCAGGTGGGGGATCAGGTGCAGCTCACCGACCCCAAGAACAAGCGCCACACGATCACGCTCAAGCAGGACGGCGTCTTCCACACGCACAAGGGCGCCATCCCCCACAGCGAGCTGATCGGGCAGCCGGAGGGCTCCGTGGTGCGCTCCTCCGGCGGCACCCAGTACCTCGCGTTCCGGCACCTGCTGCAGGACTACACCCTGGCGATGCCGCGCGGCGCCGCCGTGATCTACCCCAAGGACGCCTCGATGATCGTCGGCATGGCCGACGTCTTCCCCGGCGCCCGCGTCATCGAGGCCGGCGTCGGGTCGGGCGCGCTGACCTGCTTCCTGCTGCGGGCCGTCGGCCCCGAGGGGCACGTCACCTCGTACGAGCGGCGCCAGGAGTTCGCCGACGTGGCCCGCGGCAACGTGGAGAAGTTCTTCGGCACCGAGGAGGACGGGCCGCTGGCCAACTGGCGGCTGGTCGTCGGCGACCTCGTGGCCTCGATCGACGAGGTCGACGTGGACCGGGTGATCCTCGACATGCTGGCCCCGTGGGAGTGCGTGGACGCCGCCGCCAAGGCGCTGACACCCGGGGGAGTGATCTGCTGCTACGTGGCCACGACGACGCAGATGTCCAAGACCGTCGAGGTCATTCGCGATCACGGGAGTTTCACGGAGCCCCATGCGTGGGAGACCCTGGTTCGCGACTGGCATGTCGAAGGACTCGCCGTACGGCCCGATCACCGGATGATCGGGCACACGGGTTTCCTCGTCACCGCCCGCCGCATGGCGGACGGCGTGACACCCCCGCCACGTCGCCGACGACCGAAGGGAACCACCGAGGAACTATGACAATTCGGCCACGGGGATGCTTTGGTGCGTGAGACGGGAACAAGCCGCCGGGTTCCCGCGCTGGCAGGATTAAACGCACGACAGAGGATTATTCACCGAACACTGAATGTCACTCTACGAACACTGCCCGGCCAGGTTACGGAGGGGCCCGAGATAGGTAAGGTCCTAAGTAGTCGCCCTCGACTGGGAAGGAGGTGACGGGGCGTGGCAGCTCGCGATGATGCAGAGGCTCGAGCCGCGCAGCGCGAACGGGAGGTCGCTGATCTTTCAACACAGGTCTCCTTCCTCCAAGAGGAGATCACCGCGCTGAGGCGGAAGCTGGCCGAGTCACCCCGTCAGGCCAGAGTCCTCGAAGAGCGCCTCCACGAGGCACAGGCGAACCTCGCGGCCGTCACCGGCCAGAACGAGCGCCTGGTCGCCACGTTGAAGGAGGCCCGGGACCAGATCGTCGCCCTCAAGGAGGAGGTCGACCGGCTGGCGCAGCCGCCATCCGGTTTCGGCACCTTCCTGGAGGCCAGAGAAGACGGCACGATCGAGGTGTTCACCGGCGGCCGCAAGCTGCGGGTGAACGTCAGCCCGGCCGTCGACGTCGACTCGCTGAAGCGCGGCCAGGAGGTCATGCTCAACGAGGCCCTCAACGTGGTCGAAGCCCTCGGCTACGAAGAGGTCGGCGAGATCGTCATGCTCAAGGAGCTCCTCGACGAGGGCAGGCGCGCCCTCGTCATCTCGCACGCCGACGAGGAGCGCGTCGTCCGCCTCGCCGACTCGCTGGTGGGCCAGCCCATCAGAGCCGGTGACTCGCTCCTGCTGGAGCCCCGCTCGGGCTACGTCTACGAGCGCATCCCCAAGTCCGAGGTGGAGGAGCTCGTGCTGGAGGAGGTCCCCGACATCTCCTACGAGGAGATCGGCGGACTGTCCCGGCAGATCGAGCAGATCCGTGACGCCATCGAGCTGCCCTACCTGCACGCCGACCTGTTCCGCGAGCACCAGCTGCGCCCGCCCAAGGGCGTGCTGCTCTACGGCCCTCCCGGCTGCGGCAAGACGCTCATCGCCAAGGCGGTCGCCAACTCCCTGGCCAAGCAGGTCGCGGAGAAGACCGGCCAGTCCGGCAAGAGCTTCTTCCTCAACATCAAGGGCCCCGAGCTGCTCAACAAGTACGTCGGCGAGACCGAGCGGCACATCCGCCTGGTCTTCCAGCGGGCCCGGGAGAAGGCCTCCGAGGGCACCCCGGTCATCGTGTTCTTCGACGAGATGGACTCGATCTTCCGCACCCGCGGATCGGGCGTGTCCTCCGACGTGGAGAACACCATCGTCCCTCAGCTGCTGTCGGAGATCGACGGCGTCGAGGGCCTGGAGAACGTCATCGTCATCGGCGCCTCCAACCGCGAGGACATGATCGACCCGGCGATCCTGCGGCCCGGCCGCCTGGACGTCAAGATCAAGATCGAGCGGCCGGACGCCGAAGCGGCCAAGGACATCTTCTCCAAGTACCTCGTGGCCGGCCTGCCGCTCCACCCGGAGGACCTCTCCGAGCACGGCGGCTCCCGCGAGGCGACCATCCACGGCATGATCCAGAGCGTCGTCGAGCGCATGTACACCGAGAGCGAGGAGAACCGCTTCCTCGAGGTGACCTACGCCAACGGCGACAAGGAGGTCCTGTACTTCAAGGACTTCAACTCCGGAGCGATGATCCAGAACATCGTCGACCGGGGCAAGAAGATGGCCATCAAGCAGTTCCTCGAAAGCGGCCAGAAGGGCCTGCGGGTGCAGCACCTGCTCACGGCCTGCGTGGACGAGTTCTCCGAGAACGAGGACCTGCCCAACACCACCAACCCCGACGACTGGGCCCGCATCTCCGGCAAGAAGGGCGAGCGGATCGTCTACATCCGCACGCTCGTCTCCGGCAAGCAGGGCGCCGAAGCCGGCCGGTCCATCGACACCGTCGCCAACACCGGCCAGTACCTGTAGTCGCGTCCCGTCACCTCGAAGAGGGCCGCGCGGGTCACCCGCGCGCCCCTCTCGCATTCCGCCCCGCGCCGGTCTGTGAAAGCTGTTACCGCGGGAACCGAAGTGATCGACGTGACGTCCAAGGGTCGTGCATCTCAGCAACCGGCCGCGCCATGCCCGGGGGGACGGCCGGCTGGCCGAGCTCGACCTGCTGCGCTTCGCCGCCGCCCTGGCCGTGCTCGCCTTCCACTACCTCGTCGCCTACGCCTCCGTGTGGGGCGACCGGCCCGCCGAGCTGTTCCCCGCCGTCGCGCCCCTGGCCGGGCTCGGCATCCTCGGCGTCGAGCTGTTCTTCGTCATCAGCGGCTTCGTCATCCTCATGAGCGCCTGGGGCCGCTCCCTGGGCGCCTTCGCCCGCTCCCGGCTCGTCCGCCTCTACCCGGCGTACTGGCTGAGCCTGGCGGCCGTCGCGGCCCTGTACGGCCTCACCGGCGCCAAAGCGCTGGACCCCAAGCTCACCCCCGGCGAGTACGCCGTGAACGCCACCATGCTCCAGCGGCTGTTCGGCGTCACCGACGCCGCCGGCGTCTACTGGTCGCTCTGGGCCGAACTCCGCTTCTACCTGATCATGGCGATCCTCGTCATCATCGGCGTGACCTACGGGCGGGTGCTCGTCCTCGGCGGCGTCTGGCTCGCCGCGGCCCTCGGCGCCGAACTGCTCGGCAACGACCTCCTCAACGAGTTCGTCATGCCCCGCTACGCCCCCTACTTCGTCGCCGGCATGGCCCTCTACCTCATCCACAAGCGCGGCAGCGCCTGGTTACCCTGGCTCTACGTCGTCGCCGGATGGGCCATGTCCCTCCACTCCGCCCTCGAACGCGTCCACGGCCGCATCAAGGTCGCCGGATTCAAGAACATGCCGGTGACCGACGTCTCCGTGATCATCACCATCACCCTCGTCTTCGCCGTGATGGCGCTCGTCGCCCTCGGCCTCCTCCGGCTCAAGCCGTCCAAGGTCCTCACCGCGCTCGGCGCGACCACCTACCCGCTGTACCTGCTCCACTCCGCCGTCGCGGTCGCCCTCGTCCCGCGCCTGACCGGCAGCCTGCCCCCATGGCTCACCGCGACCGTGACCGCGCTCGCGGCGATCCTCCTGTCGTATCTCGTCTACACCTTTGCCGAACGCCCGATCCAGCGTCTGCTCAAGCCACGCCGCCACTCACCGGCCCGACCGGCCCCGGCCGTACAGGTGGAAAAGGCGTCGGTGCCATAACTCTGTGACCCTGGGGCACTGTGAAGGGCATAGGCTCGGGCATATAAACGGCGGATAGGCAGATCCGGACGAACAGAGGGTGCTGCATGACGGTGCGTCGGGTGATGGGCATCGAGACCGAGTACGGCATCTCCGTACCAGGTCAGCCGGGCGCCAACGCGATGGTGACCTCCTCGCAGGTGGTCAACGCCTATCTGGCGGCCTCGGCGGCCCGCGCGCGCAGGGCCCGCTGGGACTTCGAGGAGGAGAACCCCCTCCGCGACGCCCGCGGGTTCGACCTCGCCAGAGAGGTCGCCGACCCCAGCCAGCTCACCGACGAGGACCTCGGACTGGCCAACGTCATCCTCACCAACGGCGCCCGCCTCTACGTCGACCACGCCCACCCCGAGTACTCCACGCCCGAGTGCACCAACCCCCGCGCCGCCGTCCTCTGGGACAAGGCGGGCGAGCGGGTCATGTACGACGCGGCGCAGCGCGCCTCCGCCATCCCGTCCAACGCGCCCATCCAGCTCTACAAGAACAACACCGACGCCAAGGGCGCCTCGTACGGCTGCCACGAGAACTACCTCATGCGGCGCTCCACCCCCTTCGCCGACATCGTCCGCCACCTCACCCCGTTCTTCGTCAGCCGTCAGGTGGTCGTCGGAGCCGGCAAGGTCGGCATCGGCCAGGACTCCCGCGGCGAGGGCTTCCAGATCAGCCAGCGCGCCGACTTCTTCGAGGTCGAGGTCGGGCTGGAGACCACGCTCAAACGCCCCATCATCAACACCCGCGACGAGCCCCACGCCGACCCGGAGAAGTACCGGCGGCTGCACGTCATCATCGGCGACGCCAACATGTCCGAGATCTCGACGTACCTGAAGCTCGGCACCACCGCGCTCGTCCTCGCCATGATCGAGGACGGCTTCATCACCCGCGACCTGGCCGTCGACAACCCGGTCCAGGCGCTGCGCGCCGTCTCCCACGACCCGACCTGCCGCTACGAGATCTCCATGCGCGACGGTCGCCGGCTCACCGCGGTCCAGCTGCAGATGGAGTACCTCGACCAGGCCCGCAAGTACGTCGAGGAGCGCGGCACCGCCCAGGACGAGATGAACAAGGACATCCTCGACCGCTGGGAGTCCGTCCTCACCCGCCTGGCCGAGGACCCCATGCAGCTGTCCCGCGAGCTCGACTGGGTCGCCAAGCTGGAGCTGCTGGAGGGCTACCGCACCCGCGACAACCTGCCCTGGTCCCACTCCAGGCTCCAGCTCGTCGACCTCCAGTACTCCGACATCCGGCCCGACCGCGGCCTCTACAACCGCCTCGTCGCGCGCGGGCGCATCCAGCGCCTCGTCACCGAGGACGAGGTCCAGCGCGCCGTGGAGAACCCGCCGACCGACACCCGGGCCTACTTCCGCGGACGCTGCCTGCGCCAGTACAGCGAGTCGGTCGCCGCGGCCTCCTGGGACTCCGTCATCTTCGACATCCCCGGCCGCGAGTCCCTGCAGCGCGTCCCCACCCTGGAGCCGTTGCGCGGCACCAAGGCGCACGTGGGCGAGCTGTTCGACCGCTGCCGCACCGCGGCCGACCTGGTCGCCGCCCTCACCGGCGGCGACTGACCCTCCCACCGGCACTTCTACGGCGTCCCCGGCCCTCGTCCGGGACGCCGCTCTTTTGATCTACGACGTAAAGGCGACGGCCGCTCAGATCAGCAGGCCCACGCCCAGCGACAGCGCGCCCACGGCCAGACAGGCGCCCCCCGCGACGGTCAGCCCGATCAGGCGGCTCGGCTTCGTGTCGCCCGGCCTGATCACCGACAGGAAGAAGCCCAGGGGCATCAGGATGGGCGCGGCCACGATCAGCACCCGCACCAGCCACTTCAGGCCCTCCGACAGGCCGGTCTGGTCCACGTAGAGCATGGCCACCAGGCTGAACAGCACCAGCACGCCGGCGTGGGCGTGCCCGGCCCGCCACAGACCGCGCCGCACGGGGTTGTCGACGTAGCCCGGCACGCCGCGCATGAGGAACTTCAGCAGGGTGACGCCGCCGAAGGCGATCGTCGGCACGGTGATGAGCAGCACACCGGCCATGGTCAGGGACGCGGGGGACACGGGAAACCTCCTGGCAGAGCGTCTGGGGCGTATTGGATAGTACAGCTATCCAGACAAACCGGCAAGATCGCCGGTCCTTCGGCGCGAAATGTCGCCCGGTTCGGGGAAGATATGCCTCAAGAGGCAGTCCCCCGAGTGGAGGTACGACATGGCGAACAGGGACTCCGGAGGTCAGAAGCAGGCCGGCCGGCGTGAGGGCGAGGTCGAGGAGACCGAGGCGTCGGCGGCGCCCGACGTCCAGGAGCGCCAGGAGAAGCTGACGGACGACGTCGACGCCATCCTGGACGAAATCGACGAAGTTCTCGAAGAGAACGCAGAGGAGTTCGTGCGCAGTTACGTCCAAAAGGGCGGACAGTAGGACGAAACGGACGGGCAAAGTAGGGCAAGAGTGTGGAAAGCGATGAGGGCTTGAAGCGGTGCCCGGACTGCGGGGAGGTCAAGACGCTCTCCGAGTTCGGGCTCAACAAGCGCATGGCCGATGGCCGTGCGCGCTACTGCAAGCCCTGCTTCCAGGTCCGCTCCACCCGGAGCTACCGCAAGCGCAAGGCCGAACAGGGCAAGGTCGTGCGTGAGCGGGTGGTGCCGCCCCCCGGCCACAAGTACTGTCCGAGGTGCGAAGAGATCAAGGCACATGCCGAGTTCGGCAGTAACCGATCCAGCAAGGACGGGCTGACCTCGTACTGCAAGCCGTGCCATGCCCGGGTGATGCTCGACAACAAGATCAGAAACCACGGCAGCGAGCGGAATTATCTGCTGAAGTACCGCTACGGCATCACCGAGGCTGACTTCGACCGCATGCTGGCGGAACAGGGCGGTCTGTGCGCCATCTGCCGTGCCGTACCGGGCACGTTCGTCGACCACTGCCACAGCAGCGGGCGGGTGCGCGGCGTGTTGTGCTTCAACTGCAACAACGGACTGGGGCACTTCGGCGACAACACCGTGCTGCTGGAGCTGGCCGCCTTCTATCTCGATGGATGGGGGTTTCGGCCCGAGTTCGTGGTGCCGCCGCAGGGGCGGCCGGGCGGGGAGGTGGCCCGGACGAGGTCGTACCACCTGTCGCAGCGTTACGGGGTGCGGCACGAGGACGTCGAGCGGATGATCGCCGACCAGTTCGGGCTGTGCGTGGTGTGCTGGGACCGCCCGCCGGAGCATGTCGATCATTGTCACCGTACGGGTGATGTCCGCTTCGCGCTCTGCCTGCCGTGCAATACGGGGATCGGGCAGTTCCGGGACGACGCCGGGGTGGTGCGGCGGGCTCTGGCCTACGTGGAGGCGGCCACGCCCGAGGAGGCTGAGTGCTACGCCGAGGTGGAGCTGTCCCCTGAGGAGTTCGCGCGGCTGGAGCAGGTGGATGAGGATGCCTGGTCGGAGTTCTATTCCAGGGTGGTGAGGGTGTAGGGGGCCTGTTCGCCGTCGGGTGGGGCGTACTCGACGCCGACGCCGAGCAGGCGGACGGGGCGGGTGAGGTCGAACCGGCCGAGGACGGCGAGGGCGACGCGGGTCAGCTCGGCGGGGTCCGTGGTCGGTGCCGCGAGTTTCGTCTGGCGTGTGCGGGTGAGGAACGGGGCGAATCGCACCTTGACGGAGACGCGGACGGCGGCGCGGTTCTCGGCGGCCGCGTCCGAGGCGACCTGTCCGGCGAGGGTGGCGACGTGCGCGGCGATGTCGGCCGCGTCGGTGAGGTCGTGGGGGAAGGTGGTCTCGCGGCTGTGACCGCGCGGCACCCACGGGGTGGTGACGATCTCCGACTCGCCGTGGCCGAGGGCGAGGTAGCGGTACCAGGGGCCGTTGGTGGGACCGAAGCGGCGGGCCAGCTCGGCGGGGTCGGCGGCGGCCAGCTGGGCGACCGTGTGCAGGCCCAGGTCCGCGAGCTTCCCGGCGGTCCGGGCCCCGATGCCCCAGAGGGCGTCCGTGGGCCGGTCGTCCATGACCTCCCGCCAGGTGTCGGTGGTGAGCCGGAAGATCCCGGCGGGCTTGGCGAAGGCGGAGGCCAGCTTGGCCTGGTGCTTGTTGTCGCCGATGCCGACCGAGCAGGTCAGCTCCGTGGCGGTGAGGACGGCCCGCTGGAGCTCGGCGGCCAGGGCCTCGGGGTCGTCGGTCCGGGCGCCGGCGAACGCCTCGTCCCATCCCCAGACCTCCAGGCGGATGGGGAGGCCGCGCAGCGTGGCCATGACCCGCTCGGAGGCGGCCTCGTAGGCGGGCCGGTCGGCGGGCAGGAAGACGGCGTCGGGGCAGCGTCTGAGGGCGGTGCGCAGCGGCATGCCCGAGTGGACGCCGTACGCGCGGGCCTCGTAGGTGGCGGTGGCGGCCACGGTGCGCGGCTTTGTGGGGTCGCCGGAGCCGCCCACGACGACGGGCCGGCCGCGCAGCTCGGGGTGGCGCAGCAGCTCCACGGCGGCGATGAACTGGTCGAGGTCCACGTGCAGGATCCAGTCGCGGCCGGATCCGGTGGATCCCGTCGAGTCGGTGGGCCCGGTGGACATGCTGCAAGTATGTCCCGCTCAGAGGGCTGACGCCCGTTTCGTGCCCGGCGGCGGCCGCCGCGTCGGGGGGGGAGGGGCCGGTGCTCTGGCGAGTGTAAAGAAACGATCTGGTGACCGGTTCGCCGTGAGCTGATCGTGGGAAGTGCAGACAGCAACACAACATGAGTAGGGTCGCTCTAGGAACACTGACCTTTGGGAGGGAGTCGCGTGGCATCGCACAGGGATCTGCCCGCCGGCTTGGTGAACCACCTTTTCCACAACACCGGGAGTTCCTCGTTCACGGAGTTCGTCGCGGGGTACGCGCCTGACATCCTGCCGCAGCGTGACAAGGTCCTCGCCACCCCGATCGGTGACCAGGTTCCCCACGCGACCACGATCGTCGCCGCGACCTTCGCGGGCGGCGTGGTGATGGCGGGTGACCGCCGGGCGACCTCCGGCAACATCATTTCCCAGCGTGACGTGGAGAAGGTTTTCCGGGCCGACGACTACTCCTGCATGGGCATCGCGGGCACGGCCAGCACCGGCATCGAGATGGCCCGCCTCTACCGCGTGGAGCTGGAGCACTACGAGAAGATGGAGGGCCGCACCCTTTCGGTGGCGGGCAAGGCCAACCGCCTGGCCACGATGATCCGCGGCAACCTCGGCATGGCGATGCAGGGGCTGGTGGTGGTGCCGCTGTTCGCGGCCTACGATCCCGACCGCGACGAGGGGCGGATCTTCAGTTACGACGTGGCGGGCGGCCCGTACGAGCGTGAGCGGTTCGACGCGATCGGGTCGGGTTCGATCTTCGCGCGTGGTTCGCTGAAGAAGCTCTACCGCGACGGGGCCTCGGCCGACGACATGGTGATGACGCTGATCCAGGCGCTGTACGACGCGGCCGACGACGACTCGGCGACCGGCGGGCCGGACGTGACGCGCAAGATCTGGCCGATCGTGTCGGTGATCGACGCCGACGGCTTCCGCCGGCTGACGGATGAGCAGGTGTCGGGCTACGTCGAGCAGATGCTCGAGGCCCGGCTGATCTCTCCTGACGGCCCCATCGCCCCGCTGCGATAGAAAGGACCATCACGGTGTCCATGCCTTTCGGATATGCGTCCCCTGAGCAGATCATGCGGGACAAGGCGGATTACGCGCGCAAGGGCATCGCGCGGGGCCGCAGCGTCGTCGTGCTGCAGTACGAGGACGGCATCCTGTTCGTGGCGCCCAACCCGTCGCGGGCGCTGCACAAGATCAGCGAGATCTACGACCGCATCGGCTTCGCGGCGGTGGGCCGTTACAACGAGTTCGAGGAGCTGCGGCTCGGCGGCATCCGCTACGCCGACATCAACGGCTACACCTACGACCGCTCCGACGTGACCGGCCGCGGCCTGGCCAACCTGTACGCCTCCAACCTGGGCCGTATCTTCACCGAGTCGATCAAGTCGCTCGAGGTGGAGGTCGTGGTGGCCGAGGTGGGCGACGCCGCCGACGGTGACGCGATCTACCGGCTGACGTTCGACGGCTCGGTGTTCGACGAGCACGGCTTCGCGGCGATGGGCGGGCAGGCGGAGGCGGTGTCGACGCGGCTGAAGGAGCGTTACCGAGAGGGCATGCCGCTGGCCGACGCGCTGGAGGTCGCGATGGCGGCGCTGACCGAGCCGGGGGGCGAGCGACCGCCGATGGGGCAGCTCGAGGTGGCGGTGCTGGACCGCAACCGGGAGCACCGCAAGTTCCTCCGGCTGCCGGCCGCCCGCCTGGAGCGGCTGCTGTCGCAGGCGTCTCCTGACACCACCGGCCCCGCCGGGGAGCCTTCCGGGGAGCCCGCCGCGGAGACCGGCCCCGCCGCCCCGGCCACCGGCCCGACGCCCCCGTCCGGCGGCACCCCGCCGCCCACGGGTCCGGACGGCGACATCGACGACGGCTCCTCGCCGCTGTAGCGATCCCGGCGGCATTCCCCACCCGCGCCGACGACCTCCACGCGCCGTGGAGGCCGTCGGCGTCGCTTACCTCCCAGCCGCCCGCCTGCCAGTCGCTCGCCTCCCAACCGCCCGCCTCCCAGTCGCTCGCCTCCCGCCTCCCAGCTGCCCGCATCCCAGCCGCTCGGCATCCGACGGCCCCTGAACCCCAGCGCCCGCGTGTGTGGGCGGGCAAGCGGGCGGGCGGATGGGCAGAACGGGCGGATGGGCTGAGGGCCCGATGGGCAGAACGGGCGGATGGGCAGAACGGCCGGGCTTCTGTGCGGGCATATGCGGCGGGACCGGTGGGCGTCGGTAAAGGGACGGCCCGGTGCCATCCCCGTGGCCGCCGGGTTCGGTCAAATGTCGGGCGGGCCGGGTGTCGGCGGCGGGGCGGCCGGGCTGCCGGGTGCTGCCATGACCCCATGATCAAACTGAGTGCCGTCGTGGCCTCCGCCACCTTCGTCCTCCTGGGAGCGCAGGCCGTCCCCGCGCTCGCGTCCGCCGGGCCCAAGCCGGAGTCTCCCTCCCTCGCCCGCCCCGCCACCCCGCACGCCTCCCGGCCCGCCGGGCACGTGTCCCACGGGGCCGTCGCCCGCACGCCACGTCCCGCCTCCCCGGGGCCGTCCTCCCGCGCCTCCTCACGTCCGTCCCCCCACGCCCTGGGATCGCCCGGCGTCTCCTCGCGTACGGCTCCTCACGTCTCGGGGGCGTCCGGCGTCTCCTCGCGTACGGCCGGCACGTGGCCGGGGGAGCCGGCGCAGCTCACCGTCGTCGGACGCGGAACCGTCCAGGCGCCGCCCGACGTCATGCGGCTCAGCGTCGGCGTCGAGGTGCGCCGTGACCGCGCCGCCGCCGCGTTCAGCGCCGCCAAGGCCACGCGGGCCCGGCTCGCCGCCGCCGTCCAGGGCGCCGGGATCTCCGTGAACGACCTGCGGACCGAGAACCTCACCCTCGGCGCCGAGTACAAGGACGGCGCCCAGGTGGTCGGCTACCGGGCCTCCCAGGGCGTGGAGGTGCTGCTGCGCGACCTGTCGCGGGCCGACGCCGTCATCGACGCCGTCGCGGCCGTCGGCGACGAGGTGCAGATCAACGGCGTCACGTTCGAGATCTCCAAGGGTGAGACGCTCGTGCAGCAGGCGCGGGCGGCGGCCTACCGGGACGCGCTGGCCAAGGCGCGGCAGCTCGCGGCGCTGGCCGGCCGGCACGTGGGCCGGGTCGTGCGGATGGACGAGCAGGCCGAGGCGCCGACACGGCAGTACGCGATGGCCGACGGTGCGTTCGTCAGCCCCGGCGAGTCGTCGGTGTCCGTGATCGTCAACGTGGTGTACGAGCTGATCTGACCCGGCCGGTGAACGCCCCCCGCCGGAGAATGTGACCTATGTCACCATTGATGGGTCGAACTCCGGCGGGAGGCGCAGGATCTCATCTGTCCGTGAAGACTTCCCTGCGTACGCTTCTCGCGGGCGGCGCCACCGCGGCCCTGGTCCTGACCTCCGGCGCGGCCGCCGGGGCGTCCACTTCCACAGGCACTTCCACGGGCGCCTCGACGGGCACTTCCACGGGTGCCCTCACCGGCGCCTCCACCGCCCCCTTCGAGGCCGTCGCGGCTCGGCGGCCGATTCCGGACTTCAAGGCCCCGAAGATCTTCGGGACGACCTTCCAGGCCGACCCGAAGCACGACTTCACCAAGGGCATCCGCTCGCGGCACGACGGCATCCTGCGCGGATGGATCACCGTGGTCCGTGGCAGTGTCGCCGAGTACGAGCCGATCAAGTGGAAGAAGGGCACCCGGACCGAGGGCTTCTTCGTCGGCCCGCCCGAGGGTGACGTGACGGCCTACGCCTCGCCCGTCGCCAAGGACGTCGTGTACCTGTCGGCGTTCGGCTGCAAGGCCACCATGTCGCAGATGACGGTCAGCCGCTCCACCGGGCTCGGCGACCAGCGCTGCTCCCGCTCGGTGCTGCTCAAGCGGCACAAGAAGAACGGCCAGGCGTCCCTGATCACCGTCTACAAGGGTCAGATCGTCAAGGTCCAGGAGATCTACACCCCCTGACCTCCTCGCGGGCCGTCGTCCAGGACAGCCGTGACGCGCCGCCCCTCCCACCCGGGAGGAGGCGGCGTTCCCGTATCCGGGCGGCCCTGGAACGGCGGCGGGCCCACAGGGGGTCGCGTGCGGATGCCGAGGGCAGGACGGGGGTGTGGAGTCGCCGGACGCGAGAGGGGCCGCGACGCGTGACGGCGGGGACGTGGAGGGTCAGGGTGGGACGAAGCGGGTGGGCGGGGGGCCGGAAGGGCGTGGGGCGGCAAAACACGCCGAAGATCCCTCCCGCGAGCCGATCCGTGGGCATAGTGTGAGGTGATGGATCGTCGCATCTTCGGGCTGGAGAACGAGTACGGCGTGACCTGCACGTTCCGGGGACAGCGCAGGCTGTCGCCCGACGAGGTCGCGCGCTACCTGTTCCGGCGGGTCGTGTCCTGGGGCCGATCGAGCAACGTCTTCCTCCGCAACGGCGCACGCCTGTACCTCGACGTGGGCAGCCATCCTGAGTACGCAACACCCGAGTGTGACAACGTCATCGAGCTCGTCACCCACGACAAGGCCGGGGAGCGGATCCTCGAGGGCCTCCTCGTCGACGCCGAGAAGCGGCTGCGCGAAGAGGGTATCGCGGGCGACATCTACCTGTTCAAGAACAACACCGACTCCGCCGGCAACTCGTACGGCTGCCACGAGAACTACCTCGTCGGCCGGCACGGCGAGTTCGGCCGGCTGGCCGACGTGCTCATCCCGTTCCTCGTGACGCGGCAGATCATCTGCGGCGCCGGCAAGGTGCTGCAGACGCCGCGCGGCGCGGTCTACTGCGTGTCGCAGCGGGCCGAGCACATCTGGGAGGGCGTCTCCAGCGCCACCACCCGCAGCAGGCCGATCATCAACACGCGCGACGAGCCGCACGCCGACGCCGAGCGGTTCCGCCGCCTGCACGTCATCGTCGGCGACTCGAACATGAGCGAGACGACCATGCTGCTCAAGGTCGGCGCCACCGACCTGGTGCTGCGCATGATCGAGGCCGGCACCGTGATGCGCGACCTGTCGCTGGAGAACCCGATCAGGGCCATCCGCGAGGTCTCGCACGACATGACCGGCCGCCGCAGGGTCCGCCTGGCCAACGGCCGCGAGGCGTCGAGCCTGGAGATCCAGCAGGAGTACCTGTCGAAGGCGAAGGACTTCGTCGAGCGGCGCGGCGGCGACGCGGTCGCCCAGCGGGTGCTGGAGCTGTGGGAGCGCACGCTGACCGCGGTCGAGACGGGCAACCTCGACCTGGTGGCCCGCGAGATCGACTGGGTGACGAAATACCAGCTCATCGAGCGCTACCGCAAGAAGTACGACCTGCCGCTGTCCTCGCCGAGGGTGGCGCAGCTCGACCTGGCCTACCACGACGTGCACCGCAAGCGCGGCCTGTACTACCTGCTGCAGAAGCGCGGCTCGGTGGAGCGGGTGGCGTCCGACCTCAAGATCTTCGAGGCCAAGTCGGTGCCGCCGCAGACGACCAGGGCGCGGCTGCGCGGCGAGTTCATCCGCAAGGCGCAGGAGAAGCGGCGCGACTTCACGGTCGACTGGGTCCACCTGAAGCTGAACGACCAGGCGCAGCGCACCGTGCTGTGCAAGGACCCGTTCCGCAGCGTGGACGAGCGGGTGGACAAGCTCATCGCCGGGATGTAGCCGCTTTACCCGCTGGTTTACCTCGGCCCTACCCGACGGTCGGATAGGGTGACGCGAATCTGCTGTCGCCACCGAGGGAACTCCATGCGCCGCGCCCTGGCCGTCCTGGCCGCCGTGCCTTTGATCTTCTTCGCCGCCGCGTGCGGCTCCGACGCCCCGAGTACCGCTTCCAGCTCCGACGGGGCCGGAAGCGGCTCGGCGGGCGTGAAGGTCACCGGGAACGTGGGCGTCAAGCCCACCGTGACGATCTCGGGCACGCCCGCCACCAAGTCGTCGTACGAGGTGATCGCCCCGGGCACCGGCCCGGCGGTCAAGACGGGCGGCCAGGTCATCGTCAACCTGACCGTCTACAACTGGGACGGCAAGCAGAACGCCTTCCAGGGCTCCTCCTACGACACCAAGCAGCCGGAGACCATCCCGGTCACCGACCAGCTCCCGCAGGTGCTGCGCGACGGCTTCTCGAAGGTCAAGCACGGCGGCCGGCTGCTGGCCGTGATGGCGGCCGACTCCGCCCAGCAGCAGGCGCAGCAGACGCAGGCCGCCCAGCCGACCAAGGTGTTCGTCATCGACGTCGTCGGCGCGCCGCCCGAGCCGCTGAAGGCCGCCGCCGGCAAGGAGACCGGCGACAGCATCAAGGGCGTCAAGGTCGTCAGCCCCGGCGGTGACAAGGCCCCGACGCTGACCACCAAGACCGGTGAGAAGCCGTCGAAGGAGCTCGTCGTCAAGACGCTGATCCAGGGCACCGGCCAGAAGGTGCAGGCGGCCAACACCCTGACCGTCCACTACACCGGCAAGATCTGGGGCACCGACAAGGAGTTCGACTCCAGCTGGGCCAAGGGGCAGCCGGCGTCGTTCCCGCTGTCCGGGGTCATCCAGGGCTGGCAGAAGGGCCTCGTGGGCGTGCCGGTCGGCAGCCGCGTGGTGATGAGCATCCCGCCGGACCTGGGCTACGGCGCGCAGGAGCAGCAGGGCATCCCGGCCAACAGCACGCTCGTGTTCGTGGTGGACGTCCTGTCGGCCTACTGACGTAGGTGAGCGGGCCGCACCGGCGTCCGGGGAGGGCGCCGGCGCGGCCTAGACTCCGGCTGTGCGCGAAGACCACCTTGAGGCCCTGTCCCTGCTGCACGACCCTGTGCGGCGCAGCCTGTACGAGGCCGTGGCGGGCGGCGGTGGCGAGGTGGGCCGGGGCGAGGCGGCGGAGGCCGCCGGGGTGTCGAGGACCCTCGCCGGCCACCACCTCGACAAGCTGGTCGAGGCCGGTCTGCTGGAGAGCGGGTTCAGGCAGCAGGAGCGGCGCGGCCCGGGCAGCGGGCGCCCGGCGAAGGTGTACCGGCGGGCCTCGGGGGAGCGGTCGGTGAGCCTGCCGCCGCGCGACTACGGCGTGCTGGCCTCCGTGCTGGCGGGCGTGGTGGACGCGCTGGGCGCCGAGGAGCGGGCGGAGGAGGCGGCCAGGGCGGCGGGCGCCCGGATGGCCCGTGGCCACCGGGGCGAGCCCCTGGAGGCGGTGCTGCGCGATCGGGGCTACGAGCCGTACACCGAAGCGGGCAGGCTGCGCCTGCGCAACTGCCCCTTCCACGCGCTGTCACAGGAGCAGCCTCTGCTGGTGTGCTCGATGAACCTCGCGCTGTGCCAGGGCCTCCTGGAGGGCCTGGGCGACCGCCCGGAGCGGGCCGAGCTGGATCCCCGGCCGGGGGAGTGCTGCGTCTCCCTCGCCGATCCGCCTCGGCCTTCTAAAACAAATGAAGATTGACATAGAAGCGCGAGGCGTGGTGTGCTGAGCGCCATGCATCTCGCCCAGCTCAATGTCGCCCATCTGCGCGCGCCCATCGACGGGCCCGAGCTCGCCTCCTTCGTCGAGCTCCTGGAGCCGATCAACGACCTCGCCGACAGCGCCCCCGGCTTCGTGTGGCGGATGAAGGAGAGCGAGGAGGACCCGACGGCCACGATCACGCACGACTACGGCGACCACCTGGTGGTCACCTTCTCGCTGTGGGAGTCCGTCGACGCCCTGTGGTCGTTCGTCTACCGCAGCGCCCATCTGGGCGTGCTGCGCCGGCGCAGGGAGTGGTTCCTGCGCATCGCGGAGCCGTACGCGGTGCTGTGGTGGGTGCCCGAGGGGTACATCCCGACCCTGGCCGAGGGGATGGAGCGCCTGGAACGCCTCAAGGCCCACGGGCCCGGCCCCGAGGCGTTCACCTTCCAGGAGCCCTACGAGAGCAGCGAGGCCGCGAGCCTGCCCGCCGCCGCCGAGGCCAGGAAGTAGGCCAGGTCCTCCTCCAGGCCCCGCCCCATCGTCGACAGGCGCACCGGCGAGTCGCGCAGCGCCTCGTGCAGGCCGTCCACCGGCACGGCCACCAGCTCATGCCGTACGGCCAGCAGCTCGGCCTGGTCGCGGACGCGCTCGCCGAACTCGCCCGGCAGCAGCGGCACCGGCACGCGGGCGCGCGCCAGCGCCACGCGGCCGTAGGCGGTCAGCGAGTGGTGGGACACGCCGAGGTGGCGCTCACGGCGGTCCCCCTCGCTGACCCGCAGCGCCGCCACCGGCCGGCCGAGCAGCACGGCGGCGGCGTTGACCGCCTCGCCCGCCGACACGCCGGAGAAGCCCCACCGCGTGCCCGTGCCGAGGTTGCCGGGACCCTGGGCCACGATCGCGACGTCGGCCTCCAGCACGTGCCGGGCCGCCAGCAGCCCGGTGTGCGTGGTCACCGCCTCCACGTCGCCGCCGAACGCCTGCCCGACCGTCACCACCCCGGCCAGCCAGCCGATCTCCCGCAGCGTCGCGCACGCCATCGAGAACCACGCGGGCAGCGCCCCGCCGTCCTGCATCACGTACGCCACCCGCACGCCGCCGCCCGCGCCCCCGGGCACCGCCTCGTACAGGCCGCACAGGATCGGCGTCAGTGCCGAGTGCAGGTCGGCCACCACCACGGGCATCCCGTCGACCGAGTCCGCCTCGCGCAGGACCTCGTGATGAGGGGAGTCCTGCTCGTCCGCGCCGAGCACCGTCGCCTGCATCGGGGTGTAGCGCGCCTTCACCAGGTGCCCCGGCCCTTGGGGATCTTCCGGTAAACGGTTCGGGACGGCCACCACCATGGCGTAACCTCCCGTACCGAGACCCATCGCGAGTGCCGTCGTGTTGAGCAGCACCTCGTCGCCGGGTTCCGGGCGGCCCACCAGAGCCGGATAGGCCAGCGCCCGGCACCGCCCCTCGGGCACGGCGACGTCCAGCTCCACCGCTCCCGGCCACTCGCGGCGGATCCGCACGACCTCGCCCTTGCGCCATCTGATCACGGGGGCAGGGTAGCGTCGATGAAGGAGGAGTGAGGCAGATGTCGCGCCGTAAGACCGAGCGGTTGCTGAATCTGGTGATCTGCCTGCTCGCCACCAGCCGTCCCCTGTCGGCCGAGCAGATCCGCCACGCGGTGCCCGGCTACGACCGCGACGGCGACGAGGCGTTCCAGCGGATGTTCGAGCGCGACAAGAACGAGCTGCGCGAGATCGGCATCCCCATCGACGTGGTGCGCGACCCTTGGGAGGACGAGCCCGGCTACCGCATCCGGCGCGAGTCGTACGAGCTGCCCGAGATCACCCTGGAGCCGGACGAGGCGGCCGTCCTGGGCCTGGCCGCCCAGGTGTGGCAGCGCGCGAGCCTGGCCGAGGCCGCCTCGGGCGCCCTGCTGAAGCTGCGCGCCGGCGGGGTGGCCACCGACGAGACCGTCGGCGGCCTGGGCCAGACGGGGGTGCTGGAGCTGCGCGTCGACACCCGCGACCCGGCGTTCCCGCCGCTGTGGGAGGCCGTGCGGGACCGGCGGGCGGTGCGCTTCGACTACCGCGGCGCCGGCAGCGAGAGCGTCCGGGCCCGCACCGTGGAGCCGTGGGGCGTGGTCAGCCGTCGCGGGCGCTGGTACCTCGCCGGGTTCGACCGCGACCGGCAGGCGCCGCGCGCCTTCCGGCTCAGCCGCATCACCGGCCAGGTCGCCACCGTGGGCCGGCCCGGCGCCGTCCAGGTGCCCGAGGGCGTGGACCTGCGCGCCATGGTGGACTTCCCGGAGGAGTCCACGATGGAGGAGCGCGTGGCGGTCGTGCTCGTGCGCCGGGGCACCTGCCAGGGGCTGCGCCAGCTCGCCCGCGCCGTCCGGCCCGCACGGGAGGAGCCGGCGGAGTGGGACGAGGCGGAGCTGGCCTTCTCCGACCCCGAGCGGCTGGCCGGGTGGATGGCCAGCCTGGGCTCCGACGTGGAGGTCGTCGAGCCGCCGGACGCCCGTGAGGCCGTCATAGCCAGACTGAAGGGAGCCCTCGCATGACCGGCATGACCGGATCCGCGCCCGGCGAGGGGGCGGCGTGAGCGGCTCCGCCGACCGGCTGCCGAGGCTGCTCGCCCTCGTGCCGTACCTGATGTCCCACCCGGGCGCCCAGGTGGGCGAGGTCGCCGAGGTGTTCGGGCTGAGCGAGAAGCAGCTCATCGACGACCTGCAGCTCGTGTGGATGTGCGGGCTGCCCGGCCACACCCCGGGCGACCTCATCGACGTGTCCTGGGACGGCGGCGAGATCCTCATCGACAACGCCGACACCATCGCCCGGCCGCTGCGGCTCGGCATCGACGAGGCCAGCGCGCTGCTCGTGGCGCTGCGCATGCTGGCCGCGATGCCGGAGCTGGCCGAGGTCCCCGGCGACGCGCTGCCGCGCGTGGTGGCCAAGCTGGAGCGGGCCGCGGGCGAGGGCGCGTCCTCGGTGAGCAGCCAGGTCGCGGTGGACGTGGACGCCGCCCCCGACGCGCTGCCCCGGGTCCGCGAGGCGCTGACCGGCCGTCGGCGGCTGTCGCTGCGCTACTACGTGCCCGGCCGCGACGAGGTGACGCCGCGCGAGGTCGACCCGATGCGGCTGGTCGTGGCCGACGGCCGCACCTACCTGGAGGGCTGGTGCTACCGGGCGGAGGCCATGCGGCTGTTCCGGCTGGACCGGATGCTCGGCGTGGACGTGCTCGACGTGCCCGCCGACCCGCCCGCCGGGGCCGAGCCGATCGACGTGGCCCAGGGCGTCTTCCGGCCCTCGCCCACCGACGAGATGGTCGAGCTGGAGGTCACCGCCGCGGGACGCTGGGTGGCCGAGTACTACCCGTGCGAGCGGGCCGAGGAGCTCGGCGAGGGCCGTCTGCGGGTGACGCTGCGGGCTCGGGACGAGGACTGGGTGGTGAAACTTGCGTTGCGGCTCGGTGACACGGGCAGGATCGTCTCGCCGCCGTCGATGGCCGCGCGGGTGCGTGAGGAGGCCGACGCGGCGCTGGCCCGGTACGCTCACCGGTCATGACGTGGATCGTGGTGGCGGCGGTGCTGGCCCTGGCCGGCCTGGGATTGCTCGCCTGGGCAGGTGTGCGGGTGTCCGCCGCGGCGCGTAGTCTGAACAGAGAGGTGGCCGTGGCGCGGGCGGCGATCGAGTCCCACTCGGCCGGATTGCGGGGTCAGGGGGGATGAAGACCGGCCCCCGGGCGGCGTACCATCATGGCTGCAAACGCACTAACCGGTAAGGACGTTACATGTCTAACCTCGGAGTTCCTGAGCTTCTGATCATCGCGCTGGTGCTCGTCCTGCTGTTCGGTGCCAAGAAGCTGCCGGAGATGGCGCGGGGCGTCGGCCGGTCGCTGCGCATCTTCAAGTCGGAGACGGCGAAGCTGCGCGACGACGACGAGGACGAGCAGCGGACCACGGTGCAGGCCCAGCCCCAGCCGCAGCCCGCCGCCCAGCAGATCCCGCCGGCGCCGGCGCTGTCGGCCGAGGAGCAGGCCCGCCAGCTGGAGGAGCAGGCCGCCAGGCTGCGTGCCGCGGCCAAGGCCGACAAGCAGATCTGACCCTGTTCCCTCCTCGTCCCCTCGTCACCTTGGACTGGTAGATGGCGCTGCTGAAACGGTCGAGCGGCAAGTCGAGCGGCAAAGGGCCGGAGCCCGACCCCGACGCCGACGCCCGCATGCCGTTGATGGACCACCTGCGGGAGCTGCGCAACCGGCTGCTCATCGCGACGGCCGCCGTGATCGTGGGGATCATCATCGGCTGGATCTTCTTCGATCCGGTGTGGGCGTTCATCAAGGCGCCGTTCTGTGCCACGCCGCAGGCGCACCAGCTCCGCGCGGGCTGCACGCTGACCTACGGCGGCATCTTCCAGTCGTTCTTCCTGACCCTGAAGGTCTCGGCGATGGTCGGCATCGTCGTGTCCTCACCGGTCTGGCTCTACCAGATCTGGGCGTTCGTGACGCCCGCCCTGTACCGCAACGAGAAGCGCTACTCGCTGGCCTTCCTGGGCCTGGCCATCCCGCTGTTCCTCGTCGGCGCGGTGCTGGCGTACTTCATCATGGACACCAGCCTCGGCATCCTGCTCGGGTTCGCGCCCAGCGACACGGTGGCCATCATCCAGATCGACGAGTACGTCAGCTACGTGCTCATCATGCTGGTGATCTTCGGTATCTCGTTCGAGCTGCCGCTGCTGCTGGTCTTCCTCAACATCATCGGCGTGCTGCCGCACGCGACGGTGAAGAAGCACCGCCGCACGGTGGTGTTCCTCATGTTCGTCTTCGGCGCGGTGATCACGCCGGGCGGGGACCCGCTGACGATGATGGCGCTCGCCGCCCCCATGGTGGTGCTGTACTTCCTGGCGGAGGCGTTCATGTACCTCCGCGAGAAGCGGGCGCCGTCCGGTGAGGACTTCTCCCACCTGTCCGACGACGAGGCGTCGCCGCTGCCGGAGGACACCGGCACACTGGAAGAGGATTCCGGTTCGGGCAGATAGGCGATAGGTTCCGGGCGTGTCCCCTCGACTCGCCCTGCTCGTCAATCCCGCGGCCCGGGGCGGCCGCGCGCTGCGCCTGCTGGAGCCCGTGGTGCGCCGCCTGCGGATGGGCGGCGCGGAAGTCTCCGTGATCGCCGGGGTCGACGCCGCCGACGCCCTCGAACGGGCCTGCGCGTGCGTGGCCGAGCGGCCCGACGCGCTGGTGGCCTTCGGCGGCGACGGGCTGGTCCATCTGGCCGTCCAGGCCGTGGCGGGCACCGACGTCCCCCTCGGCATCATCCCGGCCGGCACGGGCAACGACATCGCCCATGGCCTGGGCGTGCCCGCGGACCCGATGGCGGCGGCCCGCACCGTGCTGCGCATGAGGACGCGGCCGGTCGACGCGGCCCGCGCCGTCACCGGCCCGGCAGGGGAGGGCCCGATCGGGGAGGCGCCGGCCGGGAAGAGCCCGGTCGGGAAGGGCGCGGTGGAGGAGCTGTTCGCCGGCGTGCTGTGCTGCGGCTTCGACGCCCGGGTCAACGAGCGCGCCAACCGGCTGACGTGGCCCTCCGGCCGCGCCCGGTACGTGCGGGCGGTGCTGGCGGAGCTGCGCGCGTTCCGGCCGGTGCCGTTCCGCGTGACCCTCGACGGCGAGGAGGTCGTCGAGCGTGACGCGGTGCTGGTGGCGGTCGGCAACACGCACTCCTACGGCGGCGGCATGCGGGTCTGCCCGGGCGCGCGGCCCGACGACGGGCTGCTGGACGTGGTCGTGGTGGGGGCGGTGGGCGTGGCGGAGTTCCTGCGGGTCTTCCCGGGCGTCTACCGGGGCACGCATGTCGGCCATCCGTCCGTCACGGTCCGGCGGGCGCGTCACGTGCGGCTGGAGGCGCCGGACGTGCCGGCCTACGCCGACGGCGAACGGCTCGGGACCGGCCCGGTGACCTGCGAGGTGCTGCCGGGAGTGCTCCAGGTCATCGCCTGAGCCCCGAGTGAGAGATCTACAACGTAAAGGCGCCGGCCGCGAAGCGCGGAGCGCACCGGGACGGACCGGAATGGTGGTTTCGGTAGGCTGACGTCATGACGACGCCAGCGGAACGGTACGCGGCCTTCCGCGAGAGGTTCGGAGACGACGGGGCCGCTCTGAGATCGTTCCGGGGTCTCTACGACTTCGCGCTCGACCCCTTCCAGATCGACGCCTGCCGGGCACTGGAGGCGGGCGACGGCGTTCTGGTGGCCGCTCCCACCGGCTCGGGCAAGACGGTCGTCGGCGAGTTCGCCGTCCACCTCGCCCTGGAGCAGGGGCAGAAGTGCTTCTACACCACCCCCATCAAGGCGCTGTCCAACCAGAAGTACAACGACCTGGTCAAGCGCTACGGCACCGCCAAGGTGGGCCTGCTGACCGGCGACAACAGCGTCAACGGCGAGGCCCCGATCGTGGTCATGACCACCGAGGTGCTGCGCAACATGCTCTACGCCGGGTCGGCGACGCTGGCCGGGCTGGGGTTCGTGGTGATGGACGAGGTCCACTACCTCGCCGACCGGTTCCGGGGCGCGGTGTGGGAGGAGGTCATCATCCACCTGCCCGAGTCGGTGCGGCTGGTCGCGCTGTCGGCGACGGTCAGCAACGCCGAGGAGTTCGGCGAGTGGATGGGCGAGGTGCGCGGCGAGACCACGGTCATCGTCGACGAGCACCGGCCGGTGCCGCTGTGGCAGCACATGATGGTCGGCAACCGCATCTACGACATGTTCATGACCGACGACGACGTGCCCCGCATCAACCCGACGCTCATGCGGGTCACCCGCGACGCCGAGCGGCTCGGCGCGGGCCGCGGCAGGCGCGGCTACGGCCGGCCGCAGCGCTCGCGGCCGCCGGACCGCGCCCAGGTGATCGAGAAGCTCGACGCCGAGGGGCTGCTGCCGGCGATCACGTTCATCTTCTCCCGGGCCGGCTGCGACGCGGCCGTCGCGCAGTGCCTGTACGCGGGGATCCGGCTCACCACCGAGCGGGAGCGGCACGAGATCCGCCAGCTCGTCGACGAGCGCACCGCGCACCTGCCCGACGAGGACCTGGCCGTGCTCGGCTACCTGGAATGGCGCGACTGCCTGGAGCGGGGGCTGGCCTCCCACCACGCGGGCATGCTGCCGGCCTTCAAGGAGGTCGTCGAGGAGCTGTTCACCCGTGGCCTGGTCAAGGCCGTGTTCGCCACCGAGACGCTGGCGCTGGGCATCAACATGCCGGCGCGCACCGTGGTGATCGAGAAGCTCGACAAGTGGAACGGCGAGACGCACGCCGATCTCACGCCCGGCGAGTACACCCAGCTCACCGGCCGGGCCGGGCGGCGCGGCATCGACGTCGAGGGCCACGCCGTGGTGCTGTGGCAGCTCGGCATGGACCCGCTGTCGGTGGCCGGCCTGGCCGGCACCCGTACCTACCCGCTGCGCTCCAGCTTCCAGCCCTCCTACAACATGGCCGTCAACCTCGTCGGCCAGTTCGGCCGCGAGCGGGCCCGCACGCTGCTGGAGGAGTCGTTCGCGCAGTTCCAGGCGGACCGGGCGGTCGTCGGCCTGGCCAAGCAGCTGCGCAAGCACGAGGAGGCGCTGGAGGGCTACCAGGAGGCCATGACGTGCCACCTGGGCGACTTCACCGAGTACGCGGGGCTGCGGCGGCGCCTGTCCGACCGGGAGGCCGAGCTGTCGCGCCAGCGCGGCGCGGCGCGGCGGGCGGCGGCCGTGCGCTCGCTGGAGGCGCTGCAGCCGGGCGACGTGATCCGGGTGCCCGGCGGGCGCCGGGCGGGCCTGGCGATCGTCCTCGACCCCGGCCGCAACCCCCGGGGCACCGGCCCGAGCCCGCTGGTGCTGACCATCGGCAAGCAGGTCAAGAAGCTCGACCCGGCCGACTTCCCGGTTCCGGTCGAGCCGATCGAGAAGCTGCGCATCCCGAAGAACTTCAACGCCCGCGCCCCCAAGGAGCGCGCCAACCTCGTCTCCACGCTGCTCGCCAAGATCGGCGACCGTGACCTCGGCAAGCCGGCGAGGGCGCGCGACCACGCGGTGGAGGACGAGGAGATCAACGAGCTGCGCCGGCGCATCCGGCAGCACCCGTGCCACGGCTGCGACGAGCGCGAGGACCACGCCCGCTGGGCCGAGCGCTACTACAAGCTGCTGCGTGAGACCGAGGGGCTGCGGCGGCGCGTCGAGGGCCGCTCCCACGTCATCTCGCGCACGTTCGACCGCATCTGCGCGGTGCTGGAGCAGCTCGGCTACCTGGAGGACGAGACCGTCACCGACGAGGGCCGCCGCCTCGGCCGCCTCTACACCGAGCTGGACCTGCTGACGGCCGAGTGCCTGCGCAGCGGGCTGTGGGAGAAGCTGGAGCCGGCGGAGCTGGCGGCGTGCGTGTCGGCGCTGGTGTTCGAGTCGCGGCAGGCCGACGACGCCCGCCGTCCCAAGATCCCGGCGGGGCGGGCCCAGGACGCGCTGACGGCGATGGTGCGGCTGTGGGCGGAGCTGGAGGGCATCGAGTCCGACCACGGCCTCGACACGATCCGCGAGCCCGACCTGGGATTCGCGTGGGCGGCGTTCCGGTGGACCAAGGGGCACACCCTGGACGCGGTCCTCATGGACGGCATCAACGGCAACGAGCTCGCGGCCGGCGACTTCGTCCGGTGGATCAAGCAGCTGATGGACCTGCTCGGCCAGCTCGGCAACGCCGCGCCTCCGGACAGCAAGATCAAGCAGACGGCGTCCAAGGCGATCGACGGCATGCGGCGCGGCGTGGTGGCCTACTCCTCCCTCAGCTAGCGGGGCCGGGCTCGGCCGGCGGAGCCCGGACTGACCGCCCGGTCAAGGTGTTGTCATCGGCGGTCTACGCATCGTCACCACCGCGCCAGTTTCCTGCCCGAACCTGGCGGACATCCCCATGTCGGAAAGCCCGTCACGCTTCGGACGCACCGCGCTGAGGCCCGCCCCCGGCACGGAACCCCGGCGTCCGCCGGACCACCGGAGGTTGGCATGTTCGCCCTCGTCGCAGCCCTGTTCTTCCTGCTCGCCCTGATCTTCGCCCTCGCCGGCCTGTCGGTGGGCGGCGTGCTGACGGTCACCACGCTCGGGCTCGCCGGGCTCCTCGCCGTCGCCCTGCACCTGATGGGGGTGGGGGCGGGCTGGAACGTCCTCAAGAAGTGACCCGCGCCTCCGTGGCCGCGCCCGTCCACCCGGGCGCGGCCACGGCCGTGCCCGGGGCCGAGCGCAGGCTCATGCCATGATGAGCCCGAGGCCAGGGGTGAGCTTCAGGCCGGGGCTCAGCTTCAGGCCGGGGCTTCAGGCCGGGGTGATCCTCATGCCAGGGTGAAGCGGACCTCGCGGGTGGCGGGGTCGGCCTGGACGAGGCGGACCGTGACGTTCTCGCCGAGGGGCAGGGCGCCGTCGCAGCGGGCGACCACCGCCGGCTCCACGAGCTGGACCTGCCCGCCCCGGCCGTCCGCCGTCACGTCGATCACCGCGGCCTCGAACGCCTCGCCGATGCTGTCGCGCAGCAGGAACGCCTCCACCAGGTCCACGCAGGCCCGCTCCACCCCGCCGCTGCGCCGGCTCGACGCCGACATGATCGGCGGCAGCTCCGGCAGGACCTGCGCGACGTCCTCGGGCACCGGCTCGCCCGCCGCGACCGCCAGGCACACCTCGGTGGCGTACCGGTCGACCAGGCGCCGCAGCGGCGCCGTCACGTGCGCGTACGGCGCTCCGACCGCCGCGTGGTCGGCCATCGGGGGAGGGGCGCCGTCGAAGGCGACGTAGCCGGAGCCGCGCAGCAGCACCCGCGACTCGTGCAGGAACGCCGCCTGCTGCGGGCTCTTGGGGTCCAGGCCGTGCACGACCTCCCCGTACGTGGCGTCCTCGGCCCAGCCGACGCCCAGCGCCGCCGCCATCCGGCGCACCTTGGCGAGGTCGCCGGGCTGGGGCGGCGGCAGGACGCGCAGCACGCCGATCTCCGCGTCGAGCATCATGGTGGCCGCGGCCATGCCGGTGAGCAGGGAGATCTGGGCGTTCCACGCCTCGGCGGGCAGGGGCACGCGGTATTCGAGCCGGTAGCCGCCGTCGGCGGGCACCACCTCCTGCTCGGGGGTGGGAAGGGTGACGCCGCCGCGTTCGCGCTCCAGCTCCAGCCGCAGCGGGCCGATCTCGGCCAGCAGGCCGAGGGTGCCGTCGGCCGTGCCGGTCTCGACTGCGGCCTGGACGTAGGCGTAGTCGAGCCGCTCGCGGCTGCGCACCAGGGCCCGCCGCACGTCGGCGCCCAGCGTGCGGCCGTCGGCGTCGAGGTCGATCCGCCACACCGCCGCCGGGCGGGTGGCGCCGGGCAGCAGGCTGGCCGCGCCCTCCGACAGGACCGGCGGATGGAGCGGGACCCTGCCGGTGGGCAGGTAGACGGTCTCGCCGCGGACGCGGGCCTCGGTGTCGACGGCCCCGCCGGGCCGGACGAACGTGCCGACGTCGGCGATCGCGTACCACACCCGGTAGCCGCCGGCCAGCCGCTCCAGGTGGACGGCCTGGTCGAGGTCCATGGCGCCGGGCGGGTCGATGGTGACGAACGGCAGCTCGGTCAGGTCCTCGCCGGAGACCCGGGGCGCCTCGGCCACCCAGTCGGCCTCGTCGAGCACCGCCCGGGGGAACCCGTCGGGCAGCTCGGCCTCGCGCCTGATGCGTCCGAATCCGTCCTCCAGGCGGGCGGGGACGTCGCCTGGGACCTGAATGCTCGTCTTCGACACGCCGATCAACCTACCGCGCGCCCCTCGCGCCGCCGGCGTCCGGCCCCGTGCGATGTCAAATCTTCTGTACATGACGTCAAAGATTCGCTACATTCGAGATGTCAAAGATTCTGTACATCACAGGAGGCATGTCATGACGCACGAGGAGAAACGCGCGTGGATCCGCCTGGTCGTCTCCGTGGTGGCGTACACGGCGTACGTGGTCACCCTCGCGGGACGTGCCGGAGGGCGCCCGCTGGCCGAGGTGCCCTACGCCGCCGCGCTGCTGTGGTCGGTCGGCGGGGCCATCGCGGCCTCGATCGCGGCCGAGATCGTCATGGCGGTCGTGACGCCGGGGGCGTCGCGGGCCCGCGACGTGCGCGACAGGGAGATCGGGCGGCTCGGCGAGCACACCGGCCAGTCGTTCGTCGTCATCGGCGCCGTCGCTGCGATGCTGATGGCGATGGCAGGCTGGGAGCGGTTCTGGATCGCCAACGCGGTCTACCTGTGCTTCGCGCTGTCGTCCGTCCTCGGCGGCCTCACGAAGATCGTTGTGTACCGCAGGAGCATGCCGCAGTGGTGAAGCCCACCCATGTGACGAACAGCATCCGCGCCCTGCGCTTCGCGCACGGCGAGATGACCCAGGCGGAGCTCGCCGAGCGCATCGGCGTCACCCGGCAGACCGTCATCGCCATCGAGCAGGGCAGGTACTCGCCGTCCCTGGAGATGGCCTTCCGGATCGCCCGGGTGTTCGGCGTCCCGCTCGACGAGGTGTTCCAGTATCCCGGCCCACCCGAGGAGACGTCATGAAGGCGATCGTCCAGGACGTGTACGGCCCGGCGGAGGTGCTCCGGTTACGGGACGTCGAGCAGCCGCGGATCGGCGGCGACGAGGTGCTCGTACGGGTGCGCGCCGCCGGCGTGGACCCGGGCGTGTGGATCGTCATGACCGGCCGGCCGCCGGCCGTGCGGCTCATGGGGTTCGGTCTGCGCCGGCCCAGGGTGCCCGTGCGCGGCCGGGACCTCGCCGGGGTGGTGGAGGCCGTCGGCGCCCGCGTGACCCGGTTCCGGCCCGGCGACGAGGTGCACGGCACCTGCGAGAGCGGCTCGTACGCCGAGTACGCGGCGGCGCCCGAGCGGCTGCTGGCGCGCAAGCCGGCGGGGCTGTCGTTCGAGGAGGCCGCAGTGGTGCCCGTGTCGGGGACGACCGCGTTCCAGGCCGTCCGTGACACCGGCGGCGTGCGGCCCGGGCAGCGTGTGATGGTCACCGGCGCGGGAGGCGGCATCGGCACGTTCGCCGTGCAGATCGCCAAGGCGCTCGGCGCGACGGTCACCGCCGTGTGCGGCCCCGGCAAGGCCGATCTCGTCCGTTCGTTGGGGGCGGACGACGTCATCGACTACACCCGCGACGAGGTCGACCGCGACGGGCCCCGGCACGACGTGATCATCGACGTCGCGGGATGCAGGCCGCTGTCGCTGCTGCGGCGCGCGCTGACGCCACGCGGCACGCTGGTGCTCGCCGGCGGCGGGCACGACGCGCCCGGCCCGCTCGGCGGGTACACGCGCGCGCTCCTGTGGAGACCGCTGGTGCAGATCACCACGAGACAGCGGCTGCGCGGCCACACCGCCAGGGAGGGCGCCGAGGACCTCGCGCAGCTGGACCGGCTCATCGAGTCGGGCGCGGTCAGGCCGGTGGTCGGCCGCGCCTACCCTCTCGCCGAGACGCCCGAGGCGATCCGCCACCTCGCGGAGGGCCACCCCACAGGCAAGATCGTCGTCATCGTGTGAGCCCGTCCGCCCACGGCGTCTCAGCCGTCCGGAGTCGCTCAGCCTGTCCGGAGTCGCTCAGCCTGTCCGGAGTCGCTCAGCCTGTCCGGAGTCGCTCAGCCCGTCCGGAGTCGCTCAACCCGTCCGGAGTCGCTCAACCCGTCAGTGCTCCTCAGCCCGTCAGTGCCTCTCAGGCGGGTAGGGGGTGACTCAGCCGGGCAGGGCGTCGAGGAGGCGGTTCAGCGGGCTGTCCAGGCCGTAACGGTCCGCCAGGCGTACGAGGGCCTCGGGGTCGCGCGGCTTGGCCGGGAGGGTGAGATCGGCCTCGGGCAGCGGCGCGTCCGGGGCGACCTCGACCACGGCCGGGGCGACGCGCAGGTAGTCGCGGGCGGCGGCCAGCCGGGTGCGGCTGCCCGCGGGGAAGCCGTCGGTGACGCCCGCGTCGAGCGCGGCGAGCAACGCCTCCAGCGAGCCGAAGCGCGTGACGAGCGAGGCGGCCGTCTTCTCGCCGACGCCGGCCACGCCCGGCAGGCCGTCGCTGGGGTCACCGCGCAGGGTCGCGAAGTCGGCGTAGGCGCGGCCCGGGATGCCGTACTTGCCGGTCACGAACTCCTCGTCCACGATCTGCAGGTTGCGGATGCCGCGGGCGGTGTAGAGGACCCGCACCGGGCGGGAGTCGTCGACGAGCTGGAACAGGTCGCGGTCACCGGTCACGATGTCGACCGGCCCGTCCTCCCGGTGGGTGAGCGTGCCGATGACGTCGTCCGCCTCGTAGCCGGGGCACTCCAGCCGGGCGATGCCGACCGCGTCCAGCACCTGCTCGATGACCGGGATCTGCGGCACCAGCGTGTCGGGGACCTCTTCCTCGTCCCCCTGGGCGACGCGGTGGGCCTTGTACGTCGGGATCGCCTCGACGCGGAACGCGGGACGCCAGTCGGCGTCCATGGTGGCCGCCATCCGGGTGGGGGAGTGGGCCCGGACCAGCGTGGCGATCATGTCGATGAGGCCGCGCACCGCGTTGACGGGCATGCCGTCGGGCGCGGTGACCGAGTCCGGCACGCCGTAGAAGGCGCGGAAGTACAGCGACGGGGTGTCCAGCAGCATCAGCACCCACCCATGGTGGCATCCGGGTGCGACAAGTCACGCTCCCGGCACGGCACGCTCCGGCACGGCACGCTCCTGGGACAGGGGCTCGCGGCTCAGGTTCCGGCGCGGTTCTGGATGCCGACGGCGAGCAGGCAGGCGTCGTCCTCGGGGTTCGGCCCGCCGATCTCGTCCAGCAGCCGGTCCAGCGCGGCGTCCAGGCCACTGTGCAGGTCGTCGCCCCGCAGGCGGGAGGCGGCCGCCAGGACCAGCGCCAGGCCCTCGTCGATGCCGCGGTTGCGCCGCTCGACCAGCCCGTCGGTGAACATCAGCAGCAGGTCGCCCTCCCGCAGCTCGATGCTCGCCAGATGGTACGACTGGTCGCAGGCGGCCCCGAGCAGCACGCCCCTGGCCTGTTCGAGGCGGCGGGCGGTGCCGTCGCGCACCAGGATGGGCTCCAGGTTGCCGGCCCGCGCCCAGCTGAACACCCGCGCCGAGGCGTCCAGATGGCCGATGACGGCCGTGGCGGTGGTGCCCTCCAGACGGTGGATCACCAGGTCGTTCAGCAGGGCCAGCAGGCCGTTCGCGGGCTCGCCGGTCATCGTCAGCCCGACCAGCGCGTGGCGGAGCTGCGCCATGTGGGCGATCGCGGGCAGGCCGTGCCCCGACACGTCGCCGATAGCGAGCAGCACCCGCCCGTCGGGCAGCGGCGCCGCCTCGAACCAGTCGCCACCGAGGCTCGCCGTCTTCTCCGCCGGCACGTACCGCACGGCGATGCGGGTGGGCGGCAGGTCCAGGCAGCCGACCGGGTCGGGCAGGATCGCCTCGCGCAGCGCCAGCATCACGTGCCGCTCCTCGGCGGCCTTGACGCGGGCCTCCAGGAGCTGGCGGCGCGACTCCGACATGATGCGCTCGGCCCGGCGGCGGCCGGTGATGTCCTGGAAGACGGCGTGCACGCCCCGCACCGCCACCGTGGCGCGACCCGACTCCGGTGCGCGACCCGACTCCGGTGCGCGACCCGACTCCGGTGCGCGGTCCGGGTCCGGTGCGCGGCCCGAGGACAGCAGGGGCTCCAGGACGACGCGGAGGTTGCGCAGCTCACCGCCGCGCCTGATGCGCAGCTCCGCCTGCGCCGGCTCCGCCTCGTGCACGACGGTCAGCAGGAGCTGCTCCAGCAGCCGCAGATCGTCCGGCTCCACCAGGCAGGCCAGCTCCGGCAGGTCCGCGGGCCCCTCGGCCGGGTCGCGACCGAAGATCACGTACACCTGGTCCGACCAGGCGCTCGCCCCGGTGCGCAGATCCCACTCGGCCCATCCCATGTTGCCCAGCCGCTGGGCGTGCGCCAGCCGGACGGCCAGCAGCTCCCGCTCGGCGGACACCTGGTACGGCGCCCCGGCGGCACTTCCTGGCCGCCGTCGCTGCCCCGGCCCGCCGGTGATGACGTCGACCATGAGACACACCCTCGAATGCAGTGGAACCGGACATTCGCCTCACACTATGCGGTCGGACGTGAGCGAAGGGTAGCGGTGGCCTGGCGTCTTGTAAGACCTTTTCGCGGATTTTAGGAGGTGGCGTCAGGAGTAGATTTGGGGCCGTGACGTCCTCAGATCTGTATCCCGTGTCCCGCCTGGCCGCCGTCCAGGAGGCCACCGCCAAGGCCGGCATCGACGCGCTCCTGCTCACCCCGGGCCCCGACCTGCGGTACGTGAGCGGGTACGACGCCAAGCCGCTGGAGCGGCTCACCTGCCTGGTCGTGCCCGCCTCCGGCGAGGCGTACATGCTGGTGCCCCGCCTGGAGCTGCCCGCCGCCGAGGCGTCGCCCGCCTCGCGGCTCGGGCTGGAGTTCGTGGCGTGGGACGAGACCGACGACCCGTACCGGATCGCCGCCGACCGGCTCGGGCCGGTGGCGACGGTCGGGCTCGCGGACCGGATGTGGGCCATGTCGTCGCTGCGCTTCCGCGACGTGCTGCCGGAGGCGCGGCAGGTGCTGGCCGGCAGCGTGCTGCGTGAGCTGCGGATGCGCAAGTCGCCGGTCGAGGTGGCCGCGCTGCGCGAGGCCGGCGAGGCCATCGACTCCGTGCACCGGCAGGTGCCGGAGCTGCTGCGCGCCGGCCGCACCGAGCGCGAGGTGGGCCGCGACATCGCCGAGGCGATCCTCGCGGCCGGGCACTCCACGGTCGACTTCGTCATCGTCGCCTCCGGCCCCAACGGCGCCAGCCCGCACCACGAGGTGTCGGACCGCGTCATCCAGCCGGGCGAGCCGGTCGTGGTCGACATCGGCGGCCAGCTGCACAACGGTTACTGCTCCGACTCCACCCGCACCTACAGCGTGGGCGAGCCGCCCGCCGAGTTCGCCGCGTACTACGAGGTGCTGCGCCAGGCGCAGGAGGCCGCCTGCGCCGCCGTGCGGCCCGGCGTGCCGTGCGAGTCGATCGACGCCGCCGCCCGCGACCTCATCGCCGAGGCCGGCTACGGCGAGTACTTCGTGCACCGCACCGGGCACGGCATCGGCATCGAGACGCACGAGGAGCCCTACATCGTCTCCGGCAACGCCGAGCCGATGGAGCCCGGCTTCGCCTTCTCCGTCGAGCCCGGCATCTACCTGCCCGGCCGCCACGGGGCCCGCATCGAGGACATCGTCGTCTGCGGAGAGAACGGTGGAGAACGGCTGAACCTCACCTCTCGTGAATTGGTGATCATTTAGGCAGAATTCAGGGCACGTACACTCTCACAAGGAGTATCTGCCGATGACTGTTGAGCGTGCCCTGCCCACCCCCGAGGCGCACGACCTGATCCAGCTGACCCGTGAGCTGGTCGCCAAGGAGGTCGCGCCCCGGGCGGCGGCCGACGAGGCGGCCGGGCGGTTCCCGCGCGAGGTGTTCGCCACCCTGGGCGCCGCCGGGCTGCTCGGCCTGCCCTACCCCGAGGAGTACGGCGGCGCGGCCCAGCCGCAGGAGGTCTACCTCCAGGTCGTCGAGGAGCTGGCGGCCGGCTGGCTGGCCGTGGGCCTCGGCACCTCCGTCCACACCCTGTCGTGCTTCCCCCTCGCCGCCTACGGCAGCGAGGAGCAGAAGGCCGGCCTGCTGCCCGGCATGCTCGGCGGTGACCTGCTCGGCGCGTACTGCCTGTCGGAGCCCCAGTCGGGCTCCGACGCGGCCGCCCTGACCACGCGGGCCGTGCCCGGCCCCGACGGCTACACCGTCGACGGCGTCAAGGCGTGGATCACCCACGGCGGCGTCGCCGACTTCTACCTGCTCATGGCCCGCACCGGCGAGCCGGGCGCGCGCGGCGTGTCCTGCCTGTACGTCCCGGCCGGCGCGGAGGGCCTGTCGTCCGGCACGCCCGAGCACAAGATGGGCATGCGGTCCTCGCCGACCGCGCAGGTCCGCTTCGACGGGGTACGGCTGCCGCACGACGCGCTGGTCGGCGCCGAGGGCGAGGGCTTCCGCATCGCCATGGCGGCGCTCGACGGCGGCCGGCTCGGCATCGCCGCCTGCGCGGTCGGCGTGGCCCAGGCCGCGCTCGACGCCGCCTCCGCCTACGCCCGCGAGCGCCGCCAGTTCGGCAGCCGCATCGTCGACTTCCAGGGCGTCTCGTTCATGCTGGCCGACATGGCCACGCAGGTCGCCGCCGCCCGGGCGCTCTACCTCGACGCCGCGCGGCTGCGCGACGCCGGACGGCCGTACGGGACGCGGGCCGCGATGGCCAAGCTGTTCGCGACGGACGCGTGCATGAAGGTCACCACGGACGCGGTGCAGGTGCTCGGCGGGTACGGCTACGTCGAGGACTTCCCGGTCGAGCGGTACATGCGGGAGGCCAAGGTGCTGCAGATCGTCGAGGGCACCAACCAGATCCAGCGGCTCGTCATCGGCCGCGCCCTCGCACAAGAGCGGCCGGGCCCGTGAAGCGTGTCGTCCTACTGGGACTGGGGCTGGGACTGGGGCTCGTGACGGGGTGCGGGTCGCAGGGGGCGCTGAGCCAGGAGGTCGTCGACCGGGCCCGCGCCTCCGGGGCGGCGCCTGACCTGATCTACGCCGTCGAGCTGGACGGGTACCGGCTGCTGGAGCAGTCGGCGGGCGGGATCGGCGAGGAGGGCTACGGCGCGTACTACGGCGCCGACGGCGGCTCGGGCGAGCCCGTGCAGCTGCGGATCGACCGGGGCGGGTTCAGCGACACGCTGTGCGCCACCACGCCCGTGGCGAGCGGTCCGGGCGGCACCGGCGCGCAGGGCGGCCAGGTGCGGTGCGAGCGCGACGGGGACGGCTGGTACCGGACGGACGGGGCGCGCCAGGACTACACCGTGGTCCGCGGCGACCACTACATCCGGCTGACCGCCCCGGTGGCGCAGGTCGGCCGGGAGGCGCTGCGGAAGGCCGTGACGGAGGCCCGCCCCGCCGTCGGGGACGGCACGCCCGCGCCGCCGCCGACGGCCGTGCCCCGCGGCGACCTCCCCACGGCCGGCGACGGCGCCCCGGACAACCACGTGGGCCCGGGCGGCTGACCGCCGTCAACCGCCCGCGTCCTTCAGGGCGCGGGCGAAGGCGGCGTGGACGTCGGCCGTGAACAGCACGAACCGCACCTCCTCCAGCGCCGTCTCCGCCACCGTCTCCAGCGCCGTCTCCAGCGCGGTCTCCAGCTCCGCGCCGGCGGCCCGGACGGTGGACACCGCGATGCGGGCGGCGTCGTCCACGGGCCAGCCGTAGATGCCGGCCGACACGGCGGGCAGCGCCACGGTGGCGGCGCCGAGCTCGCCGGCCACCCGCAGCGCCTCCCGGTAGCAGGAGGCCAGCAGCGCCGAGCGGTCCTCGCGGGTGGAGTGGACGGGGCCGGCCGTGTGGATGACCCACCGGGCGGGCAGCTCGCCCGCCGTGGTGGCCACCGCCCGGCCCACCGGCAGCCCGTCCGGGTAGCGGGTGGCGCGCAGCCGCCGGCACTCCGCCAGGATCGCCGGGCCGCCGCGCCGGTGGATGGCCCCGTCGACGCCGCCTCCGCCGAGCAGCGACGGGTTCGCGGCGTTGACCACGGCGTCGACCCGCTGCTCGGTGATGTCCCCCTGGACGAGCGTGATCCTCATGCCACCGAGTCTTCCGCACCGGGCGCCGGTTATTCGGTTGTGCGGCGGGCCGGCCGTCTGCTGTACTCCCGGCGACGACAGGCCACCGGCCAACCGGCCACAGACCAAGGAGGCGGAGATGCGGCGTAGGTCCATGTCCATTCGGCAAGGAGGTTCCATCTACGTGAAGGACATGACGCTTCGTGCGTACGCTCAACCTGGGGATCCTGGCGCATGTAGACGCCGGTAAGACGAGCCTGACCGAGCGGCTGCTGCACGCCGCCGGTGTCATCGACGAGGTCGGCAGCGTCGATGACGGCACCACACAGACCGACTCGCTCGCGCTGGAACGCCGGCGCGGCATCACCATCAAGTCCGCCGTCGTGTCGTTCACCGTCGGCGGCGTCACGGTCAACCTGATCGACACGCCCGGCCACCCGGACTTCATCGCCGAGGTGGAGCGGGCCCTCGGCGTCCTCGACGGCGCCGTGCTCGTCGTCTCGGCCGTCGAAGGGGTGCAGGCGCAGACCCGCGTGCTCATGCGCACGCTGCGCAGGCTGCGCATCCCCGCGATCATCTTCGTCAACAAGATCGACCGTTCGGGCGCCGATCCGGGACGGGTCCTGCGGGCCGTCGCCGAGAGGCTGACCCCGGACGTCGTACCGCTGGGCGCCGTGCGCCGGGCCGGCACGCGCGACGCCGCCTTCGTCCCGTACGGGCCCGGTGACGCCGCCTACGTGACCGGGCTGGCCGAGGCGCTGGCCGAGCGGGACGACGCGCTGCTGGCCGCCTACCTCGACGGCGGGCGCGCCCTCACCCACGACCGGCTGCGCCGCGCGCTCGCGGACCAGACGGGGCGGGCGCGGGCGTACCCGGTGCTGTTCGGGTCGGCGATCACCGGTGCGGGCGTGGACGCGCTGCTGGCCGGGGTCGAGGAGCTGCTGCCGGCCGCCGACCCCGACCCGGACGCCCCGGCGTCGGGCACCGTCTTCAAGGTCGAGCGGGGGCCGGCCGGGGAGAGGGCCGCCTATGTGCGGATGCTGTCCGGGACGCTGCGGGTGCGCGACCGGGTGCGCTTCGGCCCCCTCGCCGGCGCCGGTGAAGGTGCCGGTGAAGGCGCTGGTGAAGGTGCCGGTGACGGCGGTGGCCAGGTCGGGGGCGAGCGGGAGGGCAGGGTCACGGCGATCCGCGTGTTCGACCGGGGAGCGGCGGGTCCGGAGGCGGCGCTCCCGGCCGGGCGGATCGGGACGGTGCGGGGCCTCGCCGGCATCCGGATCGGCGACGAGATCCGCCAGGCCGAGCCCTCGGCCGCGTCCCCGGGAGCCTCCCCGGCCCTCGCCGTGGATCACGCCCGGCCGGTGCGGGCGCCCGGGCGCGGGTGGTTCGCGCCGCCCAGCCTGGAGACCGTCGTCGTGCCGGCCCGTCGCGCCGACAGGGCGGCGCTGCACGCGGCCCTGACCGAGCTCGCCGAGCAGGACCCGCTCATCGGCCTGCGCCAGGACGACGAGCGGCAGGAGATCTCCATCTCCCTCTACGGCGAGGTGCAGAAGGAGGTCGTCCAGGACACGCTGGCCGCCGAGTACGGCCTGCACGTCACCTTCCGCGAGACCACCACCATCTGCGTCGAGCGCCCCGCCGCCACCGGCGAGGCCGTGGAGCTCCTCGGCCAGGACGGCAACCCGTTCGTCGCCACGCTCGGCCTGCGGGTCGAGCCCGCCCCGCCCGGCGCGGGCGTCGCCTTCCGCGTGCGGGCCGAGCTGGGCACGCTCCCGCTGTACGTGTACAAGTCGGTCGGCGAGCTGGCCGAGACGATCGGCGGCACGGTGCGCGAGACGCTCCGGCAGGGTCTGCGCGGCTGGGAGGTCGTCGACTGCGCCGTCACCCTGACGCGCTCCGGCTACATCTCGCCGATGTCCACGGCACGCGACTTCCGGCTCCTGACGCCGCTGGTGCTGATGAGCGCGCTGCGGCGGGCCGGGACGGTCGTGTGCGAGCCGGTCCACCGCTTCCACCTGGAGGTCCCGGCGGACACGGCCAGGCAGGTCGCGGCCGTCCTGGGCCGGCTGCGCGCCGTTCACGGCGACACGGCACGACGGGGCCCGTGGTACGAGCTGGAGGGCGACATCCCGGCCGCCGAGATCCACCGGCTGGAACGGCGGCTGCCGGGGCTGACCCGGGGCGAGGGCGTCCTGGAGACCGTCTTCGACCACTACCGGCCCGTCCGAGGGCCCGCACCCGTCCGGCGGCGCGACGGCCGGAACCCGCTCGACCGCGAGCAGTACCTCCTGCACGTCGCGCGGCGGGTGTAGCCGATGACCTCCGAGACCCGGCAGGACCGGGACGATCGGCATGCCACCGGAGAGCGCGGGAGGGCCCGGCGGGGTCCGGACCGGGGTCCGGGGCGGAGCCGGGAGGTCCGGCGGGATGTGCTGCGGCTCATGTGGCCGGGACGGCGGGCCGCCGTGGTGCTGGGCGTGGCCGTCGCCGCCATGACCGTGCTCCCGCTGGCGGGCCCCCAGCTCACCCGCCGCTTCGTCGACGACGCCATCGCCGGCGCGGGCACCGGCCGGCTCACGCTGATCGCGCTGGCCGCCCTCGCGGCGGCCGTCGCGGGGCAGGCGGCCCGGCTGGCCGCCGCCTGGCTGGCGAGCCGGCTCGCCTGGGACGGCACCGACCGTCTCCGTGAGCGCCTGGCCGGGCACGCGCTCGGCCTCGACATGGACTTCCACGGCAGGCACACGCCCGGCGAGCTGATCGAGCGGGTGGACGGCGACGTGGTGGCCGTGTCGGGGTTCGTCGTGGCGTTCCTCATGGACGTCGTGGCCGGCGGGCTGCTGCTGGCCGGGGTGATCACCGTCGTGTTCGCCGCCGACCCGCGTCTCGGCGCCGCCCTGCTCGCGTACTGCGTGCTCGTCGGGTTCGGCACGACGCGCGCGCAGCGGCTGGCCGTGCCCTCCGCCGCCGCGGCGAGAGCGGCCCAGGCACGGCTGTACGGCGAGATGGAGGAGCGGCTGGCCGGAGCCGAGGACATCCGCGCCAACGGCGCGGGCGGGCACGTCGTGAGCCGCTTCCTCGGCACCGCCGCCGTCTGGTACCGGGCCGAGCACCGGGCCGACCGGATCGGCAGCGGCCTGCTGGCGGGCACGTCGGTCGCGTTCGCCGCCGGGACGGCGCTCATGCTGGCCCTGGCCGCGTGGGCCCGGGCGAGCGGGACGCTCACGGTCGGCACCGCCGTCCTGGTGTTCCAGTGCACGGTGATGGTGCGTACGCCGTTCGAGCGGCTGATCGACCGGCTGCGCGACTACCAGGGCGCCCTGGCGGGGATCACCCGCATCGGCGGCCTGCTGGCCGAGCGGCGCACGCTGCCCGCGCCCGCCCGGCCCCGCCGGCTGCCCCCGAGCGGGCCGCTCGCGCTGGAGCTGGACGCGGTCGCCTTCGCCTACGACGCCCGCGACGCCCCCGAGGAGCGGGTGCTGGAGGACGTCACGTTGTCGCTGGCGCCGGGGGAGACGCTCGGGCTGGTCGGCCGCACCGGGAGCGGCAAGACCACGATCACGCGGCTCGTGCTGCGCCTGTACGACCCGGTGCGGGGCGCCGTGCGGGTGGGCGGGCTCGACCTGCGCGACGTGGACGCCGTCTCCCTGCGCGAGCGGGTGTGCGCGGTCACGCAGGACGTGCGGCTGTTCGGCGCGAGTGTCCGCGACAACCTGACCCTGTTCCGTCCCTCGCCCGGCGACGACCGGTTACGGCGGGCGCTGGCCGACGCCGGGCTCGGCGAGTGGCTGGCCGGGCTGCCCGACGGGCTCGACACCGAGCTGCGGGGCGTCTCGGCCGGGCAGGCGCAGTTGCTGGCGTTCGCGCGGGCGTTCCTGGCCGACCCGGGGCTGGTCGTGCTCGACGAGGCGTCCAGCCGGCTGGACCCCGCCACTGAGCGGCGCGTCGAACGCGGCATGGACCGGCTGCTCGCCGGCCGCACGGGCGTGATCGTCGCGCACCGGCTGTCGTCGCTGGCGCGGGTCGACAAGATCGCGGTCATGTCGCACGGGCGGGTCGTCGAGTACGGCCGCCGCGAGGAGCTGGCGGCGGACCCGGGCAGCCGCTTCGCGCGCCTGCTGACGCTGGCGGGGGTGACCCGATGAGCCGCGCGGAAGGTGACGTGGACCCGAGGGGCCGTTCCGGGCGTACGGCGGGCGTGTGGACGGTGGTGGCGGGACTGGTGCGGTTCGACCTGCGCCGGTTCCTGGTGGGCGCGCTGCTGTGGATGCCGGTCAGCGTGCTGCCGCTGGGCACCGGCCTGGCGCTCCAGGCGATCTTCGACGGGATCAGCGGGCAGGCCGCCGCGGCGCCGGGCCAGGTGCTGTGGCTGTGCGCCGCGCTCGTCGGCGTGGAGCTGGCCCGGGGCCTGACCATGGTGGTCGCCTGGACGTACGGCGACTACTGGTGGGACGCGGCGGCCACCCTGCTGCGCTCCAACCTGCTCCGCTCGGTCCTCACCGCCCCGGGCCCGGCCGCGGCCAGGCTGCCGTACGCGCCGGGGGACGCGCTCGCGCGGCTGCGGGACGACGTGAGCGACCTGGTGGAGCTCGTGGACGAGGCGGTGCCGCTGGCCGGGGCGATCCTGTTCGGCGGGACCGCGCTCGGGATCATGGCGGCGATCGACCCCGTCGTCACGGCGGCGCTGGTGGTGCCGATGGTCGTGATCGGGGTCGCCGGCCGGCTGATGAGCCGCCGGGTCCGGCGGCTGCACCAGCGGGCGCGGGCGCTCGGCGCGGACGTCACCGCGTACGTCGGGGAGATGTTCGGCGGCGTGCTCGCGCTCAAGGTGGCGGGCGCGGAGGCGGCGGCCCTGGAGCGGCTGCGCGAGCGCAACCGGGCGCGGCGCGACGCCGCCCTCCGCGACCGGCTGGCCACCGACCTGCTGGAGGGCGTGACGAGCGCGACCGTCGAGATCGGCGTCGGCCTGGTCCTGGTGCTCGCCGCGCCGGCCATGCGCCGCGGCGGTTTCACGGTGGGCGACCTGGCGCTGTTCACCAGCTACGCGGGCTGGCTGGCGGCGTTGCCGCGCGTCGTCGGCGGAATCCTCGCCCGGTTGCCGCACGCCACCGTCGCCGCCGGCCGCCTCACCGCGCTCATGGCGCCGCACGAGGACGCCGGCGACCTGGCGCGCGACACTGGCGTGTGGTTCCACCGCGAGCCGCCCGCCGCCGTGCCGCCGCCGCGTCACGGCGACCCCCTGGAGGTGCTGGAGGCGCGCGGCCTGACCGTCCGTCTCGGGCCGCACGGCGCCGGGCTGCGGGAGGTGGACCTGCGGGTGCGGCGCGGCTCGTTCACGGTCGTCACCGGCGCCGTGGGCGCGGGCAAGACGACGCTGGTACGGGCCCTGCTCGGGCTGCTGCCGGTGGACGCCGGGACGATCACCTGGAACGGCCGGCCCGTCGCCGACCCCGGGACGTTCCTGGTGCCCGGCCGGGTCGCGTACGCCGGGCAGGTGCCCCGGCTGTTCTCGGCGTCGCTGCGGGAGAACGTGCTGCTCGGCGTCCCCGGTGACGGCCTGGAGCGGGCGCTGCGGCTCGCGGCGCTGGAGGACGACCTCGCCGCCATGCCGGAGGGGCCGGACACCGTGGTCGGGCCGCGCGGCGTGCGGCTGTCCGGCGGCCAGGTGCAGCGGGCGACCGCCGCCCGCGCGCTCGTACGGGCTCCGGACCTGCTCGTCCTCGACGACCTGTCGTCCGCGCTGGACGTCGAGACGGAGGAGCTGCTGTGGGAGCGGCTCGCGACGGCCGCGCGCGACGGGAGCGGGCCCTCGACGCTGCTGGTGGTGTCGCACCGGAGGGCCGCCCTCGAACGGGCCGACGAGGTCGTCGTCCTCGACCGCGGCCGGGTCGCCGGGCGCGGGCCGCTGGCCGGGCTGCTGGAGAGCTGCCCGGAGATGCGGCGGCTGTGGGCGGAGGAGCGGATCACGGAGGCGGGCGAGCGGGCGCCGGACTGAACGGAGGCCGGCGCGCGGGCGCCGGACTGAACGGAGGCGGGCGCGCGGGCACCCGGCTGAGGTGCCCGCGCGCGTGGGGGCATTTCCGGCGTACTGCGGGAAGGGGTGATTGACGCACGCTTCCGGGTGCATGACACAGTGGTCCACCGCAAGAGGACGTCCCAGGGCGGGACGCGCGTCGCACAGGGGGAGACCGTGGTCAGTACGGCCGGCTCAGAGGTACGCCAGTGGCTGCTGAAGGGACTGCAGCGTGCCGACCCCCGCACCACCGGACCGCACCACGAGGAGGCGCCCGAGCACCAGCACACGTGGTGGCAGGTCATGTGCCTCACCGGCGTCGACTACTTCTCCACGCTCGGCTACCAGCCGGGCATCGCCGCCCTCGCCGCCGGCGCGCTCAGCCCGATCGCCACGCTGCTGCTGGTGGCGCTCACCCTGTTCGGGGCCCTGCCGACGTACCGGGCCGTCGCCGAGCAGAGCCCCCACGGGCTCGGCTCCCTGTCCATGCTCGAACGGCTGCTGCCCGGCTGGCGCGGCAAGCTGCTCGTGCTGTTCCTGCTCGGCTTCGTCGCCACGGCGTTCATCGTGACGATCACACTGTCGGCGGCCGACGCCACCGCGCACATCCTGCACAACCCGTTCGTGCCCGCGGCCCTGGCCGGCTGGCAGGTCCCCGTGACGCTGCTGCTGATCGCCGCGCTCGGCGGGGTGTTCCTCGCCGGGTTCAGCGAGGCCATCTCCATCGCCGTCGTCCTGGTGGCCGTCTACCTGCTGCTGAACATCGTCGTCGTGGCCACCGCCGTCCAGCACGTGCTCGCCGCCCCGGCCAAGGTCACCGACTGGCAGAACCTCCTGGCCACCGACTACGCCAGCCCCGTCGCCATGGTCGCCGTGTCGCTGTACGTGATGCCCAAGCTCGCCCTCGGCCTGTCCGGCTTCGAGACCGGTGTCGCCGTGATGCCGCTGGTCAGGGGTGACCTGGCGCAGCGGGTCAAGGGCGCGCGCAAGCTGCTGACCACCGCGGCGGTCATCATGAGCGTCTTCCTCATCACCTCCAGCTTCGCCACGACCGTGCTCATCCCGGCCGACGAGTTCGCCGAGGGCGGCTCGGCCAACGGGCGGGCGCTGGCGTACCTGGCGCACGAGTACCTGGGCGACTGGTTCGGCACCGCCTACGACCTCAGCACCATCGCCATCCTCTGGTTCGCCGGCGCCTCGGCCCTGGCGGGACTGCTCAACATCGTGCCGCGTTACCTGCCCCGGTACGGCATGGCCCCCGACTGGTCGCGCGCCGCCCGGCCCATGGTGCTGGTCTTCACCGCCATCTCGTTCGTCATCACGATCTTCTTCGGCGCCGACGTCGAGTCCCAGGGCGGCGCCTACGCCAGCGGCGTGCTCGCGCTCATCCTGTCGGCCGCCGTCGCCGTCACCCTCTCGGCCTGGACCGGCCGCCGGACCAAGGCCGCCGTGCCGTTCGGGGTCATCTCGCTGATCTTCGCGTACGCCCTCGTGGCGAACATCATCGAGCGGCCGGACGGCCTGGTCATCGCCCTGCTGTTCGTGCTGGGAATCGTGATCACCTCGCTCGTGTCGCGGGCCACCCGCTCCACGGAGCTGCGCGTCACCGAGATCACGCTGGACGACCTCGCCCGCCGGTACGTCAACGAGACCGGCGACCTGCGCCTCATCGCCAACGAGCCGCACGCCCGCGACTGCAAGGAGTACGTCGACAAGGCCCGCGAGGCCTGGGAGCTGCACCGGCTGCGGCCCTCCGAGGGCATCCTGTTCCTGGAGGTCACGGTGCCCGACGCCTCGGAGTTCGCCAGCGAGGTCAGGGTCGTGGGGGAGGAGCGGCACGGCTACCGCATCCTGCGCATGGAGAGCCCGACCGTGGCCAACGCCATCGCCGCCCTGCTGCTCTACCTGCGCGACCAGACGGGCAAGATGCCGCACGTGTACTTCCACTGGGCCGCCGAGGGCAACCCGATCGGCGCGCTGCTGCGCTACCTGGTGTTCGGCGGCGGCGACATCCCGCCGCTGACCCGCGAGGTGCTGCGGCAGGCCGAGCCCGACGCCGCCCGCCGCCCGGTCGTCCACGTGGGCTGACCCCTCCGCGGAGGACGGCTAACGGGTGGGCCGGAAAGGCGTGACAGGCTTCCTGACCGATCCCGGTCGCCCGTCAGTAACGACAGCCGCGCCAAGGTATGACATATTGATCACTGATGCGGTTGGTGACTTGAGTGCAATTTGAGGCGTTGCTAGGGTGACCGGTGCCAGACATGTGGATCGACCTCTTCTCACGCCTTGACAGGCATCCGCTGACCAAGGCTCCCCAAGGGCGGATTTGTGCGCGCGCGGCATGGCGAGGGCCTTGCCCGCGAAGGGATGTACAGGCGGTGCTCGATGGATTTCGGTCGTTCTGATCGGTGGCGGCTGCCCACCGCGATCAAGATTTTGATCGCGGGCGGCTTCGGCGCGGGCAAGACCACGATGGTGACCGCCGTGTCCGAGACCCGGCCGCTGCGCACCGAGGAGATCCTCACCCAGATCGGCCAGCACATCGACGACCTGGCCGGCATCGAGGGCAAGCCGACCACCACCGTCGCCTTCGACTTCGGCCGCATCACGATCAGCGGCGACTACATGCTGTACCTGTTCGGCACCCCCGGGCAGGAGCGGTTCTGGTTCGTCTGGGACGACCTCAACATGGGGGCGCTGGGGGCCGTCGTGCTCGCCGACACGCGGCGCCTGGCCGACTGCTTCCCCGCCATCGACTACTTCGAGCAGCGCGACACGCCGTTCGTCGTGGCGCTCAACTGCTTCGAAGGCGCGCGGACGTTCACGATCGGCGAGGTCCGCAAGGCCCTCAACCTGGAGCCGGACATCCCCGTCGTGCTGTGCGACGCGCGCCGCCGGGACTCCGGCCGCGAGGTGCTCATCACGCTCGTCGAGCACGCCATGCGCCGGGGCGCCACCCCGGTCGGGACCATGTCGTGACCTCGACGGGCTATTTTTGACCGATGGAGGAGATCGACCGCCGGATCGTCACGCTCCTGGCCGGCGACGGCCGGATGAGCTTCACCGACCTGGCCAGGGAGACCGGGCTCTCGGTCTCGGCCGTGCACCAGCGGGTGCGCCGCCTGGAGAAGCGCGGCGTGCTGCGCGGCTACACCGCCGTCATCGACCACGACGCCGTGGGCCTGCCGCTGACCGCGTTCGTGTCGATCAAGCCGATCGACCCCGCCGCCCCGGACGACGCGCCCGACCGGCTCGCGCATCTGAGCGCCATCGAGGCGTGCCACAGCGTGGCGGGCGACGAGAGCTACATCCTCAAGGTGCGGGTGGCCTCGCCGGTGGCGTTGGAGGACCTGCTCCAGCAGATCCGCGCCGCCGCCAACGTCTCCACCCGCACCACGGTCGTCCTCAGCACGCCGTACGAGCACCGGGCCCCGGAGATCGCCCCGGAGCCCGCCTCGGGGCCGGCGGACCACTCGCCGGCCTGAGGAGGGTCAGGGCCCGACCGGCGCCCGGTCCGCCGCGAACGGCAGGAAGGGCGCCCGCGCCGCCTTCGCCGAGTCGGCCCCGGCGGCCGGGCCGCACAGGGCCACGATGATGTGCTCGGCGAGCGCGTAGTCGATGGGGCTCGGCTCCAGCGTGCCGTCGTCGCCGATCCGCTGGTACTTCGTGCGGTTCACCCCGAACGAGACCAGGCGGGCGCCGTCCTCGCGGATCAGCGACTGGGCCGCCATGCCGAAGACGACCCCGTCGTGCCCCCAGAAGCGCCCGCACGGCAGGTCCAGGGTGTACAGGCCGAGCCCGTAGTCGACGCGCCCGCCGCCCGCCTGCACCGGCACGGTCGTCCGCATCTCCTCGAGCGCCCCGGCGCCGATCAGCTCGCCGCCCAGCAGCGCCCGGTAGAAGCGGTTGAGGTCGTCCATGGTCGACACCAGCGCCCCCGCGGTGCTCGCCCACGACATGTCGTACGTGCTGTAGTCGCGCGCCGGGTCGATCAGCCCGTACAGGGACTCGTACGCCTTGGAGGACGGCCCGGGGATCCGCGGCGTGGCCGGGAAGGAGGTGTCGCGCAGCCCGGCGCGGCGGATGACGTTCCGGGTGATGTACCGCTCGGCGTCGACGCCGGTCACCTTCTCCAGCAGCAGGCCGGCGATGACGTAGTTGGTGTTGGAGTACGAGCCCGGCAGGGCCCCCGGCTCGCCGGTCGGCCGGGCGGCCAGGCCGAGACCGGCGAGCTCCTGGGGCGTGAACCGGCGGAACCGGTTGTCGTCGAGGCTGGCGGGCGAGCCCTGCGCCAGCGAGGGGAACGCGCCGACGATGTAGTCGCCGATGTGGCTGGTGTGGTTGAGCAGCATCCGCACGGTGATCTTCGCGCCTCGCTCGCCCGGGATGAGGCCCGGCAGGTAGCGGTCCACCGGCGCGTCCAGCTCGACGGCGCCCCGCTCGACCTGCTGGAGGATCGCCACCGAGGTGAACGACTTGGTGATGCTGCCCACCCGGTGGCGCATGCCGGCGAGCGCGGGGCGGCGGGTGACCACGTCGGCGACGCCGGAGGCGCCCCGCCACGTCCGGCCCCCGTCGACCGCCTCGGAGTAGACGCCGTACATGCCGGCCTCATGGACGGCGTCGAGGGTCCGCCGCAACTCCGCCCGGTCGAGGCCCGCGGGCGCGTCGGAAGAGGTGGTCGCCGAGGCGGGGGCGGGGGCCGTCAGCGCGGCCGTGGCGAGCAGCGCGCCCACGACCGCGGACAGGGCCGCCCGCCCGGCGCGGCGCGCCCCCGCGGCGCCGCGGACCCGCCGGAGGGAGCCGGCCCGCCGAGAAGATCGAAGGGGGGATGAGGGAGATGTCATGCCACCATCATGATCGTCCGGGCCCGGCCGGGGCAGTCCGCTGTGTCATCGGTTCCGCATGACACGGGTCATGCCGGGCCGATGACACCCGCCAGGCGCTCAGAGGCACCCCGGGGCTCGTAGTGGGCGCGCAGGCGGGACTGGGCTGCCTGCGGCGCGCCGAGGCGCTCCAGGCCGTTCAGGGCCGCGCCCACGATCGGCGGCACCCCGGAGACGACGGCCTTGGCGTGCGGCGTCCTCGCCGCGAACCCCTCGTCGAGCAGCGCCGTCAGCAGCGGGTCGCGCGCCCGCAGCACCCCGCCGCCCAGCACCACCTCCGCCGGCGTCTGCAGCATGCCGAGACGGCGCAGGCACACCTCCGCCATCACCACCACCTCCTCGGCCTGCCGCTCCACCAGCGCCGTGGCCACGGCGTCGCCCGCCGAGGCGGCGGCGAGCACCCCGGGGGCCAGCTCGTGCAGCCGGGCCGCGTCCACCCGGCCGAAGTGGATCTCCAGCACCAGCTCCCCGACCGTGCGCGCGCCGAACCCGTCCCGGACCACCTCCACCAGCGCCGTCGCCGGGCCGCGCCCGTCCTCCGCGCGGACGGCGTGCCACAGCGCCTCCTCGCCCAGGCCCAGCCCGCCGCCCCAGTCGCCGCTGATCCGGCCGAGCGCCGGGAAGCGCGCCACCTCGCCGGTGGGGGAGACGCCGACCGCGTTGATGCCGGCGCCGCACACCACCGCCACGCCCCACGGCGCCGACGTCCCGGCCCGCAGCAGCGCGAACGTGTCGTTGCCCACCACGACGTCCGGCCCGAACCCGCGGGCGGCGAGCTCGCGGGCCAGCGCCTCCTCCTCCACCGGCAGGTCCGCGCCCGCCAGGTAGGCCGCCACATGGTCGAACCTGCCGGACGCGGCGCCGGACCCACCTGGATCGGGCGGCAACTGCGCCATAGCCTGCCGGACGGCCCGTTCGATCTCGTCGACGGCCGCCGCCACCCCGGCGCTCTGCGGCACGAACGGTCCCGAGCGCGCCGTCGCCAGCACCTCGCCGTCCTCCGCCACCACCGCCACGTCGGTCTTGCTGTTGCCGCCGTCGACGGCCAGGAGGAGCCTGCGGCGTGTCACCGCCCCACCGTCCACGGCAGATGGGCGCGGTTGGCCTCCAGCAGCAGCCCGGTCAGCTCCCCGGCGATCGCGTCCTGCCCCACCAGCGGGTGGGCGAGCAGCGCGTCGCGCACCCGGTCCGCCCCGCCGCGCAGCGCCGCCTCCAGCGCCAGCGTCTCGTACGCCGACACGTGCGCGATCAGCCCCGCGTACAGCGGCTCCACGGGCCGCACCGGCAAGGGCGCCGCCCCGGCGGCGGTCACGGCCGCGGGCACCTCGATGACCGCCTCCTCGGGCAGGAACGGCAGCGTCCCGCCGTTGCGAACGTTGACGACCTGGGCGGGCCCGTCGTCCCGGCCGCCGAGGAGGGCGGCCAGCAGGTCCACGGCCGCCTCCGAGTAGAAGGCGCCGCCCCGCTGCGCCAGCTCCTCCGGCTTGGTCACCACCGACGGGTCGGCGTACAGCTCCAGCAGCCGCGCCTCCACGGCGGCGACCTCCGCCGCGCGTGGCGGAGCGGTCCGCTGCTCCGCCACGACCTCGTCGTGCGCGTAGTAGTAGCGCAGGTAGTACGACGGGACGGCGCCCAGCCGCCGGATCAGCTCCGGCCGCAGCCCCGCCCCACCGGCGATCTCCTCGGCGTGGCCCTCGATGAGCGAGGGCAGCACGTCGGCCCCGTCCAGGTGGACGCCGCGCAGCCAGGTGAGGTGATTGAGCCCGACATGGTCGAGCGTGATGCGCGACGGCGGCACGCCGAGCGTCGCGGCGGCGCGCCGCTGCAGGCCGATCGCCACGTTGCACAGGCCGATGGCCCGGTGCCCGGCGTCGAGCAGCGCCCGGGTGACGATGCCGACGGGGTTGGTGAAGTCGACGATCCACGCCCCCGGCGCGTGCTCGCGCACCTTCTCGGCGATCTCCAGGACGAGCGGGACCGTGCGCAGCGCCTTGGCCAGGCCGCCCGCGCCGGTCGTCTCCTGGCCGACGCAGCCGCAGCGCAGCGGCAGCGTCTCGTCCACCTCGCGGGCGGCCTGACCGCCCACCCGGAGCTGGAACAGCACGGCGCTCGCCCCCGCCACGCCCTCCTCCACCGAGGAGGTGGCGAGCACCCGCGCCGGATGCCCGGCGTGGGCCAGCATCCGCCGCGACACCCCCGACACCAGGTCCAGCCGCCTCTCATCGGGATCGATGAGCGCGATCTCGGTGATGGGCAGCACGTCGCGCAGCCGCGCGAACCCGTCGATCAGCTCCGGCGTGTACGTCGAGCCGCCCCCGACCACGGCGAGTTTCAACCCTTGACTCCTGTAAGCGTCACGCCCTCGATGAAGACCTTCTGGGCGAAGAAGAACACGATGATGATCGGCGCCGTCACCAGGAGGGTGGCGGCCATGGTGAGGTTCCACTGCACGCTGTGGAACGCCTTGAAGGTGGCCAGGCCCAGCGACAGGGTCCAGCCCTGCTGCTCGACGCCCGCGTACAGCAGGGGCCCGTAGTAGTCGTTCCAGCAGTAGAAGAACTGGAACAGCGCGACGGCGGCGACGGCCGGGCGGGCCATCGGCAGGATGACCCTGAGCAGCGTGCGCAGGTCGGAGCAGCCGTCGACCCTGGCCGCGTCGGTGTACTCGCGCGGAATCGTCACGAGGAACTGGCGCAGCAGGAAGATGGAGAACGCGTCGCCCAGCAGCATCGGCAGGATGAGCGGCCACAGGGTGTCCGTCAGCCCGAGCCGCGCCCACACCAGGTAGAGCGGCACCGCGACGACCTGCGGCGGCAGCATCATCGCGATGATCACCAGCAGGAACGCCGCCTGCCGTCCCCGGAAGCGGAAGCGGGCCAGCGCGTAGGCGACGGGCACGGACGACACGACCGTGAACAGTGTGCCCAGGCCGGCGTAGAGCAGCGTGTTGAGCGTCCAGCGCAGCAGCTGCGACTTGGCGAACACGGTCGCGAAGTTGTCCCAGTTCCACGACCGGGGCCACAGGTCGCTGGTCAGCGCCTGCTCGTCGGTCATGACGGCGGTCAACGCGAGGAAGACCACGGGCGCCAGGAACATCAGCGCGAGCACGATCGCCAGCGCGTGCTGGGCGATCCAGAGCAGCGCGCGCCTCCGGCGGGCCCCGTTCGCGGCCTTGCGCGAGCGGGGCGCGGCGGCGGGACGGGGCGGGGCGGTGACGGCGGCGCTCACGCGGCCCCCTCCGTCCGCCGGAACTGCCACAGCAGGATCAGCGTGAACACCATCGACGTGGCGAACAGGACCAGCGCCAGCACGCAGGCGTATCCCATCTGGTAGTCGCGGAAGCCGGCCTGGAACAGCCACTGCGGCAGCGTCAGCAGTGACTCGTCGGGATAGCCGGGCGTGAACGTGCTGCCCGGCGAGTCGGTGGCGCCCGACGCCACCCGGGAGGCGATCATCGCCTGCGCGAAGTACTGGACGGCGTAGATGACGCCCGTCACCACCGAGAACATGAGCACCGGCGCGATCGACGGCAGCGTCACGCTGCGGAACTGCCGCCACGGGCCGGCCCCGTCGATCGCGGCCGCCTCGTACAGGTGCCTGGGCACGTCCAGCAGCGCCGCCATGAAGATCACCGCGATCTGGCCGCACCCCCACACCGACAGCAGCGTGAGGCTCGGCTTCGCCCAGGCGGGGTCGCCGAACCAGTCGGGCCCGCTGATCCCGAACAGCGCGAGGAACTGGTTCCACGGCCCGGTCGAGGGGTTCATGAGGAACACGAACGTGATCGTCCCGGCGGCCACCGGCACCAGCGACGGCAGGTAGAAGATGGTGCGGAAGATCCCGATGCCGGCCTTGAGCCGGACCACGAGCTGCGCCAGCCCCAGCGAGAACAACGTCTGCACGGGCACCATCACGGCCACCAGCCACAGCGTGTTCCGCGCCGAGGTCAGCACCCGGGGGTCGCGCAGCAGGTAGCGGTAGTTGTCCAGCCCGGCCCACTCCAGCGTGAACAGGTCGTAGTGCTGGAAGGAGAAGTACACCGTCGCCAGCAGCGGGTACACGAAGAAGATCGACACGCCGGCCAGCCACGGCGACAGCCACACGAGCGCGCGCAGGCCCTCGCGCCGCCGCCAGGGGGCCGGCCCCGGCGAGGCGGCCGGAGAGGTCAGGGACGCCACGCTCAGCTCCCCGACAGCTTCAGCTTGTCGTCGATCTGCTTGTCCACGGCCTTCAGCCCGGCGTCCAGGTCGGGCACCGCGCCCTTCTCCCACCTGGTGAGGAACGTGGCGAACGCCTCCTGGTTGAAGACGCTGTTGACGGCGCTCGGCAGCGTCGAGGTCTTCGGGTGGGCGAAGATGTCGAGGAACGTCTGGAAGTTGGCGTCCTTGGTCAGCTTCGGCGACTCCATCGCGGCCTTGGTCGTCGGGACGTTGCGCAGCGCGTTGGACAGCGTCACCAGCGAGTCGGTGTCGGTCGTCAGGTACTTGACCAGCTCCCACGCCTGCTGCGGGTGCTGGGCGCCCTTCGGCACGCCGATCACGGTGCCCGCGGTGAAGCCGCCGCCGTACAGGTCGGGCCTGGCGTCGGCGACCGGCACCGGGGCGGTGCCGTAGTCCATGGCCTTGGCCTTGGGATCGCCCGCGATCATCGCGTTGCGCCACTCGCCGTCGACGACCATGGCCACCTTGCCGGCGTAGAAGGGGTGCTCGGCGCCCCACTCGTCGCCCAGGCCCTTGCGGAACTTCTCCAGCTTGTCGTAGCCGTACCAGTCGACGAGCTCCTTCTGCCAGCGCAGGAGCTCCTTCCACGCCGGGTCCGAGCCGATGGCCGAGGTGCCGTCGTCGTTGAGCCACCTGGCGCCGACCATCGGGCCCAGGTGGGCGGGGGTGTTCTCGTAGTACTGGAAGCTCGGGACGAAGCCGGCCACCTTGATGTCGCCGTTCGCGTCGCGCACCGTGAGCTTCTTGGTCAGCGCGGTCAGCTCCGACAGGGTCCTGGGCGGCGCGCTGCCCTTCATCAGGGCCTTGTTGTAGTAGAGGCCGTAGGCGTCGGCGAGCAGGGGCATCGTGCACCGCTTGCCGGCGAACCCGGTGTAGGCCCGCGCCACCTCGGGCAGCACGCTCAGGTCGATGCCGTCCTGCTCGATGACGGGCGTCAGGTCCTGGAACGATCCCGACCGGCACCATTGGGCGACGTTGTCGGTGGTGAACGAGGCCGCCACGTCGGGGGCCTTGCCGCCCCGGATGGCCTGGGTGATCTGGTCGTCCTGGACGTTCTTGACGGTCTTGACGGTGATCTGGGGGAACTTCTTGGTGAACCCGGCGATGGCGTCCTCGAACGCCTTGACCTCGGGGCCGGTGGAGAAGCCGTGCCACAGGGTGAGCGTGGCCGCGGGGAGGGCCTGCGAGGCCGATCCGGAGGGCCGGGGACGGGCGCCGAGCGACGGGGCCGCCTCCTTGCCCGCGGTGCAGGCGGTCAGCGCCAGGGCCGTGAGGCCGGCGACCACCAGGGGGGAGTAGCGCACGGGGGGTGCCTCCTGATCGTGAGGGGACGGTGGATGCGGCCGCCGCTATCGCGGTGAGCCGCCGGACGCGGTCACCGTGGAGCCGAAGACCTCGTCACGGGCCATGTCGAGGGCGAGGTCGAGGGCGCCGGCCAGGACCGGGTTGCCCTCGACGGACGACAGCCGCAGCCGCGGCCGGGGGATGGTGAGGGCGTGCAGCTCGTGCTCGACCAGCTCGCGCAGCGTCTCGCCGCCGGCCAGCACCATGCCGCCGGTGAGCACGATCAGCCCGGGGTCGATGACGGAGGTGATCGCGGCCAGGCCCACCGCGAGGCGGGCGGCGATGTCGCGCAGCCCCGCACGCGCGTCCTCGCCCCGCCGGACCGCCGCCTCCCCGGAGCCCCCGGTGCTCTCCGCGGCGATCTCCACGGCGCGCACCGCGTTGGCGACGGCCTGCCGGAAGTCGGCGCCGCGCACGCCGTACGAGCGCAGCAGCCGCAGCACGGCGGGGCCACCGGTGAGCGCCTGGTAGCCGTGGTTGGCGTAGCGCCCGGCCTCGCGGGCCGTCGGCGCGCCGGGGGCGGGCATGTAGCCGACCTCGCCCGCGCCGCCCGTGGCGCCCCGGTGCATCCGCCCGCCGAGCACCACGGCCGCGCCGATGCCCTCGTCGGCCCACAGCAGCACGAAGTCGGAGTGGCCCCGCGCGGCGCCGTGCGCCTGCTCGGCCAGGGCGGCGAGGTTGACGTTGTTCTCCACGGCGACGGGCACGCCGAGCCCCTGCGACAGCGCCGGCACCAGGCCGGGGATCTGCCAGCCCGGCATGTCCTTGGCCGTGGCGTACCCCAGGCCGCCCGTGGACGGGTCGAGGGCCGCCTGCACGCCGATCACGACCTGGCGCAGCCGGTCCGGCGGGCACGCGCCCTCCAGCGCGGCGTTGAGCCGCTCGACCAGCTCCCCGCCGGGGCGGCGCGGCGTGGGCAGCGTGTACTCGCCGACGACCTCACCGGTGATGTCGGCCACGCGGGCCTCGATACGGTCGGGCGTGACGTCCAGCGCGCCGACGTAGGCGGCCGCCGGGTTGATCCGGTAGAGCTCCGCCGTGCGGCCCGGCAGGCCCTCCCGTACGCCGTCCAGCACCACCAGGCCGGCCTCCTGGAGGCGGGCCAGGAGCTGGGAGGCGGTGGGCTTGGACAGCCCGGTCAGGGCGCCGATCTCGGGGCGGGTGAGCGGCCCGCGGTCCAGCAGGGCCAGCAGGGCGGCGCGGTCGTTGATCGCCCGCAGCAGGCTCGGGGTGCCGGGCACCGGTCCGCTCACATGTGCTCCTTCACGCGGAGTTAGGAAACTTTCCTAACTTGATGCGAACGTAAGGAGTCGGCGGGGCCGTGGTCAAGAGCCGAAACCAAGCCGTGACCGTACCGGAGGGAGGGGATGACGCGGAAGGATGGGAGTGCCTCAACAGGCATGCTAGTGTCGTCGTTTGTCGTAACAACAAGCAGAATGGCCCGGAGTGTCCCATTAACAACAATAATGGTCTGGCGACAAATCGTCAAACGGAGCTCGCCAGGGAGCAGGAGTACGTCGCCCGCCTCTACGAGCGGCTCGACACGCTGCGCGACCGCACCCAGCGCCAGCTGAAGGAGGTGCTGGCCACGGGTGCCGTGGGAACGATGCAGAACCGCTCCGAACGCGACACCTTCGCCGAGATGTACGCCTCCAGGCTGGCCCGGCTGTGGGCGGTCGAGCGGGGCCTGGTCTTCGGCCGCCTCGACCACGTCGAGGAGGGCCGCCTCTACATCGGCAAGCTCGGCATGGCCGACGACGAGCAGGAGCGGCTGCTCATCGACTGGCGCGCCCCCGTCGCCCAGCCGTTCTACCGCGCCACGCCGGCCGCGCCGATGGGCGTCACCCGTCGCCGGCACCTGCAGACCCGGGGCCGCGTCGTCGTCGGCGTCGACGACGACCTGCTCGACCTCGACGCGCTCAGCGACGACGACCGCGCCACGCTCAACGGCGAGGCCGCGCTGCTCGCCGCCCTCGACGAGCAGCGCACCGGCCGCATGCGCGACATCGTCGCCACCATCCAGGCCGAGCAGGACCGCGTCATCCGCTCCGACCTCAACGGCGTCCTGGTCGTGCAGGGCGGTCCCGGGACCGGCAAGACCGTCGTCGCCCTGCACCGCGCCGCCTACCTCCTCTACACCCACCGCGAGCGGCTGGAGCGCCGGGGCGTCCTCGTCCTCGGCCCCAACCCGACGTTCCTGCGCTACATCGAGCAGGTCCTGCCGTCCCTGGGCGAGAACGACGTGCTGCTGTCCACCGTCGGCGAGCTCTACCCCGGCCTGACCGCCACCGCCCGCGACCGGCCCGAGGTGGCCGCGCTCAAGGGCGACGCGCGGATGGCCGACGTCGTCGCGCGCGCCGTGCGCGACCGGCAGCGGGTGCCGCGCAAGCCGGTCGAGCTGGACCTCGGCCGCCACACCCTCACGATCGACCGGGCCATGCTGGAGGGGGCGCGCAACAAGGCCACCCGCACGCGCCGCCCCCACAACCAGGCCCGCGCAGTCTTCGTCCGCTCGCTGCTCAACGCCCTGGCCCGGCAGGCCGCCCGCAAGCTCGGCCGGGGCCTCATCGAGGAGGACGAGCTGGCCGACCTGCGTGAGGAGCTGCGCACCGAGCCCGCGGTCAAGTCCGCGCTCAACCGGCTCTGGCCGTACCTCACCCCGCAGCGCCTGCTGCTCGGCCTGTACGGCTCCCCGGAGCGGCTCGGGCACGCCGGCGCGTCGCTGACCCCCGCCGAGCGCGCGCTGCTGCGCCGCGACCCAGGCGCCCCCTGGACCGAGTCGGACGTGCCGCTGCTGGACGAGGCCGCCGAGCTGCTCGGCGAGATCGACGAGCAGGTGCTGCGCGCCACCGCGCTGCAGGCCGAGGAGGAGCTGGCCGCGGCCCGCCAGGCGGAGGAGCACGAGCGCGAGGCCGAGCTGGCCTACGCGCGCGAGGTGCTGGAGCTGACCGGCCTGTCCGACGTCATGGAGGCCGAACGGCTCGCCGAGCGGCAGCGCGGCCAGGGCCCGTACCTCACCACCGCCGAGCGCGCCGCCGCCGACCGCACCTGGGCCTACGGCCACGTCATCGTGGACGAGGCGCAGGAGCTGTCGCCGATGGCCTGGCGGGCCGTGATGCGGCGCGTCCCCACCCGCTCGATGACCATCGTCGGCGACGTGGCGCAGACCGGCTCCGCGGCCGGCGCCCGCGCCTGGGGCGAGATGCTCGACCCGTACGTGGCGGGGCGGTGGCGGCAGGAGCGGCTCACCGTCAACTACCGCACCCCGGTGGAGCTCATGGCGGTGGCCGCCCGCGTGCTCGCCGCCATCGACCCGTCGCTGGAGCCGCCCGCCTCGGTGCGGGAGACCGGGGCGCGGCCGTGGGCGGAGCCGCTGACGGCGCTGCCCGAGCTGGTCAAGGCGGAGGCCGGCGAGGGCGGCAAGGTCGCCGTCGTGGCGCCCGACGCGCTGCTCGACGAGCTCGGGGAGGCGGTCTCCCGGGTCGTGGACGGCACCGTGGTGGTGCCGCCCGGGTCCGGGCGCAGCGGGGGAGCGGCGGCCCTCGACGCCCCCGTGGCGGTCATGGGCGTCGCCGAGGCCAAGGGCCTGGAGTTCGACGCGGTGATCGTGGCCGAGCCCGGCCGCATCGCCTCCCAGTCGCCGCGCGGCCTCAACGACCTGTACGTCGCCCTGACCCGCGCCACGCGGCGGCTCGGCGTCGTCCACGGGGAGCCGCTGCCGGAGCCGCTGACGGGCCTCCCACCCAGGGGACATCTACCGACAAACGGTCTTTAGGGTCGTTGGGGCGGCAGGCCAAGCATGTCCTACCTGCGAAAACTTGATGTTCCCGCTGATCGGGACACGGTTGACATCTGAGGTGGAGTCGGTAGTTTGCTGCGCAGTCCAGCACGGGACTTGGCCGGTTGGCCGTCTCTGACATCGTCGGATCCTGCGTCCGTGACGGAGCGTGACTCCGTCCACACAGCCAGGTGCAGGGCCGTCGGTCCGTCGAGTCGGGGCACCCCAGCCGGGCGGGGGGTTGGACCCGGGACGGGCCCGGTAGCCCAGTAGACAACGGAATTCCGCGCTCGCCGCCGACGAGACGGGTCCGGTCCGAAGGGTTTCCGGGCCCTCTTCCCGCTCTCGTGCGCAGGATCGCCATCAGCGCCGGGTGGTCCCACGGCTCCGTCTGACCGGGGATCACCCAGCCGCTCCCAGCCTCACCACCGCGATCCGCCCCCCGCCCGCCCGTCGCCGTGCCCGCGGTGTCCCAGGCCGTTCCCCCTGCCTGGGACCCCTATTCTCGGAGGAGGTCGCGCCTCGCGACCGCAGGGCCGCCCGGGAGCGGTACCGTTTCGGCAGGAACGTGTTTTCGCCCGCGGGCACACGGGCGGCTCCGCGGGGGACCTCCCGCGGCGGAAGGGGAGCAGGCGCAGTGGTGCAGGACAGGACGGGCCTACCGCCCACCGGCGGCGAGTCCGCACGCCGCCGCTCCTCCGCCACGGTCCCGGCCCCCGAAGGCCCCTCAGGCCCGCCCGCCGACGGCGAAGGGCCGCCACGGCCGGAGCGAGCCGCGGAGGCCCCGCAGGCCACCGTGAAGGCCGCCGAGGGCGCTGCGGTGCCGGCCGCCGAGGGCGCTGGGGCGGGTGGATTGAAGGGCCGCGAGCCCGCGCGCCTGGTGCTGCTCCGGGCGATCGCCGCCGTGGCCGGGGGAGCGCTGCTGTTCCTGGCCTTCCCGCCGCTCGGCTGGTGGCCCGCCGCGCCGCTCGGCGTCGCCCTCGTCGTCGCCTCCCTGTACGGCGCCCGCCCCCGCCGCGCCGCCTGGCTCGGCTACCTGGCCGCCGTCGTCTTCCTGGTGCCCGCCCTCGCCTGGGTGCGGACCATCGGCGACGACGTGTGGGTCATGCTGGTGGCCGTCGAGGGCCTCTTCTACGCCGCGATGGCGGCCCTGGCCTCGCCGGTGTTCCGGCTGCGGCTGTGGCCGCTGTGGTTCGCCGGGCTGTGGGTGGCCATGGAGTGGGCCCGGGGCCTGGTGCCCATCGGCGGCTTCCCATGGGCTCGCCTCGCCTTCAGCCAGGGTGAGTCGCTCTACACCGCGTACGCGGCGCTCGGCGGGGCCCCGCTCGTGTCGTTCGCCGTCACCCTGTCCGGCGCCCTGCTCGCCCATGCCCTGCTCGCCTTCCTCCCGCTCGCCCGGGTCCCGTCCCTCGCCCACCTCGCGGGCGGCGATCTCGCGCGAGCCCGTCTCGCGGGCGCCCGCGAGCGGACGCGCGGCGCTGCCGGCGCGGCGCGGCGCCTGGCGCCTGTCCTGCTCGCCGTGGCGGTGCCCGCGCTCACCTTCGCCGTCCCGCGCCCCGGCGACGAGGGCCGCACGGTCAACATCGGCATCGTGCAGGGCAACGTGCCCGGCCGCGGCATGTACGCCCTGGGCGACGAGCCGGCCGTCGTGCTGAAGAACCACTCCGCCGAGACCGAGCGCCTGGCCGCCGCGGTCGAGGCGGGCACGCTGCCCCGCCCCGACCTGGTCGTCCTGCCGGAGAACTCCACCGACATCGACCCGTACCGTGACACGTTCGCCCGCGAGACCATCGACGCGTCCGTCAAGGCCGTCGGCGTGCCCACCCTGGTCGGCGCGGTCGTCGCCATCGGCGACGAGCACCGCGCCACCCGCAGCCTCGTGTGGGACCCGGTCACCGGGCCCGGCGCCTACTACGACAAGCAACACCTGGTGCCCTTCGGGGAGTACACCCCGTTCAAGGACATCGTGCTCGCGCTGTGGGAGCGGGCGAGCCTGGTCGGCCGGCAGTCCGTGGCGGGCACCAAGCCGGGCGACCTGAAGATGGGGCCCGTGACGATCGGCGCGGTCAACTGCTACGAGGTGGCCTACGACGACACCGTCCGCGGCACCGTGCGCACCGGGGCGAGCCCGATCGTGGTGCAGACCAACAACGCCACCTACGCCCTGTCCAACCTGCCGCCGCAGCAGCTCGCCATGTCCCAGATCCGGGCGGTGGAGCACAACCGGGCGGTCGTCACGGCCGCCACCACGGGGATCTCCGCCTACGTCACGCCTGACGGTAAGGTCTCGTGGCGGACCCGCGAGCTCGTCGCGGACATGACCGTGGTGAAGGTGCCCGTGCGCACCCAGGAGACGATCGCCACCCGGGCCGGCGCGCTGCCCGAGTGGGCGCTGGCGCTGATGGGCGTGGCGGCCGCGGGCGTGGCCGTGTGGCGCGGCAGGCGGCAAGGCGACCGGACGGGGAGAGGCTGATCATGGAGACTCTTGGCCGAGTGCTCATCATCGTGCCGACCTACAACGAGCGCGGCAACCTCCCGATGATCGCCGAGCGGGTGCGGGCGGCGCTGCCCGGGGCCCATCTGCTGGTGGTCGACGACAACAGCCCCGACGGCACGGGCGAGGTGGCCGACGAGCTCGCCGCCGGCGACGACCACATCCACGTCCTGCACCGCCCCGGCAAGGAAGGGCTCGGCGCCGCCTACATCGAGGCGTTCCGCTGGGGCCTCGACGAGGGCTTCAACGTGCTGGTCGAGATGGACGCCGACGGCTCCCACCAGCCGGAGGAGCTGTCCAAGCTGCTGGAGGCGCTGGCCGACGGCGCCGACCTGGCCATCGGCTCGCGCTATGTGCCCGGCGGCAGGGTCGTCAACTGGCCCGCCTCCCGCGAGCTGCTGTCCCGCGGCGCCAACATCTACACGCGGATCATGCTGGGCCTGGCGGTCCGCGACGCGACCGCGGGCTTCCGCGCCTACCGGGCCGAGACCCTGGAGAAGGTGGGCCTGGCCGACGTCGAGTCGCAGGGCTACTGCTTCCAGGTGGACCTCACGCTGCGCACCGTCCGCCACGGGCTGCGCGTGGCCGAGGTGCCGATCACGTTCGTCGAGCGGACCGTCGGCACCAGCAAGATGAGCCGGCGGGTCATGACCGAGTCGTTCTGGCGCATCGCCATGTGGGGGTTCGCGGGACTGCCGGCGCGGTTCGGCAGGAGACGTGGCTGATCGCGGAACGCACCGGCCCCCCCGGTCGTTGTTCGTGACGTACGCGCGCGCTGAATCGAGGTAACGATGCGCCTCCTGCTGTTCCTGGCCTTCCTGCTCGTCCCCGTGCTGGAGATCTGGCTGCTCATCCAGGTCGGGTCCGTCATCGGCGGCTGGCCGACCGTGGCCCTGCTCATCGCCGACAGCCTGCTCGGGGCCTGGCTGGTGCGCCGTGAGGGCAGGCGCGCCTGGCGGGCGCTGCAGGAGGCGCTGCAGTCCGGGCGCATGCCCGAGCACGAGCTGGCCGACGGCGCGCTGATCCTGGCCGGTGGCGTGCTGCTGCTGACGCCGGGCTTCTTCACCGACATCGCTGGGTTCCTGTGCGTGCTGCCGTTCACGCGGCCGCTGATGCGCCGGCTGGGGGCGTGGTTCTTCGACCGCCGGGTCAAGCGGATGGCCGCCGCCTCGCCGTACGCGCAGCTGTTCTCGCAGACGTTCCCGGGCGGGCCCGACGCCGGAGCGGGCCGGGCCCCCGCGGGCGGCAAGGTCGTCCACGGCGAGGTGCTGCGCGAGGACCGCGAGCCGTAGCCCGCCGGGCTGCAAGCGATTGCACAGAAACGACGGCCGGTCAAGTCGGTACGGCGTCGTCCATGAGATCCACCTGCGCACTGCAACAAAACTGCACAGCCTTCCGCATTGACGCGGCCCACAAACGGTTGCATAAAGGCATCAAGGCCGGCCGAGCTGACGCACGAGCACCACACCTGGTAAGGAGCCCGTTCATGGGAGCGGGCTCCTAGGTCACGGCTTGCCAGCGGAGGCCCACAGTGCCGAGTAACGCAGTGCCAAGAAACGCAGTGCCGATGAGCACAGGACGCGACAGGAAAGCCCGCAGGGCCCGTTCACTGCTCGCCGCCCTCGTGGCGGCCGTCGCCGCCACGCTGCTGGCGGCCCTGGGGCTCCCCGCGATCTCCGGCGCGTCGGCCGCCACCCTGTTCGCCGACGACTTCGAGGACGGTGACGCGGCCGGCTGGACGAGGTCCGGCGGGAGCTGGTCGGTGGTGGCCGACGGCTCGCGCGCCTACCGGCAGTCCGGCACCAGCGCGGACGCCCGGGTCATCGCCGGGTCCTCGTGGACGGGCCAGTCGGTGCAGGCGCGGGTGCGGCCCATCGCGTTCAACGGCTCCGGCCGGCACGTCGCGGTGCTGGCCAGGGCGCAGAGCACCAGCGCGTACTACTTCCTCGGGATCGGCGAGACCGGCGCGGTGGTCCTCGGCAGGCGCACCGGCGGCGCACCGGTGACCCTCGCCTCGGCCCCGGCCGGGATCGTGACGGGCAGCTGGCACACACTCCGGCTGGAGGCGTTCGGCACGACGCTGCGCGGCTTCCTCGACGGGGCGGAGGTCGTCTCCGCGACGGACGCCACCTACGCCTCCGGCCGGGCCGGCCTGGCCGGCTCGTACGCGAGCGCCTCGTTCGACGACGTGCTCGTGAGCGACGTGGGCGGCCCGACCGAGCCGCCGGTCACCCCGACGGTCACGCCGCCGCCCTCCGGCACCTGCACCAGCCCCGGCTCGCCCGCCGGCTTCGCCTCGGTGGACGCCTGGGGCCAGAGCGGCACCACCGGAGGCGCGGGCGGCCCGACCGTCGAGGTCGACACCGCGAGCGAGCTGATCTCCGCCATCGGGCGGAGCGGCCCTCTGACGGTGTGCGTGCGCGGCGTGATCACGGTGCCCGCGGGCATGTACGACGTCGCCTCCGACAAGACGATCGTGGGCGTCGGCTCGGCGTCGGGCATCAGCGGCGGCGGCCTCAACATCGGGCTGCCCGTCGACGACGCCGTGACCGCACCGCCCGCGAACGCCGTGCACAACGTGATCGTCCGCAACCTGACCTTCCGCGGCGCCAGCGACGACTCGATCAACGTGCAGATGTTCTCCCACCACGTGTGGCTCGACCACAACGACCTGTGCTGCGGCTACGACGGCCTGATCGACATCAAGCGCGGCTCGTCGTACGTCACCGTGTCCTGGAACCACGTCCACGAGCACACCAAGACCATGCTGCTCGGCCACGACGACTCCAACGGCGCGCAGGACGTCGGCCGGCTGAAGGTCACCTACCACCACAACTGGTTCGACCGGACGCCGCAGCGCAACCCGCGGGTCCGCTTCGGCGAGCCGGTGCACGTCTACAACAACTACTACTTTTACAACACCGACGTCGGCGTGGCCTGCCAGGCGAACGCCGGATGCCTGGTCGAGGGCAACTCCTTCGAGCGGGTCGAGGAGCCGGTCAGCAACAGCTACGCCGGCCCGTCGGGCAGGTGCGTCGCCCGCGACAACGTGTTCGTCGACTCCGGCACGCCCGACTGCGGCGGGACCGTGCAGGAGGCCAGGTCGTACTACGCCTACACCCTCGACGACCCCGCCTCGGTGAAGGCGATCGTCACCGCCGGCGCGGGCGTCGGCAAGATCGGCACCTGACCGCACAACCCGGGCGGCGGCCCGGCACCTGACCGCACAGCCCGGGCGCCGGCCCGGCACCTGACCGCACAGCCCGGGCGCCGGCCCGGCACCTGACCGCACAACCCGGGCGCCGGCACGCCGTCCCTGCGCCCGACCGCACAGCCCCGGCGCGCCGCACGCCTTCCCGGCGCCCGACCGCGAGCCCCGGGGCGCCCGCACCCCCACGGCCCGGGCGCCCCGGCACACCGGCCCCCTCCGTCAGAAAGCAGAGCGATCATGCCCCCCGGAACCGCTCGCCCCACACCGCCCGGCACCGCCGAGCCCGCCCCCGGCCCGAGGAGGCGCCGCCTCCGGCCCGAGGCGGCCGTCCCGCTCATCGCCTTCATGGCCCTGCTCACCGCCACCGTCCTCGTGTCCGCCATGACCTCCCCGCCCGCCGTGGCGGCAGCCCCCGCCCGGGCCGCCGAGCCCGCGAACGGGTTCGCCTCCGTCAACGCCCTCGGCCAGAACGGCACCACCGGCGGCGCCGGCGGCCCCACCCTCACCGTCGGCACGACCCAGGACTTCCTCGACGCCATCGCCCGCCCCGGCCCGTACGTGATCCAGGTACGCGGCCGCATCATCCTGCCCACCGGCACGACCGACGGCATGCACGCCGTCACCTCGGACAAGACCATCATCGGCCTCGGCGCCGACGCCGCCCTCGTGGGAGGTGGCCTGACCATCGGCCTGCCGGTCGACGACCGCGTGACGGCCCCGCCGGCGAACGCCGTCCACAACATCATCATCCGCAACCTGACGATCACCGGCGCCACCGACGACCTGATCAACGTCCAGATGTTCAGCCACCACATCTGGATCGACCACAACGACCTGTCCAACGGGGACGACGGGGCCGTCGACATCAAGCGCGGCTCCGACTTCGTCACCGTGTCGTGGAACAGGTTCCACGACCACGACAAGACCCTGCTGCTGGGCCACGACGAGACCGCCGGGCCGCAGGACATCGGCCGGCTGCGGGTCACCTACCACCACAACTACTTCGACGGCTCCGACCAGCGCCATCCCAGGGTCCGCTTCTCCGCGCTGGTCCACGTCTACAACAACTACTACCGGGGCAACAGCTACGGGATCGCCTCCACCTACGACGCCGCCGTCCTGGCCGAGGGCAACTACTTCACCAACGTCAACAACCCCGGCCGGGTGGAGTTCAGCGGCGACCTCGGGCGGCTGGTCGAGCGGGACAACATCCTCGTCGCCTGCCACCACCCCATCGAGACGCGTGGCACCGTGACCGAGCCGCGCACCTATTACCCCTACACCGCCGACCCCGCCGTCAGCGTGCCCACCGTCGTCCCGGCCGGCGCCGGCGTCGGCAAGATCTGAGGAGTGCCATGTCCGTCGTGTCTGCCCCGCACAGCCTCGCCACGAAGCCCTACGCCACGAGGCCACACGGTTCGGAGCCCCACGGTTCGGGGCCACGCCGTACGGGCGCCAGGCCGTGGGGGCGGCTGCTCGCCGCGGCGACCCTGGCCGTCGCGCTGACCTCCGCACCCCTGCCCGCCGAATCCGCCGCGGCACTCCCCGCCGTCGTCCCGGTCGCGGCGGCTCGGGCGGCCGACGCGCCGATCGGGTTCGCCTCCGTCGACGCCCTCGGCCAGAACGGCACCACCGGCGGCGCCGGCGGTCCCTCCGTCACCATCACCACGGCCGCGCAGCTCAAGGACTACGCCGGACGCGCGGGGCCGTACACGTTGTGGATCTCCGGCCGGGTCCGGACCAGCGGCATGATCACCGTAGTCGCGAACAAGAGCATCCTCGGCGTCGGTGCGACGGCGGAGATCACCGGCGGCGGCCTCCAGCTCGGCTCCACGACCCGCCCCGGCAACAACGTGATCATCCGCAACCTCCGGTTCACCGCCGCGGACGACGACTCCATCAGCGTCACCAACAAGGCTCACCACGTGTGGATCGACCACAACGACCTGTCCGACGGCTACGACGGCCTGCTCGACATCAAGCGGGAGTCGGACTTCGTGACGGTCTCGTGGAACAGGTTCCACGACCACAGCAAGACGATGCTGCTCGGCCACTCCGACACCTACACCGCCGACATCGGCAAGCTGCGGGTCACCTACCACCACAACTTCTTCGACGGCACCGACCAGCGCCACCCCCGGGTGCGCTTCGCCGAGCCGGTCCACGTGTTCAACAACTACTACCGCAACAACTCCCTGTACGGCGTGGCCTCGACGGAGAACGCGGGCGTCCTGGTGGAGGGCAACTACTTCGAGAACGTCGCCCACCCCATTCACGTCGGGTACGACAAGAGCGCTCCGGGACGGGTGGTCGAGCGCCGCAACGTGTACGCCGGCTCGGGCGCGCCGGAGACGGCCGGCACGGTCGTGGAGCCGTCCACGTACTACCCGTACACGCTGGACGAGCCCGCGAAGATCCCGTCGATCGTCGAAGCGGGCACGGGGGTCGGCAAGCTCGGCTTCTGAGGCGCCTCACCGCCGCACGGGCCGCCCCGCCCGGGGTGCCCGTGCGGACCGCACCTCCCCGGTGGCCGGGCATGTCATGCTGAGCCGGATTCGGAGTACGATCCTGCGATCAACCGTATAGATCGGTCCAATACCGGCGAGGTCGTGTGTTCGGAATCATTCGCCCGTGCGCCACGCACGTCTGCGCGAGCGTGCGCGACGCGTGGCGCGCCCACCTGTGCGGGCTCTGTCTCACGCTGAAGGACGGGCAGGGGCAGGCGGCCCGGCTGGCCACCAACTACGACACCCTGATCATCTCGGTCCTCACCGAGGCCCAGCTCCCGTCCGCCGCCCCGCACCGCACCGCGGGCCCGTGCGCGCTGCGCGGGTTCCGGCGGGCCGACGTGGTGGACCACCGGGCTCAGGGGGCGCGGCTGGCCGCCTCGGTGTCGCTCGTGCTGGCCGCCGGCCGGCTCCGTGACCACGCCGCCGACGGCGACGCCGCTCCGGGCACCACTGTCGCCGGCCGCCGGCTGGCGGCCCGCTGGGAGGCGGCCGGGGCGCGGCTCGGGGCGGAGGTGGGCTTCGACACGGCGACGCTGGCGGCGACGGCGGAGCGGCAGATCACCCTGGAGCGCCTGGCCGCCGCCGGACCGCCCACGGCCGCCTCCGCAGTCGGCGGGACAGCGGGACTGCTGGAGCTGACCCGGCCCACCGAGGAGGCGGTCGCGACGGCGTTCGCCCACACGGCGCTCATCGCCGGCCGCGCCGCGCCGGACGAGCAGGACGGCGGCGCCGCGGCGGACGAGCGAGTCCGCTGTGCCGCGGCGGACGGACGGCCCGGCCGCGCCGGGAACGCCGTCGTGCTGGCCGAGATCGGCACGCTGTTCGGGCGTCTGGCACACCTGCTCGACGCGGTCGAGGACCAGGAGGACGACGCGGCGCGGGGCGCGTTCAACCCGCTCACCGCCACCGGCACCGGCCGCGAGGAGGCGCGGCGGCTGTGCGACGACGCCGCGCACGGCATCGCCCTCGCCGTACGGGACCTGGAGCTGGAGGAGCGGCACCTGGTGGAGGTGCTCCTCGGCGCGGAGGTACGGCGGGCGGTGGCACGTGCCTTCGGCAAGCACGCGACGGCCGCCCGCCGCAGGCCCGCCTGGCCGTTGCGGACGATGGCGGGCGCGGGCACGCTGCTCACGTGCGGACTGTGGCGGCCGGAGTGGAGCGAGCTCAACGGCGCCTCGTGCGAGGAGCGCTGCTACCTGAAGGACGGCTGCGACGGGTGTGACGGCTGCTGTGACTGCTGCCAGTGCTCCTGCGACTGCTGCGAGTGCTCGGGCGGGTGCTGCGACTGCTCCTGCGACTGAGGCGCCCTACGGCCCCGGGCCGCGGGGCCGAGCCGCTCGGCCGTCCGCCTTCCGTCCGCCGGGGTCACCGGAAAGCCGAACGCCGGCCCCCGTCGTCAGACGGAGACCGGCGTCCAGAAAACTGCCCCCGGGGACGTGCCCGGGGGCTTCACACCGTGAGAGGGGTTCAGGCGCTCCTGCGACGCTGGGCGCGAAGTACGGCCAGCCTCTCGTTGAGCACCTCCTCCAGGTCCTCGATGGATCGCCGCTCCAGCAGCATGTCCCAGTGTGTCCGCGGGGGCTTGGTCTTCTTCGACTCGGGCTGCTCGCCGTCCACCCGCACCGCGGTGGCGCCGCACATGCGGCACTCCCACGTCGCGGGGATCTCAGCCTCGGCGGCGAGCGGAACCTCGAAGAGATGGCCCTTCGGACAGGTGTAGGACACCTCCTGGCGTGGGGCCAGATCCGTGTTACGGTCATTCTCGTAGCTGGTTGCCCCGAGCCGGGTGCCACGAAGTGCTCGCTCGCCCATGTCTGAATGCCTCCTACAGGGCCCCCATTGCGCGGGGGGTCTGTCTCCCACGGTGTCTAACGCTTGATACCGTGATGGGATTCCCACCCATGGCGTGATCCAATCGCCCCGGCACTCAGGAGTTCCCTCCAGAGGCGCGGCAATCCCTATGAGGCCGGGGATTCTCCTCGCGTAACGGCCCGCACGGCGAGCGTGCGACCGGTGAACGAGCCCTCCACCGCCTGCGCGTAGACGCGCGCCACCTCGGCCGCCGGCACCCCGTCCGCCGGGTCCATGCCGAGCGACACGAGCGTCTCCCGCACCCAGCCCGGGCTGACGGCGTTCAGACGCAGGCCGCGCGGCAGCTCGACGGCGGCGGCCCGCACGAACGCCTCCAGTCCCGCGTTGACCAGATGGCCCATCGACGACCCGGTCACCGGCTCGGCGAACCTCCCGCTGGTCAGCGTGACCGACCCGCCGTCCCGTAGCCGGCCGAGCGCGTGGCGGACCAGGTTCACCTGGCCGACCAGCTTGCCGTCGAGGCCGGTCCAGAACGCGGCGTCCGAAGGGTCGTCCAGCGGCGTGAGCGCCCCGCTCGCGGCGCAGCACACCACCGCGTCCACCCCGCCCGACCGGCCGGCCCGGTCGAGCAGCGCGTCGATGGAGGCGGTGTCGCGCAGGTCGGCCCGCACGGAGTCCCCGGCCGAGCCCCCCGCTGAGCCCCCCGCTGGGCTCCCCGCCGAGCCCCGCCGCGAGACGCGCACCACCTCGTGCCGCCGCTCCAGCTCGTCGGCGACCGCCGTCCCGATGGTCCCCGTCGCGCCGATCACGATGATCCTCATTGCCGCTCCTCGACATCCAGGTTGTTCAGGTGTCCAGGCTGCGGCGTGCCGCCGGGCGGTGCCAGCCCACCGCCGGAGGTACACCTGACAGGTGCAGGCTCGGCGACCGGGCATCGGCCAGACTGGGAGGCATGCGCGTACAGGGCGGACAGGCGGCGACCGGACGAGGGCCCGGCTGGGAGCTGGGCGAGTTCCTGCGGTCCAGGCGGGCGCGGCTGCGGCCCGAGGACGCCGGCCTGCCCGCGTACGGGGGCCGTCGCCGGGTGCCGGGCCTGCGCCGTGAGGAGCTGGCGCAGCTCGCGGGCGTCAGCGCCGGCTACTACACCCGGCTGGAGCAGGGCCAGAGCCCCGGTGCCTCGGACGCCGTGCTCGACGCGGTGGCCCGCGCGCTGCGGCTCGACGAGGCCGAGCGCGCCCACCTGTACTCCCTGGCCAGGCCCCGGCCCGCCGCGCGCCGCCGCCCGGCCAGGCCGGAGCGCGTGCGGCCCGGCGTCCGGGTCATGATCGAGTCGTTCGGCGACGTGCCGGCCCTGGTCATGGGCCGCTTCCTGGACGTCCTCGCCTGGAACCCCATGGCGCACGCCCTGCTGGCCGGGCACCTCGACTTCGGCGCGCCGGACCGGCCGGACGACCGGCCCAACATCGCCCGCATGATGTTCCTCGACCCGCACACGCGGGAGCTGTACGCGGACTGGCCGCGCAAGGCCCGCTCCACCGTCGCCGACCTGCGGCTGATCGCGGGCCGGTGGCCGGGCGACCCGGGACTCACCGGGCTGGTCGGCGAGCTGACCCTGCGCAGTCCCGAGTTCGCGCGGCTGTGGGCCGCCCACACCGTCGGCGACTGCGGCACCGCCGCCCGCGCGTACCGGCATCCCCTGGTCGGGACCATGGAGCTCGCGGCGGAGTTCATGGCCCTGACGGAGGACGAGGGGCAGCGGGTCGCGGTGTTCAACCCCGAGCCCGGCTCGCCGTCGGAGTCGGCGCTGCGGCTGCTCGCCGGTCTGACCGCCACGTCTCGGCCGCCAGCCACAGGCCGCCCGCCGCGATGAGCGCGCCGTGCGCGATCCGCAGCGGGTACGGGCCGAAGAACTGCGGGATGAACAGCGCGAACCCGAGTGCCAGCGGCGCGGCGCTCCACGCGGCCAGGACCCCGGAGCGGCGCACCGCGACGGCCGCCATCACGGTCCCGACGCCGAGCAGCGCCAGCCCGGCGGCGAACATGGTGACCGCCACCGGGTGGAAGCGGAACTCGCCGGCGAGCTCCATGAGGGCGGGCGCGCCGTCGCGCAGGGACCTGCGGGCGATCACGTGCAGCCCGAAGTCCTCGGCGCCGTAGTAGGGGAGCGTCAGGCCAGCCCCCACCCAGGTCACCGCGGCGGCTCGTGACGCGAGCCGGCCGCCCAGCAGCTCGCTCAGCCCGAGCACGCCCAGCCCCAGCAGGATGAAGCCGATCATGGCGGCCAGGTGCCCGGTCACCCAGGCGGGGGCGGCCATGGCCGCCGCGTCGTCACCGGAGGGCCGCACGGCCGGGTAGACGAGAAACAGGACGCCGGCGGCCGCCAGGGCCGCCGAGGTGAGGCGAGGACTCATGACCACTCCCAGATGAAACCATTGCTCTTCAATGAGAGCAATGCTCTCTCAAGGGAGCGCCGTTCGTCAAGAGCGGTGCTCTCTTTACGGTTCCCTGGTCTCCAGCCTGGGCGGACCCGGATCGGGGACGTGGTGCCGGGACGTTCCCGGCGCCGCGGGGCGTCAGATCCGGTGCGGCACCTCGTTGCCCGCGGCGCGGATGGCCTTGGGCAGGTTGACCAGGGCCAGCAGGACGAAGCCCACCACGAAGAAGACGATCATGGAGACGATCGCGATCCGGTAGCTGTTGGTGAGCTGGAGCGCGATCGTCACCGTCAGCGCGCCGATGAACGCCGAGCCCTTGTCGCTGATCTGCAGCAGGCTGAAGTACTCCGCCTCCCGCCCCCTGGGGATCACCTGGGAGAACAGCGACCGCGACAGCGCCTGGGTGCCGCCCAGCACGATCGCGATGGCCAGCGCCATGAGGTAGAACTGCAGCGCCTGCCCCTCCTGGACGTACATGGCGGCGACCACGATCACCGTCCAGATCACCAGACTGCCCAGCACGGTCCGCTTGGTGCCGAAGCGGCGCGCCAGCAGGCCCATGAGCAGCGCGCCGAAGAACGCCACGAACTGCACCATGAGGATGGCGCTGATCTGCACGGTCTTGTCCAGCTTCAGCGCCTCGGCGGCGAAGGCCGCGCTGTTGCCGATGACCGTCTGGATGCCGTCGTTGTAGACGAGGTAGGCCACCAGGAACAGCAGGGTCAGCGGGTAGCGGCGCAGCTCGGCCAGGGTGCGGCCGAGCTGGCGGAAGCTGCCCGCGACCGAGCGCAGCGCCGTGCCCTCGTGGACCGGGACCGGCCGGTTGCGCAGCCGCAGCAGCGGCACGACGGTGAACGTCGCCCACCACAGCCCGGCCGACATCATGCTGATCCGCACCGACATGCCCTCGCTGAGGCCCAGGCTCTCATGCTGCAGGTAGAGCACCAGGTTGAGGGCCAGCAGCAGGCCGCCGCCCAGGTAGCCGATGGCCCAGCCGCGCGAGGACACCCCGTCGCGCTCGTCCGGCGTCGAGATCTGCGGCAGGAACGAGTCGTACACGACGACGGAGGAGCCGTAGGCGAGGTTGGCGAGGACGAACAGCACGCCGCCGAGCAGGTAGCGGTCGCCCTCGACGAAGTACAGGCACATGGTGGCCAGCGCGCCGGCGTAGGCGAAGCCGCCGAGCAGCTCCCGCTTGCGGCCGGTGTGGTCGGCGAGCGCCCCCACGATCGGCAGGAACACGATCTGCAGGAACACCGCGACGGTCAGCGTCAGCCCGAAGAACGCCGCTGGCCGCACGTCGGCGCCGAGCACGTCCACGTACCCGAGCCCGGGGTGGGCGGCGGCGAGCCTGTCGAAGTCGCGCGCGCACGTCTCGGCCGCGACCGTGGGGAAGTCCTGGGCGCAGGCCGCGGTGCGGGCCACGGGGATCAGGTACGGGCCGAGGAACACCGAGATGATCGTGGTGTAGAAGGCGGAGTTGGCCCAGTCGTAGAAGTACCAGCCGCGCTGCTCGCGCCTGCGCGCGGCCGGGGAGTCGGCGGTGGGGTCGTCGGGAACCGCGGGGGGTGCGGGTACGGGCATGGTGTCGAGTCGCTCCTAGACCACGAGTCAGGCCGCCATGCGGCCGGGATGCCACTGGCCGCGGCGGTCCAGCACGTCGCGCAGGCCGGTGATGTTGTCGGTCATGATGCCGTCGACCCCGAGGTCGAGCAGGTGGTCCATGCGGGCGGTGTCGTTGACCGTCCACACGTGCACCTGCATGCCGATGGCGTGGGCGGTGCGCACCAGGCGGCCGGTGGTGACGCGCAGCCCGCGGAAGCCCACCGGCACCTGCGCGCACGGCACCCCCGCCCGCGACAGGCGGGCCAGCAGGCGGCCGTAGCCGGAGGTCGAGGCCGCGGCGCGCAGCGCGGCCACGCCGCGCGGGCCGAGCGACGAGCAGACCTCCCGCCCGATCGCGGCCCTGGCCAGCAGCAGCCGCTCGTCGGAGAACGAGGTCAGGCAGACCCGGTCGTGGGCGGCGGTGCGCCTGAGCGCCTCGGCCAGCGGCGCTATGGCGCCGGCCTCCTTCACGTCGATGTTGAAGCGGGCCTCCGGCCAACTGCCGAGCAGGTCCTCCAGCAGCGGGATCTCGTGCTCGCCGTCGACGCGGGCCCTGCCGACCTCCCGGTACGGCAGCTCGGACAGCCGCCCGCGCCGGTCGGTGACCCGGTCCAGCGTGGGGTCGTGGAAGGCGAGCAGCACGCCGTCGGCCGTGGCCCGCGCGTCGGTCTCCAGGTAGGTGTAGCCGAGTCGTATCGCCCGCTCGAAGGCCGCGGCGGAGTTCTCCGCGCCCTCGGCGGCGCCCCCGCGGTGGGCGAAGGCGAGCGGGCCCGGATGGTCGAGAAAGGGGAAACGACGGCTGAGCACGTCCTGAAGTATGCCTTCCGGGAAAGGGATCTGGATGCGGACGACGGTTACGAATCAGCGATCGTCCCCCAAAATCAGGGTGATACCGGTGACTCCGCCAGATTCTGCCACTCCTGGCGGCGGGACTCGGACAGCGCGATGGCGGCGGCCACCGCGACGTTGACCGACCCGACGCGGCCGACCTGCGGGATGTAACAGGCGCCGTCCACGGCGTCCAGCAGGGCGGGCGAGCAGCCGTGGTCCTCGCTGCCGACCACCAGGCACACGTCGCGGGCCAGGTCGGCCTGGTGCAGCGGCACGGCCCCGGCGGTCAGCTCGATCGCGAGCACGGTGTAGCCGTCGTCGCGGGCCGCCTTGACGGCGTCGAGGGCGGGCATCGGCTCGTGCCAGGTGACCAGCCGCTCGGTGCCGAGCGCGGTCTTGCCGGCCTTGGGGTTGGTCGGCGGGGTCGCGTTGCCGGCCAGCCAGATCTGGTCGGCGCCGAACGCGGCGGCCGTCCGGAAGATCGAGCCCACGTTGAACGGGCCGGTGACCGACTCGAGGATCAGGGAGAGCCGATTGCCCGTCTGCCGCCGCCAGGCGCGGTTGAGCCGTTTGACGTCGGTGGGGCGGAGCTGCCTTCTCATGCTTCCACTTTCAGGATTCGGTAGGCGGCCCGGGAGGCCTCGCGGGAGGCCTGCCAGCCCTGCTCGCCGAGCCAGCGCTGCAGGGAGTCGGAGCCGAGGTGTTTCTGGACGACCAGGTAGGCGACGCCGCCCGGCGCGAGGCGCGACAGCCACCTGGTGAGCATCGCGTGCAGGGCCGGCTTGCCGATGCGGATGGCCGGGTTGGACCAGATGGCCTGGAAGGTCACCTCGTCCGGCATCTCGTCGGCGTGCACGGATCTTACTGTGCCGAGGCCCGCGGCCCGGGCGTTGCGCTCCGTGAGCTCCACACTACGGCGGTTCACGTCGACGGCCCACACCGTCGCCTCCGGGGCGCGCGAGGCCATGGTCAGCGCGATCGGCCCGTACCCGCATCCCAGGTCGAGCAGGTCACCCCGCGGAGGGGGCGCCGGGACGGTCTCCAGCAGGACGCGCGTGCCGAGGTCGACCCGCTCGGGCGAGAAGACGCCCCGGTCGGTCTCCAGCCGCAGGTGCAGGTCGGGCAGCACCAGATCGACGGTGCCCGGCCTGCTGGCGGCTCCCGGCTGTTCGGAGAAGTAGTGGGCCACGTGCCTGAACGTTACGGGATCCGCGCCCCGAACAGGACGGCGGCGCCCGCCACCAGCACCCCGGCGAGGATCGCCGCCACGATGAACCACTGCGTGATCTCCTGGTTCACCAGCTTGAACCCGAGCGAGGTGCCGATCTGCTCGTAGACGTCGCGCAGCTCACTGCCGGACTCGGCCGTGTAGGCCCGGCCGCTGGTGCCGTCGGACAGCGACTGCAGGGTCTGCTTGTTCACCGGCACGTTGACCGGCCTGCCGTCGATCGACACCGTGCCCTCCTGCGTGCCGTACGCGATCGTGGAGACCGGGACGCGGGCCTGCTTCGCGGCGTCGATGGCCTCCGTGACCGAGCGGCCGGAGGTGTTGTCGCCGTCGGACAGCAGCACGATCGCGGAGGGCGGCGGGTCGGTGACGGCGTCCTGGTCGAACGACTTGACCGAGTCCAGCGCGTTGAAGACCGCCTCCCCGATGGCCGTGCCCGGCCGGGTGGACAGGTTGCCGATGGCGGTGACCACGGCCTGGTGGTCGGTGGTGGGGGAGATGACGACGTTCGCCGAGCGGGCGAACGACACGACGCCCACGTTGAACCGGTCGGGCAGCTCCCTGACGAACGCCTGCGCCGCGGTCTTGGCCGCGCTGATCCGGTTGGGCTGGACGTCGCCGGCGTCCATCGACAGCGACACGTCCAGGGCGATCATGATGGTGGCGCGGTCGCGCGGCACGCGCACCTGGTCGGCCGGCTTGGCCGCGCCGATCACCAGCAGCCCCATCATCAGCAGGAACAGCAGCGGCGCGACGTGCCGCCGCCAGCCGGGCCCGGCCGGGGCGACGAGGTCGAGCAGCGCCAGGTTCGTGAAGCGCACGGTGTAGCGCCGGCGGGCGAACTGCGCGGCGACGTAGCCGCCGGCGAGCAGCACGAGCAGCGCGAACAGCCACAGCCACGCGGGGGAGAGGAAGGTCATGAGGTTCTCCGGTGCGCGAGGTGGCTCATGCGGCGCTGGCGCAGCACGAACTGCGCCACGTCGAACACCCAGTCGCGGTCGGTGCGCAGCACGAGGTGGGCGACGCCGGCGCGGCGCAGCGCCGCCCGGGTGCCCTCGCGTTGCGCGGCCGCCGCCTCGGCGTACGCATGCCGGACTTTGGGTGAAAGGTGCACTTCGCGTACGTTCCCGGTCTCCGGGTCGGCGAACGCCACCCGGCCCACGTCGGGCAGCTCCAGCTCGCGGGGGTCGATCACCTCGACCGCGAGCACCTGGTGCCGGGCCGCCAGCCGGCGGATCGGCCGCTCCCAGGGCCGCTCGGCGGCCGGGTCCAGCTCGGGACGCGCGTCGAGGAAGTCGGACACCACCACGCGCATGCCGCGCCGCCTGCGGGTGGCCGCCAGCACGTCGATGCTCTCCGCCAGGTCCGGCGCGTCGGGCACGGGCCGGCCGCGCGGGGCGTCCATCAACGAGTGCAGCAGCCCGTACAGAGCGGGGCGGCCGGTGCGGGCGGGCATCCGATGAATGTACTCGTCGTGCAGCACGAGCGCGCCGAACCGGTCACCCATGCGGCTGGACAGGAAGCCGATCGCGCCGATCGCCGCCACCACCAGGTCACGCTTGTCGGTGTCGGCCGTGCCGAAGTCCATGCTCGGCGACAGGTCGGCCAGCGCCCACGTCTCCAGCTCACGGTCGGCGATCAGGTCGCGCACGTGCGGCACGGTCGTGCGCGCCGTCACGGCCCAGTCCATGCGCCGCACGTCGTCCTCGCCGGGCACGTAGACCCGGCTGTCGCCGGCCTCGCTGCCCGTGCCGGGCAGCAGCCCCAGGTGAGCGCCGTGCAACAGGCCGTCGAGCCGGCGGGTCACCACCAGCTCCAGCCGCCGCAGCGCCTGCTCCGCGGTGTTCACTGCTCGCTCACCGCTCCTCATTCGCTACGCGGCCACGCTCGTCCCTCGCGCGTCCACTCCGCTCACTGCGTCGGGTTCGCTCGGTGCTCACTGGTCGCTCACCGCTCCTCATTCGCTACGCGGCCACGCTCGTCCCTCGCGCGTCCACTCCGCTCACTGCGTCGGGTTCGCTCCGTGTTCACCGGTCGCTCACCGGTTCTGGTTCCAGACGACGAGGGGCGGCGGTACGGCGTGCAGGATCTGCCTGACCACCTGCTCCGGGTCGACGCCGTCGGCCAGCGCGTCGAACGTCAGCATCAGCCGGTGCGCCATCACGTCCACCGCCACGTCGCGCACGTCGTCGGGCAGCAGGTAGTCGCGGCCCCGCAGCAGGGCCAGGGCCCGGCCGGCGGCCACCAGGCCCAGGGTGGCGCGCGGGCTGACCCCGATCTCGATGGTGTCGGTCAGGTCGGCCAGGCCGTACTCGGCGGGCGAGCGGGTGGCCATGACCAGCCGCACCACGTAGTCGGCGACGAGCTGGTGGACCGAGACCGACTCGGCGGTGGCCTGCAGCGCCAGCAGCCGGTCGGGTTCGAGCACCCGAGACGGCGTCGGCGGGGTGACGCTCATGCGGTGAAGGATCTCCAGCTCCTCGTGGGCGCTGGGATGCGGCACCCGCACCCGGAACAGGAACCGGTCGCGCTGCACCTCCGGCAGCGGGTAGACGCCCTCGGACTCGATCGGGTTCTGGGTGGCCAGCACGATGAACGGCCGGGGCAGCGGATGCGTGACGCCGGCCAGCGTGACCTGCCGCTCGGCCATGACCTCCAGCAGCGCCGACTGCACCTTGGCCGGGGCCCGGTTGATCTCGTCGGCCAGCAGGAAGTTCACGAACACCGGGCCGAGCTCGACGTCGAACTTCTCGTTGGACGGATGGAACACCCGGGTGCCGACGATGTCGCTCGGCACCAGGTCGGGGGTGAACTGGATGCGGGCGAACGTGCCGCCCACCACGGTGGCCAGGGTGGACGCGGCCAGGGTCTTGGCGACGCCGGGGACCCCTTCCAGCAGGCAGTGCCCGCGCGCGAGCAGGGCCACGACCAGCCGCTCGACCATGTGCTCCTGCCCGACGATGACCCGCCGGACCTCGTCGAGGGCCTGACGCAGCACAGCCGCATCGGTTCCGCCTGGCAACTCTTCGGCGACGCTCATGACGCCCATTCCACCAAAGGTCCCGCGAACGTGCATCACGCCACGTCTGTGCTTTCATGGCAAACGTGGCAAGTCCGCTGCAGTATGGCGATCCTCCGCGGCTCGGGCCGTTCGTGGTTCAGGCGCGCCTGAACCAGGCACCGGCCGGGTTCGTGTACCTCGGGCAGGGCGCCGACGGGCGCGCCGTGTCGCTGGCCGTGCTGACCCGGGGCGCCGCCTTCGACGCGGCGGCGCGGGAGCGGTTCGTCACGGCGATGCGCGAGGCGTCGGCGCGCGGCGGCGTGCGCGGCTGGCTCGGCCGGGCCGCCCGGTCGCGGGCCGCCGTGCTGGAGGGCACGCCCGAGGTGCTGGCCATGGAGACCGGCAAGGCGCCATGGGTGGCCGTGCCGTATGTGCCGGGCCGGCCGGGAGCCGAGTGGTTCCTCGGGCCGGTGATGGTCGGGGGCACCTTCATCGGGCCCGCGCACGGCCCCGACTTCGTGCCGTACTGGCTGACCGACCGCGCGCCCGCGCTGCCCGGCCCGCCGCCCCGGCCCGCGCCCCTCACCGAGACGCGCAAGCGGGTGCTGCTGGCGGCGCTGGCCCTGGCCGTGCTGGTGCTGCTGCTCACGGTGATCGCGATGCTGCTGCTGTTCGGCCGGTCGGAGAGTGAGCCGATGCCCAGGCCGCTGCCGCCCACCAACTTCGAGCCGACGGCGCCGCCCACCCCCGCCACGCCCGAGCCGCAGCAGCCCACGCCCTCCCCGTCGCCGTCGCCGAGCCAGAGCGGCCGGGGCACGCCGGACCGCTCGCCCGGCGACGACCAGGGCCAGGACCAGCAGCTCTGAGCCGCCCGCGCGCCCGGTCGCCGTGAAAGCCGGGCCGCCGTGGAAGCCGGGGCCGCCGTGAAGGCCGGGCCGCCGTGGAGCAGGTTGAGCCTCCTGTCGCGGGAGGCTTTAGCGTCCCGCGCCATGGAGTTCATCGTTCACGACACCCTCACCGTCATGGCGGACCTGCTGGAGCAGCCGCTGGAGCGCCGTCCCGACCGCCTGCGCGAGCTGATGGCCCCCGTGCGGTCCGCCGTCCCGATGCCCGGCGACATCGTCGACATCCACCACCGGGGCTCCGGCTTCCGCGTCGACGCCGACGACCCCCGCTACCTGCCGGCCCTGCGCCGGATGATCGACGCCGACGTGCTCGGCCACGTCGAGCGGGAGCTGCGCCGCGCCTCCGAACGGCTCAAGGACGCCCCGCAGCCCGACTCGCTGCAGGTCATGTTCATCCTCGGCAACCCCGACGACGACTACCTCATGAGCGCCACCGGCGGCTACTACGGCATCGCCGGCGCGCCCGGCTGGCTGTACCTGCTCGCCTGGCCCACCGACGAGAACATCGGGCGCATCGCGCACTGCGCGGTCCACGAGTTCCACCACAGCGTCCGCTACACCACCGTGGAGTGGAACCCGGCCACCGTGACCGTCGGCGAGCACATCGTGGCCGAGGGGCTGGCCGAGGCGTTCGTGCGGGAGCTGTCGGGGCCGGAGGCCATGGGGCCGTGGTCGTCGAGGGTGACGGGGGCCCCGCTGGAGTCGGCGTACGAGCGGATCATGGCGGACATCGACCTGGAGGGGATGGCGAACACGCCCGCGTACGTGCTGGGCGACACCGCGGCGCGCCGCTTCGGCTCGGAGCCGCGCGGCATCCCCGACATGGCGGGGTACGCGGTGGGGCTGCGGCTGGTGGACGCGCACCTGGCGGCGACCGGCATGACGGCGGCGGAGAGCAGCCTGCTGCCCGCCTCCCGCATCCTGGAGAGCTCCCGCGCCTGACGGGCCTCCGGACCGGCGCGCGTCAGCGGGGATCTCAGCCGGGGTCGGCGGGGGACACGAAGCCGGACTCGTACGCGGCGATGACGGCCTGGGTGCGGTCGCGGGCGCCGAGCTTGGCCAGCACGTTGCCGACGTGGGTCTTGACCGTCTCCTGGCCGACGACCAGCTCGGCCGCGATCTCGCCGTTGGACAGCCCCCGGGCCATCAGCCGCAGCACGTCGCCCTCGCGGCCGGTCAGCCGGTCGACGCCCGGCACGGCCGTCACGGGCCGGCGGCCGGCCAGCGCCCGGATCGCCGCCGGGAACAGCAGCGAGTCCCCGGCGGCGACGAGCTTGACCGCCCGCACCAGCTCGTCGGGCCGGGTGCGCTTCAGCAGGAACCCGTCGGCCCCGGCGCGCAGCGCGTCGTAGATGTAGTCGTCGTTCTCGAACGTCGTGACGACGATCACCTTCGGCGGGGCGTCCAGCGACACCAGCCGGCGGGTGGCCTGGATGCCGTCGACGGCCGGCATCCGCACGTCCATGAGCACCACGTCGGGGCGCTCGCGACGCACCACGGGCAGGACCTCGGCGCCGTCGGCGGCCTCGCCGACCACCTCCAGTCCCGGCTCGGAGTCGAGGATGATCCGCAGGCCCGCGCGCACCAGGTCCTCGTCGTCGGCGATCACGACTCTCACCGTCATGGAGCAGACCGTAGCGGCAGCCGCGCGGACACCCGCCACCAGCCCTCCGGGGCGCCGCCGCAGGCGTCGGCCGGCCCCGCCTCCAGCTCGCCGCTCAGGAGCCGTACGCGCTCGCGCATGCCCGCCAGCCCCCGGCCCCCGCCCACCGCGGCTGCGGTCCCCCCGGACGACGCGGCGGTCCGGTTGGCCACCTCCAGGCGCAGGTCGCCGTCGCGTACGGCCACCGTCAGCCGTACCGGGCCGTGTCCGTGCCTGATGGCGTTGGTCAGGGCCTCCTGCACGATCCGGTACGCCTCCCTGGAGACCGGCGCGGGGACCGCGGACACGTCGCCCACCTCGCGCTCCACGGACGCTCCCGAGGCGGCGACGAGCGCGTCCAGGTCCTTCAGCGTCGCCCACTCCTCCCTGATGCGGGGGGCGGGCGCGCGGGCGGCGCGCGGCGGGTCGCCCGCGCGCAGGACGCCGAGCGCGTGGTCCAGGTCCTCCAGCGCGGCGCGCGCCGACCGCTCGATGGCCTCCAGCGCCGTCCGCGCCGTCCCCGGGTCGCGGTCGAGCACCCGTCCCGCGGCGGCGGCCTGCAGGGTCACCACGCTCAGGGCGTGGCCCACCGAGTCGTGCAGCTCGCGGGCCAGCCGGTTGCGCTCGGCCAGCACGCGGGCCCGCTCCTCGGCCGCCGCCAGCCGCTCGCCGGGGGTGGGGCCGAGCAGCACGGGCGCCAGCCGGGCCAGCAGCCCGCCCGCCCCCGCCGCCATCAGCACCAGCGCCACGAGCGCCACGACCCCGGCGAGCGTCCACGCGAGCACCTGCCAGCCGGGCCGTACCTCCTGGCCCAGGATCTCCACGGCCACCCCCCGCGACGGCGCGCCGACGACCGGCAGCGCGAGCGTGTACACCGTGAACGGCACGACCGCCAGCGTGAAACCGCTGACGACGCCCCCGACGGCCAGGTGCAGCGTGAACCACGCGGCGGTGCGGCGGCGCTCCTGCCACGACCGGCGAGCCTCCCGCGGCGGCGTCTCCACCCGCGCGCCGAGCAGCCCCTGCGCGGCGCTCACCTCCAGCCCCCGCACCGGCAGGAACAGCCCGGTGACCGCGACCACCGGCAGCACCGCGACGAACACGCCCACCTGCACCGGCATCAGCAGGCCGGCGCCCTCGCCGCGCACCAGCCCGGCCACGAGGGCCCCGGCCATCATGTACGGCATCAGCAGCGCCCCGCCGAGGATCAGGCAGGCCCAGCGCCGGGGGAGGTACTTTCTCACATCCGTGAGTATATGTCGACGATTATTCGCTGACGGAGTAATGCGCCCTGAGAGAAATGCGCCCCCAGCGAAAAGAGCGATGAATGGCGCGGGGCCGGGTCTAGCGTTTGGCAATAGTCCGAGAGAAAGGTGACCCATGACGGAGACCCCGCGCGCGCAATGGCCTGACCAGCTCAGCCAGCGCCTGCTGAAGGAACGCATCCTGGTTCTCGGCCAGGAGGTCGACGACGACATTTGCAATCGGCTGTGCGGCGAGATGCTTTTGCTGGCGGCCGAGGACCCGAAGCGCGACATAACTCTTTACATCAATTCGCCGGGCGGTTCCGTGCACGCCGGGATGGCCCTGTACGACATGATGCAGTTCGTGCCGTGCGACGTGGCGACGGTGGCGATGGGCTTCGCCGCCTCCATGGGGCAGTTCCTGCTGTGCGCCGGCACCAAGGGCAAGCGCTACGCCCTGCCCAACGCCCGCGTCGTCATGCACCAGCCGCTCGGCGGCATCGGCGGCTCGGCGAGTGACATCCAGATCCAGGCCGAGAACCTCCTCTACACCAAGCGCCGCATGGCCGAGCTGATCGCCCACCACACCGGCCAGCCGCTGGAGCGCATCCAGGCCGATTCCGACCGCGACCGCTGGTTCACCGCCAAGGAGGCTCTGGAGTACGGGTTCGTCGACCACATCGCCGAAGGGATGAACTGACATGAGCGGACGCTACGTGCTGCCCTCCTTCACCGAGCGCACCTCCTACGGCGTGCAGGAGACCAACCCGTACGCCAAGCTGTTCGAGGACCGGATCATCTTCCTCGGCACCCCGATCGACGACACCTCCGCCAACGACGTCATGGCGCAGCTGCTGACGCTGGAGTCGCTCGACCCCGACCGCGACATCAACCTCTACATCAACTCGCCGGGCGGGTCGTTCACCTCGATGGCGGCCATCTACGACACCATGCAGTTCGTCCGGCCGGAGATCCAGACGGTGTGCATCGGCGAGGCCGCCTCGGCGGCGGCGGTGCTGCTGGCGGCGGGCACGCCCGGCAAGCGGGCGGCGCTGCCGCACGCCCGGGTGCTGCTCCACCAGCCGTCCGCCGAGGGCGGGCGCGGGCAGGCGAGCGATCTGGAGATCCACGCCCGCGAGCTGCTGCGCATGCGCGACCAGCAGGAGGAGATCCTCGCCCGGCACACCGGCCGCCCGGTGCTGGACATCCGGCGTGACCTGGAGCGCGACCGCATCTTCACGGCCGAGCAGGCACGCACGTACGGGCTGGTGGACGACGTCTTCGCCTCCCGCAAACGCAACCTCGCCCCCGCCCGCTGACCCGCGCTCCCGGACGGGCACGGCCCGGGTGGAGAGCAGGGGGGCACTCTCCACCCGGGCAGGGCCGGGCCGGGCCGAGCTGGGCTGGGGCGAGCTGGGGCTGGTTACGGCAGGGCGGTGCGGGGGAAGGCGAAGACGGCCCGGCCGCAGCGCTGCGGGGTGGCCGTCTCGGTGGCGCACTGGTTCCTGGTCCACTCCGTGAGCGACCAGACCATGCCGGTGGCGTAGTTGTACGACAGCGACTCGGGATGCAGGGACCAGCACGCGCGTGGCGAGCTGTACGGGTTGGAGCAGGTGTGGGACCTGCCGGTGGAGGTGCTCAGGGCCCACAGCTGGCCCCGCTCCTCCCGCCGGCTGTGCGAGACGTACCAGGTGCCGTTCCAGGACAGGACGCCCTGCATGTTGCCCACCTGGGCGCGGTACGCCTGGGCGGCCGGGGTGTAGCCGCGGGAGTCGCCGCTGAGCAGGAAGTTCGCGCCACCCAGGTGGTAGCGGTAGAGGCGGCCGTGCAGGGCCGGGTCGCTGAAGTACTCCACGGCGGTCAGGCTGTCCGGGGTGGTGCCGCGGTCCAGCGAGATCGACGCGAAGCAGGGCACACCCGAGTCGGTGCTCATCGAGCAGGTGCCGCTGGCGTAGCTGTAGAAGCCGATCTCCGGCAGCACGTACTGGTAGCCGTAGGCCGCGTAACCCGAGGCGGTCCTGCCGATGGCCGAGCTCCCGTCGTTGACCTGGAGGATCTCGTTCATGCTGAAGACCCGGATGCCCGTCGAGTTGGCGCCGGTGGCGCTGACGTAGAGCTTGTCGCCGTACCACGCCATGCCGCCGATGTGCGCCTTGGCGGGGCCGAAGGTGTTGTTGGCGTAGCTGGTGGCGTTCGCGTTGGCGGTGCCGTCCGTGGGGGCGACCAGGTAGACCCAGCGGTACTTCGGCGCGGACGGGTTCGTGTAGTCGATGAACGCGACCCTGGCGTCGTTGTTGCGGGGGCTGCTGCCGCATTCGGCGGAGTTGCAGTGGTTCCAGCCGCCGAGAATGACCTGGTACGGCCCCCAGGCGCCGTCGTCGTCGGCGTCGCCGGAGGTGGTCACGCTCTGCGGGATCCAGGTCTCGGTGTCGGCGTCACCGGTGTCCCAGCACCAGCTCACCGTGGCGGCGGGCAGGATCGGCAGGCCCGCCGCCTCGGTGGTGTCACAGGCGCGCATGGGGTGGTTGACGCTGCCCATGACGTCGCCGAACCCCACCTGCGTCAGGCCGGCCTGCGCCTTGAGCGAGGCGAGGCCGGTCGTGGGGTGCCAGACGAGGCCGGCGCCGGGGACGGCGGCGAGCGGGGTTCCGTAGGCCGAGTCGTCCACCGGGCCGGCGTACGCGGCGGTGGCCGCGGCGAGCGGAGTGATCAGGAGCAGGAGAAGGGCGGCGAGTCTCGCGATCGACGTGGACAAGGGGGTGTCCTCTCCGTGGGGGGTGGGTGGAGCAGGAGCGGCGCGGGTCACCTCCTCGAACGTCGCAGGGACCGGGGGCTCAGAGGGGGGCCGTGAAGGTGTAGTCGCCGGAGGCCAGCTCGACGGCCAGCACGCCGCGCCACTCGCCGGCCACCCGCACGCCCTCGGCCGCCTCGACCGGCAGGCCGCCCTCGCGCACGGCCGCGGCGTCGGAGGTGGGGACGTGCAGGACGGCCGTCGCGCCCGGCGGCACCGACGCCTCGACGCGGACGCCACCGTCCTCGCGGTGCCAGCCGCAGGCCACGCGGCCGTACGGGGTCTCCTGGTGGGCCCGGGCCCAGCTCAGCCGCCCGCCGACGGTGGGCCGCAGCAGCAGCCGCCGGTAGGCGACCGAGCCGGAGTCCTGGTCGATGCCGGCGACCCGTCCGTACAGCCAGTCGCCCACGGAGCCGAGCGCGTAGTGGTTGAAGGAGTTCATGTTCGCCGACTGGAAGCCGCCCTCCTCGGTCCAGCCGTCCCAGCGCTCCCAGATGGTGGTGGCGCCGTGCCGGATCGAGTAGCACCAGGACGGGAACTCGTCCTGGTGCAGCAGCGCGTACGCCAGGTCGGCGTGGCCGTGCTCGGTCAGCACCGGGCACAGCAGCGACACCCCGAGGAAGCCGGTCGTCAGGTGCCGGCCGCGGGCCTCCACGTCGGCGGCCAGGTGGTCGGCCGCGGCCGGAACGAGATGGCCGGGCAGCAGGTCGAAGGCCAGCGCCAGCAGGTAGGCGGTCTGCGTGCCGCCGGCCACGCGCCCGTCCGGCTCGACGAACGCCTCGGCGAACACCTCCCGGATCGAGCGGTGCAGCTCGCCGTACGCGGCGGCGTCGTCCTTGCGGCCGAGGACGGCGGCGGCCTGCGCGGTGAGCTGGGCGGAGCGGGCGAAGTAGGCGGTGGCCAGCACCTCCCTGGGCGTCTCCACGCCGATCTGCAGCCAGTCGCCGTAGTGCTGCCCCACGCGGGAGCGCCAGATCAGGTCGGGGTTGTGCCGCCGGACGTGCTCCACCCAGGCCGTCATCGCGGGGTACGAGCGTTCGAGCACCCGTACGTCCCCGTACGCCTTGTACAGGTGCCACGGGATGATGACGCCCGCGTCGCCCCAGGCGGGGGCGCCCTCCTGGGTGACGCACACCTTCGGGGCCACGTCCGGGAACGCGCCGTCGGCGTCCTGCCCGCTGACCACGTCGCGCATCCAGCGGGCGAAGAACGCGGCCACGTCGGCGTTGCGGGCGGCCGTCGGCAGGAACACCTGGGCGTCGGCCAGCCAGCCGAGCCGCTCGTCGCGCTGCGGGCAGTCGGTCGGCACCGAGACGAAGTTGCCCCGCTGCCCCCACACGATGTTCGCCTGGAGCTGCGTCACCACCGGGTCCGAGCAGTGGAACTCGCCCGCCGCGGGCGTGTCGCTCATCAGCACCACGCCGGTCACGTCCCCGGCGCGCAGCGGGCCGGGCAGGCCGCTGACCTCCACGTAGCGGAACCCGTGGAAGGTGAAGCGCGGCTCGAACACCTCGACGGGCTCCCCGGCCGCCACGTAGTGGTCGGTGGCCTCCGCGGTGCGCAGATTGTCCAGGTACAGCTCGCCGTCGTCGAGCATCTCGGCGTGCCGCAGCCTGATCGCGGTGCCGCGGGGCAGGCCGCGCAGGGTCAGGCGGACCCGGCCCACCATGTTCTGGCCGAGGTCGGCGATGTGGCGGCCGTCGCCGCGCGGCGTGACCGACACGGCGGGCAGCTCCGCCACCGCGCGCACCGGCCGGTCGGTCGTGGCGGTCAGCGCCGACAGGTCGCGGTCGAGGACGACGGCGGGCGTCCAGCCCTGGTCGTCGTAGCGGGGCGTGTCCCAGCCGGTCAGCGCCAGGCGCGCGTCGAACCGCTCGCCCATGAGCAGGTCGCCGTACACGATCGGCCCCCGCCGGGTCCGCCAGGTGCCGTCGGTGGCGACGACGCGGCGCGAGCCGTCGGCGAAGTCCACCACGAGCTGGGCGAGCAGCTGCGGCGCCGTGCCGTAGTGCAGCGCCTGGTGGCGGGCGTCGAAGCCGACGTAGCCGCTCCACCAGCCGTCCGCCAGGATCGCGCCGAGGACGTTCTCGCCCTCGCGCAGCAGGTCCGTCACGTCGTGCACCTGGTACGGGACGCGCTCGCGGTAGTCGGTCCAGCCGGGGGCGAGCTCGTGGTCGCCGACCCGGTGGCCGTTCAGCGACAGCTCGTACAGGCCGCGGGCGCTCACGTACACCCGGGCCCGCACGGCGGCCGCGTCGAGCCGGAACGCGCGGCGCAGGTGCGGGGAGGGGCGCAGCGGCCGGGTCCGCTCCGTGCGGTCGTCGTCGGCCGGCGGGTCGACGATCGGGATGAGGGCGGGGTCCTCGCCGATCCAGGCGGCCGTCCAGTCGCCGGCGTGCAGCAGGCCCGTCTCGAACCAGGACGTCGCCTCGCCCGCCGGCGCGCCGGCCGCGTCCCACAGCGAGACCCGCCAGTGGTAGCGGGTGCCGGACTGCAGCGGCGGTCCGTCGTAGCGGACGTACGGGGTCTCGGGCGGCTCGACCAGGTCGGTGTCCCACAGCAGCCTGCCAGGCTCGTCGAGGTCCTCGGGCCGCGCGGCCACCCTCAGCCGGTAGGCCGCCGGGGTGTCGCCCCGCCGGTCCGAGGCGAGCCGCCACGACAGGCGGGGACGGGGCTCGTCCAGGCCGAGGGGTTCCTCCAGGAGTTCGCAGGTCAGGCCGTATGGGGTCAGGCTGGGCACGATCGTCCTTCCTCTGCCTGTTCGGGGAGTTCTTCGGTGGGTGTCGTACGGCCTGGGTGTCAGGCCTTCCCTCGGACCGGCGCGCCGGGTGACGGGCCGGCCGGCCGGGCCGCGGGCGCGGCCCGGCCGGACGCGTGGCCGGGACGAGGAGGCTGCGGAAGGAAGTCCGTCGCACCGAGGCCGCGGGTATGACCGGCTCGTGTCCGGGCTGTTAAGGAGCGGACACGAAGCATCATCCGAGGCGGTGCGGTCCCGCAGATAGCACTAAAGACATCAGACTTGGACAAAATTGACCTGATCTGTGCGGCTAGGGTGGCTGCGTGACGGGATCGCCGCTCAAGATGTCCCGCGGGTTGCTCTACTTCGACGACGGCTCGCCCGCCTACGCGAGCCGCTTCACGCACGAGGGCGAGGAGCCGGTCCACACGCACAGCTTCGTCGAGATCGCCGTCGTGGTCGCCGGAACCGCCGTCCACCACTCCCTGTCCGGACGCCAGGAGCTGCGGGCCGGCGACGTCGTGCTGCTGCGGCCCGGAGTGTGGCACGGCTACGAGCGGTGCGCCGGACTCGATCTGTACAACTGCTGCGTCGGCACCGAGCTGCTCCGCGGCGAGCTGGCCTGGACCCGCGAGGACGCCCGGCTCGGCTACCTGCTCTGGACCGGCCCGCACTCCCTCCAGCGCCGCGGCCTCCTGACGGCCCATCTGCGCGATCCTGAGCTGAGCGCCGGCGTCGGCTACCTGGAGCAGCTCGACCGGCTCCGCGAGCGGCGCATCCAGGACCACCGGGCCGACGTGATCGGCTGGCTGTCCCTCTTCCTCGGCCTGCTGTCCCGCACGGTCAGCGCCGGCCATGACGAGGTCGCCCCCGGCACGGCGCTGACCCATCCGACCGTCATGCGGGTGGTGCGGATGGTGGAGGCCGAGCTGGCCCGGGAGTGGACGCTGGGCGAGCTGGCCGGAAGCGTCGGACTCAGCCCGGCGTACCTGGTGCGCCTGTTCAGGACGGCCACGGGGCTGCCGCCGATGGCGTACCTGGGGCGGCTCCGGGTGGAGACGGCGGCCGACCTGCTGCTGCGCACGGACGAGCCGGTCACCTCGATCGCCCAGGCGGTGGGGTGGCCGGACCAGAGCTACTTCGCGCGGCGCTTCAAGGGCTACTACGGTCTGAGCGCCACCACCTACCGCACCCGCTTCCGCACCCACCTCCCCTGACCGCGACGACCACGAAGCGTGTCATCGGCGCTGCTCCTGCGGTTCGCCGGTGATCCAGTTCCAGTCGGCGATCGTGGCGCGCATCAGGCGGGCGGCGGTGGACAGGTGGCTGCCGGCGCCCCAGTACAGGGTGACCGCGCGCCGGCAGTCCGGGCTGTCGACGGGGACCCAGACGGCATGGACGCGCGTGGAGCTACTCAGGGCGAAGGCGGGGACGAGACCGACGCCGAGCCCCGCGCTGATCAGGGCCGCGATGGCGCTGAGCTCGTCGACCTCGCAGACGATCTTCGGGGTCAGGTCTCGTGCGGCGAAGAGCCGGTCCAGGAGCCGCCGCTGCCAGTGCCCCCTGCCGGCGCTGACGAAGGCCTGGCCGGCGAGCTCCTCGACCCTCACGGAGGCGCGGCCCGCCAGCGGATGGTCGAGCGGCATGGCCAGCCCCACCGGCTCGTCGAGCAGCTCCACCGACTCCAGGCCCTCCGCGGGGATCGGCTGCGAGGCGACACACAGATCGACGTCCTGGGAGCGCAGGCGGCGGGCCATGTCCTCGGCCGGCGCCCAGCGGAGCTCGACCTCGACGTCGGGGTGGGCGCGCTTGTAGGCCGCCAACGGCCCGGTGAGCGTGAGGAAGGTCTCCGAGGCCAGCCGCACGCTGCCCACCCCCTCGCTGGCGGCCTCGGCGACGGCTCGCCGCCCCGCGTCGAGCTCGCCCAGCGCGCGCTCGACGTGATCGCGGAAGAGCCGCCCCGTGTCGTTCAGCCGCAGCCGGCCGCTCCGGTCGAACAGCGGCGCGCCCAGCTCGCTCTCCAGGCGGGCGATGGTACGGCTCAGCGAGGGCTGGGCGACGCGCAGCTCCTCGGCCGCGCCGCTGAGGTGTTCCAGCCGCGCCACCACCAGGAACTGCCTGAGCGAGTTGAACTCCATCACGCCTCCAGATGTATAGCGCCGCAGCGATATCGATCTCAGAGAAGATAACTCGCCCGCCATGACGTCTGGATGTTCGCGGCGCGCCCCGGCCGGCCCGCCACGACGGTCAGGATGACCTGGGGCGCGGAGCCAGTGCCGCCTCGATACGGTCGTGAATCCCGGCCGCCTCCGCCGAGAGCGGCGGCCTCCGCACCGTGGGAAGACGGCCGACCTGTCGCAGCACCAGCATCGCGAACCGCTCGGCCTCGTGCTCCTCCGGCTCCGCGTATGTGGTCCGGCCGAGTACCGAGCGGACCATGGCCGGGTCCAGCGTCGGCAGCAGGATCCGCAGCAGGGTGTCGGGGGCGATCGGCGCCGACACGTGCTCGCACACCATGTGGCCCAGTTCGTGCAGGATGATGTGCTCCTGATGGGAGCGGCTCGTCCGCTGCTCGTAGCAGATGTAGTCGACCGTGTCGGTGGCCAGCCACATGCCGCTCGGGCCGTCCGCGGAGGTGTCGACGGGCCTGAGCTCGATATGGCGCCGTCGGACCCGCGCCACCTGGCGGGTGAACTCCACGATGTCGAACGGGTGCGGGATCTCGAGTCGCTCGACGATCTCTTCCAGGCGTTCGCCGCTCACGAACCTCCCCAGGGCGCGCATCGGCAGCTACACCAACATCATAGGCGCTCGCCTCGCCGGCGGGGCGCCCGCGATGCTTCAACCGAAGTTGAAGCACGCCGCCGTCTTCCTTTGCTTAGATTGACAGGGACGGCGGCGTCGCGGCATGGTGGCGCGTAACTGTGGTTTATTCATCTTCACTAATCCAGCAATGCAGGCAACACGGTCCGTGGCTCGTCCCCGTGGGAGGTCAGGCATTGGCAGGAGCGTCATCCGGAACGGCTGCGGGATCACCTGGCGGCGACATCAGCTTCGGCGTCCTGGGGCCCTGGGAGGTCCGGGTCGGCCAGAACCCGGTGGCGGTGCCCGTCGGCCAGCTACGGACGGTTCTCGCGTCGTTGCTGCTGTCGGTCGGCCAGTCGGTCTCGACGCCCACGCTCGCCGAGCGGCTCTGGCCGGGCGAGGGGCCGGGCTGGCCGCGCGGAGCGGTGCACACCTACGTCACCAGGCTGCGGCGGCTGATCGGGGCGGACCTCATCCAGACCGAGCCGGACGGCTACCAGCTCCAGATCGAGCCCGACGCGGTGGACCTGCACCGCTTCCGCGGCCTCGTGCGTCGCGCCGACGACGCCGGCTCCGCGGAGGAGGAGATGGCCCTGTTGCGCGAGTCGCTGCGGTTGTGGCGCGGGCAGCCCTTCGGCAACGCGAGCGGCCCCTGGCTGGAGAACGAGGTGATACCCCTCCTGACCGAGGAGTGGTTCGCCGCCACCGAGCGCAGGATCGACCTGGAGCTGGCCAGTGAGCCGCCGGGGCGTCTCGTCGCCGAGCTGTCGGAGCTGACCAGGCGTTACCCGAGCCGGGAGCCGCTGTGGACGCGCCTGATCACCGCTCTGCACCGCAGCGGCAGGCGTGCGGAGGCACTGAGCGCCTACCAGCGCGTACGCACGGTGCTGCGCGAGGAGCTCGGCCTGGACCCGAGCGAAGAGCTGGTCCAGCTGCACCAGACGGTGCTCAAGGGCGACACCGGCGACCACCCGGCCGGCACGGCCGCCCGGCGCCGGACACCGAGCCCCCGGCAGCTGCCCCACGGCATCGCGCGCTTCACCGGCCGGGAGGAGGAGCTGGCGGCACTGGACAGGCTGCCCTCAGGCGTGGCGGCGCCGGGCCGGAGCGGCGGAGGCACGAACGCCCCGATCATCGTGACCATCGACGGCGCTCCCGGGACGGGCAAGACGACGCTGGCCGCGCACTGGGCCCACCGGGTCGCCCATGACTACCCCGACGCCCAGCTCTACCTCGACCTGCGCGGCTACGGACCGAGCGAGCCGATGACCCCGGCCGCCGCGGCGGAGAGCCTCCTGCGCGGTCTCGGCGTGGAGAGCGACGCCATCCCCGTCGACGTGGACGAGCGCTGCGCGTTGCTGCGCACCGTCCTCGCCGACCGGCACGCGCTCATCCTGCTGGACAACGCCCGGAACGCCGACCAGGTGCGCCCGCTCCTGCCGGGCGCCGGCGGCCTGGTCATCGTGACCAGCCGCGACCAGTTACGGTCTCTGTCGATCCGTGACGGCGCGCACCGTGTCACGCTGGGCGCGATGCCCGAATCCCAGGCCGTCGAGCTGCTGGCGGCGGCGGTCGGCCCCGCCCGGGTCGCCCGCGAGCCCGCGGCGGCCTCCAGGCTGGCCGAGCTGTGCGACCATCTGCCCCTCGCGCTGGCCATCATCGCCGAACGCGCGCAGCGCGCCGCCACGCTCGCCGAGGTCGTCGACGGGCTGGCGGACGAGAAGGCCCGCCTCGACAACCTGGGAACCGGCGAGAACGATCCGAACATCGACCTGCGTGCCGTTCTGTCCTGGTCCTACGCGGCGCTCAGCCCGGCGGCGGCCGCCACGTTCCACGCGCTCGGCCTGCACCCCGCCAGCGACATCGCGCTGGAGACGGTCGAGGCGCTGGTCGACCTGCCGCCCGCCGAGGTGAAGCGGGGCCTGGACCAGCTCGTGGCGGCACATCTGCTCGAGCAGCGCCGCCCCTGCCGTTACCAGCTGCATGACCTGATCCGGCTGTACGCCGTCGATCAGGCACGGCTGCACATGCCGCGCGGCGAGCGGCAGGCAGCCGTGCGGCGATTCCTCGATCACTACCTCTTCACCGCCGTGAGCGCCGACCGGCATCTGGTGCCGTACCGCCGCCGCGACTTCATCGCGCCGATGCGGCCCCGCCGGCGTCCTCTGGCGTTCGCCGACGCCGACGAGGCGATGGCATGGCTGGAGCTGGAGTACGACTCCCTCCGGGCGGTGACGTCGTGGGCGGCCTCGAACGGGTGGGCCCACTACTCATGGCGCACGACCATGGCCATGACCAGCTTCTTCGACGCGCGCATCCCGTGGTCGGACGGCCTGGACAGCCTGAAGTCGGCGGTACGCGCGGCTCGGGCCGCGAGCGAGCCCGTCGGCGAGGCCTACACCCTCAACTCCGTGGGCTGCATCTACTCCGACAGAGGCGACGTCGATCTGGCGGAGAGACATTTCCGCGAAGCGCTCATCCATTTCGAGCGGAGCAAGAACCCGTACGGCGAGGCCATGGCGCTGTGCAATCTCGGCATGACATATGGCGAGGCCGGAGAATACGGAAAGGCCCAGCGGCTCCTGATGCGTGCGCTGGACCTGCACGAGCGGAACGAATATCCCCGTGGCATCGCCCTGGCCCTCGACAACCTGGGAATCGCGCGGACCGTGGCAGGCGACTACCGGAGCGCGGTCAAGGCGTTCCAGCAGGCGCACCGGATCAACCTGCGGCTCAGGGAGTACACCTCCGACGCGATGTGCCTGCGCAACCTGGGCCGCGCCTACGTCATGACGGGCGACACCAGGGCGGCCGTCCGCGCCTTCCGCCAGTCCGTCGACCTGTTCCGCCTTACGCGGAACCAGCGCTGGGAGGCGATCACCCTCGCCGATCTCGGCAACGCGCTCAACGAGGCCGGACACGACGTGCTGGCCCGCGGCATCCTGCGGACGGCGCTCGAACTGATGGGCGGGCTGGCGGACCCGCGGGCCCACCACATCGAGGCCGTTCTCGCGTCCACCGCGTGAGCGGACGTCATCGGCGCGGCCGGGCCTTTCCCAGGGAAATATCAGCGCCGACAGGTCGGTGACAGGCCGGAGAAAGGGTGTTCTCCGCGCGCCGGGGTTAGCCTTCCGTCGGAGCACATAGCCGCACGTTTCCTGGAGGTGAGCAGGGACCGGTTATTCACGGCTATAGGTCCTTCGATTTTCTCCCGAGAAAGGCTGGAAAGAAAAATGAGCGTTTCCCAGAAGCTCGACTTCGACCTCAAGAACCTGCCGATGGACGTTTTCGACCTCGCCGACAGCGGTCTCGCCATCGAGTCGCTGACCGCGGGCCACGGGATGGCGGAGAACGGCGCGTCCGTGCTCTGCCCGAGCGTCTGCAGCACCTCGACGTCGTCGACGAGCTCGAGCAGCAGCTGATTCCCGGCTGGGCCGCCGGCGTGGCGCCGGCGGCCCGGCTCCGGCGCTTCCGGAGGACATGGTGATCTTAACGAGCGGCGCCCACGTGGAGTCGTCTGTCGTGGTGCGGGTCGCGGGTGTGCCGGTGGCGGCGTTGTCGCGACTGCGCCTGGACAGCGCGTACGGCCGGGCGGAAGGGCTGGCCCGGCTGGCGGCCACGTTACGGCGCGACGGTGAGGCGTTGTCGGAGGCACTGTATCCCCTGATCGGAGCGCTGGACGCCGGTACGGCCAAGCCGGCTCTGGTCGGCTTGCGCAGGGCGCTGCACCAGCGACGACTGCCCCGCGACACCGAATGGAACGCGCGGGTCGCCGCGCTCGTCCCCGCCGAGATCGGCGACGCGATCGAATCCTGGATCGTCACCAGGCGCCGGCTCGATGACGGGCGACGCGCGCTCGACGACGTGTTCGCCTCCGAGCTGCGGGAGAAGGAGCTCGTCCTGCGTGAGGTGGCCGGTCATCCGGGCTTCCGCCGGGCCTTGTCCCAGGCCAGCCCGGCCCTGTTCGGCGAGCTGGCCAAGTGGCTGGCGGACGCGCGGCGGCGACCGCGCAGGCAGTCACTGGCGCGGCTGGCGAAGTACCTGGCGAGAGCGGCCGCCAAGACGAGCCCCTACGGCACCTTCATGGCGAGTGGCACCGGGACGTGGGCGGACGGTGCAGGGGGTGAATCACCCGTACGGTTCGCTCCCGCGGAGATCCAGGGAGTGCTGGAGATCCACACCTTCCTGCTGCAGCGGATCGGCGAAACGCTGACCCGCGATCCACGCCTGGCCCGGCACCTGGCCCTGCGGGTCAACCCGAGCGCGACCCGCCGGGACGCGACCATCAGCTTCCTCGGGCGCTCCGCCGAGGAGCCCATCGTGACCCTGCCGGCCACCGCCGCGGTCGAGGCATGCCTGAGCCTGGCGGCGGGCCGCCCGGGATCCACGCTTGCCGAGCTCCGCTCCGGCCTGGCGGGCGGCGCCGCCGACGAGTCCCCGGTCGAGGCGTTCCTCCAGGCGTTGGTGCGGGCCGGACTCCTGGAGGAGCAGCACCCTGTCGCCGACCAGTCGACCGATCCGCTGGGCGACCTGGCCGCGTGGGTCGAGGACCACGGGGAAGCCGCGTTCGCGGACGTCGTCCAGGCGTTGCGGCGCGTACGCCGGCAGGCGCGGCTGCCCGTGGCCGTGGACGACGTCGAGGGGCACTGGAAACGGCAGTACGAGCTGGAGGCCGCGCTCACCGACCTGGCGCAACCGCTCGGTTTCGAGCCAGCGGCGCTCGACGGGCAGGGCCGGCACACCTTCCGCGAGAACGCCGTCTTCACGGGTCCGGTGGCGGAGGTCGGGTCGGCGGCGTGGCGTCCGGCGCTCGAGGACCTGGACGTGGTGCGGCGCTGGCTGGGCGCCTTCGACCTGACGCTGCCGTTCCGTATCGCCCTCGGCGCCTACTTCTCCGAGCGCTTCGGCCCGGGTGCCCGCGTTCCCCTCCTCGTCCTGCACCGGGCGCTCCAGGAGGTGCTCGCGCAGGACGCCGAATCCGCCGAGCTGAGCGATGCGGCGCGTGAGGTCGCCCGGCTGATGGGCCCGTCCCTGGGGGCGGGCGGCGCCCTGTCCGAGAGCCGGCTGCCGCGGCTGCGGGAGCTGGCCGCGATCCAGCGGGAGGCACGGCAGGCGGTGCTCGCCCAGCCGGAGAGGGACGGCGTGGTGAGCGTCCCGGCGGAGGTGATCAGGAAGCTGACGGAGGACTGGCCGTCGTGGGTGGTGCCGCCGCGCTCCCTGGCCTGCTATGTGCAGGTCGTCCCCGGTCACGGCGGGCTCGGGCTGGTGCTCAACGCGGCGCACACCGGTTACGGCCGTGGACGGAGCAGGGTGCTGGCCCTGATGGCGGAGGCCACGGGCGAGAGCCCGGCCACGGAGCGCCGGCCGAGTGCCCGGGTGCTCGCCGAACTGGGCGGGGTGGCGGCCTCGGCGTTGAACAGACGGGTGCCGCACGTGGCGTACGAGATCGACTATCCGTTCGCGGTCAGCAGCCGTCCCGTGGAGGAGCGCATCCCTCTGGGAGACCTCGGGATGGTCCTCGATCCACGCAGCGGCCTGCTCACGGTGGTCTCGGAGCGGCTGGGCGCCGAACTCTCCGCCCTGCATCTGGGCATGATGTCCGACCTGCTGCTCCCACCGGCGGCTCGCCTGCTGATCCAGGTCTCGGGAGAGACGCACTACGTGCATCCCAGCATTCCGTTGCTGGCGGATCCGACCGATCTCGACCTCCCCGTGTCGCCGGTGGCCTATCCCCGGGTGGAGATCGGCGGCGTGGTGATCCAGCGTGCCCGCCGGATCGTGCCGAAGGAGATGCTTCCGGAACGCGCCAAGGGCGAGGACGACGCCGCCTATCTGCTGCGCCTGGTGTCGTGGCTGCACGAGCACGACATCCCGGTGCGGTCCTTCGTCCGGTTCGCACGTCCGGACGAGGGCGGGGGGACGGGGGACTGGACGCAGTGGATCTTCGACAAGTCCCGCAAGCCCGTCTACGTCGACTTCGCCAACTGGTTCCTGGTCACGGCCTTCGAGAAGATGCTGCGGAGTTCGGGGCCGATGGTGATCTTCGACGAGGTGCTGCCCGACTTCGAGGACGCGCTGGGGCCGGACCCCGAGGACCCCAGCGTCACCGAATTTCTCATCGAGATCTCTGACCAGGACGGCCGCAATGCATGAATCAGACTGGGTCAGCGCCCACGTCTTCTATCACGAGAACCTGGACGCGCTGCTGATGGACGCGGCCGGTCCGCTGATCGCCGAGCTCGCCGGGCGCGGGCTCGCGGAGGACGCGTTCTTCCTGCGGTACTGGGACGGGGGGCCGCATCTGCGCTTCCGTGCGCTGCCCACCGACCCCGCGCACCGGGCCGAGGTGGAACGGGTCATCACGGAAAGGTTCGAGAAGTATCTCGCCGAGAACCCGGCGGGCCGTTCCATGAGCCGGCAAGACTATGCCGCCGTGGGCGAAGCCCTGGCCCGGTGGGAGGGACTTCCCGGCCATACGGCGCAGCTCGCCCCGAACAATTCCGTGGCGTTCATCCCGTACCGGCGTGAGCACGACCGCTACGGCACCGGGGCCTCAATGGAGGCGGTGGAGCGGCACTTCACGGAGTCCAGCCGCATCGCCCTCGGCCTCCTGGGCGCCGGCCTGCGGCCGGAGGACCGCACCACCGCGGGGACCGCGATGATCCTGCTCACCTGGTTCTGCGGTGAGCAGGATGCGGCCCGGCTCGCTCCGTGGGTCAGGGTCGACCGGGACCGGCCCGGCGACGTGACCGGGACCGGCCTCGCGGGAGCGACCGCGCAACCGACGGAGCACCACCGTGATCGCGTCGTCGGCCTCGCTCGCGCGATGAGAGAGCTCGCCAGGCACCTGGAGCAGGTCTCCGGGCCGGGCTCCCTGGCCGATTGGGCCCGATCGGTGTCCACGCTCCGTGAGGCGCTGGCCGCCGAGGCCGCCGCCGGCCGGTTCGAGCCACCGCCCCGAGGCTGGGAAGGGGAGGGCGCGGTCAAGGTTCGGCAGGTCCTCACCGTTCTCGACATCTGCGCTCACCTGGTCTGCAACCGGCTGGGCGTGACCGTGCAGGAAGAGGGGGCCGTCCGGCTGCTGTGCGCGGACGCGGTGGCCGTGCTCGCGGAGGAGGGGAGATAGGCCGTGCACTGGAACAGCATTCACGTCCGCTACTACGACCACGACAAGGACCCGTTGATCCTGCACGGAGTGCGCCCGCTGTTCCGTGAGCTGGCAGGGCGGGTGGACAAGCTCTTCTACACCCGGCACTGGCGGCAGGGACCCCATCTGCGGCTCAATTTCCGCACCGACCACGACACCTTCACCCAGGTGGTGTGGCCGGCCGCGGAGAAGATCATCGGCGGCTGCCTGGCCGAGCGCCCGTCAACGCTGCCGCTTGACCCCGGGCAGGAGCTCTCCTCGCATCAGCGGCTGGCCGAGCTGGAGCGGGAGACCGGCCCCCTGACGCCGTGGTTCCCCGACAACACCCTCCGCGTCGCCGAGTACGACGACCGGGAAGAGGTCCTGGGCGGGCCGCACATGGCGGAGCTCGTCGCGGATTTCTACGCCGACACCACCGGCCTCGCCTTCGCGATGACCGAGGCCGGTGGCGGCGCGCGACGGCGGCAACTGGCGTTCAAGCTGATGGTGGCGACGGCGCACCGCCTGTCGGGCACCGACATCTCACAGGGATACTTCACCTTCAGGTCCCACGCCGAGGCGTTCCTGTCGACCTTCCCGGAAGCGCGCGGGATGAGGCCGTTGTGGGACGGCTACTACCGCGAACACCGCCGGACCCTCCTCGCCCAGCTGCGGGCGGTGCTCGGCGGCGACGACGGGGACGCCTCGCTGCTGTCGGACTGGGTGGCCGCGCTCATCCCGTACCAACGGCGGGGGGCGCGGCTCCTCGAACAGGGCGCGTTCGTCGTGCCGACCGTCAGCGCCGAGGAGGAGTCGAAGCTGGCCGAGTCGAGTCCCTTTCATCGCGCGGGCTACGCCGATCCTGTGTGGGCGCAGATCCGGGACGCGCCCGAGTTCCTCCTGTACCGGTTGATGCTCAACCTCACCTATCTGCACCTGACCCGGCTCGGCCTCGTCCCCGTCGAGCGCTTCCTCCTGTGTCACCTGCTCGCCGACACCGTGGAGACGTACCTGGCGACACCGGCGCGGCAAGGACGTGCGTCATGACCGGCGAGGCTCCGGCGTACGAGGAGCATCTGCGGCTGCGGCCGGGGGTCTACAGCGCGACGGGCGCGAACGGCGGGCTGCACCTGTTCCGTCATGATCTGTGGCGGAGGGTGGAATCGTTCGGGCCGGTGGGCGCGGGCGGTCGTGCCGTACTGCGTCGCCTGGCCGAGGGGCCGTGCCCGCCGTCGGAGCTGACGGCGATCGGTGAGTCCGACCCGGGATTCCTCGCGGCCCTGCGGAGCGGGGGATGGGTGACGACCACGCTGAGCCGTCTCGGCAGGCCGTTGTACACGGTGCAGCCCGTCCGGGCGCCCGCCCCAGACGTGGAGCAGGACCTCGACCACGAGGTGAAGCTGTCCGGTTTCGCGGTGTTCCGGCGTGAGGGGGAGGACATCCTCGCCGAGGCTCCGGCCTCGTGGGCACAGGTGCTGATCCATGACCCGGAAGTCGCGGCCATGCTCACGGAGATGGCGCGGCCGCTCTCGGCCGCCACGTTGAAGGGCCCGCTGCCCGAAGAGCTGATCGCCAGGCTGCTGCGGGATCTGAGCTGGACCGGCATCGCGATCCCCGCCGGGAGCGACGCGGAGTCGCAGTGGCGCCTGCGCCAGTGGCGCCCGCACGACCTGTGGTTCCACTCGCGCAGCCGCAACGGGAACGGAGGCTACTTCGACGCCGGATTCGGCCGGACGAAATGGGGGCAAGGGCAGTTCCCTCCGCTCCCCGCGCGCCGGGAACCCTATCCGGGACCCGCGGTCGACCTGCGGGTACCGGACCTGGAGGAGATCCGCGCGCGCGACCTCCGCCTGACCGACGCCATCGAGGAGCGGCGCTCGATCCGCGAGCACGACGACGACCGCCCGATCACGGCCGACCAGCTCGCGGAGCTGCTCTACCGATGTGCCCGGGTACGCCGGGTCAACGTGTGGGAGGGCGTGGAGTACGTCGACACGCCCCGTCCCGCCGGTGGCGGGGTCGACGAGCTGGAGTTGTACCCGGTCGTCCGGAATGTCGCGGGCCTGGCGCCGGGCATGTACCACTACGACGCGCACGAGCACAGGCTGCGCCTGGTCTGCGAGCCCGGCCCCGCGGTCGGGCGGCTGCTCGCGACCGCGGGCCGGGCGGCGGCCACCACCACGTGGCCCCAGGTCCTGATCGTGGTGTCGGCCAGGTTCGGGCGGGTGATGTGGACGTACGAGGAGATGCCGTACGCCCTCATCCTCAAGCATGTCGGGGTGCTCTTCCAGAGCATGTACCTGGTCGCGACCGCCATGGGACTGGCCGCCTCCGGTCTTGGCGGAGGTGACGCGCCGGCCTTCAACGAGGCCACGGGAGCCGATCCGGCGATCGAGGCCAGCGTGGGCGAGTTCATGCTCGGGAGCCGGCCGAGCCCGCCCGCCGACGAGGAACAGGAGTAGACGAACGTGGGCCTGCTGCTACGCCCCGATGCGTTCCATGCCCCGGACTCCGCAGGGATGTACCTGCTCACGTACCGGGGAGCCAGTCATCTGAAAGGCCGGTCCGCCGGGCCGCTGATGGACCTGCTGAAGCCCTACCTCGACGGACGGCACACGCTGGCCGAGCTGACGGAGGAGCTGCCGCCCGAGCGCCGGGCCGCCGTGGAGAGCCTGCTCACCGCGCTGCTGGAGCGGGACGTCGTGAGAGACGTCGGCACCGCGGAGCAGGAGGCAGACCTGGAATATCCGGAATATCCGCAATATCGCCATGAGGTGGCTTTTATCGCGCATTTCCGAGACTCGCCTATCACGATATTTCGGGCGTATCGGGATAAAGTGATGCTCGTTCTGGGGTCGGGGGACTTGGTGCCGTGGGTGGCACGTGCCGCCCTGCGCACGGGATCGCGCCTGGTGAAGATGGCCGCCCCGGAGCCTCAGGACGTCGCATGGGTCGAGCGCGGGCGGCGTACCCCCGACCAGAGGGTCGAGCGGCACCGGCTCGCCGACTTCAGCGAGGAGGGGCTGCTGCCCCTGCTCGAGAGCGCGGACCTCGTTCTGCACGTCTCCGGCGGCGCGGCTCATGAGCCGCTGCTCGACAGGCTCTGCTCGGAGCGCGGGATCCCCCTGGCTCAGGCGGTCGTGCTGGACGGCGAGGTCTGGCTCGGCCCCGAGGACCTCGGCACGCGATCGGCGGCGAGCTGGACGGCGGGCCGGCGCCGGGTGAGGGCCCGGCCCGCGCAGCGCTCGCCCGTCCCCGTCGATCAGGCGCAGGCCGCCGCCGTCGCCGGTGTCCTGGTCCACCTGGCCTTCCGGACCGTCACCGGCCTGCTGGACGACCACCATGCCCGGCTGACCAGGATCGACCTTTCCACGCTGCGCCGTACGTCACACGCTTTCGTCCCGCACCCCTACCTCCGGCCGGCGGAACCCCCGCTCCCCGGTTCCGCCGGCCAGGCCGGCGACGTTCTCGGCCGGGAGGCGTTCTCCCGGCGGGCGGTGGTGTGCGCCGACGATCTCCTGGGCGTGTTCGGGGAGCCGACCGAGCGCGACTACGCGCAGATCCCCCTGCACGTCAGCGAGGTGGAGGTACCCGACCCGGCCGGACTGCTCAATGGCGCCGTCTCCAGGGTCGTCGGAACGGGTCTCGACTTCGAGTCCGCGCGCCACCAGGCCGCCCTGAAGGCGTTCGCGGTCTACGCCTCGCTCATGGTGGATCCGCGCCGGCTGCTCTCGGCCGACGGCCGCGCTCCGCTGGCCTCGCCGGAGTCCGACCCCGACTCCCTGCTCGCGGACCTGCGAGCCGGGAGGATCAGCGGGCTCGTCCTCGGCCGCCGGCTCACCGACGGCGGAACGCGAGCCGTCGCCGCGGACGTCGCCTTCCCCGCGCTGTCCGGCACGGGCCGGGCCACCACGGGAGTCCCCATGGGAATCCATACGGGAATCGCCGCGGGATACAGCTGGCAGGAGGCCGTCGACGTCGCGCTGGCCGAGCAGGCGGGACGGGTGGCGCTCGCCGATCTGGAGCACCGGACGACGCCGGTGCCCCGCTTCGACCTGGACACCGGGTCGCTTCCACCGCGCGGCGAACGGTACAGGTCCATGCTCCGGGCCACGGGTGAGGCGGTCACGTGCTACGACCTCACCGGGCCGTCGGGGATTCCGGCCGCCATGACCTACCTGGGTGACACGCCTGTCGGGTACGCCGCCGGCTCGTCGGCGGCCGACGCCGTGACCGGCGCGCTCGAACAGGCCCTCCTCCATTACCAGGCGCGGCAGAACGACCAGCCCGCCTACGCGCCGCCCGCCCCGCCGGGAATACCGCCCGGGCTGCGCGGTCCGGTGGCCCGGGCCTTGCCCGACTCCTTCCGCACCGACTCGGCGAGCCTGGTGTCCGCGCTGGCCGGACGCGGTCTCTCGCCGGTGGCGGTACCCCTCGACCACGATCGTGAGGTTCATTCGATCATGCCGTACACCGTCCGCGTGGTGCTGACCCATGCATGAGATCGCCGTCCTCGGTGAAGGGCTGCTCGCGGAGAGCATCGTCGCGGCGCTGTCCGGCAGCGGATCCTCCGTCTCGCCGCTCCTGACCTCCGGTGCCGTCGCGGCCGTCGTGGCCCATGACCGCTGGGACCTCTCCGGCTACGCCGAGGTCAGGGCCTCCGCCGAGGAGGCGGGCGTGCCCTGGCTGCCCGTACGCGCCGAACTGGGCCGGGTCGTCATCGGCCCGCTGGAGGAGCCCGGGCTTCCCGGTTGCGTGGACTGCGGCGAGTTCCGGCGGAGACTGGCCCGTCTCCAGCCCGACGGGCACGAGACGGTGTGGCGGGAGCACGGGGCCACCCTGTCCGCGCTGCCGTCGGCCTGGCTCACCGGGTTGGCGGCCGACCTCGCCGCCACCCTGGTCACCGTGGAGATCGCCCGGCTCGTCAACGGGGAAACCCCGCGCACGAGATCCGCCTTCCTCTACGTGGACCTGGAGACGCTGGCCGTCGAGCCGCACCCGTTCCTGCCCGACCCGCTCTGTGACGTCTGCGGGAGGCTGCCGCCCGACGACCGCTCGCGGGCGGGCATCTCCCTCCGGTCCCGCCCCAAACCGGCCCCGGACGTCTACCGCCTCCGCTCGATGATCGGCGAGGTGGATCCGCTCAAGGCCAGGTACGTCGACGCCGAGAGCGGTCTCATCCGATCCGTCCTCAAAAGCACCGAGGGCGGCATCGTCGTCGCCGCGGCGCCCATGGGTCTGCGCCAGGGGTCGACCGAGTACGGCTTCGGCCGTACCCGCAACTACCAGGGCAGCCAGGTCACCGCCATGCTGGAGACGCTGGAACGGCACGGCGGTATGGAGCCCGGGGGAAAGCGCACCACGGTGTCGGCCAGTTACGCCGAGGTCCGCCGCGACGCGATCGACCCCCGGTCACTCGGTCTCTATCCGGCGGAGCGGCATCGGCTCCCCGGCTTCCCGTACCGCCCGTTCGACGAGGAGCAGGTGTGCCGCTGGGTCTGGGGATACTCCTTCGCCCGCAGCGCTCCTGTGCTGGTGCCCGAGACCTACGCCTACTACCGGGCCCGCCACCATGACGCCGCCCGGCCGCCGTTCGTCCAGGAGGTCTCCAACGGCTGCGCCCTGGGCGGCAGCCTCGAGGAGGCCGTCTTCCACGGGATCCTCGAAGTGGCCGAGCGCGACGCCTTCATGATGACGTGGTACGCGCGCATGCCGGTCCCGCGCATCGAGGTGACCTCCGCCCGAGACTCGATGATCCCGCTGATCATCGAAGCCATCGAGGCCGAGACCGGCGACCAGGTGATGCTCTTCGACACCACCCTCGAACAGGGCATCCCCTGCGTCTGGGCGATGGCCGTCGATCCAGGCGACGACGAGAAACGCCCGAAGGCCGCGTGCTCGGCGGGCGCGCACCCCGTCCCGGAGCGCGCGATCGAGAACGCGCTCAACGAGCTCGGCCCCCTCCTCGCCGACCTCGTCAAGCGCTATCCCGACCACATGGACGAGGCCGGCCGGATGGTGGACGACTCGTCGCTGGTGAAGGAGATGGAGGATCATCGCCTGTTGTACGGCGACCACAGGACGTACGACCGGCTGCGGTTCCTGGTCGAGACGCCACGGCGGCGGCACATCGACGACCTTCCGGCGCCGGCGCGACTGCGCAACGCCGATCTGCGGGACGACCTGATCGAGCTGGTCGACCGCTACCTCGTCACCGGTGCCGACGTCATCGTGGTGGATCAGACGACCCCCGAGCACGAGGTGTCCGGCCTGGCCTGCGTGAAGGTCGTCATCCCCGGCACCCTGCCGGTCACCTTCGGCCACGACTACCGGCGGGTCGACGGTCTGCCGAGGCTGTACGAGGTGCCGTACCGGCTCGGATACCGGGATCGGCCCCTGGAGCCGCACGACGTCAACCCGTACCCGCACGCCTTCCCCTAGAAGGGCCGGTCATGTTCGTATCGATCGTCGCCTGGGATCTCAGCAGGTCCACGGCGACTGTGGAGAGCCTGCGCGACTACCTGCGGGACTACGCCGTCGACGCCTACGCCACGCTCGAGGGGATGCGGCTGAAGGCGTGGTTCTCCAATCCCGACCGCCAGACCTGGGGGGCGGTCTACCTCTGGGACTCCGCCGAGGCCATGGACGGGTTCGCCCGGGTGAGCCGCGTCGTCGAGCTCATCGGCTACCCGCCCACGTCGGTGAGCGTCTTCCGGCTCGAAGCCATCGCCGAGGGCATCAGTGCGTACCCGAGCCTCACAGGGCTCGGCGCCGCGATGGAAGGAGACCACTCGACCGCAGGCTGAGCGGGCGCGCCTGCGGTGAGGTCTCCGGCGGTGAGGTCTCCGGATCGCTCATGCTCTCGGCCGTGACGGCCGCCGCCAACCGGACCAACCAGTCGAGTTCGGCGTCAGGATCGGCCGGGCTGTTGTCGGGGATCGCCTGTCCGCGCGTGTCCGGCCGCTCGCCGAGCCTGCTGCGGCGCAGGGCGGAGGTGATCAGAGCGGCCTCGACGGCGATCGTGCGCGCGTCATCGGACAGGCCCGTGGCCTGCGCCCGTCGAGTTTCGGCGATACGCGGGTCGAAATAGGGGAGGAGTCGGAGGCGGCCGTCCCAGATCTCGACGATCCGCCGGTACAGGGCCTGCTCCGGATTCCGGAGATCGACGTGCCGGGTCCTCGGCGGATCGAGGGCGATGGCCGGGAACGCGTCGTGCAGCAGTTTCCAGAGCGGGAAGAGCCTGCGATAGGAGCGATCGAGCGACCACCACCGGGCGAGACGGTCCAGCCCGAGTCGCGGGCCCGCGACAGGCAGCAGGATGCCGGTCACGACGAACAGGATCGCGAGGCGGAACACCATCCCGATCAGGTTGCCGTACAGCCACGGCGCCTTCCATCCGAGAAGGTGGGCGGACATGGCGGCGAGCCGTAGCCCCGCGTAGGCGATGGTGCAGGTCAGGCCGAGCAGCAGCAGGCGCAGGCCGTTGCGGAGGGAGAAGCCTCTCGCGGCACTCGCGCGGTAGCGCGTGGCGCGCGCGATCTCGGTGACGATCATCGCCAGATACACGGCATAGACGTACGAGCCGGCCGAGATCACCGGGACCTGCACGGCGGTCTCCTGACTGGCCAGGGCCTCCGCGTAGTTCGACGGGGTCGTCGCGTGCAGGATGCCGATCAGTGCCAGGACGCCGGTCAGCAGCCGCAGACGTACCCGGGTGCTCCGCACGGCCTGCCCGGCCGGATAGACCATGGAGAAGAAGGCGCATTGCCCGGAGGTCGCGGCGAGCAGGGTCAGGCAGTTGGACAGGGTGCCCGCCGTGTTGAGCGTCGTGTGGCCGTCGATCACCTCGTGGACGGTCCGGTCCTGCAGGCAGATCGACACCGAGAGCGTCAGCAACGCGGCGCACATCCACCGCGTCGACCGGCAGTCGGGTGTGGCGCGCAGGTGGAACAGCTTGATGCCCGCCGCGATCCAGCCGGCGACGGCCAGGCCGATCAAGATGCGTGCGCCATGGCCGGGTCCGGGGCCGGCGGCGGACATCGAAGATCGGCGGCCAAGAGATCACCTGGCGTCTTCATCGGAGGGATTCTCCAGCTTCCATAGCTGATTGACCATTTCGGTGATGGCGGCACGGCTGCCCTGGGTCAGCTCGGCGCTGCGCAGGGCGATGTGCGTGACACCCGCCTTCCGCATGCCGGCCAGCAGCTCCAGATCCTTGTCGATCTTGGCGGTCTCCGCGTCGTCCAGGAAGTAGGCGACCGGCACCCCGAAGAACGTGGCCAGCGCCGTCAAGTGCATGATCGTGGGATTGACCCGCCGGCCGGTGCGCAACTGCCAGATATAGGTATGCGAGATCTGTACGTCCTGGCCCTTGCTGATGGCCTCCGCGACCGCGACGTTGCTGTACTCGGCGTCACCTTGGCGACGGACCGTCTGGAACAACCGGTTCAGCTTGTCGGCCAGCGTCCGGGGAGTCTCATCAACGCTCATCGCCGTGCCGATCCTTACAGCCAGAGTTTAGCGACTTTGCCGTCATCCTACACAGGCGTTGACGGACGGCACCTTCTCCGGCGCCGTCCAAGGTCTCCCGGCCTCCACCTGTTGACCAAAGCGGACCGGAGTCCGTATCGTGGCGCTCATCGAGATAACCGGACCGCAGTCCGGTATATTTGAGGAGGTCGATCACGATGGGCAAGCTGCTGCACATCTCCGCCTCGCCACGCGGCGAGGCGTCGGAGTCGTTGCGGATCGCGCGGGTGTTCACGGAGACGTACCAGGAGGCCCACCCCGGTGACGAGGTCGAGCACTGGGACCTCTGGGACGGATCGCTGCCCGGCTTCGCCGTAGGGGCCAGGGCCAAGATGACGGTGTTCGCCGGCGACGAGCCGCGGGGAGCCGAGGCCGAGGCGTGGGCCGCCGCGCGTGCGACGTTCGAGCGGTTCGACTCCGCGGACCGGCTGCTCTTCAGCGTGCCGATGTGGAACGCGTCGGTGCCGTACGTGCTCAAGCAGTTCATCGACGTCGTCAGCCAGCCCGGCTGGATCTTCACCGTCGACCCCGTGACCGGGTACGGCCACCAGCTGGCGGGACGCGGCAAGCGCGTGGCCGTCATCTACACCAGCGCGGTATGGGGGCCGCCCCTCGGTCCGGAGTTCGGCAGCGACTTCCAGTCGACGTTCTTCGAGGACTGGCTGCGCTGGACCGGCCTGACCGACCTCCAGCAGATCCGATTCCACCCCACCCTCACCGGCGACTGGGACGAAGCGCGGCGGGCGGCCGACGCGCGCGCCCGGGACGTCGCGAAAGTCTTCTGATGGCTGTTTCCGAGGAGGAGGGGCTGCGGCTCGTCCGGGAGTACGGCGAGACGGAGCGGTGGCTCGCGGTGCTCGTGACACTGCGGCCGGACGGGCAGCCGTCGGTCAGCGTCGTCAACGCCGGGATCCTGCCGCATCCGGTCACCGGGGCCTCCACGCTCGCTTTCGTCGCCCGTGGCGGCACCGCGAAGCTGGCGAATCTGCGCCGGAACCCGCACGCCACGCTCGTCTTCCGGTCCGGATGGGAATGGGTCGCCGCCCACGGGCCCGCCCAGCTCGCCGGCCCTGACGATCCGCTGCCGGGAGCCGGCCCCGGCGGGCTGCCGGGGCTGCTGCGCGACATCTACCACGCCGCCGGCGGGAACCATTCTGATCTGGCCGAGTACGACCGCGTGATGGCCGCGGAGCGCCGTACCGCCGTGCTGCTGCGGCCGGCCCGATTCACCACCAATCCCGTCGGAACCGAACATCAGGAGCACGGATGACAACAGACCCTTCCGGGCCGCCGGTCGCGGCGGGCACCGTCCAGGTCTGGTCGGACCTGCTGTGCCCGTTCGCCTACGTCGGTCTGCTGCGGCTGCGCCGGGCACGTGCGCGGCTCGGTCTGGACGGAATCGTCCGGCTTGAGCACCGGACGTTTCCCTTGGAGCTGTTCAACGGTCCGCATCCCCGCCGCGGCACCGACACCGAGGCCGTCGGGCTGGGGCAGATCGAGCCGGACGCGGAGTTCCGGGTCTGGACCGCCGCCGACGACCTCTACCCCCACACCGTGCTGCTCGCCGCCGAAGCCGTGCACGCCGCGAACGCGCAGAGCCTGGCGGCCGGGGAGGAGCTCGACCTCGCGTTGCGACGGGCGTTCTGGACCCAGTCCCGGTCGATCAGCCACCGGCAGGTCGTCCTGCAGGTCGCGGGGGAGCTGCCGGCCGGGGTCGTCGACGTGACCGAGCTGGCCGCCGCGCTGGACGACGGCCGGCACCGGGCCGACGTCATGCGCGACTTCGCCATCTCCCGGACCGACACCGTTCCCGGCAGCCCGACGTTCCGCTTCGCGGACGGGACCGCCGTCAACAACCCCGGTGTCCGGGTGCACTGGGAGGGTCCGTGGGCCGCCGGCTTCCCCGTCGTCGACTCCCATGACCCCGGCGTGTACGACGACCTGCTCGAACGGGTCGTACAGGTGTGACCGCCAGGGCCGTGCTGCGGCGGGTCGTCGTCGGCGTGCTCGGGACCAACTGCTGGATCCTGCACGCCCACGGCGACCGCCGCGCGCTGATCGTGGATCCCGGGGACGAGCCAGGTTCCGTCCTGGACGCCGTCGCCGGCCTGGACGTGGTCGCCGTGCTCCTCACCCACGCGCACTTCGATCACGTTCTGGCCGTGCCCGAGGTCGTGGAGGAGCTGGGCGTCCCGGTTCTCGCGCACCCCGCCGACCGGCCCGTATGGCCGCACGAGATCGCGACCGCCCGCCGCACCGGTCACTGGGACGCGGGCACCGCGACGGCCGATCTCCTGGCGCGCGACCCCGCGCGGTTGGCCTTCTCCACTGATGTCCGGCTGTGGGATGGCGTGTCCGTGCCGATCCTGGACGGCCAGATCCTGCACGTCGGTCCCCTGGCGGTCCATGCCCTGCACACCCCTGGGCACACGCCGGGCGGACTGACGGTGGCGGTGGACGGGCACCTGCTGACCGGGGACACCCTGTTCCCCGGCGGGCCCGGACTCACCGGCCCTCCGCTGTCGGACTTTCCGGTCATCATCCGGTCCGTACGCAGGCTCCTGGCGTATCCGGGCGCGACCGGCATCCATCCCGGACACGGCCGCAGCACCACCGTGGCCGCCGAGCTCCCGCACCTCGACGAATGGATCGCACGCGGCTGGTGAGCGACCGGCCGTCCGGCACGGGCCGCCGGCGTGCACCCGCACGGAACAGCGCCGGAGGAGTTACGCTGCTGTGCCGTGCATCAGACGCGCCTCGACACCGCCCGGATCCGGGCGGCCCGCCGGGTGATCGACCCGGTCTTCCTGGACACTCCGCTGTACCGCTGCGAGGCGCTGGAGGCCGCCCTCGGATGCGCGGTGAGCGTCAAGCTCGAAACGGCGAACCCGGTGCGCAGCTTCAAGGCCCGCGGCACCGAGGTGGTCGCGAGCCTGCTCGCCGAGCATGGCCCGCGGGCCGTGGTGTGCGCCAGCGCGGGCAACCTCGGTCAAGCCCTCGCCTGGTCCGGTCGCGGCCGGGGGCTCGACGTCACCGTCGTGGCCTCCCGGTTCGCGCCCGCGGCCAAGCTCGACCGCATCCGCGCCCTGGGCGCCAGGCTGGAGCTGGTGGACGGCGACTTCGACATGGCCCGCGAACGGGCGGCGGACATCGCGCGGTACGACGGCATCCGGCTGGTCGAGGACAGCCTGGACATCGAGACCTGCGAGGGCGCGGCGACCATCGGCCTGGAACTGGTGGAGGCCGCGCCGTCGTTCGACGCCGTCCTGATCGCTCTCGGCGGCGGGGCGATGGCCACCGGTGTGGGTCACGTGGTGAAGGCATGCGCGCCCGAAGTCGAGGTGATCTGCGTCCAGCCCCTGGGCGCACCGGCGATGACACACTCGTGGCGCCGACGGCGCGTCATCACCACCGACTCGACCGACACCATCGCTGACGGCGTCGCCGGCCGGCGTCCCATCCCAGCCGTCCTGGACGACCTCCTCCTGGTCGCGGACGACGCCGTCCTGGTCCGGGAGACGTCGATCATGGCCGGTATGCGGATGCTCCTCGACCATGCCGGCCTCGTCGTCGAGCCGTCGGCCGCGCTCGGCATCGCGGCGATCCTCGAAGACCGTGACCGCTTCGCCGGCCGGCACGTGGTCACCATCGTGTGCGGCGGCAACGTCGACATGGACGCCTACCACCGCTGGGTCGGCGCGGCTCCCCTCCCCAGGTCCTGACGATCGCTCCTCGCCCCCACGTCTCGGCGCTCCTCGTCACCGGGAGAGCCGTCAGGGGGAGGCGGGCCGGATGCCGACGAGCTTGGCGAGGAACCGGTCCACCTGGTCCTCCAGCGGCGGCCACGGCATGTCGGGCTGGTTGACGCGCATCGACACCGCGCCGTGGACGGCCGCCCGGAGGTCCAGCGAGACGAGCGCGGGATCGTCCGGCGGGGCCAGCCCGGCGTCCATGCAGCTCCGCACCACGGCGGTGGTGCGCTCGGTCAGCTCCTGCTTGAACGTCATCGACGTGCGCTGGTTGAGGGTGCTCTCGTGCAGCACCTTGTACAGGCCCGGGTGACGCCGTACGTTCGCGACGATGACCGTGGACGTGCTCTATCAGACGCTCGACGAGAGCTTCCGCGCCCACACGACGCGGGCCCTCGGCGCCGGGGCCACGCCCGAGGAGGTCCGCGCCGTCGTGCGGTTCTCCGCGCTCTTCGGGCTCACGCGGGCCTGGCGCGGCATGAGCGTGCTGAACGCGCTGCTCACCGAGACAGGCTCGGTCCACGCCTGACCGAGGCGGGCACTGTCCGCGCCGCGTGGCCTCCTGAGCGTCAGCCGATCTCCGCCTTCCGCACGACCTCCAGGGTGGAGCCCAGCTCCGGCTCGGGCACGAAGTGGCCGAAGGTGTCGTTGGCGAAGAACGAGACCCCGGCCACCGACGCGGCGTGCCCGGCCAGCACCTCCCGCTGGTAGACGTACGTCCGCCGGTCGTCCAGGTACGTCCGGTACCAGTACCACGGGTCGACGAAGTCCAGGCCGAGCAGCGGGCGCGGCCCGCCCAGGGCGGCCTTGCTCAGCAGGTTCGGGACGATCTCGGTGCGCTCGACCAGCACGGCGAACGTGCTCACCAGGATCGCGTCGAGGCTCTGGTAGGCGGCGTCGGTCATGCCCCACGCCGCCCGCTCCACCTCGGCCCGCCAGTACGTGTCCATCCAGTACACGAGCCGCCCGCCCATGGCCTCGCGCAGCCGCAGGAAGAACCGCTCGATCCCGGCCGACCGCTCCGGGGTGAGCGGCGGCGCGTTGTCGGGGTGCCAGAACCCGACCAGCCCGAACTGGTTGCCGAGCATGACGCCGTCCAGGCCGAAGTCGTCCGCGAACGCGGCCGTCTGGGCGGCGACGAAGTCCCCGGCGGGCAGCCCGGCCGGGATGCCGCCGGGGAAGGCGGCGTACCGGCGGGCGTCGGCGGTCAGCGGGGCGGTCACGTCGATCACGCCGGGCACCAGGTGCCCGCCGGCGTCGGCGGCGCTCGCCGCCACCTCGGGATGCAGGACCGTCTTCCACTCGCTGCGGCAGAACTCCGGCCCCGGCTCCAGGTACTCCAGCAGGCTGACCCGCAGCCCCCGCCGCTCCGCCTCCGCCCGCACGGCCGCGTAGATCCCGGCCAGCGTCGCGTAGTCCATCGGCTGCTCGGACAGGGTGAACATCGGCCCGGCCGAGTACGGGTTGGCCGAGCGCTCACCGCCGTCGCGCACCCGGGCCAGCCAGTCACGGTTGTGCTTCCTGACCATCGCGGCGGGCCCGCCGGGACCCAGCGCGAAGCAGTTGTAGCGGGCCCAGTCGAAGCCGTCGCCCCACGAGCCGCGTCCCGCGTAGTTGAGGACGTGGTCGCCGTTGCCGGCGCAGAACACGATCGTGACGGGCCGGTCGACGAGCCAGCCGGCGTGGTGGTCGAAGAACGCCGCCACGCCGGGGGCGGGGTCGCGCAGATCGTCGAAGATCTTGGGCGTGATCCACAGGCACGCCTCCTTGAACGTCATGGTTTCCTTCGTCGTGTTCGTCGTGGGGGATGGACATACGCCTCTGTCAACGGGCGGCCGTGAACGCCTTGTCCATGCGGCCGAGCACGCCCGGCACGTCCACCGTCCCGTTGAACAGCTCCTGGATCGAGGTCAGGTGCTCCTGCTGGACCTTCGGGCCCGGCCACGCCTGGTCGGGGTAGAGCGTGGACTTCTTCGCCGCGACGGCGTCCAGAACCGGCTGCTGCAGCGCGTCGGCCTTGAAGCCGGGGGCCGCCAGGGCGGGGCTGCTGCCGGAGGCGGTCGCGTACACGGCCTGGCCCTCCGGGGAGGCGAGGAACTGCACGAACTTGCGGGCCAGCTCCGGGTTCGCGGCCTTGGCGTTGACGCCGTACACGATGCCGACCGACACCGGCACGTACGTGCCCTCGGCGCTGTCGGTGGCGGGGAACGGCGTCATCGAGAACGTCGTCCCCTTGGGCGCGTACTCCAGCGCCGACTGCACGGCCGACAGCACGTGGACCACGCCGAGGGCCTTGCCCTGGCCGAACATCTGCATCTGCTCGTCGTAGCCGACGCCGTTGGGGCTGTCGTTGAAGCAGCCCTCGTCGCGCATCTTCAGGTACTTCTCCAGCGCCTGCTTCCACTCCGAGGCGGCGAAGGTGGCCTTGCCCTCCTTCTGCTGCTGGGTGAAGGAGGGGTTCGGGCCGTAGACGAGCGAGGCGGTCAGCGCGTACGGCACGAGCTGGGTCACCCAGGCGGACTTCAGGCCCAGCGCGAACGGCACGACGCCCTTGGCCTTGGCCTCCTTGCAGAAGGTCAGGACCTCCGGCCACGTGGTCGGCTTGGCCAGGCCACTGGCCTGGAGCGCCTGGTCGTTCCAGACCGCGCCGATGGCGCCGATCGTGACGGGGACGGCGACCACCTTGCCGGCCGGGTCGGTGGTGGCGGCCTTGAGGTCGGTGCTCATGCCGCCCGCCCACCCCTCGCCGGACAGGTCCATCAGCATGCCGTCCTTGCCGAGGTCGCGCACGGCCATGGTGTTGCCGCCGCCGGGCCACATGCGGAAGACGTCGGGCGCGGTCCCCGAGGCGAGCTGGGTGCGGACCTGCTGCTGGTAGGAGGCGTCGTCCTCGGTGAAGGTGGCCTTCACGGTGACGCCGGGGTTGGCCTTCTCGAACGCCGCGATCGCGGCCTTGGCCGGGCCCTGGCCGGCGGCGGCGAGCGTCAGCACCTGGCCGGGCGAGGCGGCGGTGGTGGAGCCGCCGCCCGAGGTGGAGCAGGCGGCGGCCGCGAGGGCGAGGCAGCAGGCGGCCGTGATGGTGGTGAACGACTTCATGACAGACTCCGGGATCGATGACGGGGGTGTGGAGCGCTAGCCTTTGAGGCCGCCGGCGAAGCCCTTGATGATGTGCTTCTGCAGCGCGAAGTAGACGACCAGGATCGGGACGACACTGATCACCAGGCCGGCGAAGATGAGGGGCCACTGGGAGACGTACTGGCTGACGAAGCCGTAGATCGCCACGGGGGCCGTGGTGTTGTCGCTGCCGCCCAGGTAGAGCAGCGGCGTGAAGAACTCGTTCCAGATGCCCACGGCGTTGAGGATCACCACGGTGCCGGTCACCGGCCGCAGCAGCGGGAAGACGACGGTGACGAACGAGCGCACCGGGCCGCAGCCGTCGAGCAGCGCCGCCTCCTCGTAGTCGAGCGGCAGCTCGCGCAGGAACATCGTGTAGAGGAAGACCGAGAACGGCATCTGCTGCCCGACGTTGATCAGGATGACCGCCCACAGCGTGCCGAGCAGGCCCATGTCGCGCATGGTCGCGTACAGCGGGAGCAGGGCGAGCTGGCCGGGGACGAGCAGGCCGCCGATGACGAAGGAGAAGGTGTAGCGCGACCAGCCGCGGGTCACGCGGGCCAGCGGGTAGGCGGCCGCCGCCGCGAAGGCGATGATCAGCACCACGCTGACGATCGTGATGACGAAGCTGTTGCCCAGCGCCGCGCCCAGGCTCGCCTCGTTCCACGCCCGCGCGTAGTTGTCGAGGGTGGGCGGCCAGGCGAAGGCCAGCGCGCTGGTCTGGCTGTCCTGCGGCTTCAGCGAGACGTTGAGCAGCCCGGCCAGCGGGACGAGGAACAGCAGCGCGAGCAGGATCAGCGTCGCCTCGCGGGTGAGGGTCCGCCAGGTGTAGCGGGCGTGCATCAGGAGCTCTTCCTCTGCGTCAGGCGGAACTGGACGCCGGCCAGCACCGCGATGACCACGGTCATGACGACGGCCAGCGCGATCGAGAACGGGAAGTCGCCCAGGGAGAAGGCGCTCTTGTAGATCGCCGTGGAGATCGTCTCGGTGGCGGTGCCGGGGCCGCCGCCGGTCATGGCCATCACCTGGTCGAACTGCTTGAGCCCGCCGATCAGGCAGAGCATCACGTTGATGACGACGGCGCCGTTGAGCAGGGGCAGCACCACGCGGCGGAACTTGCTCCACGCGCCCGCCCCGTCGATCGTGGCGGCCTCCAGCACCTCCGCCGGGATCGCCTGCAAGCCCGCCAGGTAGATGACCATCGAGTACCCGGCGAACTGCCAGACGATCTCGGCGACGACCGCGTACAGCGCCGTGTCCGGATCGCCCAGCCAGTCATGCCTCAGTGAGCCCAGGCCGACGGCCTCCAGCGCGTCGTTGACCGCGCCGTTGGGCGAGAGCAAGAAGCTCCACACGTAGCCCGCGACCAGCGGCGTGAGCACCACGGGCGCGAAGAAGACGACGCGCAGCACGTAACGGCTCTTGACCATGCTGTTCACGCCGAGCGCCAGCAGCAGCCCGGCGACGTTCTGCGCCACGGTGGCCGCGGCGGCCAGCAGGAGGGTGTTGACCAGGGCGTCGCGGGCGGTCCGGTCGGCGAAGACCTCGGCGTAGTTGCCCAGGCCGACGAACGACCAGTCGGGGCGCAGCCCGTTCCAGTCGGTGAAGGAGAACAGGGCCCCGTTGGCGCTGGGAACGACGACGATGAAAAGGTAGACCGAGATGGCCGGGACCACGAACCACCACGGGGCGCGCACGCCCACCCTGCGACGGGCCCTTCCGGGAGGCGCCTGCGCGGCGGGTTCGCGTGCTCCGGGCTCCCGCGCTCCGGGCGGTGACGTCGTCGCATGCGGCACGGCCACGTGTGACTCCTCTCGCAGATGGGTGCCGGGGCTCGATGAGCCACGGGGGATGGATCATGGCGGGCGCCCCTCGCGACGCCTGGGCGGCCGGGTCCGGGGGAACCGGCTCACGTGAACGAGTCGTGAATCGATTCACGAGCGTTTCGGGCAGATTACGCGCCGTCCTCGAACCATGTCAACGGTCCGGCCGCCGGCTTCGTGAATCCATTCACGGGTGCGCTAGGCTGACGGCGATCCGACCCCGCACGACAGTGAGGAGCCCGATGACCTCCCCACCGGCGCCACGGCGATCGAAGGTCGTGAGCTCCGCCCCCACCGTGGGTGACGTGGCGGCCCGCGCGGGCGTCTCCCGGGCGACGGTCTCCTACACCTTCACCCAGCCTGACCGGGTCTCGCCGGACCTGCGGCGCCGCGTGCTCGCCGCCGCCGACGAGCTCGGTTACGTCGGCAACGACGCGGCGCGGCGGCTGCGCGTCGGCCACAGCCTCGCGCTCGGGCTGCTGGTCTCCAGCGCGGGCAACCCCGTCTACGCGGAGATCGCGGCGGGCGCCGAGGCCGAGGCCGCCGCGCACGGCCGTTTCATCCTCGTCGCCAACAGCGACGAGAACCTCGAACGCGAGCGCGCCTACATCAACTTCTTCGAGTCCCAGCAGGTGAGCGGCATCGTCGCCGCGCCGGTCGCGGACGTGCCCGCCGAGCTGCTCGGGCTGAGCAGGCGGGGGACGCCGTTCGTCCTCGTCGGTGTCGCGCCGGGCCCGCACAGCTACCCGGCGATCTCCGGCGACAACGAGCGGGGCGGCTACCTCGCCGCCTGCCACCTGCTCGCCCAGGGCAGGAGGCGGCTGCTGTTCGCGGGGGGCGCCCATCCCCACATCGACCTGCGGCTGGCCGGGGTGAGGCGGGCGATCGCCGAGTCCGCGGAGCCGGCCTCGCTGGAGATCGTCCGCGTGCGGGTGCAGACCGCGCAGGTCGGGGAGGAGGTCGCGCGCACGCTGCTCGAACGCCCGGAGGCCGACTTCCCCGACGGGATCGTCGCGGGCAACGACCTGCTCGCCCTCGGGCTCCTGCACGGGCTGATCGTGGCCGGGGTCCGGGTGCCGCAGGACGTGTCGCTCGTGGGGTACGACGACATAGAGTTCGCCGATTTCGCGATCGTGCCGCTCACCAGCGTCCGGCACCCATCGGCGGCGCTCGGGGCCAGCGCCGTCCGCATCCTGCTCGGCATCGAGGATGAGCAGGACATGCAGGGACGTTTCGAGCCGGAGCTCGTGATCCGCTCGACCTCCCTGCCCATCGCCGGCTCCGCCCCCGCGTAGCCCGCCTGCCCCTCGCGTAGCCCGCGCCTCACCCTGCCCGCCGGGCGCGCGTGCGGGAGCGTTGACATCGCTGAGATCTCGCCACTACGCTCGCCCGCACACCTCGCCGTGAATCGATTCACGAGAACCGGTCACCGGGCGAGACGGCCCTTCCTGGAGGCACGATCATGAGATCGACACGACATGGCGACGGCCCGGGGGCCCGTGGCGCGCGGCGCGTCACCGCCGTGGCCGTCACCGCCGCGCTGGCGCTCACACCGGCGGCCCAGGCGGCCGCGGCGACGACGCCGGGAACCGGCGTGACGGCCACGGCGGCCGCACAGGCCCCGAGCGGCCCGCTGCCCGAGGTCGCCCCCCTCGACCCGGGCACGATCGACCTGGCCGACTTCACCGGCCTGGAGCAGCAGATCGCGCCCTACCTCGCCAACCTGGCCCGGCTGGCCAACAGCGTCAACGACGACAGCGCCACCAACTACGGCTTCATCACCTGCGGCTGCTGGCGCGCCGGTCAGGGACCGGACGACGCGCGCGTCATGGAGAACGTCCTCACGCTCGCCTACTTCTACACCGCCGACCGCCCGTGGAACCCGTACCGTCGCGACGAGGCCCTGCGCCGGCGGCTGGAGGCGGCGCTGCGGTTCACGCTCGGCACCCAGAACGCCGACGGGTCGTTCCCCCAGGGCGGCGGCGACGTCCACTCGCGCGCCGCGACGGGCTTCGCGCTGGAACTCTACGCGATCATGCTGGAGCTGCTCGACGCCGACGGCACGGTCGACCCGGCGCTGGTCTCGTCCCTGACCGCGGCCATGAAGCGGGCGGCCACCTGGTTCCTGGAGGACCAGGAGGTGTGGGGGCCGCGCGGCTCGCAGTTCGCCAACCAGGTCGCGGGTGGCCTGGTCGGCATCTCGCGGCTGCTGCGCCGCCTCGACGACCCGGCGTTGCGCGCCCGCTTCGAGCAGCGCCTGGCCGACCACGAGAAGATCTCGCAGAGCGAGGCCGGCTTCTTCCGGGACGGCACGGTCGCCCACCGCTACAGCCTGGAGGTGGAGACCGAGGACCTCGCGGGCTGGGCCGACCCCGCGACCCGGCCGGTGATCGACCGGATGCAGAGCCGCTACCTGGACTGGGCGCAGTACAACCTGCTCTACGACAAGCAGCTCGACGGCTACTTCGTCAACACCGCCGTCGACTCCCGCCACCGCGGCTGGAACTACGCGGCCGAGTTGCCCATCGGCTCCAACGACCTCTGGGGCCGGACCATCCCGCAGGCCCGCGCCTACGCGGCCACCCGGGAGGAGGTCGCCGAGCGCCGCGCCGCCTTCGTCAAGGGCGGCTGGCAGACCTCGGTCGCGCCGCTGGTCGCGCCGGCCTGGGCCTACCTGGACCCCGCCGTCATCCGCGACGTGGCGCTGCGGGACGAGTACTACCCGGCCGAGGCCGAGCGCGAGGCGGCCATCGGCACGCTGCGGCCCTACGCCGGAGCCCCGTACACCGAGGTCCGCGCGGACTCGGCGACCGGCCAGCGCTTCGTCTTCGCCAAGCGTCCCGCCTACGTCGCCGGCATGGGCTTCGGCAAGCACGTCAACACCCAGTACGGCTTCTGGGACAACCAGCGCTTCGGGCTCAGCTACCTGTACGACCCGAAGCTCGGCGTCGTCATCCAGGGCCAGAACGCCCCGCAGGTCGGCGCTCCGCGAACCCACCCGGCCGAGGCGGAGCTGTCCTGGGGCACCGGCTGGGCGGCGGCCGACGGCTTCCACGTCGACGCCTACGACCAGCCGGTCCCCGAGTTCTTCCGCGACGGCTCGCCCGTCGACCCGGCGACCGTGGCCGACCTCGACGCCCTGGAGATCCGCTACCGGGCGGCGGGCGCCCCGGTGACCAAGTCCGTCACCCTCGGCGACACCCTCAAGGTGCGGGTCGAGGGCACGGGCGACTTCTTCGAGCGCATCCCGCTCGTCCTCGGCGAGGACGACACGCTGCAGTGGATCGGCGGCCCCGCCGGCTCCCGCGACGTGAAGGTGGGCGCCCGGGCCGGAGCGGAGGGCGTCTCAGGAGTGGTCGTCAACCGTGGCGGGCGCAGCCTGGAGATCCGCTGGACCGGCGCCGGCTCGGCGACCCTGTGGCCGTCGTCCTTCCCGGTGGCGGGCGGCGGGCGCGCCCTCCAGGTCCTCGACGTCAAGGCCACGGGCCGGCTCGGCTACGACGTCCGGGTCGTGGACGACGCCTGCCCCGGCTCCGACGAGCGGTCGCACGTGTTCATCGGCGACCGCGACACCGGCGTCGCCAACGCCGGCGACGGCTCCGGCTGCACGGTCGCCGACCTCCTGCGGGCCGGCGAGCGGTGGGAGAGCCACGGCGCCTTCGTCGCCCACGTCACGAAGACGACCGCCCGGCTGGTCCGCGAGCGCGTGCTCGGCGCACGCGACGCCGCGCGCCTGGTCGCCGAGGCGGCGCGCTCCCACGTCGGCCAGGACCTCGTCAGCGCCACGCTCGACGCGGCGACCGGCGTGGCCGGGCGGGAGCTGACGGTGCGGATCACCGGACGCGACATCGCCAGGGTCACCGTCTCGGGGCCGTGCCTCACCGGCGCCGCCACCGCCGAGGGCCCCGGAGAGCTGAAGGTGACCGTACGGGAGACGGCGTTGCCCGGGCCGTGCCCGCTGACGGCCGAGTCCGTGCGTACCGGCGGGACGACCGAGACCGACGCCCTCGACCTGCGGATCGTGCCGGACGCCGAGGGCGTCGTCTTCCGCGACAGCTTCTCCTCGGCGCAGGCCACGTCCGAGGCGTGGACCGCCGTGGACGGCTCCTGGACGGTCGCCGACGGCGTGTACCGCCAGCGGGACACGACGCGGACCGGCTGGAAGTCGGTCGTCGACGACCTGCGGATCGCCGACGGCTTCGCCGAGGCCGACCTCACCTTCCGGACGTCGGCCACGTCCACGGCCTTCGCCGGCCTCCAGGTGCGGACGGCCGAGCCGGGCGACGCCTACACCCGGTCCGGGTACATGGTCTACCTGCGGCCCGACGGCTCGGTCGACGTCTTCCGCGCCGGCACGGGCGTCATCGCGAGCGGCTCGGGCGCCGCGGTCACCGGGACGGCGCGGCTCCGCGTCGAGCTGCGCGGCGCGGAGATCCGCGTCTTCGTCGGCGCCGAGCCCACGCCGCGGGTCGCCGTCACCGATCCGGACCCGATCACCGGGGCCGGCTCCGTCCAGCTCGTGACGGGCCGCGCGGCCGTCGACTTCGACAACGTCCGCGTGGCGTCCGCCCGCACGACCTCGGGGGAGCCGGCCCGCCAAGGATCCTGACCCGGGCGGCGTGTCTTACGAGTGCGGGGTGAAACCCATGGAGGCGTAGAGGCGCCGGGCCCTGACGTTGGCCTCCGTCACCGCCAGTGACAACAGCGGATAGCCCTGCTCCCCGAGCGCGTGCATCGCCGCTTCGATCAGCCGCCGGCCCAGCCCCTCGCCGGCATGTGACGGCGCGGTGAAGACGTACGCCAGCAGCGGCACCTGTTGCCACTCCGTCACCAGCGCGGCGGCCACGGGCCGGGCCCCGTCGTCCGCGACGAAGGACGCCATGGGCAGGAAGATCCCGTGCTCGCCGGTGAGAGTCAGACGGATCTCCTCGGTCGCCGCCCCGACACTGCCCCCGGCGTCCTCCTCGTCGGGCGTCCCCCGGTACGCCTCCCACATCAGCCGCCCCAAGGCGGGTATGTCGGCCTCTCCCGGATGCCGGAAGTCGTGAGCCGGCACGGCCTGCGGCAATCGCACGTCGAGCCGGAACCGCATCGGAGCGACAGGAGGATCGGTCATACGGTCACTCGCCTTCGTCGACCCGCCGGGCCGGATGCCCCCCGGGAAGGAGCACTGTAGCCGGGCCGGTGGCGCGGGTCAGAAGGGGACGCCGCAGCTCAGGATCACGTTGGCGTACGGGTGGGCCTCGCCCGTGCGGACGACCAGCTCACAGGCCCGGCCCAGCTCCTTGAGCCAATCGTGGGGCACGTACGCCAGGGTGGGGAGCCGTTCGCGCAGGAGGGCGTCGCACGCGCGGTTGGCCTCGCGCACCTCCTGGGCGGCCGTGGCGCCCTCCACGACGATCTCGGCGAGCAGGCCGTCCAGCACGGTGCCGAACGCCGGGACGCCGGGCAGGAAGGCCAGGTCCACGATCTCGGCGCCGCGCCGCAGCGGCATGCCGCTGTCGCAGACCAGCACCCGGTCGGTGTGCCCGAGCCGCGCGAGGGCCCCCGCCAGGGCGCCGTTCAGGATGCCGCCGCGCCTCACGGGGCGCTCCGCTCTCTCCGCATGAGCCGACCGTACGCGGCCGGACCGTGGCGCCGGGGGAGCGACACCCGGACGAATAGTACATTTGTCCATGTACTGGTGTACTACTCCGGGAGAGCGCCGATGATGTACCTGTTCCTCGCCCTGGCGATCGGGGCCGAGGTGCTGGGGACGACCCTGCTCAAGAGCACCGAGGGGTTCACCCGGCTGTGGCCGACGCTGGCCTGCCTGGCCTGTTACGGCGCGGCGTTCCTGCTGCTCGCCCGGGCCCTGGAGCGGGGCATGCAGGTGGGCGTCGCCTACGCCGTCTGGGCCGGGCTGGGCACGACGCTGATCGTCGTCATCGGGATGCTGTTCCTGGGCGAGCCGCTCACCGCGGCGAAGGTCGCGGGCGTGGCCCTCGTCGTGGCGGGAGTCGTCACGCTCAACCTCGCGGGCGCGCATTGACCGCGCGGCGCGACCCGGTGGAGCGCCGGCGCCGCATGGTCCAGGCCGCCTGCGAGCTGATCCCCGAGGTGGGCGTGAACGGCCTGACGCACCGGCTCGTCGCCGCGCGGGCCGGCGTCCCGCTGGGGGCGACCACGTACTACTTCGCCTCCCTCGGCGACCTGGTCGCCGCCGCGCTCGCGCACGCCGCCGAGGCCACCGAGGAGTGGCTGCGTGTCTGGGGCGAGGAGTTGCGGAGCAGCGCGGACGTGCCCGCCACCCTCGCCGCGCTGACGGCCGCCTACCTGCGTGAGCGCGACCGGATGGTGATCTGGAACGAGCTTTACGCCGCGGCCGCGCACCGGCCCGAGCTGCGGCCGCTGGCCCGGCTGTGGATCGACGGTCTGACCGCCGTCCTGGCCGGGCGCGCGGACGCGCGGGCGGCGCGGGCCGCCGCGATGTTCGTCGACGGGGCCCTCCTGCACTGCCTCATCGACGACGAGCCCCTCGACATCGGCTGGCTGGAGCGGTCGCTGGCCGCCCTGCTGGGCATGGGCCCCGGCTGACGGCCGCCCCGGCCGGGACCCGGCTCACCCGCCTCAGGGCCGGGGCAGCACGAGACGGACCGGGCCGAAGAGACCCGTGACGCGCTGGCCGGGGAAGACGAAATGGGTGGGGCTCACCGCGTCGAGGTGCGGGGCGAGCGTGCCGTACACCTCGACCTCCACCGTGTTGTCACCGGGCCGCAGCGCCGCGCCGACGTCGAACCGGTACGGCGAGCAGACCCTGACCCCGCAGGGGCGGCCGTTGACCCGGACCTCGGCCGTGCCGCGCACCCGGCCCAGATCGAGGACCGCCGAGTCCGGCGACCCCGCGACGGGCACGGTCCGGAGGTAACGGACGCCGCCGCTGTACTCCGGCAGGCCCGTCCGCTCCCAGTCGCCCAGCTCGATCGGCCCCGGCCCGGCGTCGAACTCGATCGGCCCGGTCAGGATCGCCCCGCCGGCGTACCCGGCCTCGGTCTCCACCCGCAGCGTCGCCACGCGCGGCCCGGCCCGGCCGTCGAGGGGCACGGACAGGCATCCTGTGCCGTCCGCCACGGCGTCGCCGTCGACGTGGAGGACGGCCTTGCCGCGCAGCGGCACCCGGAGGGCGGTGGCGCCCGGCGGCACCCCGAACCGCAGCCACTCCACCCGGCCCTCCGTCCCCTCCTCGGCCAGCACGGCGGGGACCACCACGGAAGTGCTGGGAGCCGCCGAGAGCCAGGAGGTGTCCGGCAGCGGGTGGGGGCGGCGGGGGAGGTGCAGCGCGGCCGGGTCCAGGTACTGGGCCCGGCGGACGCGCGCCGGAACCCGGACGCCGTCCCGGACCGCCTCCCAGCCGGGGCCCGACGTGGCGCAGCCGTCCACCAGGACCGGCTCGGAGCCGTCGCCGACCCGGACCGTCACCTCGTTCACGCCCGGCCGCAGCACCCCCGCGGCGTCGTAGCGGCGCACCCGGGGCTTGCGCATGTCCGCGTACGGGTCGAAGCCGCCCTGCCGGCCCAGCTCGACGCCGTTGACGAGGACCCGGCAGGCCGCCGACGACGCCACCTGGAGCACCGTCCCGCGCGGGGTGAACGTCGCGGTCAGCTCCGCGGGCCCCTCCGGCCCGGCGATCCACTCCGGCCGCAGGTACGCCTCCGGGTCCGTCACCACGGCGAGGTGGGCGCGCAGCGGCGCGCCGTCCTCCTCCGGGTCCAGCCGCAGGTCGAGGACGTACGTGCCGGGGGAGAGCGGGTCGCGGGCCAGGGCCAGGTAACCGCGGTCGTCCAGGGCCACCGGGGCGCCGTCGATCCACGCCGCCTTGGCGGCGGGCGCCCCCACGGCCAGGTACGCCTCCCGCAGGCCAGGTACGGTCAGCTCGCACCGGAACCAGGCGGCCTGACCGGCGTCCACCGGGCCGAAGTCCAGGAACTCCTCCGGCACGTGCCCCTTGGGGCCGAGCGTGACCCGGTGGATCGGGTCCTTGCGGATCCCGCGCGACACCGAGAACACCGCGGGCCGCCAGCCGTCCGCGCCCACCGGCCCGGCCGACGGGGAGCCGGCCGACGGGGAGCCGGCGGGGGTGACGCGCCAGGCGCCGTGCGGGCCGAACGTGGCGTACGCGGGCAACCACGCGTCCTCACCGTCGAGGCGGTGCTCCACCTCCCACCGCCGCAGCACCGGCCCGTCGTGACCGAGGTCGCCCCAGGTGTCGTCGAGCGTGGGCACCGGCTCCATCTCCCAGCCGGAGCCCAGGTCCACCTCCAGCGTCCCGGCCGGGGCGCTGGGGGCGGTGGGAGTCACGTCCTCGCCGGTGAACACCAGCAGCGCCGCGGGTCCCGCGTCGAACGGCACCACCACCTCCACGTGCTCCCCGTCCACCTCGTACGGCAGTGCGCGCACCCCGCCCGTGAACGGGTCGACCAGCAGCGGCGTCCCCGCGACGCCCCGCACCCGGACCGGTGTCTCCGTCGCGTACCGGGCGGGGTCGAAGTCGATCGTGGCCGTGTCCCAGCCCTGGTCCGCGCCCCGCGCGTCGGGGCGTTCCACCGCCACGCGGCTGGCCATGGGGAAGGCCGCCTGGAGGAAGACGAGCGTCGCGCCGTCCACCTCCCGCACCAGCGGCGGCGCGGGAGCCTCCACCCGGCGCAGCGGCGACAGCAGCGGCCCCAGCTCGTCCACCGTCGGCGCGAAGCGGACGAGCTCGCGCAGCGGCCCCTCGGGGAGCGTCTCCACGGCCACGACCAGGCCGCCCCGCTCCGCGAACGCGACGAGCGCCCGCTCGGTGTCCGGCTCCAGGACGGCGCAGGCGGGAAGGACGACGGCCGCGTACGACTCCCCGGCCACCTCCAGCCGCGCCCCGCCCCACCCCTGGCCCTGGCCCTGGCCCTGGCCGGGGGCGGGGGCGGAGGCGGGCCGGGCGGTGGCGCGCTGGAGCGAGTCGTCGTCGATGACGTCCGCGTCCAGGCCCAGCCCGTCCAGCACGCCCGGCACCATCCGGAACCACGCCATGTCGCCCACGAGCCGCCGGTACACCTCCTGCGCCCGCTCCGCCTCGGGACCGGCCCCGTCGAGGCGGGTGCCGGCCTGGGCCGTGGCCGTCGGCAGCAGCACCGCCACCTCGCACGCGTGCCGCCCCAGCGACAGCGCCGCGCACAGCCGCGTGACGGCGTCGGCGAAGACGCGGTGGTGCCGCCAGTACGGCTGCCGCCAGTCCGTGGCCGGCGGCGCCCACTCCCACCAGCCGCCCTTGGTCGTGTAGTAGACGGCGTGCGGGTTGTACAGGGTGGCGCCGGCGCGCAGCCACGGCAGCAGCCAGTCGAAGGTCTCCTCCAGCGTGCCGCCCCACCCGCTGGAGTGGAACGCCTCGATCCACGTGCGGGGCCGCCCGTACAGGTGGGCGAGCGAGGAGTGGATTCGCGCGTCCCCGTGGTGGTCGGAGCCGGGCGCGCCGAACCAGCGGTGCGTGCGCGCGTAGTCCGCGTACATGCTCACCCCCTCCACGGGGTGACCGGCGCGGGCCGGGTCCTGCTGGTCGCAGCCGCTGATCAGGCCGTGCCGCTCGTGCCAGGCGGCGAGCGGCCGGAAGAACGCCTCCTCGGCCAGCTCGGCCCGGGTCAGGTGGTAGTCGCGCCGCACGAGACCTGGATCGACGCCGCCGGCGCCCTCCGCGTCCCCCGCGTCCCCCGCGCCGTCCTGCCACAGCAGCGGCAGGTACGGCGTGACGTCGTAGCCGCGCCGCCGGGCGAACTCCTCGGCGAAGCCGTCCGACCAGGTCGGGATGGCCGGCAGCTCGTCCTGGAAGGAGCCTGCGATCACGCCCCCCAGCCGGTGCCCGAGCCGCCGCTCGAACTCGCCGTGCACCCGGTCGATCAGCGTCGCGCACGCCTCCCGCGACAGGTAGTCGAAGCCGCGGGTCGTCACCGAGCCGTCCGCGGCGAGCCACCGCCCGGCGAAGCGCGGCTCCTCGTCCACCAGCCGCGCCTGGAGGTCCGCGCCGGAGAAGCCGAGCTGGTCGTAGAACCACAGGGAGACGCCCAGCTCCTCGGCGTCGTCGCACACCTGCTCCAGCAGCTCCCACCACGGCTCGGAGAAGAACGGCGGGTCGTCGGCGTCGGAGCCGAACATCGGCCCGGACGGCGCCAGGTTGATGATGACCAGGTTCCACACGCCGCCCTCGGCGAAGCGTTCGAGCTGCCGGCGCAGCCGGTCGCGGCGCAGCGGCTCGCCGCTCCACCACCAGATCGCCGCGGGGGAGTAGGCCCGCGGCGGCTCGGCCAGGACCCGCGCCAGCTCCGGCGGGAGCGACGACGCGAGCGCCTGCGGAGGGGACGGGAGGGGGGACGGCGGGGTCATGACGCCTCCGGAGCGGGTGTGGTGGCCACATCGAGGGAGCGGGTGAGCTGGCCGAGGTCCTGCAGCGCCTCGGGCCCGGCGCCGGCGTCCACGATGACGTGGTCGAACGTCTGGAGTCCGGCCACACGGTACAGCGCGGTCCTGGCCAGCTTGGTGTGGTCGATCAGCAGCACGCTGCGGGTGGCCGAGGCCAGCATGGCGCGCTTGACCGGCACTATGTGCTGCTCCTGGTGGTAGGCGTAGCCGCCGGTCACCGCCGAGGTCGACACGAAGCACAGGTCGGCCTGCAGGGAGGCGATGGCCTCGGTGCAGGAGACGCCGAGGAAGGAGTTGTGCAGCACGTCGTAGTCACCGCCGAGCGCGATGAGCCGGATCCCGGGCATGCCGGCGACCAGCTCGATCGTGGTGAGGAAGTTGGTGACGACGGTCAGCGGCGCGAGCGGCTCCAGCCGCCGGGCGAGGGCGAGGCTGGTGGTGGAGTCGTCCAGCATGACGGCCATGCCCGGCTCGACCAGCTCCGCCGCCCGCGCGGCGACGGCGTCCTTCTCGACGCGCATCGAGCGCTCGCGGAAGCCGACGTTGCTCTCGAACACGCTGGACGGCTGCGCGGTCACGCCGCCGCGCAGCTTGCGGACCAGGCCCTGGCGTTCCAGCTCGTTCAGGTCCCGGTGGATCGTCATCACGCTGACCTGGAACAGCTCGGCCAGCTCGACGGCCGTGATGTCGCCGCGGGCGAGGATCTGCTCGGCGATCGCCTCCTGCCGCCAGGCCGGTCCCCGCCGCGCGCCGCCGGTGTCGTCCGTCATCCCGCGAGCCCGCCCGCGGTGTGGAACGCGATCAGCGACGGGTGCGGGCTGAGCGGCCGGGTGTCGCGCACGAGCACGCCAGGGCCGGGGCGGTCACGTTCGGCAGGCGGGGTGGAAGGGGTCATGGACGGCTCCGGGGGATGTCCCGACAATCGGAGGGGAGATCGCGTGATGGACGCGGCATCAACCCTGACATGTGATAGATCACGGTGTCTAGTGTTAAAAAGTGCGTAGCCATCATCGCGAACGGGGGCCTACGACGAGAGAACACGTGGCAGGAGCCGTGTGTCGTGGCTGTTATTTATCACACGACGTTTGATATGTCGCTGGGTCAGGCGGGCTGGTCCCAGATGCTCGGCGCCCCCGGCACCTCGTCCAGGCGCGAGGTCACCGGCCCCTCCAGTGCCGCCAGCGCGCTGTCCAGGTCCTCGGTCGCGATGACCACCTTCACGCCGCCGAAGGCCGTGTAGGCCAGGTCGATGTTGACGTTCGCGCTCGCGAGCTGCCGGGTCAGCTCGCCCAGCGTGCCGGGCCGGTCCTCGATGTTGACCACCAGCACGGACCGCTCGTCGGCGATCCCCATGCCCGCGCCCTCCAGCGTCCGCCGGCAGCGCGCCGCGTCAGGGTCGGCGACCAGCACGTGCACCACGCCCTTGCCCTCGCCCGTGAACGCGGCCAGGCCCTCGATGTTCACGCCGGCCTCGCCGGTGAGCTCCCCCAGGCGGGCCAGCTCCCCCGGCCGATCGCTGAGAATCACGGTGAGGTTGGTCGGCATGACCCTTCAATCTTCGCACCAGGGCATGAACCACACCATCAGCGGGGTCCCTCCTCGGCGGCCGCCGCGGCGTAGCGGGCGGCGAGGTCGCGCAGGTGGGCGCGCAGCTCGGGCGGGTGCAGCACGGTGAACGGCACCCCCAGGCTCCCCAGGAAGCCGGCCAGGTCGTGGAGCGACTCGCTGCCCGTCTCCAGCAGGCAGCCGCTCTCGCCCTCGGCGGGGTCCAGGGGCGTCAGCAGGCCGGCGGCGGGCGGGATCCGGCCGGCCACCGCCTCCACCGGCGCGTGCAACCGCACCCGGGCCGCATGCCTGTACGCCGTCGAGGCGGCGCCCCGCACGACGTGCGCCGCGGCGTCGCCGCCGGGCGGGGTGCGCGGGGTGAAGCGCGGCCCGCCCGGCGTGCGCGGCCGTACCCGGTCGGCCCGGAACGTCCGCCAGTCCTCCCGCTCCCCGTCCCAGGCCAGCAGGTACCAGCGCCGCCCGGTGTAGACGAGGCGGTGCGGCTCGACGGTGCGCACGCTCGCCGTGCCGTCGTGCCCCTCGTAGTCGAACCGCAGCCGCTCGTGGTCGCGGATGGCGGCCGCGATCGCGGTGAGGGTCCCGGCGTCCACGGTCGGGCCGCGCCCGGCCACGGAGACGGTCGCGGCCCGCATCGCCTCGATCCGGTGCCGCAACCGCGACGGCAGCATGCGCTGGACCTTGGTGAGCGCCCGCAGCGACGTCTCCTCGATGCCGGTCACCGACCCCGAGGCGGCCGCGTGCAGGCTGACGGCGACGGCCACGGCCTCCTCGTCGTCCAGCAGCAGCGGCGGCATCGCGGTGCCCGCCCCCATCCGGTAGCCGCCGGCGGTGCCGGTCGCGGAGTGGATCTCGTAGCCGAGGATCCGCAGCCGCTCCACGTCGTTGCGCACGGTCCGCGTGGTCACGCCCAGCCGCTGCGCAAGCTCCGCCCCGCCCCACGCGCGCCGTGCCTGGAGCAGCGACAGCAGCCGCAGCAGCCGTACCGAGGTGTCCAACATGCCCCGAGTCTGCCAGGCGTTGAGGAACCGCACCTTCCTCAAGCGTCCGTACCGTTCTTCCCGTACCGCCCTCCCCGGAACTGAAGGAGCCTTCGCATGCTGCGTGGATTCGCCACCGTCAACCTGTTCGCCGACGACCTGGCCGCCGCCCGCGACTGGTACGCCGCGCTGCTCGGCGTCGCCCCGTACTTCGAGCGGCCGGGGCCCGACGGTGAGCCGGCGTACGTGGAGTTCCGGGTGGGCGACTACCGGCACGAGCTGGGCATCGTCCGTGGCGCGTACGCCCCGCACGGCGTCGGTGTCGGCGCCACCCCGGCCGGTGCCGTGCTGTACTGGGCCGTGGACGACCTGGCCGCCACCCTCGACCGGCTGCTCGCCATGGGCGCCGAGGAGCACCAGGGCATCGTGGACCGCGGAGGCAACGGGTTCGTGACGGCGTCCGTGGTGGACCCGTTCGGCAACGTCCTCGGCATCATGACCAACCCCCACTACCTGGAGGTCCTCGCCTCGGCCCGCCCGTCCTGACCCGCCGCTGCGGCGTGCCTCCGGCGCGCCGCCCGCGCCCGGCTTAACCTGCGGGAATGAGGCGGGGAGCAGCGGCGGTCGCCGCGACGGCGGCGGTGCTGCTGTGCGGGTGCGGCGCCGCGCCCACGGGCGGCCCGCGCCTGCCGGCGGCGTACGGGCAGGGCACGCCGGGGGCGACGCTGTCCGCCGCGCCCCCCGCCCAGGCGCCGCCCGCCCTCACCCCGGCCGCCGTGGACACCGCCGTGGCGCGGCTCGACGGAATCGTGCGCGACGTCATGGGCAGGACGGGCGTGCCCGGCATGGCCGTCGCCGTCGTGTACCGGGACCGGGTCGCGTACCTGAAGGGGTTCGGCGTGCGGCGGGCGGGCAGCCCCGGCGCGGTCGGCCCGGACACGGTCTTCCAGCTCGCCTCCGTGTCCAAGCCGCTCGCCACCACCGTCGTCGCCCGGGTGATCGGCCGGGGCGCTGTCGGGCCGGGCGGGGTCGGGCAGGGCGCTGTCGGGCAGGGCGCGGTCGGCTGGGACGATCCGGTCGTCCGGCACGACCCCGGGTTCGCGCTCAAGGACCCATGGGTGACGCGGCACGTGACGCTCGCCGACCTGTTCTCGCATCGCAGCGGCCTTCCCGACCACGCGGGCGACCTGCTGGAGGACCTCGGCTACGGCCGCCGCCACATCCTGCGGCACCTGCGCGACGAGCCCCTCGGCCCGTTCCGCGCGCAGTACGCCTACACCAACTTCGGCTTCACCGAGGCGGCGCTCGCCGTGGCCAGGGCCGCCGGGCTCAGCTGGGCGAAGCTGTCGCGGACACTCCTTTACCAGCCTCTGGGAATGCGCTCCACCAGCTCCCTCTTCTCGGCGTACGAGAAGGCCCGCGACCGGGCCGTGGGACACGTCCGGGTGGACGGGCACTGGGAGGCGCGCCACACCCGCGACGCCCAGGCCCAGTCACCCGCCGGCGGCGCCAGCTCCACGGCCCGTGACCTCACCGCGTGGCTGCGCCTCCTGCTCGGCGGCGGCGTGTACGCGGGGAAGCGGCTCATCCCGGCGTCCGCGCTCGACCAGACGTACCTGCCGCACATCCTCTCGGCCCGGCCCGCCGCCCCGTACGGCGTGCCCGGCTTCTACGGGCTCGGCTGGAACGTCGGCTACGACGACCTCGGCCGGCTGCGGCTGGGCCACTCCGGCGGGTTCGAGCTGGGCGCCGCCACGAACGTGACCATGCTGCCGTCCGAAGGGCTCGGCGTCGTGGTGCTCACCAACGGGCAGCCCGTCGGCGCCGCCGAGGCCGTGGCGCTGACCTTCCTCGACGTCGCCGGGCACGAAAGGCAGACCGTGGACTGGCTGCGCCTGGCCGGGGACGCGTTGGCCCGGACGGCTCGCGAGGCGCGGCCGGCCACCGACTACGGCAGGCCGCCCGCGGACGCCGCCCCGGCCCGGCCGGCGAGCTCCTACACCGGCGTGTACGCCAACGGCCACTACGGCCCGCTGACCGTCACCGAGGAGGGCGGCGGGCTGGTCATGAGACTCGGGCCCGAGCCCCTCCGACTGCCGCTGCGCCACTACGCGGGCGACACCTTCGCCTACCGGACCCCGGGGGAGAACGCCGTGGGCCTGGCCGGCGTCCGCTTCGCGGCGGGCGCGGACGGCCGGGCCGACAAGGTCACCGTGGACAACCTCGACCACACCGGTCTGGGCACCTTCACCCGGACCCCCTCCTGAGCACGGCCTAGGATGGGGCGGTCCCGGCCCCGGCAGGCCCGCCGGGGAGACGTCGCCCAGGGAGGTCGCATGCCCGAGCCGCTGACGATCGCGGTCGCCCAGCCGCTGTCCGCCGCGCACGACGTGGCCGCCAACGCCGCCGAGCACGCGCGGGCCGTGCGGTCGGCCGCCGCGCGGGTCGTCGTGTTCCCCGAGCTGTCGCTCACGGGGTACGAGCTGGACGCCGCGACCGTGGAGCCGGGCGACGCCCGGCTGGCGCCCCTCGTGGCGGCGTGCGCCGAGACCGGGGCCGTGGCGCTGGCCGGCGCGCCCGTGGCCGGGGACCGGGGTCCGCACATCGCGATGCTGGCCGTCGACGGGGCCGGCCTCACCGTCGCGTACCGCAAGATGTGGCTCGGCGAGGAGGAGGCGCTGCGGTTCGCGCCCGGCTCGGAGCCGGGGGTGCTGGAGGTGGACGGGTGGCGGCTCGGCCTGGCCGTCTGCAAGGACACCGGCGTCCCGGAGCACGCGGCGGCGACGGCCGCCCTCGGCGTGGACGCCTACGTGGCCGGGACGGTCAAGCACGCCGCCGAGGCGGAGCTCCAGACCGGGCGCGCCAGGCGCATCGCCGCCGAGCACGGGCTGTGGGTCGCGGTGGCGAGCTTCGCCGGGCCGACGGGGGGCGGGTTCGCCGAGACGGCGGGCCGCTCCGGCTTCTGGGCGCCCGGCGGCGGCCTCGTGGCCCAGGCCGGTCCGGAGACCGGCGCGACCCTCACCACGAAGCTGACCTGAGGTCCCGGCCCGGGGCGGGCGCCCGGTGGGGCGTCGCGGGTCAGCGTCTGGTGGACAGGCGGTAGCCGGCGCCCCGCACCGTCTCGATCGTCTCCCGGCCGAACGGGCGGTCCACCTTCTCCCGCAGGTACCGCACGAACACGTCCACGACGTTCGAGCCGCCGTCGTAGGCGAAGTCCCAGACGTGCTCGATCAGGTACGACCGGGTCACGATCTCGTCCGGCCTGCGCATCAGCTCGTACAGCAGCGCGAACTCCTTGGCCGACAGGGGGACGTCCACCTCGCCCCGGCGCACCGCCCGCGTGCCCGGATCGAGGGCGAGGTCGCCCGCCCGCAGCACGGCGGGACGGCGTACCTGGTCGCGGCGGGTCACGGCGCGCAGCCGCGCGTACAGCTCGGCGAGGGCGAACGGCTTGGTCAGGTAGTCGTCGGCGCCCGCGTCGAGACCGCGAATCCGGTCGCGGACGGCGTCGCGGGCGGTCAGCATGATGACCGGCGCCCACCGGTCGCGTTCCCGCATCCGCCGGCACACCTCGTACCCGTCGGGCGGCGGGATCATCGCGTCGAGCACCACGGCGTCGTAGTCGTGCTCCATCACGCTCCACAGGGCGTCCTCGCCGCTCGTGGCCACGTCCACGGCGTAGCTCTCCCGCCGCAGGCCGTGCGTCAGCACGCCGGCCAGGGCGGTGTCGTCCTCGACGACGAGCACCCTCATGCGGCCAGCCTAGATGGAGGGACCACGAACGTCGCCGGCCCGCACCCACTGGCGGGGGACTCGCACCAAATGCACACGCCTTCACGTTGAGCACCAGGTTCCTGCTCGGCCAGGGGTGAGCGCCGATGGCCAACACACCATGTCGCGCAGAGAAGTGGATTCGATGGGCCACGACGGCGAGTGTGCTTCTGGTCGCCGGCATCGCGGCCGTGGTCTCGTTCCGTCACATGTACGGGCTCGCGCTCCAGCACGGCGAGGAGCCGGTTGCTGCGGCGCTCATTCCCCTGGCGGTGGACGGCGCCATCGTGGCCGCCTCGATGTCGCTGCTCCTGGCCAGTCGGTACGGATCGCGAGGCGGCCTACTCCCGTGGACGCTCCTGGTGGTCGCAGGTCTGGCGAGCCTCGGGGCGAACGTCGCAATCGCTGAGCCATCGCAGGCGGCGAGGACTCTGACGCGGCGACGAAGTGGCGCCGTAGGCATGATCGTGCGGTGCAACGCGAGGCGTGGCAGTGGGCACGAGCGATCCAGACGCGCAACGGCCAGTGGTCCTCAGGCAAAGCCGGTACGCGGTCCACCGTGCGGGCTGCAGATCGCGTACCGGCTTGTCGGACGGTGTGTCAGTGCGCGGGTGTGGTGGCGCGTACGAAGTCGGTCAGCGACTGGGGTGTGACGTTCGGGTATCTGGCGTTGTCCAGGCTGTCGAACTTGGCCTTGCCGGTCACCATGCACCACTGGTACTGCAGCGCCACGTAGTCGAACGGGTTGTGGGTGAGCGCCGCCTGACGGGTGATCTCCGCGCGGAGGTCGTCGGCGGTGCCGAGGTGGCGCAGTTCAAGCGGGCGGCCGGAGCCGCGCTGGACCGCGTCGTGGAACTGGCGCATCGACATGACCTCGCCGGCGAAGCGCAGGGTGCCGGTGGCGGACGGGTCGAGGGCGACGGCGGCGGTGTAGGCGGCGGTGTCGGGCACTGAGGTCAGGTCGAGCGGCTGGTCGGGGTCTCCCCAGTGGGACAGGGTGCCCTGCTGCCAGTCGATGAGCCCCATGAAGCCCGTCATCACCTCGTAGAAGGCCCCGTTGAGCACGGAACCCACGTCAAGGCGGCTGCCGGCGCGAGCGGCGGCGGCCTGCCGGCGCCAGTCGATCATGAAGTTGTCGCCGTCATCCAGTTTGGTGAGATCGAAGGCGAAGTCGGATGGGATGAACCGCCGGGCGCCGGCCTTCTCCGCGGCGCGCACGAGGTTGGCCTGCCCGTCCACGATCACTTCGGGGCCGCCCTGGACGGCCGAGATCACGGTCGTGGCGTCGCCGACGGCCTCTGCCAGCTGCTCGGCCGGATCGGTGATGTCGCCCTCGACCAGTTCCAAACCGCCGGCCGCCCGGGCGGTCAGTGAACGCTTCTTCTCCTCGCTGGTGTCGGGCCGCACCAGGGCCCGTACGGGGGCGCCCTGGTCGAGAAGGGCTCGGACGATCTGGCCGCCGAGCAGCCCGGTGGCACCGGCAACAAAGACCTTGGGGAAAGAGGACATGGATATGTGGACTCCTTGTCGGAAACCAATGTGGACGTTCACGCGTAACCCCCGTGAGGGGCACGTCGGGGTGTGGTCAGGGGATGAGCAGGGTCTTGCCGACAGTGCTACGCGCCTCGATGGCGGCATGCGCGTCGGCCGCCCGCTCCAGAGGGAAGCGTTGGCCGATCACCGGCGTGAGCTGCCCGGCTGCGGCCAGCTCCAGGATTTCGGTCACCAGCTCGCGGGCGAGGGCGGGCCTGCTCCAGATGAGGCCCGCGCTGAACCCGGCCAGAGTCAGGCCCCGGCCGATGAGTTCCATGGGACGGATGTCCAGCGGCGTGCCGCTGGAGAAGCCGAACGTGATCTGCCGTCCGGTGCCCGGGGTGAGCAGTTCGAACGATTCGCGTCCGAGCGCTCCGCCGACATGGTCGAAGACCACGTCCATCGAGCCGCCGACCGGCTCACCAGCCAGGTCCGTCCAGCCGGGGAGCGTGTAGTCCACCACGTGGTCGGCACCCAGCCTGCTCAGCAGGGCGAGCTTGTGCTCGCCGCGCGCGGCAGCGACGACTGTCGCCCCGGCTCGCTTGAGCAACTGCACCAGGACCGTGCCGACGGCACCCGCGGCCGCCAGCACCAGGACCCGGTCACCGGCGCTCACGCGGGCCGCCCTGATCAGGCCCTGGGCCGTGGCGCCATAGCGGTGAAGGGCGACGGCCTCCGGCAGGCCGATGCCGTCGCCGACCGGGATGAGGGTGGCGGCGGGGACGACGGCGGTCTCGGCGTACCCGCCCAAGCCTTGGGTGCCGGCCAGGACCCGCGTGCCGATCAGGGCGGTGTCGCCGCCGGGACCGACCTCGGCGACCCGTCCGGCGATCTCCTTGCCGAGGATCACCGGCAGCGGCGCGCCGCCGAGCGCGCCGCGCATCGTCCCCGCGCGGACCTGCGTCTCCAGGAACTGGACACCGACCGCAGCCACCTGCACCGCGACCTCGCCCGCCGTCGGTCTCGGGGTGGGCACGTCCGCGACGCGCAGGTGGGCCGGTGGCCCGAATTCGTGCAGCAGTACGGCACGCATGTGACATCACTTCTTCGATGGATAGGTAGTCGTGGTGTGCGCGTCGACGGGGATGCGCAGACGGCCGCACCGCGTTCGGGTGCGGGAGAACCGGGCCCGGCGGCCCTGGCCCGGTCGATGGACATCAGCCGGGAGGGAACGTGCGGTGCCGTAGCGAGTACGGCAGAGCACGACGCGGGTGTGGACCCGGCGTCTCCGTGGCCGCAGTGCTACTTCACGGCGAGGACGGACGGCACAACCGTGATGGGCTCACGGCCATTTCTTGATCACTTCGCTGAGAGCGCCGAGGCTTGCGGCCGGTTGCTCGAAGTCGGTCGCCTCCCAGTCCGCCGGCAGGTCGGCGACGGCGGCCGCGCTGGCGTTCGATGAATCCGCGTGAATCCAGGCGTTTGGCCGGAGAGCTCCAGCCCGGAGGACGCCATGATCTTGCGCCGTGTGGCCGGAGCGAACATCCAGTTGCCCACCGTGGCCAGCGCCGCCGCCACCCCGTCGACGGCCTCGCACTGCGGGCGAGCCAGGCCGTCCTTGCCGGCCGATACGTGTTCCATCCTCACACCGTTCCCGGAAGGTTGGTTGGACAAAACCAACTATGTCGCATGAGGAGACTAGATGCAAGTGCATGCGCCTCGCCATCTGCTCGTCGCACCACCGTCACCGTCCGGCGGTCGTACAGGGTCGCCTCGAAGGTCAGGCGCGGACGCTCCCGGCTCAGCATGATCGGCCGTGTGGCTGACCGAACGGGTACGTCCTCTTCTGAGGCGGCTTGATGCTGATGTGCGCATCGGCCATCAGGAGTGCCCTTCCTCGGCCAGGCCCTCGTCGGCGTCGCCGGGCGTGGGGACGATGGAGGTCGCCGCCATGGCGGGCGCGTCCAGCGGGGTCTCGCCCCAGTGGCAGCCGCACGAGGTGCAGTGACGTGCGAGCCGTTCCGGCCGGGCGACGTCCATGAGCCGGTCGGGGTTCCACGGGAGGACGAGCGGACCCCGCGCTGGCCGGTGCTCGAGGGTCGCGCCGATCCATCCGCACTTCGGGCAGAAGCTCCAGGCCGCTGTACGGCGGGAGCGCCGCGGCGTCGGGGGCCGGGTCATGTGGTTGTGCTTCCTCTCGCTGCGGGGCGAGAGAAAGCCAGGACCCGGTCACCGTACTCGGCGAACTGGGGATCGAGCTGGGCCACCAGCAGTGAGGGCGGGCGCATGACGTGATGTGCCATCCCAGCGGGTAGCGACGTGTGCTAGATGTCCAGCGTCAAGGCCCGGTGGTCGGATACTTCGGGCGCGGTCACGATCTCGAACCGCCGGACGGCGTCGGGGTCGGAGACGAGCAGGTAGCTCGCATGGCGTACCGGCTTGGGATAGCGCGAGGTCCTGGTGTCGGCGTCCCGTACCAGGTCGGTCAGGTCGAGTTTGGCGAGGATCCGGAACGTCTCGCTGCCGGGCAGCACGTTGAAGTCGCCGCACACCACCGTCAGGTCGCCCTCCTGGCACACGTCGGCGACGAGGTCCGCGAGCCGTTCGGCCTGGGCGCGGCGGGCAGGGGTGTCGGCCTTCCCCTGGGCGTCCCGCAGGCCGTGGAGGTTGACGATGGTGACGAACCGCCGGGCGCTGCGGTCGAAGATTCGTACGGCCAGAGCGGCGCGGGGCCGCCCGTCCGCCGGCCATCTGTCGTGATGCTCGGCGTAACTCCCGTGGACGAATTCCGATCGCATGCCGACGATCGGCAAGGTCTCGGCGACGAAGGTGGCGAGCCCGAAGTCCTGCCGGCGCGAGGCGTGTTCGTGGTCCAGAACCGGTCCAGAGTCGCTCGCCGTGAACAGGCCGAGGTGGCGGGGGAGGCGCGAGCGGACATCGGCGAGCAGGTCCGCTCGCTGCGGCAGCGATCGCTCGGCGTCGTCGAAGCGCGTCCAGCCGCCGGCGCCGGGAGTGCGCGTCACCTCCTGCAGGCACAGGATGTCGGCGTCGCAGCTGTCGAGCCAGGGGGCGAGTTCGTCGAACATCGCGCCTCCCCAGGCGTTGAGAGAGATTATTCGCACAGGCACGGACCCTAGATCAAGCCCGGCTCCGAGGGCCGAGGCAGGTCCGGCGTGCGGTTCCCGCCGAGAAAGGACGGAACGCAGGCGGGCGCAGAAGCGTCCGAGATGCCGGAAACGAACATCCGGCGACCGAAGGCGCATGCGGCCTGCTTGATCGGCGCGCCCGCCACCGGAGTGGCGGAGGCTGAGGCCAGGGGGTTTCTCACCCGAGCGGTACGGTCCGCCTGTACATCTGACCCGGATCCTGGTCGCTGCGGTGCGGCCTGAGGTTCGGGCCGGAGGGACAGGGGTTCGTACGTCTCAACTTCGCCACCGCCCCCGAACGGCTCAGTGAGGCCGTCAGCCGCATGGCCGCCGCCCTGGAGGTGTGGTCAGCGTGAGGCGCCTTGCCCCCGGTACGGCAAGATGAGCGTGATCAGCGAACCAGCGATCATCGCCGGAGGCGATGCCGTCGGCGGCGCACCCTGCTCGGCCGAGGCGTCATGCATGGTCAGGCAGCCGTCCAACAACCAGCGGCGCCCTGCTCGTGGACGGCGGTGCCAGTGGCGTTGTAGCAGGGCCACCCCGCCGTCCTTGGCGACGTTCCACAGCCACGCCCGGTCAGCCCCAGCAGCGGCAACGCCTCCGGAGGGGCGTTCAGCATCGAGGTCGTGACCGTCTCCAGGGTTGTCCGCCCCCGGTCTGCCCGATGAAGCCTGGCGCTCGGGGCGACGCCGTCGGGCGGCCTTTCAGAGCGAGAACTATCAGGCCGACTGCCCGAACGGGCGGCGATCCGCTGGCGCCTCCTCGTCTGTCAGCGGAACGCCGCGGCGTTCCGGGCCGCCCAGTCTGCGTAGGTGTGCGGAGCTCTGCCAGTCAGCTCCCGTACGACCGGCGACACGTCCGCGGTCCTGCCGACGAACGAGGCGAACAGCGCGAGCCGGGAGTCCACGAGCGCCGCGGGGGCCTGCGTGAGCAGTTGTTCGCGGGCCTGCTCGGGAGACAGTTCCTCAAGGCGCAGGTCGCGGCCGAGGACCTCGCCGAGGATCTGTACCCGCTCGACCGTGGTCAGCGAGGCGGGCCCAGTCAGCTCGTACGCCTGGCCCGCGTGCCCGTCGTCGAGCAGCGTCCGCGCGGCCACCGCGGCGATGTCGCGCTCGTCGATCGGGGCGGTCGCGGCTTCGGCGAAGGGAGTGCGTACCACGCCGTCGTTCTTGACGTTGGGCGCCCAGCGCAGGTCGTTGGCCATGAACGCGCCGGGGCGCAGGAAGGTCCACGGCAGCCCCGATCCGGCCACGGCCCGCTCGTACTCGGCGTGGACCTTGCCGAGCGCACCCGCCTCCTTCATGGTCACCGCCTGCGCGGACAGCAGCACCACGTGCCTGAGGCGGGCTTTGACGGCCTCGTCCAGGAAGCCACGCACCTGACCGGCGGCCGGAAACAGGAACGCGCTGTCCGCTCCCTGCAGCGCGGCACGGGGCAGGTCGGTTCTGATCACCTCCACCTCGCCGGGCAGGTCGGCCCGCCCGGGGTCGCGGCTGGTCGCTCGGACCTGCTCGCCCGCTTGGAGCAGCAGGCTCACCAGATGGCGGCCGACGTTGCCCGTTGCCCCTGTCACCAGTATCACGTCTACCTCACTTCGGATATCCGAACTGTTTGGATAGAGGAACTGTATCCTTGGGGAGTGATGGATGACGCCCCAGCCCCTCGACTGCCACGGTCGGAGGAGGTCAAGGAGGCCCTTGGCTTCGTGCCCCTGGTGGAGGCCTATTTCCGGCGAGCCCAGGCCGAGATGCCGGACGAGCTGCGGGAGATCTTTCGCAGACATGGGCTCACCGCCAGGCACGGCGCGGTCATTCCCCAGCTGACGGTCGAAGCGTCACTCAGCGTGAGCGAATTGGCCGCCAGGATGGGCATGTCGCTGACGACCGCGAGCGAACTCGTGAGCGACCTCGGCCGGGCCGGGCTGGTCGAGCGCCGGGAGGATCCCGCCAATCGCCGCCGCACCCTGGTATCGCTGGCTCCTCGTCATCGGGCCATGGTCGAGAGATTCGTCGCACTGCGTGCCGCGCCTCTGCTGCAGGTCCTGGACAACCTCTCGCCCGCGGACCGGCAGGGCTTCGTGGCCGGGCTGAGAGCTTGGGCCCGGGCGGTGCGCAACTGGTGACGCCGGACCCTGCCAACTTGGCCAGGAGGTGGCTGGAGCACCTGCGGACTGTGGCGCCGGATGCTCAGCCGGTGGCCGCGCGGGACGGCTCGGGTCGCTCGGTGCCGAGCTCGGCGATGACGGTGAAGACGGCCAGGCCGATGGCGTTGCCGATGTTGAGCGCGGTGGAGGCGATGCCGTTGGCCACGCCCTGCTGGTGGGTCGCGGTGCCGGTGGCGGCCGCGATCCACATGGCGGTCCAGACGATGCCCTGCCGGAGAGACCCTGGATGCACTGGAGCAGGCGCTGATCGAGGAGAAGAGGGCTCTGCTTCCGGAGCAGCCGCCAGTGCTGCGGGTGATGGTGAGCAGGCCCACCCGATCTCGACGCGACGCCGGCGCACGATCAAGCCACTGTCCGGCGACGCCGTTGGGCTCGGGCGCAGGCTGCCGCGCTCGGCCGATCCCGGGGCGGACTGAGCAGCAAGATCCATGCCGCGGTCGATGGCACAGGGTTACCGCTGATCTTCGTGCTCACGCCCGGGCAAGCCGCCGACTGCCCACGATTCACCACCGTCCTGAGCAAGATCCGCGTGGCCGGATCGGTGGGCCGGCCCCGGACCCGCGGTGCTGCGGTGGCCGCGGACAAGGCCGGCAACTCCGCTGACGATCATTGGCCTGCCGTCAGGACGTGATCACGGCGGGGTTTCCCTCGCTCCAGACGCTGGTGATCCTGCGGTGGGTGAACCGCCAGCCGTCCGGGGTGCGGCGCAGCCGGTCGTCGTATCGACCCCCGCCAAGGAACTTCTCGCCGTCGGGCAGACCAAGGCGGACATGCTGGGCTTGGTAGTAGCACGTGTGCTCGGCCTCGTCGCCGTGCACTGTGGTGACATGGTTGCCGTTCAGGTGATGGGTGGCGTCGAATCGCTCCAGGCTGGTACTGATCCTGGCAATGATCGCGTCAGGCCCGTACAACCGTTCGCCTGAACCGCTGTACTCCCAGCAGGCGTCGTCGGTGAACAGCGCGCCCAGGGTCTCCCAGTCCCTGGTGTCCAGGGCCGTCGCATACGCGATGACGGCGTCCACGATCGCGGTGCGGTCTGCGAGTTCCTGAAGCATTGGGCCGCCTTCCGGTTTGGTGCACGATTTGATACGGAGTACATGATTGGTGACTGTCGAGCCCAGCGGAAGAAGGCACTTTCATGTCCCAGAGTCACATCGATGTGTCAGTCCTGGCCAGCGAGGCGTGCCCGGTCTCGGAGGTTCTCGATCACGTCTCCGGGAAGTGGAGCATCGGCATCCTGGTAGCCGCTGCGCAGGGTCCGGTTCGGTTCACGGAGCTGGAACGTACGATCAAAGGAATCAGCAGGCGCATGCTCACGCTCAAGCTGCGCAAGCTGGAGCGGGACGGCTTGCTCGTACGCACCGTCCATCCGGTCGTTCCGCCCAAGGTCGAGTACACCCTGACGGAGATGGCCCAGGAACTCCACAAGTCGCTGCTGGAGCTCACCGACTGGGCCAAGCGACACGGCGCCGCCGTCGCCGCCGCCCAGGCCGCCTACGATCACGGGAACAAGGGCTGACGGTAGCCACCGCCCACAAAACTCCGTGGCCTGGAAGGTCAGACGATCACCCACGTGCGGAAACGGGGTTGGCCAGCAGGTTGGCTACCCGTGACGGCTCCTCCTGCGGTACGCGAGCGGCGGCCCAATCGGCCAGCACCATGACGGCGCATCAGCTCCGAGCTCCCGCATATGCCCTGAGCAACGCGACCAGGGCGTGCTCGTCATCAAGGGGGGAACGCGCGGCGGCACGGCCGGCCAGCTTGATGACCTGGTCGCGTCCGCCGACGTCGTGCAGCCTGATCAGCAGATCGGCTACGTGAGCGGCGTGCTCCAAGGCGGCCTGCCCGGCAGGGTCGCGCGCCGGCAGCGTGGCGATCGCCCCCACATCTCTGCCCTCGTCAGGCGGTCGAGCAGAGCACTCACGGCGTCGGGATCGCCGGCGCGCCGGGCGGCGTGCATGCTCTCGGGGGACTGAGCGCGCTGAGCCATGGCGAGTCCGATCCTCATCCCTGGGTGACCTCGACGATCGGCAATGAGGCGCCGCGTACTCAGGATGAAAAGGGCTCACTGATCGATCCTGGCCCCGAGCTAAGGTTGTGACCTGCGGTAATCTCAAGCCTCTCCACCATCTGGATGACACATCGGCGAAACCACGGACGAGTGGGTGGCTGCTCCAACGGGGTGAAGATCCCGGAGAACGGTCGATCCGCAGGTCATGCGCCCTGCTAGGACTCTTGAAGCGCTACAGGTCCTCTCGGGTTGCGTCCGCGGGAGTGGTGTGGTCCGCGGCCTGGAGAATGATGGTGAGCTGATCGCGAAGTGTCGGCAGGTGTGGTGCGAAGGTGCCGGCCAGGGCGGCAGATCCCACGGTGAACGCGTCCACTCCGGCCTCGGCCAACCGGCGCACTCGCGAGGGACGGTCGATGTCACCGGCGACGACCAGACGGCCGGAGGTCGCCTGGCGGGCGCTGTGCACCAGGTCCAGGGGAGCGGATTCGGTGGCGCGGTAGGCCAGCAGGTCGACGCCGGCGCAACCGGCCTCCTCGAAGCGGCGGCACTGGTTGGCCACCTGCTCGGGTGTGCCGCCCAGTTGGGTCGGGTGTCCGATCGGGGTACCGGGGAACGGCAAGTATCCGACCGGCGTCCCGTCGAGCAGTTCCAGGGTCTCGCTCACCCAGGTTCCGCCCATGAGGTAGTCGACCCCCAGGTCGGCGGCCATGCGGGCCGAGTCGAGAGCTCGCTTCCGGTCGGTGCTGACCACCTCCAGGTAGCTGATCGCGCCGGTGTCCTTGATACGGCGGTGCAGGGCGGTGAGGGTGGCGGCGTCCACACCGACGTGACTGCACACCAGCACCCGGCCCTCAGCCTGGGCCGACTGGGCGAAGAACTACCCCACGCCCCTTCCACCCGCACCTGAACAGACCTTCGAGCACTTCTACCTGAGCCTGCAGGCCGCGGCCAGCGGGCTCGGCGTGGCCATGGGGCCGCGGGCCCTGGTCCACGACGATCTGGAGGCCGGCCGGCTGACAGCGCCGCTCGGCTTCCGTCCCGACGGCAGCACTTATCTGCTGATGACGCCCCTGCCCGCTCGCGACGACCGCGTGACCGCGCTGGTGTCCTGGCTGCGCGAACAGGCGCAAGGCAACGCCTGACGCCATGCGCCGACGGCGACCTGGTGGATCACCCGACCCGTGAAGAAGCCTCCGCCTCAACTGCTCGAGGCGGCGCTTCGCGGACGGCGGTGTGGCGCGCCCTTGTAGCTGCCGCTGATCCCATCTCATGGGCGCACCCTTCAACGCCACCACGTGAAGCGCCGGCTCTTTACTCGTGACGCTCTCTTCCCTGCTGGAAGGCCGCTCCCATGGACGGGGCGGCGTCGACGTTGTCGAGGGCGGAGGCCACGCACCGAGCCTCGGCTCTGTCGTCCGCTGCGTCCGTCACGTCGGCTGCGGCGCTGCGGATTGCCTCCAGTACGAGCGCGACCCGTGGCAGGCGGGCGTCGCCGGTCCGGGTGTAGGCCGACACCGTGCGGTCGACGCGTTCCGCCAGCGGGTGAAGGCTGATCCCCTCGGCGTCGCTGGGCAGTGCCATGCGGGGGATGAGTGCCATCCCGGCCTCGGCGGCCACCAGCGCGCTCAACACGGAGAAGTCGTTGGCGGTCACGATGGGACGGGGCACGAAACCGGCGGCGCCACAGGCCCTGCGGGTCATCTCGTGACAGGAGGTCTCGGTGCCAGGCATCAGCCAGTGCTCGTGCGCGAAGTCGGCCAGGTGTACCGACTGCCCATGGCTCAGCCCGCGGCGGGAGGCCAGGGCGGTGGGCATGGCCAGCAACACGGGCTCGTCCATGAGGTGGTGCTGCCGGCATCCGGGCGGTAGTTCACGCGGTAGCAGGCTGTAGGCGTGGACGATCGCGATGTCGACCTCCCGGCGGCGCAGCGCCTCGGCCGCCGGGTCGGGCTCGCACTCGGTGATGCGCAACTCCGGCGTGGGTGCGTGGTCAGCCGACATCCGGTGCCACAGGCGGGGCATCAGCACCCGGGCGGCCGAGGCGAACACCGCCAGCCGGACCAGGCCCTGGCCGCCCTCCTGGAGCGCACGCAGGTCGGCCTCGACGGTGGCGATCTGACCGAGGATGACCTCGGCGTGCTCGGCCAGCAGGCTGCCTGCCGGTGTGAGCCGCAACCGCCGTCCCTGTTTTTCCAGCAGCGGCAGCCCAGCCTCACGTTCCAGCGCGGCCAGTTGCTGTGACACCGCCGGTCCGCTGAGGTGCCGTGCCTCGGCCGTCGCTGTGACGGTGCCGTAAATCTGCAGGTCACGCAGGAGGCGAAGGCGACGAAGGTCCAACATGTAAGCACATCTTCTTGATTTAGGAGGAAACAATAACTGGACCTTTCTGATCCTACGTTAAATGCTGCGGGGGGTGAAGCAACCGATCTCGCTGCGCCTGACGTCCCTGATCTCGACGGTTGTGCTCTGGGCGTCGGCCTTCCCTGCCATCCGGGTCGGCGTCGACGGCCTGGGTGTCGGCGGGCTGTCGTTCTGGCGGCTGGCGGTCGCCTCTGTCGCGCTGGCCGTGGTCAGCCCGATCCTGCGGGTCCGACTGCCGCACCGACGCGACCTTCCGCTGATCGCGCTGTGCGCATTCACCGGGATGAGCGCCTATCAGGTGCTGCTCAACTGGGGTGAGGTGCACGTCCCGGCCGGTACGGCCAGCCTGCTCATCGCCACCGCGCCGGTGTTCAGCGTGCTGCTGGCCTCGATCTTCCTCGGCGAACGCCTCTCGACGACCATCGTGGCCGGCACTGTCACGGCCCTTGCCGGCGTGGCGCTCATCGCCTACGCCGCCGGCTCCGCGAGGATCACCAGCGCGCTGGTGATCCTCGCGGCGGCTGTCGTCCAAGGCGTCTACCATTTCGCCACCAAGCCGCTGCTGAAGCGGTATACGGGTCTGGAGGTCGCCTGCTACGCGATGTGGGCGGGCACGCTGTTTCTGACCCCGCTGGCGCCCGGTGCCGTGCACGACCTGCTCCAGGCCCCGGCCGATGCCGCCGTGTCCACCCTCTACCTGGGCCTGCTTCCATCCGCGCTCGGCTTCGTCACCTGGGGGTACGCGGTCGCCCGGTACACCATCGCGCAGTCCACGGCAGCCCTGTACCTGGTTCCGCCGCTCGCCATCGGGGTGGCGTTCGTGTGGCTGGGAGAGATACCGGGCCCGGTCGAACTCGTCGGCGGACTGATCAGCATGGTCGGCGTCCTCCTGATCCACCGGCACACGGCACGTTCGGCCGCTGCTCCGGAGCCACCCTCCCCGCTCCTCGACAAGGCCGAGAAGTAATCGGCGGACGGACAACGCCTGATCAGTCGCTGCCTCTGTCCATCGAGTCGATGGGGCTTGATCGATCAAATTCGCCATATCTGCTGGAGGACGATTGTGGAAGCGATATGAGCCCGGAGGTGCGACGGCTCGGATCGCCTGGCCTGGCCAGGGAGTCCGACGTGCGGACCGCGCTGCGGCTTCAGGCCGATGGCTGGGCAGAGGAACCTGGGCGGCACGGGTTTCCTGGATCCCGGCTTCGGCGAGGTGTTCGACCGGCTGTGCCAGGCCGCCGTTCGGGGCCAGGTCCTGGTGGCCAGCCGGATGCCGCTACCGCCGTCGGCCACGGACAACCCCCTCGGTGTCCTACGGCTGGACCCTCTGGACCTCACCGCGGGAACCGCGCTTGCAGCAGGGCTGCCCTCGCGCTGAAACTGCTGAGCACTCGTCTCGCGATGACGGAGGCGATGGCGGAGATGTATCCGTACGAGGATCTGTCGCACGTGTCCGCACGCGGCGCTGTCTTCTCCGGCGCCGACCTGACCGACACCAACCTGGCCGGCGCCGACCTTACCGGGGCGGGGTTCGGCTACAGCGAGATGGTCAACGCGAGCATCGCCTTCACCCGGCTGGGGAGTGCGATGATCCAGCCCGCGACCTTGACCGGCGCGGTCTTCACCGGTGCAATCCTCGACCAGACGTCGTTCCGTGAGTGTGACCTGACCAGCGTCGACCTGCACGGATGTGACCTGAGCAGGCTGGATCTCAAGCGCTCCAGCCTGGATGGCGCGATCACCGATACGCCGTAGCCCCGCGTGCAGGCCGGCATCCCGGCACCGGTCGGCTGTCGCCAAGCCAGGGGCCTCCTGAGATCGAGGGCTCATGCGCTTGCATCCAGTTCTCTCATGCGAGATATTTGGTTTGACAAACCAACCATCTCGGAGACGGTGTGAGGATGGAACACGTGTCGGCCGGCAAGGACGGTCTCTCCCGCTCTCAGCGTGAGACCGTCGACGGAGTGGCGGCAGCGCTGGCCACGGTGGGCAACTGGATGTTCTCTCCCGCCACGCGACGCAAGATCATGGCCTCCTCCGGGCTGGAGCTGTCCTTGGGCGACTACACCCTGCTCGCCCAGGTGTCGCTGCACGCGCCGGTGCGGCTGTCGGTCCTGGCGGAGCTGATGGAGGTGGACAAGTCCACCCTGTCACCGCCGGCCAAACGCCTGGAGTCACGCGGCTTCATCGAGCGGCGGCCCGATCCGGCCGATGCCCGGGCACAACTGGTGAGCGTCACGCGGGCGGGGAAGCTCGCCATCAGCAAACTCTGGAAGGCGCGCACGGCAGCCGTCGCCGCCCTGCTGGCGGGCTGGGAGCCGGCTGACATCGAGCTGCTGGCCGCGAGCCTCGGCGCGCTCAGCGAAGCGATCAAGAAAGGGCAATGAGCCCGTCACGGTTCCGTCGCCCCGTCCGCGCCGGGACGTAGACCTGCGGCCACGGAGAAGTCCGGCCACGGAGAAGCCCGGACACAGAGAAGTCCGGTGCCGCCGCTGCTCCACACCCTCTCGGCTCGTGGCATCGTACTGCCGCACGCCTGAAGACGGCGCCGAAACACTCGGGCTCGTCCAGGAATGAGATTTGGTCGGCCGCGACGCCCAGGCTCAGGGCACTGTGCAGCTCAATGGCTGCCGCCGGCCCCTTTGATGATCAGGCCGGGCGCGAAGAGGAGGGGGCCGGCTGGTCAGGTGGCCGATCCGGTGCGGTCACTGCGATCGAGGGCGGCGTCGGTGCGGGCGCCGGACAGGATGGCGTCGAGCAGCCCGGGATAGCGGGCATCCAGGTCCTCTCGGCGCAGGACGAGCAGGTTCTCCCTGCCTGCGGGCCGCTGCCAGATCACGCCGCTGTCGCGCAGCACCCGCCAGTGGTGCGTCATCGTCGACTTCGCGGTGATCCCCAGCGTGTTCAGCACGCTGGTGCAGTTGTGCTCGCCGCCCGCGTCGAGGATGCGCACGGCGGCCAGGCGCACGCCGTTCCCCAGCGCCGACAGCACGTCTTCGATCCGGATCTGTTCGCGGTCGGGATGACGGAAGGCCATGGTCCGACTGTACCGCGACTTTCGAACGATTCTTGTGGCATAGTTCGATCGTACGCCAATACTCGTACAGTCGTTGCGTGGGGCGGGCCTCCGCATGCCCGCCACCCGGCTCCCTCCGAAGGGCGATCCATGTCCACACAGTCCCTGGGCGACGCCAGGCCGCGACTCGGCCTGACCCTGGCGTTGCTCGCCCTGGCCCAGCTCATCTACGCACTCGACCTGAACATCGTGTTCGTCGCGCTCCCCCAGATCGGCGCCGACCTCGGCTTCCCCGGCCAGACCCAGCAACTCGTGGTCAGCGCGTACGTCGTCTTCGCCGGCGGCTTCCTGCTGTTCGGCGGCCGGGCAGCCGACCTGCTCGGCCGCCGCCGCGTCTTCGTGCTCGCCCTGACCCTGTACGCCGTCTCCTCGCTGGCCGGCGGGCTGGCCACAAGCCCCGCCGTCATCATCGCCGCCCGCGCTGTCCAGGGCATCGGCGGCGCGCTGCTGCTGCCCTCCACACTGGCGCTGCTCAACAGCCTGTTCGCCGAGGGCCCGCAGCGCAACCGGGCGCTGGCGGTCTGGGGCGGCGCCGGCGCCAGCGGCCTGACCATCGGCGCCCTGCTCGGCGGCCTGCTCACCCAGCACTTCGGCTGGCCCGCCGTCTTCTTCGTCAACGTCCCCCTGGCCGGGCTGGTCGCGCTGGCCGCCCTGGCCGTCATCCCCCGCGACCCCGCCAGGGGGGAGCGGCGCAGGTTCGACATCCCCGGCGCGCTCAGCGTCACCGGCGGATCGACCCTGCTGGTCTTCGCCTTGGTGGAGGGGCCCGAGCTGGGCTGGGGCAGCCTCCCGGTGGCCGGCGCCTTCGTGCTGGCCGCCGCACTGCTGGTGGTCTTCGCGCTGGTCGAGGCACGCAGTACCGACCCGCTCATGCCCTTCCGGCTGTTCCGCAACCGCAGCCTGACCGTCGGCATGCTGGTGACCTTCATCTACATGGCCACCTTCGGTGTCCTGCCCTACTTCCTCACCGTGCTGATGCAGAGCATCCACGGTTACAGCGCCCTGCAGACCGGGCTCGCCTTCCTCATCCCCTCGCTGGCCATCGCCGCCGGCACCCAGGCAGGCGAGCGGCTGGCCACCCGGATCGGCACCCGCGCCTCCCTGCTGATCGGCTTCGCCATCGGTGTGCCCGGCACCGCCGTCCTGGCACTCGGCTTCGACGCCGACGCCTCCTACTGGCTTCTGGTGCCCGGCCTCATCGTCTCCGGCCTCGGCCAGGGCATCGTCTGGACCGCCATGTGGATCGCGGCCGCCACCGGCACCGCGACCCATCAGCAGGGCGTGGCCAACGGCATCGCCTCCACCGCGCTCAACATCGGCAACGCCATCGGCCTGGCCGTCTTCACCGTCATCGCCGACCTCGGCACCGACGGCAAGACCGGCCAGGCTCTGCGCGCGGCCACAGCCGACGGCGAGTTCCTCGTCATCCTGCTCACCGCCGCCGGGATGATCGCCGGTCTGCTCATCACTCTCACCCTGCCACGCCTGCGCCGCGACGTCCCCGGCACCGAGCGACCCGAGCCGTCCCGCGCGGCCACCGGCTGAGCATCCGACGGCACAGTCCGCAGGTGCTCCGACCAGGGTGCCGCCGACGCCCACGTCCACGGTGACGTGCAGGACGCTCGCCGCTCCCGGCGGCTGCGGTGCGTTCCGGTTTCCACGATGCCGGGCTTTCCGTCGAGCGACGCGACTGCGCATCGCCAGTCTTCGTGCCGCAGGTCCACGGCGATGACGAGGGGGCCGTCCGGGTGGGGGGCGAGCACGCTCGTCGGACGGCCCCGTGATGTTGCGGCGGCGGGGGTCTCGGCGAGCAGGGCGAGGTCGCGCAGCCGGGAGGTGATCTCGGTGGCCGAGCCGGTGCTGAGACCGAGTCGCCGCGCCACGGCCGCCCTGGTCACACCCGGCTCACGGCGCATCTCGTCCAGCACGGCCAAGGCGCTGCGCCAACGGAGATCCGTGGCGCGCACGGACCTGGCCCGGTTGCGTGGGGTTGCCACGTGTTGTCGCCTTCTTTATGCTCGATGCACGAGTTTAATCGAAGGGGACGCTGTGACACGACGAACGGATCTCGCGGCGATCGAAGCGATCCTGCTGGACATGGACGGCACTCTCGTGGACTCCGACGCCTCGGTCGAGCGGGCCTGGTCGATCTGGGCCGAGGAGTACGGCGTCGACCCCGGCGCGGTACTCGCCATCGCTCACGGAAGCCCGGCCGCGCGTACGGTGCGGCGGCTGCTTCCCGCCCTGGACGACGAGGCCGTCATGGCAGCGGCGCAGCGGCAGCACGCCCTGCAGTACGAAGACCTGGCAGACGTCACGGCGGCGCCCGGCGCGCGATTCCTGCTCGCCACGCTGGACCGGCTCCAGCTGCCGTGGGCTGTGGTGACCAGCGCCGACGGACGGCTGGCGAAGGCACGCCTGCACGCGGCGGGGATCGATCCGCCCGTCCTGCTCACGATCGACGACGTACGGGCGGGCAAACCCGATCCCGAGGGCTACCTGGAGGCCGCGCGCCGCCTTCGCGTCGCACCGTCCGCCTGCCTGGTGGTGGAGGACTCCGAGCCGGGGCTGGCCGCGGGCCGGGCGGCGGGCATGCCGACCGCGGCCCTGCGGGGGCTGGACGGCGACCTGTCCCTGCCCGGCCTCGGCCGGCTGGCTCACCTGCTGCAGCGCTCGCGGGTCCGGCCGTGGTGGCGCGACGCCGTGGGGTACCAGGTGTACCTTCCGTCGTTCGCGGACAGCACCGGTGACGGCTGGGGAGACCTGACCGGGGTGAGCGCGCGGCTGGACCACCTGGAACGGCTCGGGGTGGAGGTGGTGTGGCTGACCCCCTTCTACCGCTCGCCGATGCGCGACCACGGCTACGACATCGCCGACCACCGGGCCGTGGACCCGTCGTTCGGCGGGCAGGCGGCCCTCGACGGGCTGCTGGCGCAGGCGCACCGGCGCGGCATGCGGGTGATCGGCGACCTGGTTGTCAACCACACCAGCGACGCCCACCCATGGTTCGTCGCCGCCTCCTCCTGCGCGGCCGACCCGCACCGCGACTACTACATCTGGCGCGACCCGGCCCCGGACGGCGGCCCGCCCAACAACTGGCTGTCCCATTTCGGCGGTCCCGCCTGGACGTTCAGCCCGGCGACCGGCCAGTACTACCTGCACCTGTTCCGTCCCGAACAGCCCGACCTGAACTGGCGCAACCCGGCGCTGGCGGCCGAGATCGACGCGATCGCCGAGTACTGGCTGAGCCGCGGGCTGGACGGCTTCCGCATCGACACCGCCGGCTACCTCGTCAAGGACGCGGACCTGCGGGACAACCCGCCGCTGCCCGCCGGCCGGATCCTGCCGGTACGCGGGGTGACCATGGACTGGCGCCGCCAGGAGCATCGCCATGACATCCACCAGCCCGGCGTGCACGCCATCCACGAGCGGTGGCGGCGGATCGCCGACCGGCACGACGCCTTCCTGGTCGGCGAGGTCTACGAGCTCGATCCCCGGGCGCTCGCGCGCTTCGTGGAAGGCGAGCGGCTGCACTCGTCGTTCTGGTTCGGGCTGGTGGAGACCGATTGGGACGCCGACCGGATCGACACCATGATCGAGAGCGCTGTGCTGGCGTCGCCGCGGCTGTCCTGGGTGCAGGGCAACCACGATCGTTCCCGCGCCGTCACCCGGTTCGGCGGTGGGCCGCGGGGACGGCGCCGCTCACTCGCGCTGCACGCGCTCATGGCGTTGCTGCCGGGAACCTTCTGGCTGTACCAGGGCGAGGAGCTCGGCCTGGGTGACGGGCGGGTGCCGCCCGGCCACGGCGCCGATCCGCTGGGCGCGGCCCAGCCGGAGGAAAGCCGCGACGCCGCGCGCACCCCCATGCCGTGGCGGCCCGGCCCGGGGCTGGGGTTCACCACAGGGCACCCCTGGCTTCCCGACGGCGCGCGCGACGACGACGAGACCGTGGCGGCACAGCAGGACGACCCCACATCGCACCTGAACACCCTCGGCCGGTTGCTGGCCACCAGACGCCGGCTGACGCACGTGCTGGCCGCCACCGACGACGTGCGCAGAGTCAGGCTCGCCGCACCGGTGACCGCCTACCGCCGGGGAGCACTCTGGGCGGTGGCGAACCTCCGGGACACCCCTGTCGCCGATCTGCACCTGCCGGCCCCAGCGGTGTTCGACACCGACGATCCCGGCGTCACCCCCGACCGGCCCAGGACCGGCTACGCCCGCCTCGCGCCGCAGCAGGCGCTCCTCCTGGCCGGAGAATGACCGCCACATGTTGGACGCCGCTCCCATGCGCATCACCGAATGATCCGACGAGGAAGGCAGCATGTCTGACCACGTGACCCCGTTCCGTCTCGACGTCCCCGAGCCCGTACTGGCCGACCTGCGCGAACGGTTGCGGCGCACGCGGTGGCCCGAGAAGGAGACGGTCGAGGACTGGTCGCAGGGCGTCCCGCTGGGCTACCTGCGAGAGTTGTGCCGGTACTGGGCCGATGAGTACGACTGGCGGGCCACCGAACGGCGCCTGAACGCGCTGCCGCAGTTCCGCACCTCCATCGACGGCCTCGGGATCCACTTCCTTCACGTCCGCTCGCCACACCAGGACGCGATGCCGATCGTCCTGACCCACGGATGGCCGGGCTCGATCGTGGAGTTCCGCAAAGTGGTCGGACCGCTCACCGACCCGACCGCCTACGGCGGCGACGCCCGCGACGCCTTCCATGTCGTCTGCCCATCCCTGCCCGGCTACGGCTTCAGCGACAAACCGGACCACCGTGGCTGGGGCGTCGAGCGGATCGCCGACGCCTGGATCACGCTGATGGCTCGCCTCGGCTACGACCGCTACGGCGCACAGGGCTCCGACTGGGGCACGACCATCACCACGCTCATCGGCCTGCGGGATCCCGCCCACGTGGCAGGCATCCACCTCGTCCCGCCGCTGGCGGCCCCGGATCCGGCCACGTTCGACGATCTCACCGCCGCCGAGCAGGCCGCCATCGCCGACCTGAGACGAGGCCGGGAGAGCGAGGACGGATACTCACTGGAGCAGTCCACCCGGCCACAGACCATCGGCTACGGACTCCTCGACTCACCGGCACTGCTGTGCGCCTGGATCATCGAGAAGTTCCGCGCCTGGACCGACAGTGACGGCCACCCCGAGAACGCCCTCACCCGCGACGAACTCCTCGACAACCTCATGTTCTACTGGCTACCCGGCACCGGCGCATCCGCCGCCCGGCTCTACTGGGAGAGCTTCAAGCCCGTCCAACGGCTCTTCACCACCGAGACAACGGACCTGGTGACCGTCCCGGCAGGATGCTCGATCTTCCCCAAGGAGAACCCCCGGCCGTCCCGGCGGTGGGCCGAGAAACGCTTCGCCAACATCCTGCACTGGAACGAACCGGACAAGGGTGGTCACTTCGCCGCGTTCGAGCAACCCGGCCTGTTCGTCGAGGAACTACGTACCTTCTTCCGCATGGTCCGCTGACCGCCAACAGCTGCTGTGGCGAACGCCTACCGCCGCGGGCCTCCGCTGGGATCCATGGGGCTCGACCGAAGCAGCTCAGCTCACCATCTCCTCGACCACACCGGCACCGCCGTCGACACCCAGGGACTTACCCGGGTCGGCTCGCCATCCCCTGCCCAGCCCGCCGTCCCGGCACCTCCTGGTACGGCCCAGCTGGTCCCGGGAGGCTTCGCCGGCCGAAGCACCGAAACCCTGCGGCAGATCATCCGACTCAGCGCCGGCGGAACCACCGAACGAATCAGGCCCTCCAACGTCTACGGAGCCAGTCCCCTGACCATCGACGCAGCCGCCATTGCCCGACCTGGGCAGGAAACCGCCACGCGCCGCTCGCGCGTGCTGACCTTCGCCGGACACCGGCAGGCCGTCGTCCCGCCCGGCCAGGAACGCCTCGGCGATCCGGTCCGGTCTACAGCCTGCGGCAGTGGACCCCGTTCCCAGACTTCGTTGGCGACCGAGTGGTGGGGGCGAATGCTCCAGCAACTGGCCCCGTCGAGTCACGCAGGCACCCGTAGGAGATACTTCGCTATGGATCTTCGAGCCCATGCCGACGCATGGCTGGCAGCGTGGAAGCAGCGCGATCTCGATGCGATCTTGGCCTGCTACGCGGAGAACGTGGACTTTGTCGCCCCTACCGTGGTGCGCCGCTGGGGACGTGCCGATGGCCGATTGCATGGCAAGGCAGAGCTGCGCAGGCACTTCGAGCTCGGACTGGAACTGGCCCCGGGTTTGACCTTCACCGAGGAAGCGCTGCTGACCAGCCCGGGCGGCTACGCACTGCTTTACCGCCGTGAGAACGGCAACCGTGTCCTCGATGTCGTCGAACTGGACCAGCACGGTCACGCCGCCCGCGTCAATGCCTTCTATGAAGGCCCACAGCAATGATCCAACTCGTCACGATGAAAACGGCTCTTCGGGCCTCTGGTCATGCCGTCGAGATCATGTACGGGCCGCTGAGAAAATCCGGGTCCTTCCCGCCATCCAGACGCCGGAGCCCCATCCGTTCCAGGCAGGCCACCACGTGGGTGCCCGTCGACGGGTTGCACGTCCTGCAGCAGAGAGGCCGGGACAGCCGGCGCTTCCGCCTCACCGTCGACCTGCCACACCGCCGGCGCGCAGTGGACGCCCACCCATTCGTAGCCGTGATCCAGCCGCCGCGAATGCGGTCACGGCGACGGTGGGGGAGTTCCCGTCGTGGTGCTGCCTGCAGGACTGGGTTGCCGCCGACGATCGTGGGCGCGTTGTCGCGGCCGAAGTATCTGCGGTTTCTGCCGGCGGGGATCGATGCGGGCGGTCAGCTTCTCGCGTATGTGCAGCCCGCTCCCGATGGCCTGATGCGAGTGCACGAAGGATCACTGTCAGTCGCCACGTAGTTCCTTGATGACTGCAAGAGCGTCGTCCACCAGGTCGATGGGGCAGCCCCAGTAGTCGTAGATTCCTCCGCTGGCACGGTTGCTGCCGCAGATGACGAATACGCCGGTCCCCAGCTGAACTTTGAGACGGGTGGCCAGCCAGCCGACGAAGCCACTGTTGTCCAGGTCGGCGGGGAAGTGGAAGGAGAAGACTCCGAATTGTTCGACACCGTCGTGCTCCTGGGCGAACGGGACCAAGGCGCTCCAGCTCTCGTTGTCCCGGACCACCGCCAGTGTGTCACCGGTAAGGGCTGGCGGGCGGTCGGCCGGAGACTCCTGGAAACACCAGACGCCGTTGTGCACGACGAGCCGGGCTGCCGCGATCACGCGTCGTAGGCGTGCTTCCGTCTGCTCCGCAGTCTCCACGCTGACGCTGACCATGGGTGGGTCTCCTCGTTCCATGTGGCTGATCCACTCTGGGATCTTGGCGGTCGCGCCTGGGTAGAAGGCCTCCCGGCCCTGGCGACGATCTTCACAACATCGCCGCCGACGTGCTGATTCCGTCGCCGACGTGCTGATTCCCGTCGCCTTCACGGCGAGTCAGGTATGCGCTGACATTCTCAAGATCGACTCATGGCCGGTTCACTCGTATCTCGGCTGGACCCGCTGGTACGGCCGCTTCGAGCTCGACATGAACCACCAACCTTGTCGATCCGCGCCGCGACGGTGAGGACGCCGTGGGATGCCCGTGTCGGCGGACGGCAACACACGATCAAGGTCGGCCGGGGACCGCACGGCCTGTGCTTCTTCCCCCAGCCCGGACGCTACTCCCTCGGCCACACAGGCGTGTTCCGATGACCGGCCGCCGAGCCTCGCGGACCCTGCGGAAACCTCGACGCCCAGGAAGATCTTTCAGGCGCTGGTCGTGTTCCTCGCGTGGCCGCCGCGCCGGGCGCGCGATGATGCCACATGCCGAACACGCAGGCCATGAGCCGTTTTCTGGCCGAGACAGGGCGAAGCGGGCGGTTGATCGTGGCGGCGCGGGCGCTGCGGACCTTCGGGTACGGCTGCACCAGCGTCCTCCTGGCCGACCTGCTCGCCCAGGACGGCGACGATCCCTGGCAGACCGGCCTCCTGCTGTCCCTCGCGTCCGCGGGCTCCGTGGTCGCCGGCCTGACGCTCGGCCTGTTCGCTGACAGGTGGGGGCGCCGGCGAACACTGATCACCTGCGGATGTCTGATGGCGGTCGCCGGCGTCGCCTTCGCACTCAGCGAGTCCTATCCCGTCCTGCTCGCCGCCGCCTTCATGAAGTGGATCATCCCAAGACTGTTTACCTGCGTGAGGCCGAAATCCTGTCCGATGTGGACACATGGTTGCGTCTGACGTACTACCCGCAGAAACAACTAGTGGAGGCTCGGGTTCAACCCGGCCTCCACATGTGCATTGAGTACGTGTCCGAGGGGCGAGCGCCACCGACCGCACATGGCCCACCCCGACGAACGGTTACGTCCATCACATTCGCGTTGGTTGATGGCGTTAGGTCGCCCGGCCGTAGGAGTAGGGTCCCGCACCCGTCGTGCCCGCCGCAACGCCCAAACCCTGATCAGGGAGTCGCGGTACACCGAAGCCACCTCGATGCTGGAGGAGGCCCTCGCCCGTACCCCCGACGCGCCCGGACTGCGGGAACAACTGGCCGAGGCCTATATGGGCGCAGGTGACTACCGACGAGCAGCGCAGGGATTCAGCGAGTTGGCGGCGTCGAGCGAGCCGGGTCAGGCGTTCCACTACCGGCTCCAGGAGGCCACATGTCACGCTCACCTAGGCGACGTTGACCTGGCACTGCACCTCTTGACGGCGCTGGTGGCCGACGTTCCAGAAGAAGATGACCCGCAAGCTCTGGAGCTCAGGCGCCAGCTTGGCGAGCTGGAGCTAAGCGCCGGTCTCTTGGAACGGGCTCGGCGCACCCTCACCGCACTGCTATCCGAGCTTGAGCGAATCTATGGCACCGAGCATGCAGCGACGGAGCGCGTGCGGCAGTTGCTCACAGCAACATGATGATCTGTAGATTGGCTCAGCTGGTAAACGTATGGGCCTGGCACACGTCGCCCTCGACGGCATCGTCATCGCCACCGACCGGGTCCCCGCCCCTGGCTCCACGGCGCCGACCTGTGGTGATCGCTGCTTCCCTGCACCTTGATGGGTGCTACACGTCTTTACCTGTGAACGCGCGCACGGACGCGTCCATCCCGTAGCACTTCATCGCGATCGCGCTCCTGACCGCTACGGGTCTCGTTCGGCTTGCTGTTGTACGGCGGCTGCCTGACTCCATACATCCTGCTCGGCGACAGCAGCGTCGGCTTGCTCGCGGGTCTGCCGAGATCTGCTCTACGGCTTCCTCTTGGGCAGCGCTCACCCGCTCGTCGGTGCCGCGCCGCGCGATCGCGGCACCCCAGAACTGTCGGTGCCGGGTGCTTGGGTGGGGGGCATGCGCTACGGCATCGACGTCGCGATCCTCGGTGACCTCGCGGAGCCGGCACACCTGGTCACCCTCGCCGGGGAGGCCGAGGCCGCTGGGTGGGACGCCGTGCTGGTGTGGGACCACTTGGCCTTCACCTGGGGCATGCCATCGATCGACCCGCGGGTGACGCTGGCCGCGGCTGCGCAGGCGACCTCGCACATCAAGCTGGGCACGGCGGTGACGGCCGTGGCCCGGCACCGCCCGGAACGGCTGGCCCAGACGGTGGCGACGCTCGACAGGCTGAGCGGCGGCCGCGCGATCCTGGGCGCCGGGCTGGGCGGCGTGAGACAGGAGTTCACTGCCTTCGGCTCAATGCGTCCCGACGGGGTCGTGCTCGACGAGGCACTCGACGTGATGGTCTCGCTCTGGTCCGGCGAGGAGGTGCACCACCGGGGCGCTCATTACACCGTCGACGGGGTGCGACTCGCGCCGCTGCCCCTCCAGCGGCCCCGGGTGCCGGTGTGGGTCGGCGGCACAGTTCCGGCCGCCCGCCGGCGTTCCGCCCGTTGGGACGGCTGGATCGTCGTCGGTGATGACCGGGAGGGGCGCATGACGCTTTCACCCGATTCCCTGGCCGCCCAAACCAGCGAGCTGTACCGGCACCGGGCAAACGCGGGCGACCTCGACGTGGCGGTCATCGGGGTGAGCGAGCCAGGCTCGTCGGTCCGGGACTACGCCGACGCGGGCGCCACGTGGTGGCTGGAGCACCTTCACAGCTACCGGGGGTCGATGGAACGACTGGTGCGGCGCGTCAAGGCGGGCCCGCCCGTGTGAAGCACCTGCGATGCGCGCTTGGCTCTGGACAGCTCGACGCACAAGCTCACAGTATGCGAGAGGCGTGGAGGGCCTCGGGCTCGAGGACGACGAGAGCATGAGCATCGGCCTCGACCGGGTCGATCTTACGGACCTCGGGCCGGCGGAGGAGAAGTTCATTGCCGCTGTGGAGAAGCACGTGGCTGCGCTCACGTCCCCCTGGTGGAAACGCAATGTCACCTTGGTGAAGACATCAGCGTTGGCTCTCAGTGCACGATCGATTCCCAAGGTGTGATCCACGCCGGGCGGAGTCCCGCCGACTGCGGGAGGTCGGCGACCTGGTGCGCCTGGTCTCGGAAGCGGACCCGGACGATAAGGCCGAGCTCTGTACGCAGCTGGGCCTGAAGCTCACGTACTACCCTGAAAAGCAGTATGTGGAGGCCCGGATCGAACCGGAACCTCCACATGTGCATTGAGTACGTGTCCGAGGACCGAGCCCGACCCCCACCGCTGCCCTCCCACGGGCGTCGGGAACCGCGTCCGCGAGCCGGGGCGCGGGTGGTCAGGCGTCCGCCGTCAGGGCGGCCGCGCCGGCCCGCGTCTCCGCGATCAGAAAGTCCACCACGTCCTCCATCCGCCCCCGCCGGGCGAGCACCTCGCGCTGGCGCGCGGCCGAGCTGCCGCGCGCCGTCGCCTCCCGCGCCAGCCCCGACACCAGCTCCCTGTCACCCGCGTCCTCCAGGTACGGGCGCAGGTCGTCCACCAGCCGCAGCACCACCTCCCCGGCCGGCCGGGGCGTGCCCTCGACGGGGTCCACCAGCTCGCCCTCCAGGCCCGAGCGCGCCGCCTGCCACGTCGCCGCCCGCACCGGCTCCAGCTGCACCTCGCCTCGCGGGTCACGCCGGGCGGCCTCCAGCTCCCGCGCCACCAGCGCCCGGAACAGCCCGGCGATCAGCACGATGTCGTCCACCCGCGGGCACGCGTCGCAGACCCGCAGCTCCACGGTCGGCACGTGCGCCGACGGCCGGACGTCGAAGTAGATCATCCCCGGGTCGCTGATCACCCCGGAGCGCACCAGGTCCTCCACCATCCCCTCGTACTCGGCGGCGGAGCCGTACCGGCTCATCGGCCCGGCGGTGGGCCAGCGCTGCCACACCATCGTGCGGTAGCTCGCGTACCCCGTGTCCGCCCCCAGCCAGTACGGCGAGCTGCAGCTGAGCGCGAGCAGCGGCGGCAGCCACGGCGTCACCCGGTGCGACACCAGCACGGCCAGGTCGCGGTCGGCCACCTCGGCGTGCGCCTGCGTGCCGCAGATGAGCTGCTCCCGGGTGAGGAGCTGGTAGTCGTCGAGCATCTGCTCGTAACGGGGATCGGGGGAGACCTTCATCCGGTCCGCGTCGCCCAGCGGCACGCTGCCCGCCGCGACGATGCCCAGGCCCAGCTCGTCGGCGACGCCCGTCAGCGTCGAACGCAGCTCGATCAGGTCCCGCGCCAGGTCCTGGAGACTCGTGACGGGCTTGCTGTTGGCCTCCACGGCCGACCGCTGGAGCTCCCGCGTGAACCGGTCCTCCGGCAACCGCTCCAGCAGGGCACCGGACCGGGAGACCAGGTGCCGGGTGCCGGAGTCGACGATGTGGAACTCCTCCTCGACTCCGACGGCGATCTCACGTGCGGAACTCGTCATGGGGGCCACTCCTGGGGTTGGTCGGCGTGTCGTTGCGCCGGTCATCTCCCCGAAAACGCGGCTTTCGCACCTCGCCCTGGTGCGTGCCCCCTTTTGCGCCGGGGCGTCAGGCCGGCGTGAGCGGGCCGCGGCGCTCGCGCGCCGAGAGATGGTCGTCCAGCCCCGCGGCGGCGAGCAGCCGCTCGGCCGACGGGGACAGATGAGCGAGGCTGAGGGTGCCACCCCTGCTCTGCAACGATCGTTTGAGCGCCATCAGCACGCGCAGCCCGGAGCAGTCGATGAACGACACCTGGCTGAGGTCGACCTCCAGCGCGGACACGGACTGGTGCTCGATCATGGTGTTCAGGCTCTTCTTCAGAAGCTCGGCGGTGGCGAGGTCGATCTCACCCCGCAGGTGCGCGACGGTGCGCCTGGTCTCGGTTTCCACGGTGACGTTCAGCGACTCCATCGCATCCTCCAGATGGATCGGCCGGCGCGGACTCCACAAAAGCCGCGTTGCACCGCAGGCCACCACATTCGTCTCCCAGCTGTCACCCTCGGATCCGTAAAATTCGCGCCTCCGTTGGCCGACGGTCCCCACGAACCCCCGTGGCGGGCGGCGAAACCGAGCCCGCGGAAGCCGCTCCCGAAGACGCCCGCAGGGGGCAGATCAAGAGGCGCGTCTGGGTAAGGTCGATGGCGTGTCCACCCTTCTGTATGGACTGTCACAAGCATCGGGTGAGCATCCGGCGGCGTGGTGGTTGGCCAAGTCGGGAAAGCTGCTCCAGTTTCTCGCCGGACTGGCGGTCGCACTCGATCTTGTCGGTCGCGAGCGGTTACGGAGCGCCCACAAGCGGGCAACGCGACAACGCGCATTACTTCGTGAGATCCGGGAGTTCGCGAAGTACGACCACCTACCGAAACAGCTGGCCGAGACGATCCTGGGCGCACCGATCGAGGCCACCGTCGTCCCGGGCACCATTCCTATCAACGGATCTGTCATTCCTCATGTCAAGGGGTATCGGTTCTCCGTTTCTCCACCCGCGGCGGTGCCGCCGCTGCTGTCCGCCGCCGATGTCAAGGAATTCATCGAACGGGCGAGCACTCGAATCAGAGCGGAATGCCCGTGCAGCGAGCAGCACGACGACCGCATATGCCCTGATCAGGCGATATTCATCGAGACGGAAGCCGTACAGGAGGTCGCTCGCCGGCTCGGCTTGTCGGAGCAGGCGCATTCTTTCCTGACCGCGCAACACAGCAGGTACGGCACCGATGGGGGTCTGTCCGGCTGCATCATTCCCTTGATGGTTACGCTCGGTGCGGCAGGGGTCGCCGCTTTCTTCCTCGCCCTGCGACAGGTCATCCCGGCAGTCGTGGGGTGGGCCGTCTTCGTCGCCGGAAGCGCCTTCGCGATGGCCCTGCAACATCGGCGGGTCAGAATCAACACTCATGTGCGCGTGACCGTGGCCGCCGTACGGGTCCTGAGTTCCTGGGGCCTGTTCCTCCTCGGGCGGCAGGCCACCGGCGATCCGGTCAAATGGGCGGCCCTGGTCCTGTTCATCGCGGGGTCGATATTGGACCTCGTGTGGGGGTGAACCGCTGTCCCTCGCACGCACCTGCCGCATCGCCGTCGCCGGGGCACCCGGTGCCGGACCACTAAGGCCGCCAGATCCTCTCGTAGGCGGCCTGGTAGCCGGGTGGGTCCCAGGACGTGGCGGTGCCCACGTTGGTCGCCGTCGTCAGGTGGACGGGCGGGACGTAACCGCTCGGCGGCACGCCGGCGAACGCCCGGTTCAGCTCGTCGACGATCTGGTGGCCCTGCGCGCCCAGCGGCTCGGGGACGGTCGCCGCCTGGTACTGGCGGGCGCGGATCCGCTCGAAGGCCGACGGGTCGCCGTCGCCCGCGCCGATGGCGTACGGGGCGCCGCCGCCCGGCCGGCCCGCGGCGCGCAGCGCCGGTGCGGCGTCGGCGAAGTACAGGTCGTTGACGGCGACCGAGTACGTCCACCGGTCGCCGAGGCGCGACAGCAGCGACGACGCCTCCTGCGCCGTGCGGGTGCCCGCGTCGGGCAGCGGGATGTTCTCGCGAGCGAGCAGCGTGACGCCCGGGCAGCCGAGCAGCGTCCTCTCGATCAGCCGCGCCTTGTACTGCGCGAACGGGATCGAGGAGTCGCTGAACACCACGACCCCCGCGCCCCCGCCTGACCTCGCGATGATCCAGTACGCGCTGAGCCGGGCGACGTCCTCCACCCGGGTGGTGACGTTGGCGAACAGCCTCGGGCTCGCGCTGGGCCCGGGGGAGCGGGTCGCGTGCCAGCCGACCAGCGTGATGCCCGCCTGATCGGCCTGGCGCACCTGCTGGGCGACCGAGCCCGGGTCGAAGCCGCCGATCACGATCCCGGACGGGCGCAACGCGATCGCCTGCCCGAAGGCGGCGCGGACGCCGGCCGGCGTGCCCTGGCCGTCGATCACCCGCGCCTTCCAGCCGATCGAGCGGGCCGCCCCGGTGACGGCGGAGGCCGTGCCGGCGACGCCGGGGTTGGTCATGGTGGCGGCCACGTACACGATGCTCCTGCCGGGGACGGCCCGGGGCCCGGTCGTGGGCCCGTCCCAGGGGGCGGTGCGCTCGGCGCGGGCGACGGCCTCCCGGGCCGTGGCGAGCACAGCGGGGCACGGCCGCGCCGGCCGGCCGGGGTCCGGGGCGTCGCCGCCCGCGCAGCCGCCGGTCAGCACGACGGCGAGCAGCAGCGCGGCCACAGCGCGCACGAGCCGGGCGGTCGCGCGCACGGGCGGGGCGGTCGCGCGTACGGGCGGGGTGGTCGCGCGTACGGGCCGGGCGGTGGCGCGCCTGGAACAGCCGGCGCTCACGGGCGGGGCGGGGCTCATGGGGCTCCCCGGCTCTCCGCCGGGGGACGGGCGCGCAGCCGCCGCCGGGCCGAGAAGCCGACGAGGCCCACCGCCACGAGCAGCGTCAGCCCGTTGAACAGCGGAGTCACCCAGAACTCCGCGCCGAGCTGCCCGAGCCCCGACAGGCCGACGGCCAGGATGGCGACCGCCACCACCGTGCCCAGCGGGTTGGGCCGGCCCGGCCGGATCACGGACGAGCCGAGCAGCGCCGCGGTGAACGCAGGCAGCAGGTAGTCCAGCCCGACGCTCGGGTTGCCGATCTGGTTCTGGGCGGCGAGCAGGACGCCCGCGAAGCCGGTCACCAGCCCGGAGGCGGTGAAGGCCGCGCAGACGTGGCGGCGGGTGCGGATGCCGGCCAGTTCGGCGGCCCGCGGGTTGGAGCCGATGACGTACAGGTAGCGCCCGAGGGGGAGGCGTTCGAGGATCACCCACAGCGCCGCCGTCAGCGCCGCGACGTACAGCGCGGGCACGGGCAGCCCCAGCGCCGTCGCGTCGGTCAGGCTCGTGAACCCGCCGGGCAGCCCCCCGGGGCCCGGCACGATCCGCGCGCCCCCGGTCACCCACCCCGTGATCGCGTACAGCACGCTGCCCGTGCCGAGGGTGGCGATGAACGAGTCGATGCGGGCGAACTCGACGAGCAGCCCGTTGACCGCCCCCGCCAGCGCCCCGCCCGCCAGGACGCCGAGGCAGGCCAGCGGCCACGGCCAGCCGGCCGACACGATGAGGCTCAGCGTAACGACGTGCCAGAGGCCGATCCCGTACCCGATGGACAGGTCGAACTTGCCCGTGACGATCGGCACCATCGCGCCCAGCGCCAGGATCGCGGTGATCGCGTTCGTGGACAGCACCACCCGCAGGTTGGCCAGGGTGGGGAAGGTCTGGGGCAGCACCAGGGAGAACACGGCGAACAGCAGGACCGCCAGCGCCAGCAGCCCGTAGGCGCCGACGAGCCTGCCGGGTGCGGACCGGCGCCGGGGTGCCCGGCCTCCGGCGGCCATCAGCGGTCCGTCCCGGTGACGGCGCGGGTGAGCCCGGTGACGGTGAGGGCGTCGCCGGCCGGCTCGGCGGTCACCGCGCCGCGCGTGAGGACGAGCGCGCGGTCGCACACGTGTGTGATCTCCTCGGCGTCGGCCGAGACCAGCACGGCCGCCAGACCTTCGCTCAGGGCGGCGTCCAGCAGCCGGTAGATCTCGGGCCGGGCCGCGACGTCCACCCCGGCCGTCGGCTCCTCCAGGATCAGCACCCGCCGTCCGGTCCACAGCCAGCGGCCGATCAGCGCCTTCTGCTGGTTGCCGCCCGACAGCGCGGTGAACGGCAGCTCGGTGTCGGCGGGTCGGACCCCGAGGCGCGCCAGCAGGCCCGCGGCCCGCGTCCGCTCCTCGCGAGGCCCGATCCAGGTCAGCGGTGAGCCGCCGCGCAGGCGCGGGTTGGCCAGGACGTTCTCCCGGACGGTGAGGCCGGGGGCGGCGCCCTCCTCCAGCCGGTCGCCCGCGACCAGACCGGCACCCGCCTCGACGGCCTCCGGCGCCGACGCCGGCAGGTAGGGCCGCCCGTCCAGCAGCACCCGCCCGTCCAGGACGGGCCGCACGCCGGCCAGCGCCCGCCCCACGTCCACGTGTCCCGCGCCGGCGAGCCCGGTCAGGCCGATCGCCTCGCCGGCCCGCAGGTCGAAGCCGACCGGACCGGCCAGCGCGGTGCGCAGGCCGCGCACGCTCAGCACCACCTCACCCGGCTCCCGGCGCGGCCGGCGGTGAACGGCGGGCTCGCCGCCCACGATGGCGCGCACCAGGTCGTCGTGGTCGATGGGCTCGCCCGCCACGATGGCGCGCTCCAGGTGCCCGTCGCGCAGGACGGCCACGCTGTCGGCCAGCTCGCGCACCTCGGCGAGCCGGTGGCTCACGTACACGACGCCGCGGCCACGGTCGCGCAGCCCGCGCAGCACGCCGAACAGCCGGTCGCGGTCGGCCGCGCCCAGGCTCGCGGTCGGCTCGTCCAGCACGATCACCTCGGTGTCGCGGGCCAGCGCGCGGGCCACGGCGACCAGCGCCCGCTCGGCCCGGGTGAGATCGCCCGCCCGCTCGCCGGGGTCCACCCGGGCGCCGACCGCGTCGAGCGCCGCCGCGCAGCGCACGCGCGTCCCGCGTCCGGAGATGAGGCCGCCGCGGCGGGGGTAACCGGCGCCCAGGGCGACGTTCTCCGCGACGGTCATCCAGTCGACCAGGCCGGGGTCCTGGTGGACGAACGACATCCGGCCGGCCGCGGCCCGGCCGCCGAGCGGGTGCCCGGCCACCGTGACCTCCCCGGCGTCGGCGCGGTGCACCCCGGCCAGGATCTTGATCAGGGTGGACTTGCCCGCGCCGTTCCGGCCGAGCAGCGCCAGGACGCTGCCGCGGGCCAGGTCGAGATCGACGCCGTCGAGCGCGGGGATGCCGCCGAACCGCTTGCGCAGCCCGCGGACACGGACAAGCGGCTCCGGCTCAGCCCTGCCGAGATCGTGGCTGGCGCAGTCGTGCACAGGCCCCTCCGCGGGGCTCGGATCGCCCGGCGGGCAAGCTGCGACGGCCCGTCCGATGTTCCGTTCATCGTACAGAACCAAAGGTCAAGGGCTTGTTCAGCCGGCCTGACGAGTGTTCCAGGCGCGCACGATCTGCGCGCGCGAGGTGAAGCCCAGCTTGCGCAGCACGTTCTCGACGTGGTTCTCGGCGGTGCGTTGCGCGATCACCAGCGTCTCGGCGATCTGCCGGTTGCTCAGCCCCCGCGCCACCAGCTCGGCGATCTCCCGTTCCCTGCGGGTCAGCACGGCCGCGACACCGGGCTCCTGCTCGGCGTCACCGGTGTCGAGCAGCAGCCCGTCCTCCAGCGCGTACGCCGCCGCGGCGTCCAGCGTGAGCTCCGAGCCGCGCAGGAAGCCCGCGGTGAACTCCTCGTCGCCCAGCCCGCGCCGCAGCAGCTGCTCGCACCGGTCATGCAGGCCCGCCAGGTGGCCGAGCCCCGACAGCGACGTCCCGATCGACCGCCACACCATGTGGGCGGCGCCGAGCAGCTCGGCGGCGCGCGGCCGCGCCCCCTCGCCGGCCAGGATCCACGCCAGCCCCTCCAGGCACTGGGCGAGACCGAGGTGGTCGTGGCAGCGCACCTTGACGCGGATCGCGTCGCGCATCATGGCGGCGGCCGCCGGCGCGTCGCCCAGCCGCCACCGGTCCAGGGCCACGATCCACAGCCCGTACGACACCGACCACTCGGCGCGCTCCCGCCGGGCCGTCTCCAGGACCTCCTCGCACAGCGCGGACGAGCGGGGAGCGTTCATGAACACGGCGGCCATCGCGAGCTGGAGCAGCGTGACCCAGGCGTGGCCCCGGTGGCCGAGCGCCCGCCGCCGCTCCAGCGCCTCCTCCAGCAGCGTGAACGCGCGCGGGAAGGCGCCCGCGAGCAGCGCCGCGAATCCGGTGATGTGCACCGCCCCGGCCAGATCGGCCTCGTCGCCGAGCCGCTCGGACAGCGCCCGGCACTCCTCCAGCAGCGGCCGCGCGGCGGCGGGGTCGCCCCGCAGCAGCACCAGCCAGGCGTCCACCCAGAGCGCCTTGGCCCGCGCGGAGCCGGGCGCGGTCTCGGCGGCCAGTGCCCGCTCCAGCCAGTGGTGCCCCTCGCTCGGCGACGTCCACGACAGCCGGTGGCTCCACATCGCCGCGCCGATCTCCAGCGCGGCCCACGCCTGCCCCGGCTCGCTCAGGCAGAACTCCAGGGCGGCGCGCACATTGGCCTGTTCGAGGCGGAGTCGGGCCAGCCAGCGCATCTGGTGCTCGCCGAACCACTCGGCCTCGGCCCGCTCGGCCAGCTCACGGCACCAGTCGCGGTGGCGCAGCCGCAGGGCCGTGCGCCGGCCCGACTCGGCCAGCCGCTCCTCGCCGTACTGGCGCAGCGTCTCCAGCATGTCGTAGCGGGCACCGTACCCGTGCTCCTCGGGCGGCAGGCCCGCCAAGCCCGGGTCCTGCTCCCTGCGGAGCACGATCGACTTGTCGACCAGCTCGGTCAGCACGTCGGACACGGCCGCCCCGGCGATCTCGTCCGGGGCGCAGACCCGCTGCGCCGCCTCCAGGTCCCAGCCCCCGGAGAAGACCGACAGCTCCCGCCACAGGGCGCGCTCCCCGGGCGTGCACAGGTCGTAACTCCAGTCGACGAGCGCCCGCAGCGTCCGCTGGCGCGGTATCGCCACCCGGCTGCCCTGGGAGAGCAGCCGGAACCGGTCGTTGAGCCGGTCGAGGATCTGCTCGACCGACAGCACGCGCATCCGGACCGCCGCGAGCTCGATGGCCAGCGGGATCCCGTCGAGCCGCCGGCACAGCCGGGTCACCGCCACGCTGTTGCCCGCGTCGACCGTGAAGTCCGGCACCACGGCCGCCACCCGGTCGGCGAACAGGCTGACCGCCTCCGACAGCACCTCCGGCGCCGGCCCGAGGCCAGGCCCGGGGTCCGCCTCCCCGTCCGTCCCGGCGCCGGCCGCGACCACCCCGGGCCCACCGGACGCCGCTCCGGACGCCACTCCGGATCTCGTGCCGGACGCGGGTTCGGGGGCCGCTCCGGATTCCGGTCCAGCGACGGGGGTGAGCGCCGGACCGGGCAGCTCGTCCGGCACGGTCTCCAGGGCTTCCGGCGCGGCCCCCGGGGCAGCCGGTACGGCGCCCGGGGCGCCCGGCACCGTCAGCGGCGGCACCTCAAGCACGCTCTCGCCGGCCACGTGCAGCGGCTGCCGGCTGGTGGCGAGGATCCGCACGCCGGGCCCGGCCGCGAGCAGCTCGCCCACCAGAGCGGCGCACTCGGGCAGCAGATGCTCGCAGTTGTCGAGCACCAGGAGCGTCCGCCGGCCGCGCAGGTGCTCGCGCAGCCCCTCCAGGTCGTTGCGGGGGCAGCCGATCGCCTGGGCGACCGTCTCGCCGAGCAGCTCCCCGGCGGCCAGCGGGGCGAGGTCGGCCAGCCAGCTCCCGTCAGGGAAGCTCCGCACCGTCTCGGCGGCCAGCCGCAGCGCCAGCCTCGTCTTCCCGACGCCGCCCACGCCGGTCAGCGTCAGCAGCCGCCCAGCGCAGAGCAGGCGCCGCGCCTCGGTCAGCTCCTGCCGGCGCCCCACGAAACTGGTCAACTCGACGGGCAGGTTCCCCGTTGCCCGTCGCGTCGTCGCCCCCGTGGCCATGTCGGGTTCAGTCATACCCTCCCGGACGCGTGATGAGCCCCCGGCCTGCCGGAACCTGCGAGGGGCCGCGGATCGAGACCCAGCCGGGCGCCCTCCCGGAACGCCGCCTGATACGCCCGGACCCCTAGGGCGCGCCGGGCCCGCGCCACGCACCGCTCATGCCACGGCGCGTGGTACGACAGCCGGAACGGGGAGGCGTCCACGGACTGCCACAGGGCGTGCGCGGCGCCCAGCAGCCGGGCCGCCCGGCCGTGGTCGCCGTGGGCGCCCGCCGCCCACGCCAGCACCTCCACGCACTGCGTCAGGCACCACTTGTCGTCGATGTCGCGGGTGAACTCCGCCGCCTCGCCCACCAGCTCCTCGGCCCGCTGCAGGTCGCCGAGGTTCCACAGCACGATGCCGAGCACGAGCTGCGCGTACGAGCGGGTCACGGGCGCCCCGTGCTCCTCGCACAGCGCCAGCATCTCCTCGCCGCACTCCGCCGCCCGCCCGGGGCTCTGGCTCGCCCCGTACGCCGCCAGGTAGTACAGGTTGAACGCCACCCCGTCGAGGTCGCCCGCCGCCCTGTGCAGCGCCAGCGACTCCTCCAGCAGCGCGAGCCCGCGCCCCGGCTCGCCGGTGGAGAACGCGGCCACGCCGCTGGTCCGCACCGCGTACGGGAGCACGTCCGCGAACCCCTCGCGCCGGACCAGCGCCCCGCACTCCTCCAGCCGGGGCGCCGCCGCGGCGGGGTCGCCCTGGCGCAGCGCCAGCATGCTGTACACCCACAGCGCCGTCGCCCGGCCGCGGTCCGGCGCGGTCACCCGCTCCAGGCCGCGTTCCAGCCAGTACCGTCCCTCCGTGGCGGAGCCGGACAGCAGCCAGAACGACCACAGCGACGCGGTCATCTCCAGCCCCACGGCGGGCGGTCCCGGCCCGCCGAGGCACGTCTCGATCGCGGCGCGCAGGTTGGGCAGCTCCCGCCGCAGCAGCCGGTAGCGCTCCAGCTGGTCGGGGACCGTCTCGTGGATCCGGTTGCGGGCCACGAGGTCCCGGTGGTGGCCGAGGTAGCGCTCGCGCAGGTCCCGCTCCTCGTCGCCGGCCAGCCGCTCGCAGCCGTACGCGCGGATGGTGTCCAGCATGCGGTACCTGACGCAGCCCTCCGCCTGCTCGCCGATGAGGATCGACTTGTCGACCAGCCCCGCCGCCAGGTCGAGCACCTCGCACCCGTCCACCTCGCCGCCGGCGCACACCGCCTCGGCCGTCTCCAGGCCGGCCCCCGCGGGGAACATCGAGAGCCGGGCCCAGAGCCGCTGCTCGCCGGCCGAGCACAGGCGGTAGCTCCACTCCATGGTCGCGCGCAGCGTCCGCTGCCGCGGCGGCAGCGTGGCCGGCGACGTCACGGCCTGAAGACGCTCGTCCAGCTCGCGCGCCAGCCGGTCCAGCGGCACCGTGCGCAGCCGGGCCGCCGCCAGCTCGATCGCCAGCGGCAGCCCGTCGAGGCGCCGGGCGAGCATGGCCACGTCCGCGGCGTTCTCCCGGGTCAGCCGGAACCCCGGCGAGGCGTCGGCCGCCCGGTCGGCGAACAGCCGCACGGCGTCGTGCCGGGCTATGACGTGCGGCGGCAGCCCCGGGTCCGGAACCGGCAGGGACGGAACCGGGAGCACGTGCTCGCCGTACACGCCCAGCCTCTGCCTGCTCGTGATGAGGAGCCGAAGCCTCGGCGCCTCGCGCAGCACCCGGGCCGCGAAACGGGCGCACGCCTCCAGCAGGTGCTCGCAGTTGTCGAGGACGAGCAGCATCCGCCGCCCGGCCAGGTGGTCCTCCAGCAGCGCCATGGGGTCGGAGTCGCCGTCGCGCAGCCCCAGCGCCGCGGCGACCGTCGGCGCCAGCAGCTCGCCGGCCGCCAGGGAGGAGAGCTGCACGACCTCGACCCCGTCGCGGAAGGCGCCGCGCAGGGTGGCGGCGACCTTGAGCGCCAGGCGGCTCTTGCCGACGCCTCCCGTGCCGGTCAGCGTGAGCAGCCGGGCCCGGGCAAGAGCCTTCCGAGCCGCGGCCACCTCGTGCCTGCGGCCGACGAAGGTGGACTCGCTCACCACGGCCATGGATTGACTGCTCCACCGGCCGGCGCCTCCGGGAAGGCTTCCCGCTGAGCAGACCGGCCGATGCCTTCCAGCCTAGAACTCCGCCCGTCGCCACCTCCCGCGGGTGGCCCCGGAAACGCCAACGGCCGCCATGGATCCCCCCAAGCCGGGGTTGAACCGGCCACGGGACGGCCAGGCACCTGGAGGGAGGAAACGATGCCCAAGCCCAGGATCGTGGTCGTCGGAGCGGGGTTCGGCGGCTACCACTCCCTGCGCGGCCTGGAGAGACTGCTCCCGCCCGGCGCGGCCGAGCTGGTGCTGGTCAGCCGTACCGACTACCACCTGTACACGCCGCTGCTGCCGCAGGTCGCCGCCGGGACCGTCAACCCGGCGGACGTCGCCGTGCCGCTGCGGTCGCTGCGGCGCACCCGCCTGTGGACCGGTCAGGTCACCGGCGCCGACCTGGGCAGCCGCACGGTGACCGTCCGCCACCACGACGGCGGCCAGTCCACCCTCTCCTGGGACCGCCTGGTGCTCGCGCCGGGCAGCGTCACCCGCATCCGCGACGTGCCGGGGCTGCGCGAGTACGCCCACGGCTTCAAGACCGTCATCGAGGCGGTGTACCTGCGCGACCGCGTCCTGGCCCAGCTGGAGCGGGCCGACGGCCTGCCCGACGGGCCGGAGCGGCAGGCGTGCACCACGTTCGTCGTGGTCGGCGCGGGGCTGGCCGGGACGGAGTACGTCGCGCAGATGCGGCTGTTCGTGGCGTCCGCGCTGCGCGCCTACCCGCGGCTGCGGGCCGAGCACATCCGCTGGATCCTCGTCGAGCACGGCCACGGCGTCCTGGAGCATCTGCCGCCGCGCCTGTCGCACCACGCGCTGGCCGTGCTGCGCTCGCGCGGCGTCGAGGTGCGGCTGAGCACCCTGGTGGACCGGCTCACCCCCGACACCGCGCACCTCAGCGACGGCACCACGGTGCCGTGCCGGCTGCTGGTGTGGACGGCGGGCGTCACCGGCAGCCCGCTCGTCGAGGACCTGGGGCTGCCCCTGGACAGGGGCCGGCTCACCGTGGGCGCCGACCTGGCCGTGCCGGGGCACCCGGACGTCTTCGCACTGGGCGACGCCGCGGCCGTGCCCGACCTCGGCCGCCCCGGCTCGGTGTGCCCGCAGACGGCCCAGCACGCCATGCGCCAGGGCCGGGCCGCGGCCCGCAACGTCGCGGCGAGCCTGGGACACGGCAGGGCCCGGCCGTACCGGCACCGCGACCTCGGCACCGTCGCGGACCTCGGCGGGGCCCAGGCCGCCGCCGCGCCGCTCGGCCTGCCCGTCACCGGTCCGCCGGCCAAGGCCGTCACCGGCGGCTACCACCTGTACGCCCTGCCCGGCGCGGGCAACCGGCTGCGCGTGGCCACCGACTGGGCGCTCAACGCCCTGCTCGGCCGCAACACGGTCAGCCTCGGCCTGGTTCCCGACGCCGCGGCCGGGCTCGTCCGCGCCGAGCAGCTCGGCATCGACCCGCCGCCCGAGCACTCTCCCGCCCCCTCGCGGCCGCCGGCGTGACAGGACGCGGCAACCCATCAGATTTGATGTATTGTGGGGCCATGAACGCTGTGGACCTGTTCCTGCTGGGGCGTACGCTGATGAAGATCGGCGAGGAGGCCATGCCGACGGAGGGGATCGGGCCGCAGACCACGAGCGTGCGCACCGTCCTCATCGTCGTCAGCGACGTCCGGAGCCATCCCGACACCTCGGTGGGCGAGATCGTCGCCCGCACCGGCCTGCCGCAGAGCGCCGTGTCGGCCTCTGTGGCCCGCCTGCGCGAGGCGGGCGCCGTGGTGACCGAGCCCGACCCCCGCGACCGGCGCAGGACCGTGATCAGGCACGCGCCCCAGCTGTCCGACCGGGTGGCCGAGGTGCGCGCGGCGCCGATCGAGCCCGCGCTGGCGCTCGCGCTGGGCGGCGCGGAGCCCGCCGGCCACACCGAGGTCACGGAGGTCACGGCCCTGCTGGAGGCCCTCGCCGCCCGCCTCACCCCCGACTCCCTGGCCCGTCTCAGGCCCTGACTCTTCCCGGCGTCCCCCGGTTTGAGGGTTCGGCACCAGCCTCTCCTGGTACCCGCGCCGAAAGTCTCAACGGGGAGGTCAATGACACACTTGCAGGCATGCCTTCCTCCCTCCCCAGCAAGCTGGCCGCCGACAGCCACGACGTCATCCAGGTGCGCGGCGCCAGGGAGAACAACCTGGCGGGTGTCTCCCTCGACATCCCCAAGCGGCGCCTGACGGTGTTCACCGGCGTCTCCGGCTCCGGCAAGTCGTCGCTCGTCTTCGACACGATCGCCGCGGAGTCCCGCCGGCTCATCAACGAGACCTACACCGCGTTCCTCCAGAACTTCATGCCCTCCCAGGCCCGCCCGGACGTCGACGCGCTGCGCAACCTCAGCGCCGCGATCATCGTGGACCAGGAGCGGATGGGCGCCAACGCCCGCTCGACCGTCGGCACCGCCACCGACTGCCACACCATGCTGCGGATCATGTTCAGCCGTCTCGGCGCGCCGCACGCCGGCCCGCCCTTCGCCTTCAGCTTCAACCGGGCCGAGGGCATGTGCCCCGTGTGCGAGGGGCTCGGCAAGACGTCCCAGATCGACGTGGACGAGCTGGTGGACCGCGACCTGTCCCTGAACGAGGGCGCGATCAAGGCACCGGGCTTCGCCAAGGACACGTGGTACTGGCAGCTCTACGCCAAGACCGGTCTGTTCGACCCGGACGCCCCGCTGCGCGACTACACCACGGAGCAGTGGGAGGACTTCCTCCACAAGCCCGCCACCAAGATCAAGATGGGCTCCAACACGTTCACCTACGAGGGGCTCGTCACCAAGGTCCGGCGCCTGTACCTCGCCAAGGACCGCGAGTCGATGCAGACGGCGGCGCGCGCCTTCGCCGACCGGGCGGTCAAGCTCGCCCCCTGCTCCGCCTGCGACGGCACCCGGCTCAACGACGCCGCCCGCGCCAGCCTCGTCGCCGGCCGCAGCATCGCCGACTGCTCGGCCATGCAGATCGACGAGCTGGCCGCGTTCGTCCGCGGCATCCGGGACGCCTCGGTCAAGCCGCTGCTCGACACGCTCCTGGAGACGCTCGACTCGCTCGTCGAGATCGGTCTCGGCTACCTGAGCCTGGACCGCGAGTCCTCCACCCTGTCCGGCGGCGAGGCCCAGCGCGTCAAGATGGTGCGGCACCTCACCTCCAGCCTCACCGACATCACGTACGTCTTCGACGAGCCGACCGCCGGGCTGCACCCGCACGACATCCAGCGCATGAACGGCCTGCTGCTGCGGCTGCGCGACAAGGGCAACACGGTGCTCGTCGTCGAGCACAAGCCGGAGACCATCGCCATCGCCGACCACGTCGTGGACCTCGGCCCCGGCGCCGGCGCCCAGGGCGGTCACGTCTGCTACGCCGGCGACCTCGACGGGCTGCGCGCCTCCGGCACGCTGACCGGCCGCTACCTCAGCCACCGCGTCAAGCTGCGCCAGGACGCCCGCCGCCCCACCGGTCACCTGCCCGTCCGCGGCGCCACGCGGCACAACCTGCGCGACGTGAGCGTGGACCTCCCGCTCGGCGTCCTCACCGTCGTCACGGGCGTTGCCGGCTCGGGCAAGAGCTCGCTCATCCACGGGTACGTCGCGGGACGCGAGGGCGTCGTGGTCGCCGACCAGTCGCCGATCCGCGGGTCGCGCCGCAGCAACCCGGCCACCTACACGGGGCTGCTCGACCCGATCCGGACGGCGTTCGCCAAGGCCAACGGGGTGAAGGCGAGCCTGTTCAGCGCCAACTCCGAGGGCGCCTGCCCGGCCTGCAAGGGCATCGGCCTCGTCTACACGGACCTGGCCATGATGGCCGAGGTGGCGTCGGTGTGCGAGGAGTGCGAGGGCAGGCGGTTCACGTCGGAGGTCCTCGCGTACCGGCTGCGGGGCCGCGACATCAGCGAGGTGCTGGCCATGCCGGTGGCGCAGGCGCTCGAGTTCTTCGGCTCCGGCCAGGCGCGGACGATCCTCGACCGGCTCGCCGCCGCCGGCCTTGGCTACCTCACGCTCGGGCAGCCGCTCACCACCCTGTCGGGCGGCGAGCGGCAGCGGCTCAAGCTGGCCGTCAACATGGCCCGCAACGGCACGACGTACGTCCTGGACGAGCCGACCACCGGCCTGCACCTGGCGGACGTGGACCAGCTGCTCGGGCTGCTGGACCGGCTGGTGGACGACGGCAACACGGTGATCGTCATCGAGCATCACCAGGCGGTGATGGCCCACGCCGACTGGATCGTGGACCTGGGACCGGGAGCCGGCCACGACGGCGGCCAGGTGGTGTTCTCGGGGACCCCGGCCGACCTGGTGGCCACCGGCACCTCCCTGACGGCCGATCACCTGCGGCTCTACGTGTCCTGAGCCCCCCTGGCGTCAATCAACGGCTGACGGCTGAGGCTAGCGTGTGGTGAAGGCGCCGCCGTTGACGTGGATGGTCTGTCCCGTGATGTGGCGCGCACCGGGCGAGGCGAGGAAGAAGACGGTCTGCGCGATGTCGCCGGGCGTGCCCGGCCGCTTGAGCAGCGTCTCCTCGACGAGCGCCTGGTGACGCGCCTCCGTCATGCCGCCGCCGAAGAAGCCGGTGCCGGTCACGTAGCCGGAGGAGATGACGTTGCAGGTGATGTCGCGCGGGCCGAGCTCGGCGGCGAGCGCGGCGTTCCAGGCGGCCAGCGCCGCCTTCGCCGCGCCGTAGGATCCGCCGCGGCGTTCCGCACCGATCGTCCCGATGCTGATGATCGAGGAGCCCGCGGTCAGCTTGTCGCGGACCGCGGCGGTGGTGAGGACCGCGGTGAACAGGTTGGTCGACACGCTCGACTGCCACTCGGCGGCCAGCCTTTCCAGGGGCGGCATCCCGGCCGGCGGCGTCTCCGGCAGTCCACCGGCGGTGTTGACGAGCACGTCGAGCGGGCCGTCCAGCCGCGCGCCGAGCTCGGCGACCTGGTCGGGCATGGTCGCGTCGCAGGCGATGCCGTGCACGCCGAGCTCCTTGGCGGCCGGCTCGACGGTGTCGGGCCGCCGCCCGGTGATGTGGACCTCCGCGCCGTCGGCCGCGAAGAGCGCGGCGACGGCGCGCCCGATGCCGCTGGTGCCTCCGGTGACGAGGACAGTTCTGGTCACGCTTCCTCCCTCGGGCGGTGTTATCGTTTAGATCTAAACATAGCGGAGGGCGGACAGTGACCGACAACCCGGCCGAGCCGGCCGAGATCGCGGCGGCCTGGCAGCGCGAGCGTCCGGGCACGCCCACGGACTCCATCGAGATCGTCACGCCCATCTGGCGGCTGGCGAAGATGTTCGCCGACGATCGCGTCCGTGTCCTGCGCGCGGCCGGCATCGACGCGGCCACGCTCGACCTGCTGTCGGTGATCCGCCGCTCCGGCCCGCCGTACACGCTGTCCACCCGCGAGCTGGCCGGCCGCACCCTGGTGACGGCCGGCGCGATCTCCCAGCGCGTCGCCCGCGCGGAGCGTGACGGTCTGGTGCGGCGGGCACCGGGCGCGACGGGGCGCAAGAGCGTCGACGTGTCGCTGACGGACGAGGGACACGCGCTGATCGAGCGATCGGTCGACTCGGTGCTCAGCCGTGAGGCCGGCCTGGTCGCGGGCCTGTCCGAGGACGAACGGGCCACGCTCGTGCGCCTGCTGGCGAAGCTCACGACCGACGTGCGGCGACGACAGGGGCTGTAGCGCGGCGTGCCGCCGGCCACCACCATTCCGGCGCGAGGGCGCGCCTTCTCCGCGTGGTGCGGCTACCGGCGCGCGCCCCGCCGTCTGGCCACCGGCTGGGCGCGCACCCGCTCCACGTGCCGCTCGTACATCTCGCGTGAGCGGCGCAGGAAGGCGGCCACCCGCTCCAGCTCCTCGGGCGTGAAGTCCTCCATCATGGTCTCGCCCTCGGCGACGAACGGGCCGTACAGGTCCCACGTCCTGGCGCCGGCCTCCTCGGTGATCCGCACGACGACCTTGCGGCGGTCGGAGGGGTCGGGGGAGCGGGTGAGGTAGCCGAGCTTCTCCAGCCGGTCGAGCATCGCGGTGACGCTGCCCGTGGTCAGGCCGAGCGCCGGCCCCAGCACGCTCGGGATGACCGGGCCCTGGGCGAGGATCTCCAGGCACCTCAGGTCCGTACGGTTCACGCCTAGGACGCCGGCGGCCGCCTCGTCGAAGGAGTCGACCGCGGCCTGCATCAGCCGCATCTCCTCGCCCACGGCGTCGCGGAGCTCGCCCGGAATTCTCCTTGACATTCAAGCCTCTCGAACTTCAAGATAAAGACGTCTCGAACATCAAGATACATGACGAACGAGACGAATCCCTTCCTTGTGCCTCGGAGAGGACCTGTCATGCGTGTCATCATCATCGGCGCCGGCACCGGCGGCATGTGCCTGGCCCACGGCCTGCGCCGGGCCGGCGTCCCCGTGGCCGTCTACGAGCGCGACCGCACCCGCGCCGACGGCCTGCACGGCTACCGCGTCGGCATCGACCCCACCGGCAACCGGGCGCTGAAGGAGTGCCTGCCGCCCGAGCTGTTCGACACCTTCGCCGCCACCTGCGCCCGCGCCCCGCGCTTCTTCAACGTCCTCACCGAGAAGCGCGGCACCACGGCGTCCTTCCCGCTCCGCCCCGAGGACGACGACCCGGTCAACACCGAGCGCTCGGTGTCGCGGATGACGCTGCGCCAGGTGCTGCTGACCGGCATGGAGGACGTCGTCCACTTCGGCAAGGAGTTCACCCGCTACGAGCGCAATGCCGACGGCACCGTCACCGCCTTCTTCGCCGACGGCAGCAGCGCGACCGGGGACGTGCTCGTCGCCGCCGACGGCACCGGCTCCCGCGTGCGCCGGCAGTACCTCCCGCACGCCCGGATCAAGGACAGCGGCATCATCGCCATCTCCGCCAAGGTGCCGATCACCGAGGAGACGCGGCGGCTGCTCACGCCGGAGATGTTCTACGGCATCTCGGCGATGTTCGCGCCCAGGGGCATGTTCTGCATCTGGCACGTCATGGAGTTCAAGTGGGGCCGCGAGGGCGGGATCAAGCATGACGTGGGCGGCAGCGAACGGGAGCTGATCGAGCGCTGGCCGGGCCTGCTCTACGACAACACACGCGACTACATCAACTGGGGCCTGTCGGCCGCCGCCTCCCGCTTCCCCGCCGGGATCATGGACCTGCGGGGCGCCGACCTCGTGGACGTCGCCCTCGGCATGACCGGGGACTGGCACCCGGACCTGCGCCGCCTGTTCACGCTGGCCGACCCCGGGAGCTGCTTCCCGATCAACATCCGCACCTCCGTCCCGGTCGACCCCTGGCCCACCACGAACGTCACGCTGCTCGGCGACGCGATCCACACGATGACCCCCGGCCAGGGCGTCGGGGCCAACACCGCGCTGCGCGACGCCATGCTGCTGTGCCGGGAGCTGGCCGGCGGCAAGCCGGTGCTCGACGCCGTCGCCGCCTACGAACGCCAGATGATCCCGTACGGCTTCGCCCGCGTGAAGGACTCGCTGAGCCGCATGGACGGCGACGGCGCCGCGCACAAGCCGGTCATCGGCCGCGCCCTGCTGGCCGGGATGCGCGGCTACTTCACCGTGGTGGACCGCGTGCCGGCCCTCAAGCGCAAGTTCGTCGACGACCTGTACGCCTACCGCGGGGCCGAGTGACCCTCCCGGCCGCCCAGCATGCCGGCGATGTCCTGGAAGAGCCGCTCGTGGGCGGCGGCGGCCTCGGGCGAGGTGAGGTCCATGTTCTGGATGAAGCCGTGGACGAGCCCCGGCTCCTGCCGGTGCGTCACCCGCACCCCTGCCTCGGCCAGCCGCCGCGCGTACGCGTCGCCCTCGTCGCGCAGCGGGTCGTGCTCGGCCGTGACGACGATGCTGTCCGGCATGCCGCGCAGGTCCGCGGCCGTCAGAGGGCTCGCCCGCGGGTCGTCACGGACCTCCGGGCCGGACGTCCACTGGCTTACCGCCCAGGACAGGAAACCGGCGTCGAGCCCGTACCCGGACCCCTTCTCCGCGACGCTGGGCATCGACAGCGTCAGGTCGGTGTTCGGGCAGATGAGGATCTGCCCGGCCGGCAGCGGCCCGCCCTCGTCCCGCAGCCGCAGGCACGCCATCGTCGCCACGTACCCGCCCGCGCTGTCACCGGCCACCGCCGCCGGCCGGGCCCACCGCAGGACCGCGACCGCGTCGTCCACGGCCGCGGGGTAGGGGTGCTCGGGGGCGCGCCGGTAGTCCACGGCCAGCACCTCGACGTCGCAGCGCGCGGCGAGGCGCCGGCAGGTGCGGTCGTGGGTGTCCAGGTCGCCGATCACCCAGGCCCCGCCGTGCAGGAACACCACCAGCGGCCGTGCCTCGGGGGAGGGCCGGTAGTGGCGGAGCCGGAGCCCGCCGGGCCCCTCCATGTCGCCGACGGCGGCCAGCTCCGGCCCCCGGGGGCGCCGGGCCGCCCGCAGGGCCGAGTCCCTGCGCAGCTGGGAGACGTCTGGAACGGTCATGACGCGCCATCCTAGAGGCCGCCGCCCGGGAGATGCGGGTACGGTGCCTCAGGTCACGGTCCAGCGGCCCTCGCGCATCAGCTCGCGGCCCTTCAGCTCGTTCTCCTCCCGCCACGCCAGGATCCGCAGCGGCGTGACGCGGAAGTAGAGGTACGGCGTCGGGAGCGCGCGCGGGTCGAAGCCCGTCTTGACGGCGAAGGCGTCGCCCTCCTCCTCCCGCAGCCTGGCGGGCGGCACGGTCTCGACGGACCCCTCGATCACGATCACGTCGCGGGTGTGGCCGAGCCCGAGCCGGACCCGCCCGCTGTGCCGCAGGTTGCGGCCCGTGGGGCTGTCCGCCGCCGTGGACAGGAGCAGGGTGGCGCCGTCCCACAGGAACGACAGCGGCACCAGGTGCGGCTGCCAGCCGTCGGGGCCGGCGGTGGACACCCAGGCGTCGACGTCACCGGCGAGCCGGTCGAGGACGTCCTGCTTGCGCCGGAGTGCGGTACGGGGCGGAGCCGGGGTCATCGGTGTGTTCTCCTTCACGCGCGTGTGCCGTCATGACTCTGGCACATCCGGGCGGGCGGATGTGACGGCTCCCGCTCACCGTCCGCGCGAGCGCATGTGACGGCCCCCGCCCGCCGTCCGCGCGAGCGTGTCAGCGATCTGTCAACGATCGCTCAGGCGGCTGTCGGCGGCCTCCGCGAGCATCACGGTGACCCGCCAGAGGGGGCCGCGGACACGACGCGGTCCCGCAGGAGAGGAACGACCGCCATGACGCCGCCCCACATCTCGCCCGGCACCCCGGCACGCCTGGACGCGTCCGCCTACCGGGCCGCCGAGCTGCTGCTCCGCCACAACCGCCGCCGGCTCGTCCGCGGCGGCAAGATCACGCCCCGGTGGATCGACGGGGGAGCCCGCTTCTGGTACGCGGTGGACGCCGCCGAGGGCGCGCGGTTCGTCCTCGTGGACCCGGAGGCGGGCACGCGGGAGCCCGCGTTCGACCACGACAAGGTCGCGGCCGCGCTCGCGGAGGCGTCGGGACAGCAGGTGGACGCCCGCGCGCTGCCGATCGCCGCCCTCGACGTCCGCACCGGCCCGCCGGGCGGGGACAGCGGGGGGAGCGGGGATGTCGAGTTCGACGCGTTCGGGGAGCGCTGGCGGTGCCGGGCCGACGGCTCGGCGTGCGAGCGCGTCCCGGGCCCGCCGCCGACCGGCCCCCTGGAGGCGCGCTCGCCCGACGGGCGGCTCGCGGTGTTCCGCCGCGGCCACGACCTGTGGGTGCGTTCCCTGGAGGACGGCGGGGAACGGCCGCTGACCTCCGACGGCGACGCCGACCACGACTACGGCGCGAGCCCCGACTTCTTCATGTACTCCCCGTTCCTGAAGCGCCTCGGCCTGCCGCACGCGCCTCCCGCGGTGGCCTGGTCCCCCGACTCCACCCGCGTGCTGACGCACCGCACCGTCCAGGACGGCGTACGGCTCACGCACCTGGTCGAGGCAGCGCCGGCGGACGGCGGCGAGCCGCGGCTGGTGACGCTGCGCCAGCCGTACCCCGGTGACGAGAGGCTTCCGGAGGCCGAGCTGGTCGTGCTCGACGTGGCCACGGGCGCGGCCGTGCCCGCCCGCGCGGAGCCTGAGGCCATGCCGACGATGTCGCCGATCCTGCTGAGATGGGCGTGGTGGTCGGAGGACGGCTCGGCCGTCCACTACCTGAGCCGCTCCCGGGACGCGCGGACCCTGCGGCTGCGCCGGCTCGACCCGGCCACCGGCGAGGTGACGACCCTGGTGGAGGAGAGCGGGGCCACGCGGGTGGAGCCGTCGCAGCGGCTCGACCGGCCCCACCTCGTGCGCGTCCTGTCCGGCGGGGACTCCGGCAGGGACTCCGGCGGCGGCTTCGGCGGCGGCTTCGGCGGCGGCTCCGGCGGGGACGAGGTGCTGTGGTACTCGCAGCGTGACGGCTGGGGCCACCTCTACCTGTACGACGCGCGCACCGGCGAGCTCCGCCACCAGGTGACGTCGGGGGAGTGGGCGGTCCAGGAGATCCTGCACGTGGACGAGGCGCGCCGGGTCGTCACCTTCACCGCCTCCGGGCTCGTCCCCGACGACCCGTACCGCCGTACCGTGTGCAGGGCCGGGCTGGACGGCTCCGGCGTGGAGCGGATCACCGGCGACGACCTGGACCACGCGGCCGTCGTGCCGCCCGGCGGCGGGTACGTCGTGGACACCGCCTCCACCACCGGCACGCCCCCTGTGACCCGCGTGCTCGGCCGGGACGGGAGCGTGCTGGTCGAGCTGGAGCGCGCCGACATCACCGGGCTCGTCGCGGCCGGCTGGAGCGCGCCCGAGCGGTTCCGCGTCAAGGCGGCGGACGGGCGGACCGACGTGTACGGGGTGCTGCACCGGCCGCACGGGTTCGACCCCGCCCGGCGGTATCCGGTGCTGCACCACCTGTACCCCTTCCCGGCCGTGACCCGGGTGAGCCCCTCGTTCGATCCCGGCTGGCACGGCTACGACGCCGAGGCGGTGGCGGCGCTCGGGTTCGTCGTGATCGCCCTCGACGGGCGCGGGACGCCGGGGCGCAGCAAGGAGTTCCACGACGCGTCGTACCGGCGGCTCGGCGACGGCGGTCTGGACGACCACGTCGCTGCCCTGCGCGAGCTCGGCGGGGACCGCCCGTGGATGGACCTCGATCGGGTGGGGGTGTTCGGCATCTCCGCGGGCGGTCACGCCGCCGTCCGGGCCATGCTCGGCCATCCGGACGTCTTCACGGTGGGGGTGGCCGAGGCCGGTCCGCACGACGCCCGGTTCGGCGATCCGGGCACGACGGAGGCGTACAACGGGCCGTACGACGAGGAGACGTACGCCGCCGCGTCCAACGTGGACCTCGCCGACCGGCTCGCCGGCAGGCTGCTGCTCGTCCACGGCGGCCTCGACACGCAGGTCTCACCGCACCAGACGCTGCGCCTGGCCGAGCGGCTCATCGCCGCGGACAAGGACTTCGAGCTGCTGGTGGTGCCAGGGGCCGACCACGTGTTCGCCGGGTACGAGCACTACGTCAACCGCCGCAAGTGGGACTTCCTCGTACGGCACCTGCTCGGCGTCGAGCCGCCGCGGGACCACCGCCTCACCCCGGTGCCCCCGGGCAGCTAGCCTCTCAAGGGGTCAGGGTGGGCTCGACGAGCTCCCGGACCGTCGCGAACGTCGCGTCCCTGCCGTCCCGCTCGGCCTCGGTGTACCCCGCGTCGCCGAGCGCGTCCCGGACGGCCGCCTCCACGCGCGCCGCGTCGGGTTGCGACAGGTCCGGCGTGCCCCGCACGGCGCGGCTCGCCCCGAGCAGCCGCGCCGCCTCGCGCGGCCGCCCGCGCCGCAGGGCCAGGTCGGCGACGCCCACCAGCAGCAGCCCGACCGCCGGGGCGCTCATCGACCGCAACGCCCAGGGCAGCGCGGCGGCGCGATGGGCGCGCGCCGACTCCAGGTCACCGGCCAGCGCGTCCAGGTACGCCAGCGAGTCCAGCACCATCGCCCGGAACCCCCAGCTCACCGGGATGCCCCGCGCCAGGTCCTCGGCCCGGGCCAGGTACGCGCGGGCCGCGCCGGGGTCACCGGCCCAGCGGGCCAGCTCCGCCCTGGTGTACGCGACCGCCACCCGCCCGTCGGGCAGCCCGATCCGCTCGGTGTCCCGCTCGGCCCGCGCCAGGGCCGCCGCGCAGCCGTCCGCGTCGCCGCCCAGCCACCGCAGGTGGGCCAGCTTCAGCCGCATCTGCCACACGTCCTCGCCGGGCACCACCTCGGTGACCACGGCGATCGCCTCCTCGTGACGACCCGCCGCCTCCTCCAGGTCGCCCCGCCAGGAGGCCAGCCCGCCCAGCGCCGTGAGCGCGGAGGAGACGCCCCACCGCTCCCCGATCGCCCGGAACCCGGCCAGGGCGCTCTCCAGCGCCGCCTCCGCCTCACCGTGCCGGCGCCCGGCCTCGATCCAGGTGAGGGCCTGGTTCATCCGCGCCATGGCCCGCACCCACGGGTCCTCGTCGGCGAACAGCCCCTCCAGCGCGCCCGCCGCCAAGGCGCCGGAGTCGGCCGGCATGCGGCTGAGCGGCCCGATCAGCCGGGCCAGCGGGTGGGGACACCACGTCCGCGCCGCGATCCCCTCGGCCGCCCGGATCCACTCCCCGGCCCGCCGTTCGTCACCGTGCCCGTTCAGCTCGAACAGTGCGGCGACGGCACAGGCCGCCGCCACGACCCTGCCGTCCGCCGCTCCTTCCACCGCTCCTTCCACCGCTCCCTCGACCGGGCCCTCGTACGGGAGGCCCAGGCCGGGCATGGCCAGCACCTCGGCGGCCAGTCGTGCCCCCTCCGCCTTGTGGCCGCTCAGCGACCAGTCGAGGAACCAGCACCAGCCCATCGCCGCCACCAGCCGTACCGCGGTCGCGTGGTCGCGCGCGGCGAGGGCGTCGCGCACGGCGGCGTCCACGTTCGCGCGCTCGGCGGCGAGCCGCCGCAGCCACACGGCCTGGCCGGCGCGGCGCAGACGGGGGTCGGCGGCCTCGGCGAACGCGGCGAACCAGGCCGCGTGGGCGCGGCGCGCCCGCTCCAGCTCGCCGGCCTCGCGCAGCCGCTCCAGGGCGTACTCCCGGATCGTCTCCAGCATCCCGAACCGCGGCCCCTCGTCGTCGGAGACCACCAGCAGTGACTTGTCGGCCAGCCCGAACAGCAGCCCGAGCACCCGCTCCCCACCCCCGGCCTCTCCCGCCGCCCGCCCGGTGACGAGGCCGTCGTCCGCGCGGACCCGCCCGGCGGCCTCGGGTGTTGTGCCGTCGTCCGCGCGGACCTGCTCGGCGGCCTCGGGTGTTGTGCCGTCGTCCGCGCGGACCTGCTCGGCGGCCTCGGGTGTTGTGCCGTCGTCCGCGCAGACCTGCTCGGCGGCCTCCGGTGTCGCGCCGCCGGAGAAGACGGCGAGCCGCCGCAGCAGCGCCCGCTCCTCGTCCGAGAGCAGGTCCCAGCTCCAGTCCACCACCGCCCGCAGGGTACGGTGCCGGGGCAGCGCGACCCGGCTGCCGCCGGTGAGCAGCCGGAACCGGTCGCCCAGCCGTTCGGCCAGCCGCTCGGCGGTCATCGTGCGCAGCCGTGCCGCCGCCAGCTCGATGGCCAGCGGCATGCCGTCCAGCGCCCGGCAGATCCGCACCACGGCCGCCGCCGTGCCCTCGTTCACCTCGAACCCGGGGTTCGCCGCCCGCGCCCGCTCCTCCAGCAGCCTGACCGCCGGGTACCTCATCGCCTCGGCGGCACCCGCGCCCTCCGGCGGCAGGGCGAGCGGCTCGACCGGCCACAGCGCCTCGCCGGTCAGCCCCAGCGGCTCACGGCTGGTGGCCAGGATCCGCAGCTGCGGGCACTCGCCGAGCAGCCGGTCGGCGAGCGCCGCCACCGCGTCGGCGAGGTGCTCGCAGTTGTCCAGGACGAGCAGCAGGTCCCGGGTTCGGAGTGCGGCCACGAGCCGGTCGGCAGGGTCGCCCTCGGGCACGGGCCCTCCCCACGCCTGCTCACCGATCCGCAGCGCGGCCAGCACAGCCCGCGGAACCTCGGCCTCCTCCCGCACCGGCGCCAGCTCCACCAGCCACACCCCGCCGGCCCGCCGGTCGAGGAAGGCGTGGGCCGCCTCGCCGGCCAGCCGCGTCTTGCCCGACCCGCCGGGGCCGGTGAGCGTGGCCAGCCGATGCCCGTCCAGCAGGTCGCCGACCCGCTTCAGGTCGTTCTCCCGCCCGACGAGCCCGGTCAGCGGCACCCGCAGATTCGTCCGCACCGCATCACCGGGAACCCCCGCCGCGACGTCCGCCGCGCGCGCCGCGGCAGGGGCTCCGGGGGCCGCGGCCACCTCGCCGCGCAGGATCGCGGTGTGCAGCGCCGACAGCTCGGGCGATGGATCGGCGCCCAGGGCCTCGGCGAGGGCCCGCCGCGCCCGCTCGTAGACGGAGAGCGCCTCCGCCCGGCGCCCGGTCGCGCACAGCGCGCGCATCAGCGCCCCCGCCAGCCGTTCACGCAGCGGGTGCTCGGCGACCAGCGACGTCAGCTCCACGACCAACGCGGCACCCGCCCCGTCGCGGGACGGCACGCGGAGATCCGCCTCGACCCGATCCTCCAGCACCGACAGCCGCAGCTCCGACAGCCGGGCGACCGGCGCGGCGAAGAAGTCCGCCCCCGCCACGTCCACCAGCGCCGGACCGCGCCACAGCGCCAGCGCCTCCCGCAGGATCCGCGCCCCGCGGGCCGGGTCGCCCGCCGCCGCGGAACGCCCCGCCGCGGCCAGCCGCTCGAACCGCACGACGTCCACGGTGTCCGGCTCGACAGCCAGGAGGTAGCCGGCGGGGTGGGACTCGATCGGGACCGAGGGCAGCGCCCGGCGCAGCCGCGACACCAGCGCCTGCACCGCGTTGACCGCTCCGGCGGGCGGGCGCTCACCCCACACCCCGTCGACCAGCCGCGCCATGGGCACCACCTGCCCGGGGGAGAGCGCCAGGACGGTCAGCGCCGCCCGCAGGCGTGCCCCGCCCACCTCGACAGGGGTCCCGTCGTCCGCCCGGAGCTCCAACGGCCCCAGCATCCCGATCCGCACGCCCCGATTCTGCCCCTCCCGCGCCTCCGCCCGGACGACGCGCCCCACGAGGTGTCGTGCGCGCTTGTCATCGACCGCACAGGCGAAACCATGATCACCCGCCATCTGGACGACATCGGACCGGCGCGGGCACTGAACCGAATCTCTTGACGAGGCCCAACCGGTACGGTACAAAACCAATCAGTTATAAAACCGAAGGGTAATCAATATGGCTGCCGACGTTCTCGACGCGACGTTCGCCGCGCTGGCCGACCCGACCCGGCGAGCGATTCTGGCCCGGCTGATGGAGGGCGAGGCCACGGTGACCGAGCTGGCTGCGCCGTTCGCGATGAGCCAGCCGGGCATCTCCAAGCACCTGCGGGTGCTGGAGCGGGCCGGACTGATCTCGCGTGGACGCGACGCGCAGCGCAGGCCCCGCCGGCTGGAGGCCGGCCCGCTCAAGGACGCCATGGAGTGGCTGGCGAACTACCGCTCCTACTGGGAGGAGAGCTATCAGAGGCTGGACGACCTGCTCGGCGAGCTCGAGTCCGGCGGACCGGACACCGTCGAACGGGAAAGCCCATGATGCCGCGGCAGGAGCAGGCCGAAGGCCTGACGGTATGGGCGGTGTCCGACACCGACCTCGTACTCACCAGGACGTTCGCCGCCTCCCGCCGGCTCGTCTTCGACGCGTTCACCCGGCCCGAGTTGCTCCGGCGGTGGCACGGCGCGCGCGGCTGGCACCTCGTCGTCTGTGAGATCGACCTGCGTCCGGGCGGTGTCTGGCGCTTCGTCTCGCGCGGGCCGGACGGTGCCGAGTTGGGCCAACGCGGGGTGTTCCACGAGGTGGACGCGCCCGGCCGGCTGGTCCAGAGCGAGGTCCATGACGGCTGGGACGCAGGTGAGGCCCTCGTCACCACCGTCTTCGACGAGCGGGACGGCCGAACCGCGATGACCATCACAGTGCGCTACCCCTCGCGGGAGGTCCGCGACAGCGTGCTCCGTACCCCCATGAAACGCGGCGCGGGCGAGGCGTACGACCGTCTCGCCGAGATGCTCAACGAGACGACCTCGAAAGGCGAACTCTGATGACCGACACCCAGCCCACGCGGACCGAAATCCCGGCCGACACCGCCGATATCCCGGCCGGCCTCACCGGACCGCCCGTCCATCCCGGTGCGCTTCTCCTCGAACTCGTCCCGGTGCCCGTCACGGACATCGACCGGGCCAAGGCTTTCTACGCCGACCGCCTCGGCTTCCACGTGGACGTCGACGTGCGGCCCTCGGACGGGGTTCGCATCGTTCAGCTCACCCCGCCGGGCTCGGCCTGCTCGATCACCCTGACCGAGGGCATCTCGTCCCTCGACATGCCGGTCGGCACGTTGCGCGGCCTGCACCTGGTGGTGAGTGACATCGAGGAGGCCCGTAAGGCACTCCTGGAGCGCGGTGCGGACGTGGGTCCGGTCGAGGACCTGGGCGGCGTCTACTACGCTCGCTTCGCCGACCCGGACGGCAACACCTGGACTCTCCAGCACATGCCCTGGCGCATCCAAGGACGCTCCCCGATGCCCGAGACCGCGTAGGCGTCGTACGGCGTCGGCCAGGCTTGTTCGCCGGCCTGTCATCGGATGGCCAGGCCGAAGCGATCGCCGAGGCTGGTGAGGCGTTCGACGGGTTCGTTGGCGAACACGAGTCGCAGGTAGTGCCGTCCGCTGGGACCCCAGCCGTCCATGGGGGTGGCGGCGATCTTGGACCGGTCGAACAGGCGGCGGGACAGTTCGACAGCGGTCAGTTCCAGGGGTCTGGTGTCGATGAGGAGTGACCAGCCGCCGTGCGGCCGGACGGCCGGGTAGGCGGCGAGCTGGTGCAGGACCACCTCGCAGCGCCGTTGCCATTCGGCGGTGGCGGCGGCGACGTCGGCATCGGCGTCGGGCGCGTCCAGTGCGGCGGCCACGGCGTCCTGGGCCAGACCGACCTGGCAGACGACGTTGGTCAAGCCCACCAGGCGGATGTCGGCGATGATGTCGGAAGGGCCCACGACCCAGCCGACGCGCCAGCCGATGAGCCGCAGCTCCTTGGCGGCCGAACCGACGGTGATGGTACGCCGTGCCAGGCCCTCGTGGGCCGCGGGGTGGCTGGCGGGGCGGCCGTCGAAGCGGATGCGTTCCATGGCCGCGTCGTAGATCAACCAGGCGTTGTGGCGTTCGCAGGCGTCAGCGAGGGCGGACCAGTGGCGGTCGTCCAGGACGAGGCCGGTCGGCATCACCGGCCCCATCATCAGGACCGCCGCCGTGTCGGGTCCGACGGCGTCGGCGAGTCGTTCGGCGTCGATGGTCCAGCCGTCCGGGGTGGCCTGTGCGGGGACGAAGCGGGGGATGCCGCCGGCGAGCCGGACCCGGTTGACCAGGCCGGCGTAGACCGGGTCGCACAGGACGACCTCCTGCCCGGGCTCCACGGTGGCGAGCAGCGTGTTGAGGATGCCGTTGAGCCCGCCGGCCACGCTGACGCACTCGGTGTCGGCGTCATAGTGGCGCCCTGAGACGCGCCCGACGTGCGCCGCGGCGGCTGCGCGAAGAGAGCGACGCCCCTGGAAGGGCAGATAGCTGTTGGCCGCGTCGTCGTCGATGGCGGCGTGCGTGGCGGCGATGGCGACGGCGGGCGGCCGCAGGTCGGTGTCGAGATTCTCCAGACGCAGGAATTCCGGGTCGGCCACGGCGTCGGCCGCGTCACCGACGGTGTCCACGCCGATGCCCGGAATGTCGCGCAACCGCGTCACTGTCATGTCGCCTCCGAACTCGAAACCATTTTACTGGTACAGATATCTCACTATGCTGATACGCATGGACCTTACGCAAGTCGTCGGGCGGAACGTGCACCGACTGCGCACGGCGGCCGGAACATCGCTGGCCGACCTGGCGTCCGCCAGTGGCATCAGCAAGACCACGCTGCACGGCATCGAGCAGGGCCAGGGCAACCCGACCCTGAGCACCCTGTGGGCCCTGGCCACCGCGCTGAAGGCGTCCCTCGGTGAGCTGCTGGAAACGCCCGCCTCGACGGTGGAGGTGGTACGCGCCGGTGACAGCCGGCCACAGGTCGAGGGGGACGCGGTCAGCGCGCGTCTGCTCCACCGCATCAGGCTGCGCGGCACCGTGGAGGTCTACGACGTCGCCATCGCCGGGAGCACCCAGCACTCCGACGCCCACCTGCCCGGCGTCGAGGAATGTCTCGTGCTCACCAACGGACGCGTCACCACCGGCCCGGCCGATGCCCCCACCGACCTGGCCGAAGGCGATTCCATTCGGTTCGATGCCGCTCGCCCGCACCTGTACCGAGGTCACGCCGCGAACAACCGCGCCGTCCTTCTCATGGTGCACCCGGAGAGCTGACCCGCGCGCCGGGGCAGGGCGTGGGCGAGGGGAGATCCGCCTCAGACGTCCCACGGCAGACCGGTCATGCAGGTCGAGTACGGCGGGCCACTCAACAAGCCGGCCCAGGTGCGCGACTCGCTCCGGGCGTTCGTCACCGGTCTGAAGAGCTTCGGCGGGTTGGGCGTCTTCTCCTGGGAGCCGGAGGTCTACGCGCCGTTCGCCACGTACGGCAGCGGGGCGTGGGACCCGGCGCCCCGGCCCGCCTCGTGCGGGCCGGGGCGCTGTCGCACCTCAGGCGTGGATGGCGCCCGGTGGGGTCAGCAGCGGATCAGCCGCAGTGCACGTTGTTGAGCTCGCGGGTCACCCAGTCCGGCACCGTTCCGGCGACGTCGATGCACTGGCCGGGCGCCGAGACGTACACCGGGCCGGCGTAGGTCTTGTACTGCCCGGCATCGGTGTCCTCCCCGCTGCCGTCACCTCGTGAGATCGTGACTCTCTTCCAGCTCCTGGTGTCGGCGTAGGCGCCGTAGCCGTACGTCAGAGCGCAGTTCTTCCCGGTGCTGGAGCTGTAGTACACCTCCAGCGTGCCGGTGCGGGTCCCGTCTCCTCTGGAGATGGCGTAGACCCCGACCCGGGAGTAGCTGCTGCCGCAGGGTCCGGTCGCGCCGGCCGGAGCGGCGCCCGCCACCAGCGTGGTGGTGGCGGCGAGGGACGCGCCGGCCAGGAGGGTTGCCAGCTTGCGTGTGCGCACGAATATCCTTTCGCTCTCCAACAATATGATCATGAATATCACCGGATGCACGGCCGCCACCCGCAAGTTGTGCGGGATGTGATGGTTCGCACAGATCGCGTCCCTCGTCGTGGTCCGTCCCTCCGTGCCCGGCTGGAGGCGATCCAGGGTGCCGTCAGGCGAGGTCGCCACGGAGGAAAGGTGGGGCCGGGCGCTTGCGGCGCGCGCGGAAACGGCGGAAGCCGACGAGCAGGGTCACCGCGGTGACGAGGGTCGCCGCGCCGGCGAGTGCGAGGAGAAGGGACAGCGGGGAGTCCATCGAGGCCGCCAGGCCCCACGTTCCCGGCTTCTGCGGGAAGGTGAGCGTCCCGGTCCGGGTGTGCTCGATCCGGCCGCTCTCGAGGGTGAGGCTGAACTTCCACGGCCCGTCGGGCAGGTCTCGGCCCAGCAGGATCGAGACGCTTCCCTGCTGGCCGGGGGCCAGCGTGGTGCCGCGCTCGACGGGGAAGGGGCCGGCGCTCAGTGAGCTCGGCCCGCCCGACATTGTCACCCGGCCTTCGAGGTCGATGGCGCGCTGGCCGGTGTTGGCGACGGCGGCCTCGATTCTTGGCTGCCCGTCGCCGGTCCGCTGAGGCATGATCTCGCCGATCTTGAAGTCTGTGGGCGGCTCCCCGCCGGGGCCGACGTCGAGGTAGGTGCGGATCCCGACGCGGTTGACGAGGGTGATGCCCTTCTGCCGGCTTGCTCCGGGGGCGGAGACTTCTGCCCAGATGACGGCGTATCGCTCGCCTTCGGGAGCCCATGCGGGCACGGCGATGGTGGCCTTGACCGGTGTCCTGCCGTGTGGGGGCAGGACGGCGGTGGCGTGGTTGAGCGTGATCCACGAGCTCAGCTCGTTGGCGGTTCGTTCCGGCGCGAAGGTGAAACGGCCGCGGCTGATACCGGCGCCGGCCGCGTACAGCCGCACCCGCTGGGGTTCGCGCGAGGCGTTGTAGACCTCGACGTGCCGGGTGAAGGTGGTGCCGGGATTGACGTGGTCGACGATGTAGGCGTGCGAGCGCGGGTCGTCCACCCGGTTGGCCGGAATCTCCAGCAACCTGATGCCGATGCTGTTCTTGCCGCTGGGACGCGTTTCTCCCCGGCCTGTCTGCGCGATCGCCGGAGTGCCGAGCATCGCGGACGCGATGAGCACGAGCAGCATCGCGCGGAAGGGCCGGGGGAGCAGGGTGGTGGGCATGCGAGTTAGGCGACGGAGTGGTTCACCGTGCCGGTGTAGGTGCCCGCTACCGCTTGGGACGGGACGTTGATCACGATGGTCGGGTTCCAGGCGGCGGAGTTGTCACCGGAGCCGCTCGTCTTGCTGAAGGCGGTGCGCGAGACGTCCAGTGACTGCGCGGCGGCCGCGTTGATCTGGCCGGGGACGAGGGTGCCGGTGCCGGAGTTGGCGGTCGCCGGGCCGGACCAGTACAGGACGGCGCTGGTGGGGATGGTTTCGGCGGCGGTGCCGCCGCCGGTGGTGAAGCCGCCCGTCGCGGCGACCGCCGACGCCACCCAGGTGGCGTTGAGGGCGGCGCGCTGGTCGGTCACCGTGACCGTGCCGAGGCTTCCACTGATCTGAGTGCCCGGTGTACCGCTCCCGACGCTGACCTGGCTGGTCGGCACGGTGATCGTCAGCCCGCTTGTGGCGGTCACGGTGAAGGTCACCGTCGTGGAGCAGGTGGTCGACGCAGGACAGGTGGTGGCCTGTGCGGCCGGGGCCACCGTCAGGGCCGCCGCGAGGCTGGCAGCACCTGTCAGGACGATGCCGAGACGGCTCTTGGACACGGGTGATCTCCCTCTTTGAGCGCCTGCCTTGTGGCCGGTCCCTATGAGCGCACATTCTCCGTAGCGATCACTGAGGGGATGCCTCCCCGAGAGGACATGCGCCAAGTCTTGGCGACCATATGGTGACTTTTTGGCAGTCATCGTGGTCACTGATATCCGGCGGAAGGCGCGGACCTGCACAGTACGGAAGATCTGGTGCATGCGCGCGGCCCACCAGCCGGAGCGGCTGGGGCGAGGCCGGCGCGGCGTGTTCAGGCGACCGGGCGCGAGTGGTGCGTGTCGTGGTCTTTACCCCGGATTTGCCGTCCATGGACGAAGTCACAGGACCCGGCGTGGATCATGTGATCTAAGCTGCCATCGGTCTTTCCGCCCGTCGAAGAGATGCCCCACCCGCGGCGCCCCGAGGGATGTGTGAGGAATCGACATGAAGCCGAGCCGTGCGAACCGCGACGTCGCGCGAACGCTCTTGCCGCTGACGACGTCGCTCGTCGTGCTGCTCGCCCTCGACACGCCCGCGCTCTCGGCCTCCCTGTCCGCCTCGCCCTCCGGGTTCGTGCCCCTCGCGACGGTTGCCTGGCGCGCGGACCCGTTGACGATCACCGTGCCCGCCTCGGTGGATCTCGGCAGCGCCGCCCTGGGAGCCACCGTCAACGCCCTGCTGGGGACGGTGACCGTGTCCGACAGCCGGGCAGGCGTTCCCCCCTGGACGGCGACCGTCTCGGCCACGAGCTTCACCACCGGAGCCGGAACACCGGCGCAGACCATCACGACCGCCGACGTCTCCTACTGGTCCGGCCCCGCGACCGCCGCATCGGGCGGCGGCAGCCGCGCCCCCGGCCAGGCCACCGCCGCTCAGAAGGCCGCTCTGACGGCGCCGGTGACCGCGTTCACCGGACGCAAGGCGGCAGTAACCACTCAAACCACGAGTTGGCAGCCGACGCTCGTCATCACCGTCCCGGCCTCCGCCGTCGCAGGCGCCTACACCGGTACCGTCACCCACTCGGTCGCCTGAGCGGCGCGTCCCTTCCGGCGCGGCGCACAGGGCACACCCGACGGCGGCCTTGAACCGATCAAGGCGCTCTCCACCCACCGAGTTGGCGCTTCCATGACGGGCCACAGACACAGAAGGCCGAAGGCGAACGGCGGCCGTGGGAGATATTGGGGTCGCGGGGGCCGCACCTGAGGCGACACCACGGCCTGGAGCAGGACCCGGACCAGCATGCGCGCCGATGCCGGACGCATCCGCAGACGGCGGCCCGATGCCGCAGATCCCGACGACGCAACGGTGCCCGGCGGTCCACCCGCGTTCCCTGTTCGCTCTTGTTCTGGAAGGGATGTCATGCCTCGTCTGACTCGGCGCCTGGGCTACCCGCTCATGGTCATGGCTCTGGCCCTGGCGGCAAGTGCCCCCATGGACGTATCCGCGTCCACCGCCCCGCCGCGCCCGCCGTCGCCTCCGCGGCCCTGGGTGACGATCTGCCTGAAGCTCAAGCAGATGCCGAACCACCGGCGCATCAAGTGCCACTTCCCTCCGGCGCCCCGCAACACCGGCCCGGACAGGCTCGCGCCCGAAGCCCGGCAGGCGCCGTCGATCAGCGAGATCTCGATACCGACCATCCCCGCGGCCCCCATCGGGATCACGACCGGTCCGGACGACAACCTGTGGTTCGCCGAGAACTACGCCAACAAGATCGGAAAAGTCACGACAGCGGGCCTGTTCACCGAGTACTCGATCCCCACCAGCGACTCCCAGCCGGCGCACCTCGTCACCGGCCCGGACGGCGCGGTGTGGTTCACCGAGGCGAACGCCAACAAGATCGGCCGCATCACCACCAGCGGGACGATCACCGAATACGCGCTGCCCACCAGCGACGCCTACCCCTGGGGTATCACGGTCGGGTCGGACGGCGCCCTGTGGTTCGTCGAGACGATCGCCAACCAGATCGGCCGCATCACCACCAGCGGGACGATCACCGAATACCCGCTGCCCACCAGCGGCGTCTACCCGATGCGCATCACCGCCGGCCCGGACGACA